>NZ_JBKEZJ010000003.1:0-468018 GCF_046449555.1 Rahnella selenatireducens
GCACAAGGCGCCGTTTTTTAACTTCTTATTTCTTCGGGCTGATTACTTCTTGATGCGGATGATTGGGGTTTCGCCCACAGTCACGCTACCGGTCAGTTTAATCAGCTCTTTGATCTCGTCCATGTTAGAGATAACAACCGGAGTCAGGGTAGACTTCGCTTTCTCTTCCAGAAGGGCCAGATCAAATTCGATTACCAAATCGCCTTTCTTAACACGCTGACCTTCTTCGGCGATACGTTTGAAGCCTTCGCCTTTCAGTTCAACGGTGTCGATACCGAAGTGAACAAACAGTTCGATGCCACTGTCGGATTCGATTGAGAAAGCATGGTTAGTTTCGAAGATTTTACCGATAGTCCCGTCAACCGGAGCAACCATTTTGTTGCCCGCTGGTTTGATAGCAATACCGTCGCCTACGATTTTCTCAGCGAAAACAACGTCAGGCACGTCTTCAATGTTGACAATTTCACCAGACAGCGGCGCCACGATTTCAATGATGCCAACGTCTTTTTTATCATCCGAAACCAATGATTTCAGTTTATCGAACAAACCCATGATCTTCTCCTAAGCATTAATTTGGGCAGCTTTACAGCATCGCGCAATTAGCAGAGTGTTTTTTCTTCAATGAACTTGTTAACCAGGTTCATCAACTCTTGCGCCGTAGGTTGGGCCAGGGCCTGATCTGCCAGCGCTTTCACATCTTCGAAGTTTGTATTGCGAATAATTTTCTTGATGCGTGGGATAGAGATAGCACTCATGCTGAACTCATCTAACCCCATGCCCAATAGAAGAAGTGTAGCACGTTCGTCACCGGCTAGCTCGCCACACATCCCTGTCCATTTACCGGCAGCATGAGATGCGTCAATAACTTGTTTAATTAAACCAAGTACAGACGGAGACATTGGGTTGTACAGATGAGAAATCAGCTCATTACCGCGATCCACCGCCAAAGTATACTGGGTAAGATCGTTTGTACCAATACTGAAGAAATCGACTTCTTTCGCCAGATGATGAGCAATCACAGCAGCCGCTGGAGTCTCAACCATCACGCCGACTTCGATCGTTTCATCGAATGCCTGGCCTTTTTCACGCAGCTCAACTTTCAGCATTTCGAGTTCTGCTTTCAGTTCACGCACTTCTTCAACAGAAATGATCATCGGGAACATGATGCGCAGTTTGCCGAACGCAGAAGCACGCAGAATACCTTTCAGTTGGTCGTGAAGAATTTCTTTACGGTCCAGACAGATACGGATTGCACGCCAGCCCAGGAATGGGTTTTCTTCTTTTGGCAGGTTCATGTACGGCAGGTCTTTATCACCGCCGATGTCCATGGTACGTACGATAACTGCCTGTGAACCCATCGCTTCAGCAACGGCTTTATATGCCTGGAATTGCTCTTCTTCGGTAGGCAGGCTGTCACGGTCCATGAACAGGAATTCTGTACGATACAGGCCGACACCTTCAGCGCCATTGCGCTCTGCACCGGCGACGTCGCGCACGGTACCGATGTTGGCACAAACTTCCACCTGATGGCCGTCCAGCGTAATCGCCGGCAGGTCTTTCAGTTTGGTCAGTTCGTCTTTTTCAGAGATGTACTGGTTCTGAACCGCTTTCAGCTCATCAATAACGTCTGCCGTCGGGTTGACATAGATTTTATTGTTTACAGCGTCGAGGATCAGATAATCATCATTTTTGACTTGTTTGGTCACATCACTGGTGCCGACGATGGCAGGTAGTTCCAGTGAACGTGCCATGATTGAGGTGTGAGAAGTACGACCACCCAAATCAGTAATGAAGCCCAGAACCTTGTTCAGGTTCAGCTGTGCGGTTTCTGATGGCGTCAGATCGGTCGCAACCAGAATAACTTCGTCCTGGATTGAACTCAGATCAACGATAGCCATGTCCAAAATGTTGCGCAGCAGACGTTTACCGATATCACGTACGTCAGCCGCACGTTCTTTCAGGTATTCATCGTCCAGCTCTTCCAGGGCTTTCGCCTGGCCTTCAATCACAGAGAAAGCAGCCGCATCCGCAGAAGCGTGCTCGTCTTTGATGAGGGCTATGATTTCCTGTTCAAGCTCTTCGTCTTCCAACAACATGATGTGGCCTTCGAAGATGGCTTCTTTCTCTTCACCGAAGGTCTCACCGGCTTTGGTCTTGATCACTTCCAACTGGGCTGATGCTTTCGCACGGCCAGCAAGGAAACGTTCAACTTCCTGATCAACCTGATCAGGAGAGATTTTTTTCCGGTTGATGACTATTTCATCTTCTTTCAACAGAAGTGCTTTGCCGAAAGCGATACCGGGAGATACTAAAATGCCTGAAATCATAACCCTACCTTTCTCTTGACTGGTTTAAACTATATAAGAGCGGCTGTTGTTACTCGAGCTCTGCCATCAGTTTTACCAAGTGTTCAACGGCTTTTTGCTCGTCTTCACCTTCAGCTGAGAGGGTCACAACGGTACCTTGGGTCAGGCCCAGAGTTTGCAGTTTGAACAGGCTTTTAGCACTGGCGCTTTTACCGTTTGAAGTCACGGTGATGTCAGAAGCAAAACCTTTGGCTTCTTTCACGAACTGTGCAGCAGGGCGAGTGTGCAGACCATTAGGAGCGGTAATAGTAACTTCTTGCTGGAACATTGTTGTTTCCCCAACTTATTAAAGTAATGTTGTGGGACTAAAGTTTAGCTTATAGGCTTCACTTTAGCCTGTAGAGATTAGCGCCTGACTATGGTTCAGGGGCAGGTTCAGATGCAACAGAAAAGAGAAAATAGCGCACTCAGCGATAAAACACTTTGCCCTAGATCCAAGCTTTCCTGTTATTCCGCCATTATGCCGTTTTTTTCCCTCATGTAACAAATCGGTAAATCGATTCAGCGGGCGGCGTTATGGAAGCGATTAATTTCACGCAGCGAAATAATTGTCCGGTTAAATACTAAACCTGGCGCGTAAAATCAATGATGGAGTGGTATAAACTTTGACGTAGCCCACAAAAAAGCACCCCGAAAGGTGCTTTTTTAATCGCTTTTAAGGATGTGGCATTATTGTTGCAATTCTTTTTCCGTAAACAAATCTGCAAACAATGCGGTGCTCAGGTAGCGCTCGCCGGAAGATGGCAGGATAACGACGATAGTTTTATCAGCAAACTCCGGTTCTTTTGACAATTTCACTGCGGCTTCTACAGCTGCACCGGAAGAAATCCCCGCCAGGATGCCTTCTTCATCCATCAGGCGGCGTGCCATCTGAATAGATTCGTCATTAGTGATCAGCGTGACGCGATCCAGCAGTTCCAGATCCAGGTTGCCCGGAATAAAACCGGCACCAATACCCTGAATTTTGTGCGGACCTGGTTTCACTTCTTCGCCATTCAGCGTTTGAGTAATTACCGGAGAATCGGTTGGCTCAACGGCTACCAGCGTGACACTGCTTTTTTTGCTTTTCAGATAACGACCTGTACCTGTGATAGTATCGCCGGTGCCGACGCCTGCAATCAGCACGTCAACCGCGCCATCGGTATCTTCCCAGATTTCCGGGCCGGTGGTTTGTTCGTGGATCGCCGGGTTGGCCGGGTTGCTGAACTGCTGAAGGATGAGGTAACGATCCGGATCGCTGGCCTGAATTTCTTCGGCTTTCGCAATCGCGCCTTTCATGCCCTTCGCGCCTTCAGTCAGAACCAGGTTTGCACCCAGTGCTTTCAGCAGCTTACGGCGTTCAACGCTCATGGTTTCCGGCATAGTCAGCGTGAGTTTGTAACCGCGCGCGGCTGCAACGTACGCCAGTGCAATCCCGGTGTTCCCGCTGGTCGGTTCTACCAGTTCGATATCTTTGTTCAGAATGCCGCGTTTTTCGGCATCCCAAATCATATTTGCGCCGATACGGCATTTGACGCTGAAGCTCGGGTTACGCGACTCGACCTTAGCCAGGATGCGACCATTACCGATGCGGTTCAGGCGAACCAGTGGCGTGTGGCCAATTGTTAATGAATTGTCTTCATAGATCTTGCTCATAACCCGTCCTTTAACTGTATGAAATATTCACGGTGTGAAGCTTTCAACACTATGAAATTAGTGGGAATCAGAAAAGCATACGCGAACGGCTTTCCGAGTGAAGTAAGGTTTTGGTATTTGCTATACCGATCCGTTATTAAGAAATAAGTTTGGGATAAAAAAGTCAAGCATAGCAAACAGCCGCACGGAGGCGGCTGTTGAGGAAAAAAAGGGTCGGGATGCGGATTGCGCCGCTATGTTCGCGTGGTATTAACATCGATATTATTTTTTACATACACCGCGCGGTAACGGTCGCACCACATGGCGGTGGCTCCGCAAACGGCGACGGGCAGGATCACCAGATTCAACACCGGGATCATCGTGAACAGGCTGACCAGCGAGCCAAACTGCATGTTGTCGATTTTGTTGCTGCCGAGCGAGCGGCGCATATCGGCAAAGCTGACTTTGTGGTTGTCGAACGGGTAGTCGCAATACTGAATCACGACCATCCACGCGCTGAAGAAGAACCACAGCACCGGCGCGATAGTCTGGCCAATCACTGGAATGAAATACAATGCAAACAACAGCACCGCGCGGGGCAGGTAATACGCCAGTTTCTGCCATTCGCGTTTCATAATGCGCGGCAGATCTTTCATGATGTCCCAGATACCGCTGTCAGGCAGCGGTTTTCCGGTCAGGCGTGCCTCGAGCTGTTCCGCGAGTAATCCACTGAATGGCGCGGCTATCCAGTTAGCAATCGTGCTGAAAAAATAGCTGAACACCAGCAGCACGGAAAGCACGACGATCGGCCAGACCAGATAATCCAGCCAGCTGAGCCAGGCCGGGACTTTGCTCATCATTGCCGGGATCCACTCTCCCAGTTTGGTAAACAGCCACCAGAACGCGCCGCCCATCAGGACAACGTTCACGGCCAGCGGTAAAATCACAAAACGTCGTATCCCGGGTAAGGAAATGAGCGTCCAGCCCTGTTTGAAATAATGCACGCCGTTTTCTTGTCTGGCGCTTTGCGATGAAGTCATAAACGAAATTTTCTCTCTGAGTTGAATGACATGGGCTATCATATCGGTATGATTTTCCACTGGCTAGCAGTGGATTGGCTGAAAAAACAGCAAAAAAAGGTGCAACTACCCTATTTATTAGCAGAAAGTAGAGTCGAGACTTGCACTTATCTACGTGGGCAAATAGAGTTAATATTGTGAATGTTTGCCGTGGTGGCAATGAATTAGAACAACAGAGATAGCAATGATGCAGGATTTGCGTCTGATATTAATCGTTGTTGGCGCGATCGCCATAATAGCGTTGTTGTTACACGGTTTGTGGACCAGCCGTAAAGAACGCTCTTCGCTTTTTCGTGATCGCCCAGCTAAACGTGTGAAAAAAGAACGGGAGCAATCTCCGTCTGATGATTTTGTCGATGGAGTGGGGGAAGTGCGCGTGCGTTCTGCTTATCCTCAGGATGAACCGGCTTTCGGTCAGTATGACGAAGAACCGGAACAGACTGCACCGCCACGTCAGCCGCAGGTTACGCCTGAGCAGCCAGCGCCTGTTGCCCGTCCTCAACCAACCGTTCGTCCGCAACAGCATGCTGTGCAGGAAGATCCGTTGCTCAGTGGTTATTCCGCCGCTGAACCTGAGGCCCTGCGTCACGAACCTGTCGCTGATTTTGCCCCTGAGGTAAAACCGCACGCGCCGGTTCCACCGCAGGAAATTCATGCCGAGGCCGCACCGGCTGCGAGAGCTGAACCTCAGCCTGCGCCTTTTGCACCTGCTGAAGAAGCGCCGGCAGAGAAAGCTAAACTGAAAGAGACTGTTCTGGTTCTGCACGTTGCAGCGCATCAGGGCGGCGTGATTGGCGGTGAAGTGTTGCTTAACAGCGTGCTTCAGTCCGGCTTCCAGTTTGGCGCGATGAATATTTTCCATCGTCACGTCAGCCCTGCTGGCAGCGGTCCGGTATTGTTCAGTCTGGCCAATATGGTCAAACCGGGGTCGTTTGATCCTGACAATATGTCCGACTTCTCCACCCCTGGCGTTACGTTGTTCATGATGGTGCCTTGCTACGGCGATGCGCATCAGAACTTCAAATTGCTGCTGCAGTCAGCCCAGCGTATTGCCGATGATGTCGGTGCGATGGTGCTTGATGATGAGCGTCGTATGATTACGCCGCAGAAGCTGGAAACTTACAAAGCGCGGATCCGTGAGGTCCTCGAGGCGACCGCCTGATTCTGGCGTTCGTGAAACACCCATTCCCCTAACCCCCGCTTGCCGGGGGTTTTTTATCTCCACGGTGAGTCATGGCCACTATCGAACAACAGATCAATCATTTACGCACTCAGCTGCGTCATCACGAATATCAGTATCACGTTCTGGATGCCCCGGAAGTGCCGGATGCCGAATATGACCGGTTAATGCGCGAACTGCGCGAGCTGGAAACCGCGCATCCTGAACTGATTACCGCTGACTCACCGACTCAGCGCGTGGGTGCCGCGCCGCTATCGGCTTTTGAGCAGGTGAAACACCGTGTGCCGATGCTGTCGCTGGACAACGTTTTCGATGAAGAAAGCTATCTGGCGTTTTATAAACGCGTTCAGGACCGGCTGAAAACCACTGAACCGCTGACATTCTGCTGTGAGCTGAAGCTCGACGGTCTGGCGGTCAGTTTGCTGTATGAAAATGGCGAACTGGTGCAGGCGGCAACGCGCGGTGACGGCACAACCGGCGAGAACATCACGGCCAATGTGCGCACCATCCGCGCCATTCCGCTGCGTCTGCACGGTGACAATATTCCTGAGCGCCTGGAAGTGCGTGGCGAAGTCTTTATGCCGCAGCCGGGCTTTGAAGCGATGAATGAAGAAGCACGACGCACCGGCGGGAAAGTGTTCGCTAACCCGCGTAATGCGGCGGCAGGTTCTTTGCGCCAGCTCGATCCGCGCATCACTGCCAAACGACCGCTGACTTTCTTCTGCTACGGCGTGGGGCTGCTGGAAGGCGGTGGACTGCCACGCAGTCATTATGATCGTCTGCAACAGCTTAAAGCCTGGGGATTGCCGGTCAGCGATCGCGTCCGTGTGTGTACCGGCAGCGACGACGTGTTGGCGTTTTACCGTCAGGTTGAAGCCGATCGCCCGTCGCTCGGTTTTGATATCGACGGCGTGGTAGTCAAAATTGATTCTCTGGATATTCAGGAAACGCTGGGCTTTGTGGCGCGCGCACCGCGATGGGCAACGGCGTTTAAATTCCCGGCGCAGGAACAGATTACGCTGGTGAAAGACGTCGAGTTTCAGGTCGGACGCACCGGCGCGATTACACCGGTTGCCCGTCTGGAGCCAGTGCTGGTGGCGGGCGTAATGGTCAGCAATGCGACACTGCATAATGCAGATGAAATTGAGCGCCTTGGCCTGCGTATCGGCGATACTGTGATCGTCCGCCGCGCCGGGGATGTTATTCCGCAGGTGGTGGGCGTCGTGCTGGATGAACGTCCGGAGGATGCCCGTGAAGTGGTTTTCCCGACGCATTGTCCGGTCTGTCATTCAGACGTTGAGCGTGTCGAAGGCGAAGCCGTTGCCCGTTGTACCGCTGGCCTGATTTGTGGTGCGCAACGCAAAGAGGCTCTCAAGCATTTCGTCTCCCGCCGCGCGCTGGACGTTGACGGTATGGGCGACAAAATTATCGATCAGCTGGTGGAAAAAGAGTACGTCAAAAATCCGGCTGATCTGTTCCGTCTGACCGCCGGCAAGCTCACCGGGCTGGATCGCATGGGGCCGAAATCAGCCCAAAATGTGGTGAATGCGCTGGAAAAAGCCAAAGAAACCACGCTGGCGCGGTTCCTGTATGCGCTGGGCATCCGTGAAGTGGGCGAAGCCACGGCAGCCAATCTTGCAGCGCATTACGGCTCAGTCGACGCACTGAAAGCCGCGGATATTGAATCGCTGAAAACCGTGCCGGACGTCGGTGATGTTGTGGCGAAACACGTCGTGAATTTCCTGTCCGAAGAACATAACCAGCAGGTGATCGACGAATTGCTGAGCCCGGAAATTAACATTCACTGGCCGGACGTTCAGGTCATTGTGCCTGAAGAAATCGACAGTCCGTTCGCCGGTAAAACCGTGGTGCTGACCGGGTCGTTGTCTGTTTTGTCGCGCGATGAAGCGAAAGATCGTCTGACTACGCTGGGGGCAAAAGTGTCCGGCAGCGTGTCAAAGAAAACTGATCTGGTGATCGCCGGTGAAGCGGCGGGATCAAAACTGGCGAAAGCGCAGGAACTGGGCATCGAAGTCATCGACGAAGCGGAGATGATCCGCCTGCTGGGCGACTAAAATGGAAAAAGAAGATCTGATTAAAATCGCCAATACGGTGATGCCTTTTGGCAAATATGCCGGAAGGGTGCTAATTGATTTGCCTGAGGAATATCTGCTGTGGTTCGCCCGCAAAGATGAATTTCCGGAGGGGAAACTCGGCGAACTGATGCAGCTGACGCTGGCGATTAAAAGCGAAGGGCTGCAAAGCCTGATTAATCCGTTGCGCCGCAACGGACCGGGGTTGGGCGGCACGGACGATTAACAACACTTCATCCTGATAATAAAGGCGCTGATTTCAGCGCGTTTATTTTTGACATTACTCGGTCACCTGCATCTGTCTGAGCGCCACTTCTTTTTGTTTTTTCTGATAGCGTTTCGCCAGCACCGCACAGGTCATCAGCTGTACCTGATGAAAAATCATCAGCGGCAGAACCATCATCCCAATCGCACTCACCGGGAAGAGGATATTGGCCATCGGAATGCCGTTCGCCAGACTCTTTTTCGATCCGCAGAACACAATGGTAATTTCATCCGGTTTACTGAATCCCAGCCAGCGCGCGGCGTAGGTATTGATCACCAGAATGAAGGCCAGCAGCACCAGACTGAACGCCACGATAAACAGCAGGGAACCGATGCCCACCTGATGCCAGATCCCCTGCGTGACGGCTTCACTGAACGCTGAATACACCACCAGGAGGATCGACGTCTGGTCGGTTTTGCCGATCATCTTGCGGTGACGTTCCACAAAACCGCCAATCAGCGGACGCAGCAAATGCCCGGCGATAAACGGCACCAGCAGTTGCAGTACAATATGCCCGACCTGCTCCAGCCCGTTGCTCGTTTCCCCTTGAACATGCATCAGCAAACTGACCAGCAGCGGCGAAACAAAAATGCCCAGCAGGCTGGACGCTGAGGCGCTGCACACCGCCGCCGCGACGTTTCCTCCCGCCAGAGAAGTGAATGCGATAGCTGACTGAACGGTCGCTGGCAAAATACACAGATACACAAACCCGCTGTAAATCTGCGGGCTGACGTCAACCGGATGCCACCACTGGAACAGCAGGCCGAGGATCGGGAACAGAATAAACGTACTGAACATCACCCATAAATGTAGCCGCCAATTATTGCTGCCCTGAAAAATAGCTTCGCGCGACAGTTTGGCGCCATGCATAAAGAACAACAAGCCGATGGCGAAAATGGTCAGGTTGTTGAAAAAGGCAACAAACATCCCGCTGGCAGGAAAGAATGTGGCGAGTAAAACAGTGGCGATTAGCGTTAAGGTGAAACGATCGGGTAAGAAGCGCATGCGGATTCTCTGAGAAGTCGTAATGGAATTCCGCTATTTTGAGCGTTTGCGATACAATTAAAAAATTGATTTATTTAATCCATTGATGTGGAAAATTCATGAATTACTCTCTCAGGCAGCTTCGGGTTTTTGTTGCGGTAGCACGCTATGGCAGCTTCAGCCGGGCAGGGGAAGCGATCGGTCTTTCACAGTCAGCCGTCAGTCACAGTTTGAAAGAGCTGGAAGCCGAAATGGGTGTCCGCTTGCTGGACCGCACAACGCGCGAAGTTGTGCTGACCAGCGCGGGGCTGAGTTTGTCAAAGCGGGTGGAGCCGTTGCTCGACGAACTGCACGCGATGCTGCTCGATACCCGGAGTTTCGGAACACAGCACAATGGCCGCGTCAGAATCGCCTCCAGCCAGACCATTTCCGCGCAACTGATGCCACAATGTATCGCCAGCGGTCAGAAGCAATACCCGGATATTCGGATATTACTGCGTGATCAGGCGCAGCAGCTGGTGCTGAGCAGCGTGAGAAATGCAGAAGTGGATTTCGGTATTGTGATCGATCCCGGTGAGAGTACGGATCTCGACTGTGAACCGATCTTGCATGAGCCTTTTTTGCTGCTCTGCCGCGAGGATCATCCTTTTGCTGCGCAAACCGCTGTCAGCTGGCCGTCGCTCAACGGCTGCAAACTGGTGTTGCAGGATTACGCGTCAGGTAGCCGCATACTCATCGACGGCGCACTGAAAGCGCAGAAAGTGAAAGCAGAAATCGCGCAGGAAATTGGTCATCCGGCCACGTTATTCCCGATGGTTGAAGCAGGGATCGGGATCAGCGTGTTGCCCGCACTGGCGCTTCCGATGCCGGAAGGCAGCCGTCTGGCCATAAAACCGCTGGTGCCTGAAATTAACCGGGTGCTGATGCTGGTAAAACGTAAGAACCGGTCGCTCTCGCCGGCGGCACAGGCCATCTGGCAGGTCGTAAAAGAGCAGGCGGATTTACTGAGGGAAAAACGCAACCAGCAGGGCGTTTTCGGTTTCTGACGCCTTGCTGGCTGTTTGGATATTTACTTCGATCAGACGTAGATATCGATGGCGTTCGTGTCGGACGGTTTGTTCACGCCTTCTTTCTTCGTTTCAGCGGCGGCTTGTTGCTGTTGTTGCTGCTGAAGTGCTTTCTGAGCTTGCTGTTGTTCGATTTGCGCAATTTGCTGTTGCAGCAATTCGATCTGTTGTTGCAGAAGTTCCTGTTGTTGCTGAACGTCTTCAGAGCTGCCGCCGGAGCTGCTCAGGTTTTTGACCTGTTCAGTTAGCTTCGCAATCTGTTTGGTTAACTGAGCAATCTGGCTTGAGCTGCCGGAGTCACTGGTGGACGCCGGGCTCACCGAACTGCTGGTGGCGCTGATAGTAGTCATAATGCCTCACTGTGTTGTTATAACGGTGTTTTCATCAAATTTTGCACGTAAGAGTGCTTAACAGGTATCGGCAGCCATCAGCCCGGCTTTATTGAGTTTTCATATTCCTTACAATGTTAACGTATTTCTTGCACTTTCAGCTCAGGCCACAATGTCAGCCAGCCTTTGTCATTTACGCGTTGCGCAAAAACAGCCGGAATGCCGTGGCGCGGATTCGGCGTGATACTAAAGGCAAACAGCCCCTCCAGCCCTAAAGGCGCGTTCAGTACAATCAGTCCGTCAGCATTCATCCTCGCGCCAATCGCCGTTTCTACTTCCACCCAATGGCTCATCGCTTCTGCGCTGGAAGAATAGGGCGCGTGCCCGTGGCGCTCATGCATGCGCGCCTGATTTTTCACCGACCAGGGTAATTCGGGCGAACCTTTTATCAGACGTTGTTCGTAACGTTCGTCGGCCTGTGCGCTGCAATCTTCGCGACTGAAATACACCACGTCGATGTCATTGAGCGGCGTGGCCTGCGCGTAGCCATGCAGCCGGTCCCAGACCAGATTGCGGACGAACCCCGCCGCCAGCCATGCATCATTGAGTTCCAGCTCCCTGACCTGCAACAGCGCTTTCAGGTGCAGCGGCTCCTCGGCCAGCCAGGTTATAATTTGTTGTTCCATTTCCGTCACGCGAAACCTCCCGTTTTGATGAGCTCAAATTGTAGCGTCTGTGGATGACATTTTCCCACGCACCGTTTCGGGCAATGCATTTTCCGTCTTCGCGCCAAAATGAAGCAAAAATGCGAGAGGGTGGGCTACAGGCCGCGCCGGTTCTGGATTTCTTAAGTGGTACAGCCTTTGCAATATCCCCTGCGGGCAAGACAGCTGAAATACTCTTTGAACAATAATTGCATTATCACCGGGCAGGGGATCACATATGCAAACCACGAAAGTCACACCTGTTTTAAAGCGTACGCTGGGCAGTTTTAAACTTTGGGGCATTGCCGTCGGGCTGGTTATTTCCGGCGAATATTTTGGCTGGAGTTACGGCTGGGCGCAGGCGGGCACGCTGGGATTTCTTATCACCGCACTGGTGATTGCCGCCATGTATTGTGCATTTATTTTTAGCTTCACCGAGCTCACCACGTCGATTCCGCATGCGGGCGGGCCTTTCGCTTACGCTTACCGCGCGTTTGGTCCGACGGGTGGATTTGTTGCCGGATTTGCCACGCTGGTGGAATTTGTTTTTGCGCCACCCGCGATTGCCATGGCGATTGGTGCCTATCTCAACGTGCAGTTTCCGGCAATTGAGCCGAAATGGGTGGCGGTTGGCGCGTACATCGTCTTTATGGTGCTCAATATTTTGGGCGTCAGCATTGCGGCAACGTTTGAATTGCTGGTGACGCTGCTGGCGATATTTGAATTGCTGGTCTTTATGGGCGTCGTTGCGCCGGGCTTTGAGATGGCGAACTTCGTACACGGCGGCTGGGCGGGCAGCGATACCTTCAGCCCGGCAGCATTCTCCGGCATTTTCGCCGCCATTCCTTTCGCCATCTGGTTCTTCCTGGCAATTGAAGGCGCATCGATGGCCGCAGAAGAAGCCAAAGATCCGCAGCGCACCATTCCGAAAGCGTTTATCGGTGGGATCCTGACCCTGACCGTTCTCGCGCTGGGCGTCATGCTGTTTGCCGGTGGCGTGGGCGACTGGACCAAGCTTTCGAACATCAACGACCCGTTACCGCAGGCGATGAAACTGATTGTCGGCAGCAACAGCGGCTGGTTGCACATGCTGGTGTGGCTGGGGCTGTTCGGCCTGATCGCGTCATTCCACGGCATCATCATGGGGTATTCACGGCAGATTTTTGCGCTGGCGCGGGCGGGTTATCTGCCTAAACGGCTGTCGAGTGTGAATGCGCGTTTCCAGACGCCGCATCTGGGCATTATTGCCGGTGGCGTGGTTGGGATTGCGGCGATTTTCTCTGATTCACTGATTGTGATTGGCGGGCAACCGCTGACGGCGAATATCGTGACAATGTCGGTGTTTGGCGCGATTGTGATGTACATCATTTCGATGGCCGCATTGTTCAAACTGCGTCGCAGCGAACCGAACCTGATCCGTCCGTTCCGTGCGCCACTCTATCCTTTTGCGCCGGCACTGGCGCTGGTTCTGGCAGTAGTCTGTCTTATCGCTATGATCTACTACAACACCTTACTGTTTATGATCTTCGCCGCCATGATGTTGCTGGCTTACGCCTGGTTCCGCCTGACCCATCAGGCTCGCGCCGATGCCGCTGAAGATCTGCAATTACGCGGGCTACAGCCGGTTCCGGCCAAAAATGGCAAATAATCCGGCCTGCTAAGGAGTGCTATGTTTCAGACGACATTGAGCCACCGCCGCTATCAGTTTGCGGATTTACGCGAACTGATGGCAAAAGCGTCCCCGGCGCGGTCGGGGGATTATCTGGCTGAAGTGGCAGCCACCAGCGCGGAAGAGCGTATGGCGGCAAAAATGGCGCTGGCGGAGGTTCCGCTCAAGACGTTCCTGCAACAACTGCTGGTGCCCTATGAAGAGGATGAAGTCACCCGGCTGATTGTTGATACACATGACGTCGCGGCGTTTGCCGCGATTTCCCATCTGACTGTGGGTGATTTCCGTGACTGGCTGCTCAGTGAAAAAACTGACAGCTTCACGCTGGCCGCCGTGGCAAAGGGCATTACGCCGGAAATGGCGGCGGCGGTCAGCAAGCTGATGCGTAATCAGGATCTGATTCTGGTCGCCAAAAAATGCCGGGTGATTACCCGGTTCCGCAACACGATCGGGCTGCCGGGGCACATGAGCGTGCGCCTGCAACCTAATCATCCTACCGATAATTTGCAGGGCATTGCGGCCAGCATGCTCGACGGTTTGCTTTACGGTTCCGGCGATGCGGTGATTGGCATTAATCCCGCCAGTGACAGTTTGCCGTTGCTGGAAAATCTCAATTATATGCTCGATGACATCATTTCGCGGTTCGAGATCCCGACGCAATCATGCGTACTGACGCACGTCACCAATACTATCAAGCTGGTCGAGCGCGGTGCGCCGGTCGATCTGGTCTTTCAGTCGATTGCGGGAACGGAAGCGGCGAACACCGGTTTTGGCATTAATCTGGCGCTGCTGGCTGAAGCGCAACAGGCGGCGCTCAGTCTGAAACGCGGGACGCTGGGTGACAACGTCATGTATTTCGAAACGGGGCAGGGCAGTTGTCTGTCGGCAAATGCGCATTTTGGTGTCGATCAGCAAACCTGCGAAGCGCGCGCGTACGCCATTGCCCGGCATTTTTCGCCGTTACTGATTAATACGGTGGTCGGCTTTATCGGGCCGGAATATCTGTATGACGGTAAGCAAATTATCCGCGCCGGGCTGGAAGACCATTTTTGCGGAAAACTGCTGGGCGTGCCGCTCGGCTGCGACGTGTGTTACACCAACCACGCCGAAGCCGATCAGGACGATATGGATACGCTGCTGACGCTGCTGGGCACCGCCGGGCTGACTTTCCTGATTGGTGTGCCGGGCGCGGATGACATCATGCTCAATTATCAGAGCACCTCTTTCCACGACGCGCTGTACATCCGCGAACTGCTGGGGCTGAAACATGCGCCGGAATTTGCCGTCTGGCTGGAGAAAATGAAAATTATTGATCCGCAGGGCGCGTTGCAGGACACCCGCGCATCGCATCCGTTACTGCGCCAGTTACCGCAATTAATCTGAGGCCCGTTGTGATGAGCAAAGAAAAAGGGCAAGAACTTTCGCCGCTGGTGCATAGCAACCCGTGGGAAACGCTGCGGCAATTTACCGCGGCGCGTATCGCACTGGGGCGCACGGGCTCAAGTTTGCCCACCGATGAACTGCTGCGCTTTGGTCTAGCGCATGCGCAGGCGCGTGACGCTGTACATCAGCCTTTTGACAGTCAGCAGCTGGAACCCGAACTCGAAGCACTGGGGCTGCAAACGCTGACCGTCGCCAGCGCCGCGCCTGATCGGGCAACGTATCTGTGCCGGCCAGATCTGGGGCGTAAACTTTCGGAAAGCAGCCGTCTGGCATTGAATGAAAAGGCGGATGAACCGGCCGATATTGTGCTGGTCGTCGCCGACGGTTTGTCGTCCAAGGCCGTGCATCGTCAGGCTGTTCCGCTCATCGCAGCACTGTTGCCGTATTTACAGACGCTTGGGCTGAAACTCGGGCCCGTGGTGCTGGCGCATCAGTCGCGTGTGGCATTAGGCGATGACATTGCGCAGGTGATGAAAGCCAGAGCGGTAGCGATTCTGATTGGAGAACGTCCGGGGTTATCCTCACCGGACAGCCTGGGGATTTATATGACCTGGGGGCCGCACACCAAAAGGCTGGAATCAGAACGCAATTGCATTTCAAACGTGCGTCCGGAAGGGCTGGACTACCCGCAGGCGGCATTTAAACTTGCGTGGCTGCTCGAACAATCATTCCACCGCCAGCTGTCCGGGGTGAATCTGAAAGACGAAAGCGATAATCCCGCACTACACAATAAAGTCGTGCCGATGTTCAAACTGGAATAGCGGAGGGGAGGATATAACTTCCGGATGGCAGAAACGAAAAAAGCGCCTAAAGGCGCTTTTCTCTACGTCCCGTCTGTAAAGAGCGGTGGGCCGTGCTGGATTGATTCGGCCTTCGGCCTCACCCTGCGGGCAACGCTGGCGCGTTGTCGTCTCGCTTCGCTCGGCTCGAACCAGCAGCTGGTTCGCCTCCATCACGGTTTAACTTCCGGATAACAGAAACGAAAAAAGCGCTTAAAGGCGCTTTTCTCTGAATTGGTGGGCCGTGCTGGATTCGAACCAGCGACCAATTGATTAAAAGTCAACTGCTCTACCAACTGAGCTAACGGCCCGCAGAAGTGGTGGGCGATGACGGGCTCGAACCGCCGACCCCCTCCGTGTAAAGGAGATGCTCTACCAACTGAGCTAATCGCCCACTTCTGGGTACTTCCCCATGTAAGAAGAAACTTGCTGAGAAATGGTGGGCGATGACGGGCTCGAACCGCCGACCCCCTCCGTGTAAAGGAGATGCTCTACCAACTGAGCTAATCGCCCATTTCTCAATTCTTCCTACTTATCACAACGCGGCACTCTTAAAGAGTGGTGGGCGATGACGGGCTCGAACCGCCGACCCCCTCCGTGTAAAGGAGATGCTCTACCAACTGAGCTAATCGCCCCCGTCGTGATGGAGTCGCATTATAGGGATACTTGAAATAACGTCAACGCTTTTTAAAAACAAAAATGATCGTTCGGTTTATTTTTAGTCAACCTGACGCGTTTCTCGCCCGCGTAGTCGATTCTTTACGCATTCATGGCCTTAAACAAGGTCACTGCCCCTGTATCAGCGTTGAGGAATCAGGGCAGAGTGGTAGAATGTCAGCCACTTTTTGTTAATTGATAGCGACGTTATTCAGCGTTGCGTTATTAAGGTTGCACCCAGATGAAAATCAAAACCCGTTTTGCCCCAAGCCCGACCGGCTACCTGCACGTCGGTGGCGCCCGTACCGCGCTCTATTCCTGGCTCTTTGCCCGCAACCTTGGCGGTGAGTTTGTGCTGCGTATCGAAGACACCGATCTCGAACGTTCCACTCAGGAAGCGATCGACGCGATTATGGATGGCATGAACTGGCTGAATCTGGACTGGGATGAAGGCCCGTATTTCCAGACCAAACGCTTTGACCGTTATAACGCGGTGATTGATGAAATGCTGGAAAATGGCACGGCGTATAAATGCTATTGCTCTAAAGAGCGTCTGGAAGCGCTGCGCGAACATCAGATGGCCAATAACGAGAAGCCGCGTTATGACGGTCGTTGCCGCGACAGCCACGAACATCACGCCGCTGATGAGCCTTGCGTGGTGCGTTTCCGTAACCCGCAGGAAGGTTCTGTTATTTTCGACGACCAGATCCGCGGCCCGATCGAATTCAGCAACGACGAGCTTGATGATCTGATCATCCGCCGTACCGACGGTTCTCCGACTTACAACTTCTGCGTTGTGGTGGATGACTGGGATATGGAAATTACCCACGTGATCCGTGGCGAAGACCATATCAATAACACCCCGCGTCAGATCAACATCCTGAAAGCGCTAGGCGCACCGGTACCGGTTTACGCGCACGTTTCCATGATTCTGGGCGACGACGGCAAAAAACTGTCCAAACGTCATGGCGCGGTCGGCGTTATGCAATATCGCGATGATGGCTATCTGCCGGAAGCGCTGCTGAACTATCTGGTGCGTCTGGGCTGGTCCCATGGCGATCAGGAAATCTTCAGCCGTGACGAAATGAAAGCACTGTTCTCTCTGGAAAACGTCAGCAAATCTGCCAGTGCGTTTAACACTGAGAAACTGCAATGGCTGAACCATCACTACATCAATACGATGGATCCGCAATACGTCGCGACGCACCTGCTGTGGCACGTTGAGCAGGCTGGTATTGAAACCCGTAACGGTCCGCAGCTGTTCGAAATCGTGACCTTGCTGGGCGAGCGTTGCAAAACACTGAAAGAAATGGCGGAGTCCTGCCGTTACTTCTACGAAGATTTCGCAGAATTCGATGCCGATGCGGCGAAGAAACACCTGCGTCCTGTGGCTCGTCAGCCGCTGGAAGTGGTTCGCGCGAAACTGGCTGCGATTACTGACTGGACGGCTGAAAACATTCACCATGCGATTCAGGGCACGGCGGATGAACTGGAAGTCGGGATGGGTAAAGTCGGCATGCCACTGCGCGTTGCTGTCACCGGTGCCGGTCAGTCTCCGGGCGTTGACGTAACGGTTCACGCTATCGGTCAGAGCCGTGTGCTGGCGCGTATCGACATGGCGTTAGCCTTTATCGCTGAGCGTGAAACCCAGCAGCAGTAAGTTTTCTTTCGATTCATTCTCAAGAGTGATGAAGTAAAAAAAAGCCAGCGCGGGAAACCGGCTGGCTTTTTTAATGTGTAGTAAACGTCAGAGCGAATTAACGTTGTTCAGTCGCAGGTGCTGCAACGGTAGGGCGGTAGGCCAGGAAATACATCAGACCCACGAAGCCCGCGCCGCCGACCGCGTTGCCGAGGAATACGGCTGCGAAGTTCGGGAAGTACTGTGACCAGCTTAGCGCACCGGCAAAAATTGCCGCAGGCACGATGAACATGTTTGCAACGACGTGCTGGAAGCCGATCGCCACGAACGCCATCACCGGGAACCACATCCCGATCACTTTACCGCCGACTTCTTTACTGGCGAAGGCCAGCCAGATCGCCAGGCACACTAGCCAGTTGCAGCCGATACCGGAAATGAAGGTGTGCATAAAGTCTGCATTCACTTTTGCGGTGGCGGTGGCGACGGTTTTGCTCAGGAACGCGCCTTCGGTCAGACCGAGAACGTGACCGAAGAAATAGGCCACGGCCAGGCTGCCAAGCAGGTTAGCGAGGGTGACCCAGAACCAGTTGCGCAGAACGGCGTAGAGGCTGATCTGACGTGCAAACCAGGCGATCGGTAAGGTCATCATGTTACCGGTCAGCAGTTCTCCCCCTGCTAAGACGGTCAGGATGATACCCACCGGGAATACGGCGGCGCCCAGCAAGTTACTGAATGAACCCCAGGATGCAGGTAACGTCCCTATTACGTGCAGATCCAGCAGGAAACCGGTGGCGATGAATGCGCCAGCCAGGAAGCCCAAAATTAACAAATTCAACACGGAAGCATGGCTTTTATTAACGCCTGCCGTGACAGCGATGGTTGCGATTTCTTTAGGTGAATACAAGGACATGAGATAGCTCGAATGGTGTAAGTTATGATTATTGCGCGAGCAGTCTATTCTGAGATTTATCCCAAAACAAGACGATTTTCATAGTCTGCTAACATTCCATTAATCATTCGGACATAGATGTTAAGAAAATGCTTATGCAGATCAAAAAGCTAGTTGGAATGCGGGCTGACGGGCAAATTGTAAAACAATGCATCCTGCGGGAAATTTCCGTGAGGACAGGGCTTTTTTCCCTGTGAAATGCGAGATTTGGCGGCTTTTTCAGCGCTTGATTCCAGAAACGGATTTAGCCGTTGACAGGCCAGACTGCGTTTCATATTATGCGCCCCGTTCACCCGTTTTTACGGGCATGAATTGGGGGTATAGCTCAGCTGGGAGAGCGCTTGCATGGCATGCAAGAGGTCAGCGGTTCGATCCCGCTTATCTCCACCAACTTTCTTACCAGAGTCAGTTGGTTTGTTCCTCAAAAGGGAACACAAGAAGTACAATGTGGACGACCTCGTGTGGGGGTATAGCTCAGCTGGGAGAGCGCTTGCATGGCATGCAAGAGGTCAGCGGTTCGATCCCGCTTATCTCCACCAAATATTAAAGAAACCCGCTTCGGCGGGTTTTTTGCTTTCTGTTCTATCCCTTTCGGTCCTGCCCCTTTTGTTCCCTGAATTGCAGACATAAAAAAAGGCGCCGGAGCGCCTTTCTTTGTCTTTCTGTTGCTGCTTGCTTACGCCAGTACCAGACCCGCGATAGAAGCTGACAACACGCTGACCAGGGTTGAGCCGTACAGCAGTTTCAGGCCGAAGCGTGAAACCACGTTGCCCTGGTGTTCGTTCAGGCCTTTGATAGCGCCGGCCACGATACCGATAGACGAGAAGTTCGCGAAAGACACCAGGAAGACGGACAGGATGCCCACACCGCGTGGTGACAGTTCGGTCGCTACTTTTTGCAGATCCAGCATCGCAACGAATTCATTGGAAACCAGTTTGGTTGCCATGATGCTGCCGACCTGCAAGGCTTCGTGGCTTGGCACACCCATCATCCATGCGAATGGATAGAAGACATAACCCAGCACGCCCTGGAAGGTGATACCGAACACCACGTCGAACAGCGCATTCAGGCAGGAAATCAGTGCGATGAAACCAATCAACATGGCTGCAACGATGATCGCCACTTTGAAACCGGCCAGGATGTATTCACCCAGCATTTCAAAGAAGCTCTGACCCTGATGCGTGTTACCGATTTGCAGGTCTTCTTCTGAATCAACTTTATAAGGGTTGATTAACGACAGTACGATGAAGGTACTGAACATGTTGAGCACCAGCGCAGCAACAACGAAGCGCGGTTCCAGCATGGTCATGTACGCACCCACAATCGACATAGACACTGTCGACATGGCTGTGGCTGCCATGGTGTACATACGTTTTTCAGACATTTTGCTCAGAATATCTTTATACGCGATAAAGTTTTCTGACTGACCCAAAATCAGGGAGCTGATGGCGTTGAAAGATTCCAGTTTTCCCATGCCATTAATTTTCGACAAGACCGTACCGATGATACGGATGACGAAAGGCAGTACGCGAATGTGTTGTAAAATACCGATCAGTGCAGAAATGAACACGATCGGACACAAGACTTTCAAGAAGAAGAACGCTAATCCTTTATCGCTCATGCCTCCAAATACGAAGCCGGTCCCTTCCGCAGCGAATCCTAATAATTTCTCAAACAAGTCTGAGAAGCCTTTCACAAAACCTAAACCGATTGAAGAGTTCAGGAAGAAATAGGCTAATAAGACTTCGATGACCAACAGCTGAACAATGAAACGTAAACGGATATTCTTCCGGTCACGGCTCACCAGTAAAGCGAGTGCAGCGACAACGGCCAACGCTAATACAAAGTGCAATATTCGGGACATGGGTGCTCCAAATTAGAGGCAGGCTATATTTCGACGGACATTCTATGTAACGCGTACATTTAAAACGTGAAGTCGCTTGCAAATATAGAAATTACGGACACGAATTGCAACAAATCGAGGCCTATCACACAAAAAATCAAGATGTTAATAAAACTAAGCACAGTTAGCATTCTTGTGCTAGTTTTATCATGTGCCGTAATGCGTTCCGAATCTGGCCAGTAAATGTCTGTTTTAGGAAAAAGCGTTCTGTAAGTCTTTCTGAAAGCTCACAGAATGATTAACCACTCAGTTCACACTTTGCCGCTTACGCTACTGCCTATCAGAGTAATTACTCAGATCATTCTAAATGCACTTGATAATCATTATCAATTAGATATGATTTATGTAAGCGTAACAAACGTAAGGGTTAACTGACTATGCTGAACAGCCGGGCCGAATCTTCAGGCCGCGCAGCCAGAAAGATGAAGCTTTCACTGATGGGACCGGCGTTTATTGCCGCCATCGGTTACATCGATCCGGGCAACTTTGCGACTAACATTCAGGCCGGTGCCTCGTATGGTTACCAGTTGCTGTGGGTGGTGGTTTGGGCCAACGTTATGGCGATGTTGATCCAGTTATTATCTGCCAAACTGGGTATCGCCACCGGTAAAAACCTCGCCGAACACATCCGTGACCGTTTCCCGCGTCCTGCCGTCTGGGCTTACTGGGTGCAGGCAGAAATCATCGCGATGGCGACCGATCTCGCCGAATTTATCGGCGCGGCGATCGGCTTCAAATTACTTCTCGGGGTCACGCTGCTTCAGGGCGCCGTGCTCACCGGGATTGCCACCTTTATTATCCTCGGGCTGCAAAAACGTGGGCAAAAACCGCTGGAACTGGTTATCGCCGGTTTGCTGCTGTTTGTGGCCGCCGCCTATATCGTTGAACTGTTCTTTTCGCAGCCAAGCATGGTGGCGCTGGGCAAAGGCATGCTGATCCCTGCGCTGCCCACCAGCGATTCCGTCTATCTTGCCGCCGGTGTGCTGGGCGCGACCATCATGCCGCATGTCATTTATCTCCACTCTTCGCTGACTCAGCGAGGCGGAAAGGCATCGAAAGAACAGCGTTATTCCGCGACAAAACTCGATGTCGGTCTCGCAATGACCATCGCCGGTTTCGTTAATCTGGCAATGATGGCGACCGCCGCTGCCGCGTTCCATTTCAGCGGGCACAGCGGGATCAGTGAACTCGATGAAGCTTATCTGACGCTGCAACCGCTGCTCGGCCACGCCGCCGCGACGACATTTGGCCTTAGCCTGGTCGCCGCCGGTTTATCCTCTACCGTGGTCGGTACACTGGCTGGTCAGGTGGTGATGCAGGGCTTTGTGAAATTCTACATTCCACTGTGGGTGCGCCGCACGGTCACCATGATGCCGTCTTTTATCGTGATTCTGATGGGGCTGGACGCGACGCGAATTCTGGTCATGAGCCAGGTGCTGCTGAGTTTCGGGATTGCGCTGGCGTTGTTGCCGCTGCTGGCGTTTACCGGCAACCGCAGCCTGATGGGCGAAATGGTGAATACCAAAACCGTGCAGTGGGCGGGGCGCATCATCGTACTGATTGTCGTCAGCCTTAATCTCTACTTGCTGATCGGTATGCTGAAATAATTTCCGGCTGAAAGATTAAAGCCATAAAAAACGGGACAGTTTGCGCTGTCCCGTTTTTGTTTCTGCTATCCGCTGAATCAGTGATGATGGCCGTCATGCCCGCGATCGTGCCCGTGTCCGCGATCATGGCCGCGACCTCTGTCCGGACCACGCCCGTGGTCATAATGCGGACGTCCGTGGTCTCCATGGTAATAACGCGGCGGCGGCATCGGACGACGTGGCGGATGGCGATGATTCCACCAGCCCTGATCGCGCCAGCGGTAGCCGTCCCAGTAATCCCCGCGCGGGCCACGGTGACCATAATTGTGGCCACGGTAACTGTTCCACCAGCTCGGGTTGCGCCAGTCGTATCCATCCCAGTAATAACCGCGACGGTCACGGTCGCCAATGCTGATCGAAAGACCGGGTGTATTGAGGCTAAAATTGCTGGCCTGAACAGCTGGCGCGGCGGCAGGCAGCAAAGCGAACAGCAATGTTCCGAGAAGTATTGGCTTAATCATAGACGGCCCCAGATTCCTTATAATTTATGCTGACAGTTATAAGGGGAAGAGGGAGCGGGTTCTATTGCTTACAATCCTGTTTTGATTGATTTACCTGCCTTAACGAAAACCTTACGGATCCTCCCCCGTCATCATACGAGCCGCCTCTGCGTTGGCTGCTTTCATTCACCCCGGTCACTTACCCGTGTAAGTGACCGGGATTCTTTCAATTGCCGCCTTGACGCAATTCGTATAATTTGGGGGGGAGTTGGGTAACCGTTTACACTAAAATAGCTTCGATGGCTGCCAGTTCTTCCGTGCTGAAATGACGGTTAGCAATCATGCCAACCGCATCATCGATTTGCCCGGTTTTGCTGGCACCAATCAGCACGGACGTCACGCGGTCGCCACGCAGCACCCAGGCCAGCGCCATCTGGGAAAGTTTCTGCCCGCGCGCCTGCGCAATGTCATTCAGCTTACGCACTTTCGCCAATTTCTCTTCCGTCAGCTGGTCGGCGGTCAGGAATTTACTGTCGCTGGCCGCGCGGGAATCTTCAGGAATGCCCGCCAGATAACGATCCGTCAGCACGCCGCCCGCCAGTGGCGAAAAGGCAATCGAACCCACGCCGTTATCCGCCAGCGTATCGAGCAAATCTGCTTCAACCCAGCGTTCGAACATCGAGTATTTTGGCTGATGGATCAGGCACGGTGTGCCGAGCTGTTTGAGGATCTCAAACGCTTCTTTGGCGCGGTCTGCCGGATAATTGGATAATCCGACGTACAGGGCTTTACCCTGACGCACGATCAGATCCAGCGCTGCCATGGTTTCTTCCAGTGGCGTGTCAGGATCCGGACGGTGATGGTAGAAGACATCCACGTAATCCAGGCCCATACGTTTCAGGCTTTGATTCAGGCTGGCAACCAGATATTTTTTCGAGCCCCAGTCGCCGTAAGGGCCGTCCCGCATGGTGTAACCGGCTTTGGAAGAGATGATCAGCTCGTCGCGGTACGGCAGCAAATCTTCGTGCAAAATACGGCCAAAATGCTGTTCGGCAGAACCCGGAGGCGGACCGTAGTTATTGGCGAGGTCAAAATGTGTGATCCCGTGGTCGAAAGCGTGGCGGATAAGCTTCCGGCCATTTTCAAAATGGGCGTTATCCCCAAAGTTATGCCAGAGGCCAAGGGAAACAGCAGGCAGTTTTAGCCCGCTCTGACCACAACGGCGGTATTCCATCTTTTCGTAACGGTTTGGACTCGCTAAATACGGCATAGAGACCTTTCTTTTAAATTGTATGAATCATGTAAGAATGAGGTAAAAAGCCTTTTTAGTGTATGCGCTTTCACAATCATTTCCAGATATTCAGATCACATCCGGAACAATCCTTATTCCCGCTCTATTATCGTAACTGCTGAACTAAAACGCCTGCGTGATCTCAGTGCAAGGCTGTAACTCTGCGTTTCCACATTCTATTTCGAATAATAAATATCCTATTCCCCGGTTTGGCGTAATACTTAGGCTAGTGGGATTAACTGCTTACTCTATTTTTAACAGAGGATCGTCATGGATAATGAATATACCGTAGGTGACTATCTCTTAGACCGCTTATCATTCAGTGGGATCTCCGAGCTGTTTGGCGTGCCGGGGGATTACAACCTGAAATTCCTCGACAGCGTGATTAATCATCAGCAAATCACCTGGGTCGGCTGTACCAATGAACTTAACGCCGCGTATGGTGCAGACGGATATGCGCGCACCAAGGGTATCGGCGCGCTGCTGACGACGTTTGGCGTGGGCGAACTGAGCGCGCTCAATGGCGTTGCGGGCAGTTTTGCCGAATATGTTCCGGTGATCCATATCGTCGGGTCACCGGCGCTGGCCTCGCAGTGGAAAGGCGAACTGATGCACCACACGCTGGGTGACGGCAATTTCGGCCACTTCATGCGGATGTCGCAACCGGTCAGCGTCGCGCAAGCCGCGCTGACGCCGGAAAATGCGTTGTCTGAAATTGACCGCGTGATTGAAGAAGTGAGCTACCACTCGCGTCCGGGCTATATTTTGCTGCCCAGTGACGTCGCTGCGTTGCCGGTCAGCACCCGGGCTCATCCGGTTCCTACACGTCAGCCGCCATTTTCGCCATCTTCTCTGGAAGCTTTTGTTGCCGCCGCTGAAACTCAGTTGCGCGACGCAAGACGCGTTTCTCTGCTGGCGGATTTTCTTGCCGACCGCTTCGACGTCAAAGCCGCGCTGGAAGAGTGGATGGAAGAAGTGCCGCTGCCGCACGCCACCTTGCTGATGGGTAAAGGGCTGTTTAACGAGCAGCAAACGAATTTCGCCGGAACCTATTCCGGCGCAGCCAGCGCGTCGTCAACCCGCGAGGCCATTGAAGGCGCTGATGTGGTGATTAACGTCGGGGTGAAATTTACCGATACGATCACCGCCGGATTTACCCAGCAACTCCCCGACGGCAAATGCATTGATCTCCAGCCATTTTCTGCCCGCGTGGGTGAACAGATTTTCCACCAGTTGCCGATGGCTAAAACCGTCAGCGTCCTGCATCGTCTGACCGCGGAACTGGCTTCCGGCTGGCAACCTTATCCGGTGAAACGCACGGCGCTGCCTCCCTCGCACGAAGGGCATTTCGGGCAATACGAATTCTGGCAGCAGATTCAGGATTTCCTGCAACCGGGCGATATTCTGGTGGCTGAGCAGGGCACCGCGTGTTTTGGCGCAGCGGCGCTGAACCTGCCAGAAGATTGCCAGTTTGTCGTCCAGCCGTTGTGGGGCTCGATTGGTTTTACGCTGCCCGCCGCGTTTGGCGTACAGATTGCGGCTCCCGCGCGCCGCGTGGTGTTGCTTATCGGCGACGGCTCTGCGCAGCTGACCCTTCAGGGGTTGGGCGCGGCGATCCGCTATGGTTTGCCGCCGGTGATTTTCGTCATTAATAATGACGGCTATACGGTTGAACGGGCGATCCACGGCGAAACGCAGCGCTACAACGACATCGCGCAGTGGAACTGGACGCAGTTCCCGTCGGCGTTTGGCGGCAAAGATGTTTTCACCGCGCGGGCTGATTCTCCGCAGGCGCTGAAAGAGGCGATGGAAAAAGCCGGTGCGCATCGCCAGATGGCCTGGATTGAAGTGGTTCTGCCGAAAATGGACATCCCCGAACTGTTAAGCTCGGTGACAAAATCGCTGGCGAAACGTAACTCAGGGCAATAAATCTTCGTCCGTTTCCGGCGGGTCAATCAGCTGGTCGATGAACCAGCTTCCCGCCGGTCCGGGCTGGTTATTCTTGCTCCACACTGCATCCACAGAAATCTTTTTCGGCCAGCCGCGCAACGGCAGCGTCACCAGTTTGTCATGCCCGAACTGCTTCACCAGCCAGTGCGGCAGCGTCGCCCAGCCAAACCCCTGTTCCGCCATTTCCAAAAGCATCAGATAACTGGGCGCAGACCACACCTGGCCCTGCGCGCGCGGCATCTCGCGACGGCTGTAAGGCTGCAAACACAGCTCCCGAAACGTGTGTAACTGCTCGGGTTGCAGGCTCTCAATTTTCGCCAGCGGGTGTTCACGGCTGCAAAAAATCGACATATCCGTCTGCTCGGGCAGACGCGCCGCGCCAATATCTGGCGGATAACTTGCCTGCGCTTCCACCATGCCGATATGCGCGCGACCTGATTGCAACAGCTCGATGACGTCCTGATCTTCGGCAATCTGACACTCAAATTCGATATCCGGATAACGTTGCTCAAACCGGCGCAGCAGCGCTTCATGATGGGTCGGCTGATAGGTATCGGAAAGCACAAACGTCAGACGGGTTTCAGACTGCGTGGATAAACGCACGGCAAGCTCATCAAGGCGCTCGCTGGCGGCCAAAATGGCCTGAACATGGCTCAGTACGCGCTGCCCGGCGGGCGTCAGCACCGGATGGCGGCTTTGACGGTCGAACAACGTCACGCCTAAATCCACTTCCAGATTGGCAATAGCCGTGCTGACTGTCGACTGGCTTTTCCGCAATTTGCGCGCGGCGGCGGAGAAAGATCCGGCGTCGGCCGCCTCCACAAACGCCGTCAGGGCTTCCGGTGAATAGCGCATAAGCAACCCTCCTGTGATTTCAATCCATCTATTTTATCGATACTTACTATCTTTTATCCATCTCATTTAGTGATGATAATGCCCACCTGTGACAACCGTCACCCATTAATTACCAGGAATCAGGCAGGTTTTTATGTCTAAGCAAACACGCAATTCATCTCAGAAAACATTGGGCGAGCGCATCTTCCATGCCGTCGGCTTCGAGACGCTGGCCGTCCTGATCTCAGCCCCGGTCGCCGCATGGGCGCTGAATAAACCGATCTGGGAAATGGGCGCGCTGGCTATCATGTTGTCGACGACGGCGATGGTGTGGAACATCATTTACAACACCTTCTTCGACAAATTCTGGCCGGTGACCCGCGTGGTGCGAACGCTGAAAATCCGTATTGCTCACGCGCTGGGTTTCGAGGGCGGGTTCATTCTGATTGGCCTGCCGATTGCCGCGCTGTGGCTGGGTATCGGCCTGCTCGACGCATTTATGCTGGAAATCGGGTTCTTCCTGTTCTTCCTGCCGTACACCGTGGCGTATAACTGGCTGTACGACACGCTGCGTCAGCGCTGGATGCAGCGTCGCGAAATGGTTCAGGATTGCCCGGCCAAGCATTAATTCCCGCTGGCCTTCGCCCAAAAAAAGCCCGCAGACATTTTCTTTGTTTGCGGGCTTTTTGTCGGTTATGGTTTTGTCACGCAGACAAAAGGGAAGAAGAAATGAAAACGTTAGGGTTGATTGGCGGCATGAGCTGGGAATCCACCGTGCCGTATTACCGGATGATTAACGAACACGTGAAACAACAGTTGGGCGGATTACACTCGGCCAAACTGTTCCTCTATAGCGTCGATTTCTACGAGATTGAAAAGCTGCAAATGGCCGGTGACTGGCAGCAGGCGGGCGAGCTTCTTGGCAACGCGGCCAGCTCGCTGGCGCGCGCCGGAGCCGATGTCATCGTGGTTTGCACGAATACGATGCACAAAGTGGCCGGGGATATTGAGCGGATTGGCGGCCTGCCGTTGCTGCACATTGCCGATGCCACCGCCGGAAAAATCAAAGCGCAGGGGCTCAGGAAAATTGGCCTGCTGGGCACGCGTTTCACCATGGAACAGGATTTTTACCGCGGGCGCTTACAGGAACAGCATCAGATTGATGTCGTGACGCCGGATGCCGGTGATCGCGAAATCATCCATCGGATCATATACGAAGAGCTCTGTCTGGGGATTATCCGGGACGAATCACGCGAGGAATACCGGCGGATTATTGCCAGCCTGGAACAGCAGGGCGTGGAAGGGATTATTTTCGGCTGTACCGAAATCACCCTGTTGGTGGGCGCTGAAGACGCGGGCGTTCCCGTTTTCGACACCACCGCCATTCACGCGCTGGCAGCGGCCGAGTTCGCCCTGAAAGAACATTAATCGGCGTCAGGATCCTGACGTCGTACTGACTGTTTCGCCACCTGCATTAGCGGTTTACCGGCCAGCATCAGCCAGGCCGGTAACATCACGATACACAGCAGCGGCAGCAATTTAAGCCCCGGCACCACGGCAGCAGCCATAAACAGACTGAGCCAGCCATCGCGCGTGACCACCAACACCATGCCCATCACGGCGCAAGAAACGGTGATCGCCGCAGGAACATCCGGGGCGTACTGATGCAACATCAGGCCCAGCGAAACCCCGACGAATACCGCCGGGAAAATGCGTCCGCCACGGAAACCGCACGCCGCCGCGACCACCAAGGCCGCCAGCTTGGTGAGCGTAATCGCCAGCAGTGGCCCCATCTCAAAAAACTGATTCGAATGGGCCAGTTCTTTCATCTCATCCAGCCCTTTGAACAGCGTGATTTCCCCGCCAATCAGCGCCAGCAGCCCGAGCATAAACCCGCCGAGCCCCAGCCGCAGTACAGGGTTCTGAATATTGTTGAACAGCCGGTGCATATGCGGGAATAACCAGACGGCGAGCATCCCCAGCGCAATGGCAATTAACACCACCACGGAACCGCTGAAAACATCAATCAGGCGCGAGCTGTCATATGCCGGAATGCTCAGCGAAAAATCGGGTTGGAAAAACTGATCGGTGGTGATCGCCCCCGCACCTGCGGCGAGCAGCGGGGCAAACAACCGGTCCCAAAGGGGGACATCTTTATTGGTGCCGAGCGTTTGCGAGAAAATAAGCGCCGCCGCAACTGGCGTGCCGAACAGTGCGCCAATAGTCCCCGCTGCGGCCAGAATAACCCAGTCTGTGGTGGGCACTTTGGGCATCAGGCGAGCGCCGAGCGCTGCCACCAGCGCAATATTAATGACGGTAATCGGATGTTCCGGCCCCAGGCTGACGCCACCCGCCAGCCCCAGCATGAGTGCCAGCGCCAGCCCCGGTAAAGCGTTGATTGCCACGGGCGCGCCAATCAGCGATTCAGAGGCCGGATCGGGTCCCGCATGACCTGGCATATACTTGATTAATGCGCCCACGCCGACGCCCGTCAGCGTCAGCATAAACATTGTCCAGCCAGCAGACTGGGTATTCAGATGTAAAACTGCGGGAATGTTTTGCCAAAGCAAAGTTTGCAACGCACCGGCAAGCATCATAATGACGACCAGAATCAGGCTCGACAGCACACCGATCACGATCGCGGGCAACGCAAAAGCCAGCATGAGTCTGGCGCGGGGATGAAACATGCAAGTATTTCCTTATTCTATAGTTTTGTTTGCCCTAATAGCTTAGATGAATCTCAGCAAGGTCTGTTTACTGGCGGTCGACATTATTTTGTGTGACATGCCGCATAAATGTGCGTTGGTTCAAAACTGCGTTGCAGCGTATAGCAATTACCGCTATTTTGCCCACACGAATCTGTAAGCTTTGCCCCGCTGGCAGGCTTTCGCCGGCGCGTTAGTGGATGTACAGGTTACATCAGCGCGTCTGGCAGCGTACTCTTTAGCACAGCAACTTTTGGCGCGGGTGCGCAGCATAACGAATTTACTTTTGTGGAGAATAACATGACCAAATACTCCCTGGTGGGCGATGTCGGGGGCACTAACTGTCGCCTGGCGCTTTGCGCTTTAGACAGCGGCGAGATTTCTCAGTCGAAGACTTTTTCCGGGCTGGAATATGACAGCCTCGAAGCCACGGTTCGTGAATACCTCTCGCAGCAGCAACAGGAAGTTGAGGATGCATGTATCGCGATTGCCTGCCCGATTACCGGTGACTGGGTTGCGATGACTAACCACACCTGGGCCTTCTCCATTGCAGAAATGAAGAAAAGCCTCGGGTTGAAACATCTGGAGGTGATTAACGATTTCACCGCCGTTTCTATGGCGATCCCGATGCTCAAAGAAGCGGATTTGCTGCAGTTTGGCGGTAAAAAAGCGCAGGACGGCAAACCGGCGGTGATTTACGGCGCGGGCACCGGCCTCGGCGTTGCGCATCTGATCCACGCCAACAAACAGTGGATGAGTTTACCGGGCGAGGGCGGTCACGTTGATTTCGCACCAAACAGCGAAGAAGAAGACATTATTCTGGAACAGCTGCGCACCGAAATGGGCCACGTTTCTGCGGAACGCATTCTGTCAGGGCCGGGGCTGGTGAATCTGTATCGCGCTATTGTTAAATCCGATAACCGCGTGCCGGAAAACTTCAAACCTAAAGACGTCACCGAGCTGGCGCTGTCAGACGAAAATGTCGACTGCCGCCGCGCGCTGTCATTATTCTGCGTCATCATGGGGCGTTTTGGCGGCAATCTTGCGCTGAACATGGGGACGTTTGGCGGTGTGTACATCGCGGGCGGGATTGTGCCGCGCTTCCTGGAATTCTTCAAAGCCTCCGGTTTCCGTGCGGCGTTTGAAGACAAAGGGCGTTTCAAAGATTATCTGATGGATATTCCGGTGTTCCTGATCACCCACGATCAGCCGGGATTGTTAGGCGCGGGAGCTTATCTGCGTCAGTCTATTGGTATAACGATTTAATGTGATCCTGACTCTCCTTTGTGAAGGGGAGAGTCAGGACAATCATTATTTCTTTTCTGTTATTAATTCCCGCGATAAGTCGAGAAACCGTAAGGACTGACAAGCAGAGGAATGTGATAGTGAGGCACTGAGCCATCTGCTTTAAAAATAACCGGGATCTCCGGGAAAAAAGAAGCGGTATGATGCTTTTCAAACCATTCTCCGGTTTTAAACGTCACCCTGTAATTGCCTTTTTCCATCACATTTTCATTGGGATACAGTGCAGGAATTCTTCCCTGTTCATTGGTTACCCCGCTGCTTAACTGCACCCATTTGTTACCTTCTTGCTTCTCGAGCGATACGTTTACACCCTGTGACGGCAGGCCGTTTTGCAGGTTTAAAACATGGACGCTGAGAGGATTTGCTGCAAAGGCAGATGTCAGACACAGAGCATTGATTATACCGGCGAGTAATAATTTCTTTTTAAACATATGTTCGTCCTTTTGAACTCAATGTTATTTGTTAATAACGCAGAATATTTTGCAGAGTTATATTTTTGATTTTCCTCATCGCAGACATGAGAAAGTACGAAATATCCTCTGCCTTGACGAAACAAAGTCTACTTTTTCCTGACTAACCCCAAGATGACGGGTTGATGACATTTTTGTAATAATTCAGATTCAGAGAGTGACAGAGCACCTTCCCCGCCTCAAAAATGCACCTGCCCTGCATCAGAACCGCATTAACTGCCTGAATTCTTTTACCTTGCTCCGGCTGACCGGTACTTCGAAATCCAAATCACTTAACCGCAAAATGTAGGTGTTGTTAAACCACGGCACAATCTCGCGGATTTTCGACAAATTCACGCAATACGAACGGTGGCAGCGGAAAAAATGCTCTTCCGGCAGGCGGTTGCACAACTCGGTGATATTCATCGGCATGGTGAATTCTTCTTTGCGGGTATACACCTGCGTCACCTTTTCCTGCGCGGCCGCGTAATAAATATCGTTAATATCCGTCACGATAATGCGCTCATCTTTAATGAGATTAATGCTGTGGCTGACGCGCGGCGCATTATTGGGGGCGGGCGCGGCGGCTTCCTGTTTATTCTGGCTGTCGCGCTGGAAATGTGATTCGAGTTTTTGCAGCATCGTGACGATGCGGGATTCGTGATAAGGCTTGAGAATGTAGTCAAACGCTTCGATTTCAAAAGCTACGGCGGCGTGTTCTTTGTAGGCAGTGATAAACACGATGTAAGGCTTGTGTGCAAACTTACTGATATTTTGCGCCAGCAACACGCCGTCGAGCGAAGGAATGCTGATATCGAGGAAAATTGCATCGACTTCATTCGTTTGCAGATATTTCAGCACATCCAGCCCGTCATCGAATATCGCTTCAATTTCGATGTTGCTGTGCGTGTTAATCAGATAACTCAGTTCTTCCTGAGCCGGTATTTCATCTTCGACGATAATGGCTTTCATGGAATATTCCCCGATGCATTCGCCCGAAACGCGGGCGGCAGGTTAAATGCTTCAAAAAAATGATAATTTGCGAACAGTGACTGCACAGATCTTCCGCTTCAGGCTATTTTGCTCTCAAGGGCATTTGCCACAGCGGAAGAGGCCTTGGTAATTAAAAATGAAATATCTGTCCCCGGTTCAAGGCGGCGGATTGTCAGCCCCTGACCGTACAACAGCGAAACGCGGTGGTGCACATTCAGCAGGCCGATTTTATTCCCCGGCATTTCGTTGCGCTCAACACGGTCAATGGTTTCCTGGTTAATACCGTGGCCGGTGTCTTTGACAGAAACCTTGACGCCGTCGGGCTGATGTTTGACTGAAATCACCACCACACCTTTCCCGCTGCACTTCTGGATCCCGTGGACGATAGCATTCTCCACCAGCGGCTGGATCAGCAGGCTGGGAATTTTCACCGAAATATCGTCATCAATGTCATAAATCACAGTCAGCTTGCTGCCAAACCGCGCCTGCTCGATGGCGATGTAATCCTGCACCTGATGCAGTTCTTTGCGCAGATCAATCAGCTCATCGTTCAGTTCCAGGTTATAACGTAAGTAACGGGAAAGATTGATGATCAGCTGCCGTGCAACGTCAGGGCGGGCGCGTATTGAAGACGAAATCGCATTCAGCGCGTTAAACAGAAAATGCGGATTGATCTTGCTTTGCAGGGCGCGCATTTCGGCTTTATTCGCCATCTCGCGCAGTTGCTCGGTGCGCGAAACTTCCATCTGCGTCGACATAATTTGCGACAGTCCGATCGCCATGACTTTCAGCGAATAGGTTATGCGGTGCGGGTCGCAATAATAGATTTTCAGGGAACCGGTCACTTCGCCTTTTTCCCACAGCGGGATAATAATCAGTGAATGGATTTGCGGTGTGCGGTGCATCTCATCGTTATTTTTGACGGTAATCTGGCCGCTTTCAAGCGTGGCTTTGGTCATCTCGCTGAGCGCTTCGTGGCCGATATTGTATTCTTCCGCGCCCGTACCGACGTATGCAAGAATGTTTCTGGTATCGGTAATGGCGACGGCATCGGCATCGATATCATCGCGGATAATCCGGCAGATGCTGTCTAACGATTCAGCATTGATATTCCTGAAATAGGGGAGCGTTTTATTGGCAATATCCAGCGCCAGCCGCGCCTGCCGGGCGGCAATAACCTCTTTTTCATCTTCGACGCTTTGCACCAGAATCACGATAAGACCAATCGAGCTGGCACCAAGGATCAGCGGCGCGGCGATATTCATCACGATATCCAGCCCGAGCGAAAACGGGCGGGCCATCAGTAAAATCAGGATCATAGTCAGCGTTTCGCACAGCATGCCGGCCAGAATACCGACTTTCCAGTGCAGCGCTTTTTTGACTTTTTTATTGATATAGCCAGACAGAAAACCGGCGGTAATACTGGTGATCAGACACGGGATGGACGTCGGCCCGTGAATGTCGATCAGAAAACGGTGGGTACCCGAAATCACGCCGGTAATAATACCGACCCACGGCCCGAACAGAATGCCGCCGGACATAATGGCGATAGTCCGCACGTTAATCAGCGAGCCTTCAACGTTGATCCCCGAAAGTGTGCCGAAAATCGCAAACAGCGAGAAAATCGCGGTAACCGCCGCCAGTTCCAGCGCCGTATGGTTATCATTTTCTTTGTGCAGCAGTTTACGGAACAGCGGGGTACGCGTGAGAAAGAACAGACAGATGAGCATCAGCGCCGCACGGTCAAAGACCGCCAGCAGCATATCAAACATGTGAGGCATGGTGATTTCTCTGCACAGTAATACATATCTGTGCCAAATGGATTCAGCCGTTATTATAAATAAAAGGTCAGAGATTCACCACCAAAGGACGGAATGCGGTCCGGTCCAGATCCAAAACGCTTACTAAAAATGGAGAACAGCCAGAAATGATCTCGTTATCAACGCCGCGGCTTACGATGCAGCCAATCCAGACTGACGACTGGGCGTTCTTTTTGCAGTTGTACCAGACGCCGGAAGTGATGCGTTTTATCGGCGATATCGAAACGCCCGCGCAGGTTCACAGCCGTTTTGAACAGCGTCTTGGCAACTGGGATCGCTATTGCGATTTCTGGCTCTGCCTGCTGATCCGCGAAAAAGAAACCGGCGTGGCGGTGGGGCTGACCGGATTTTTCCCCGACTGGCGTCCGTATCAGCAGGCGGAAGTGGGCTTTATTCTGGCACCGGAACATCAGCGCAAAGGCTATGCGGTCGAGTCATTACGAGAAGTATTAAATTTTGCTTTCGACCAGTGCGGATTCCACCGTTTGCAGGCCAACGTGCTGGAAGGTAACGACGCATCGCGACGTGTGCTGGAGAAATGCGGTTTTCAGTATGAAGGCAGGCTGCGTGACAGCTACCGCATTGGCGTTGAATGGAAAAACGACTGGCTGCTGGGGCTGCTTGCCAGCGATACGCGCGCTGAGTGAAAAATCCCCGTAGTTAAAAAAATGTTGCTCAATCTCTCGACAGATTTTTTCCTCTGCGATATGTTCGTTGAAGGCCGCAACGCGGCCAGCGTCGCTCGGACGGTCCGGGCGCTTACGTATCCCAGAGGAAATTATGGCTGATTCCAGTTCACCCCGTCGTTTTTCGCGTATTGATCGTCTTCCCCCTTATGTCTTCAACATTACAGCTGAGCTGAAAATGGCCGCACGCCACCGTGGCGAGGACATCATCGATTTCAGTATGGGGAATCCTGACGGCCCGACACCACCACACATCGTGGAAAAACTGGTGCAGGTTGCGCAGCGTGAAGACACACACGGTTACTCGACATCCCGCGGCATTCCGCGTCTGCGCCGGGCGATTTCCCGCTGGTATGCCGACCGCTATCAGGTTGAAATCGATCCGGAAAGCGAAGCTATCGTCACCATCGGGTCAAAAGAAGGGCTGGCGCATCTGATGCTGGCGACGCTCGATCACGGTGATACCGTTCTGGTGCCAAACCCAAGTTATCCGATCCATATCTACGGCGCAGTGATTGCCGGTGCGCAGGTGCGCTCCGTGCCGCTGGCAGAAGGTGTGGATTTCTTTGCCGAACTGGAAAAAGCCATTCGCGAAACCATCCCGCGTCCGAAAATGATGATCCTCGGTTTCCCGTCAAACCCGACGGCGCAATGCGTGGAACTGGATTTCTTCGAGCGCGTGGTGGCGCTGGCAAAACAATACAACGTACTGGTGATCCACGATCTGGCGTATGCCGATATCGTTTATGACGGCTGGAAAGCGCCGTCGATCATGCAGGTGCCGGGCGCAAAAGATATCGCGGTGGAATTTTTCACGCTGTCCAAAAGCTACAACATGGCAGGCTGGCGTATCGGCTTTATGGTCGGCAATCCTGAGCTGGTCAGCGCGCTGGCGCGTATTAAGAGTTATCACGATTACGGCACATTTACCCCGTTGCAGGTAGCGGCGATTGCGGCGCTGGAAGGCGACCAGCAATGCGTGAAAGACATTGCCGAACAATATCGCCAGCGCCGTAACGTGCTGGTGCGCGGGCTACACGAGGCGGGCTGGATGGTGGAAAATCCGAAAGCGTCGATGTACGTCTGGGCGAAAATCCCGCCTGCGTATGCCCATTTAGGCTCGCTGGAATTCGCCAAACGCCTGCTGGCGGATGCGAAAGTCTGTGTGTCGCCGGGCATTGGTTTCGGTGACTATGGCGATACCCATGTGCGTTTCGCATTAATCGAAAATCAGGATCGCATCCGTCAGGCGGTGCGCGGCATTAAAGCGATGTTCCGCGCCGATGGCCTGCTGGCACCGAAAAAAGCCGGTAACGAACCGCCGGCTGAATCTGAATAATTTTCTGATGCGTTAAAAGCGGAAAACATAAAAGCCAGTCATCTGAGGTGACTGGTTTTTTTTATAGATGAATTTTTAATTAACGACTCATTGTTTAACGGATGTCAGCAGGTGAACAGCCAAACCGCTCGCGAAAACGCAGGGAAAACCGCGAACTGGCGCGATAGCCGCAGGCATCGGCGATTTGTGACAGGCTCCAGCGCGTGGTTTGCAGCAGCGTCATGGCGTGATGCATGCGGATATCCTGCAACAATGTCCGGAAACTGATTTGCTCTTCCACCAGCCGCCGCCGCAGAGTGGCTTCACTCATGGCCAGTTGTTGGCTGGCACTGGCGGCGGTCCAGGCAAATTCCGGCGCGGAAGCCAGCAGCGTGGTCAGACGGGTGCCCAGCGGTTCACCTGCGCGCGGCATGAATAAAATTCCGCGTTCTGCCAGTGCGATCAGCACGCCGGTCAGACGGTTTTGCTGCACCGCCGTGCTGGCCGGATTTTTCAGACCATGCAGACAATAATCCAGCGTTTCCTGTAATTCATCGTCAAGCGGCAGGATCTGAAAACCGTTAAGCGGCGTCAGAGGCGTCAGCAGCGGGGCGTTGTCGCGGTAAAACCCGGCGATCAGCGCAGGCGAAAACCCGAGGAAAAGAGACGAGAAAATCCCGCTTTCTGCACTGACGGTTTTACTGACCTGCGCCTGCGTATGTTGCGAAATCACCATCAAATGTGGCGAGTTCCCCAGCGTCACCGGGATTTCATGCTCCTGACTCAGCGTCAGTTGCCCGTAATTAACCCGCAGCAGCGATGGCTCGAAAAACCGGAAATTGGACACCTGATGCGGCTGTTGCAGATAAGGTTGCGCCAGCGAAAAAAGCCGGTCGTGGATGACCGGCAGTTGGTTTGGCAGAAGATTTCCTGCATTGCCGCGCGCTTCAGGGTGCATGGTTTCGCCTGCCATCGGGCATTACTTCACGTCCGGATTTAAGGTGTAAGTTCCGGTCAGGCTGGCCTGCGCCAGAACGTGTCCGTCGATGGCGGCCAGCACATCCGGGCCATAGAATTTACCCTGCAATTCCAGCTCAGGTATATCCAGCGCGTACAGCGTAAACACATAATCGTGTGCAATCTCATCATTCCACGGCGGGCAGGCTCCGTCGTAACCATAGTAATCGCCGCCCATATTTTCGTCGTCGCCAAACCACGCGGTATAACCGTTGATGCCGTGACGCATTCCGGCTTCAGCGGGCAACGCCGGTTTACCTTTTGGCGTCACGCTGTCGCTGTGGCTGCCTTCGGCAATCTCACGGGTATCAGCAGGAATATTCACCAGCAGCCAGTGGAACAGATCGATACGCGGCAGTGAGGCGGAAACCACTTTGCCTTCCTGATTCACGTCGTCCGGACGGCTCGGCACATGCGGATCCACACAAACCAGCGCAAACGAACGGGTGTTTTCCGGTACGTCGCTCCAGGCTAAGTGCGGGTTACGGTTGGAGGAAAGGGCCAGGTGGTTTTGTGCATCCTGAACGGCAAATGCCAGTTCGCCCGGCATCGGTGCACCGTTCTCAAAATTCTGACTGATCAATTTCATGGGGGATCCTCTGCATGTGAATGTACTGGGGTGTGTCGTGATTCTATCGCGATACGTCGTCTTAAAAATGACATTACCGCTCAAATTGTTCACTTTACCCGTCATATTGACCGAAGAAGTCAATATGACGGGTGCAGGGGAAAATCACTCGTTATCGCTGTTGTAGTGGATCACCCGACGCTTGCCGTCGATCTGCACGTCGGCCCATTTTCGTTGCACAGGCCTGACCTCCCCGTTACGCAGCGCCTGAATCAGCGCGTCTTTATCCTTCCCTTCATACAGATAAAGCTCTCCGGTTTGTGCCCATTTTCCGGCCTGACGGGCGAAAATCCGGCAGTTGATGGGCGGCGTATCAAACGTATTACAGAAGAAAATCTCTTTCTGCTTATCGTTGTTCAGATCCAGTGTATTGATGATGCACGCGCCCTCCAGGCTCAGACAATCGCGCAGCGTACTGCGGTAATTTTCCAGCTCAGGCAGGCTTTTCCACCAGGAATCATCCGGCTGCGTCGCACCTTTGGCCAGCAGGATCTGTTTTTTTGCGTCTTCAATCCGGTAGTTTTTTGCGGCGTTTTCCGCATCTTTTACGCTGTAAGCGCCCCAGCGGGACGTCTGCGCCATCCTGTTTTTCAACTCCGCCTGCAAACGCGGATCGCTGGTGAATGCCGGGTGCTGCAGGAGCTTCTCCAACGCTTCGTTACCCCGGCGGCCAGTGTCGAAACGCAGCAGATTCAGCGAGAGATCTTTAGCCTGCGTTTTCCCGCTGTCCAGCCGCGCAATCTGGCTATTCACGCTGATGCGGTAAGGATCCAGCAGCGGACTGTTACAGGCAATCACCAGCAAAACCACCAGCAGCGACAGCGGTTTGTTGAACTGCGTAATGCGCGGCAGCCAGTCCGGGCGCTTATCAATAACGGAAAAACTGTAGCAAACCGACGCAATCAGCGTGACGACAATAATCTGCATCGCCCAGATCCGCGACGGCGTCCAGCCGTACTGTAAGACGCGCAGACCGGTGGCGTACAGCGCCAGCGCGGCATACACCGGCAGCAGCAAAATCGCCGCGTTGACCATCAGCCGGATGGCGCGCGGATAAGGCTTCACCGGGCTGTCCGTTTCCCGCACTACATTCACCAGGATCAGCACGCTCAATGCCATGGTGGTCAGCAGACTTGCCGCCGACCACGCCTGAGACAGCGCGTTCAGGCCTGTAAACGGCAGCGCAAACAGGAATATCAGCGCGATGAAGGCCACCAGCGGCAGCAGGCCTTTCAGGATGAAACGGATGATGTTTCGCGTTGTATTCATCAGCGAAGACTGGGTGCGGCAGGTGACAATACTGATGCCCAGCAGTACGCCGTAGACTAGCCAGCCGACCAGCGGCGTATCGTAAAACAGCTGGTGGAAGTAGTCGATGCCAATCAGCCGGAACAGCGCCGCCCACAGCGCGACCACCGCAACGGCCAGCAGCATCAGCAGAACGGTTAACATCACGCACAGAATATTCTGGCTATAACAGGCCGCCAGATGGATGTAGCGGTAGCGCGTCTGTGGCGGGAAAACCTGAACCTGAAGCCACGGCAAAATAAAGAACGTCAGCAACCCCAGTGACAGCTGGAACGGAACAAGAATGCTGTCCGTCATATTTCCAAAAATATTACTTTTTGCCCACGCCGCCAGACCGGCCAGCAGCAGGGTGAACACGACAATACTTGCCCAGAACCGGCCGTCTTTCAGCCGCGTGACCGCCAGCGAAATCAGCACCGGTAATACCAGTGCCATAGTTTGCCCGTAGATATTATGCGTAAAGCGAATTAGCGCGGGTGTTTCCGGGGCAGAGAAAAAGAAATACAGCAGCAGGCCCTGCAACAGGCATATCGCCATGATAAAAGCACGTGCGGGCGAAGGAACAGGGTGCATTGCGCTTCCTGCCCGGTTGAACTGAGGCATCCGTGACTCTCCAAAGTGTAAGGGGACATGATCAGAAAATGCTTGTCAGTGTAGAGAATTCCGCGGCTGAGTGCAGAAAACTCTTCTCAGAACGGTGCCGGCAATTTTGTGAGCTTCACCGCATAACTGGCAAAATCAGCGGCAGTCACTAGGATTAACTATTGGATGGAGAATTTCGAGGTGAAAATGGCTGAACACGAACTGAAAGAAAAACGCATTGAAATCGTTAAGAATTTCTACGCCAAACTGGATCAGGCTGATGCTTCATTGTTAGATCTCTTTGCCGAAGACGTCGTGCTGTTCTTCCCGAAATTTGGTACCGCCCAGGGTAAATCGTCATTGGGAGAGCTGGGTAAACGCTTTGCGCTGGAGATAGACAAAATTCAGCATATTCAGGATGCTTTCGCCTTTCTGAGTGATGGCGACACCATTGTGCTGGAAGGACAGATGCGCGGCGTGATGCAAAACGGCGACCGCTGGCCGACGTCCGAAGCGGGCCGCCATCATTTCTGCACGGTGTTTGTGTTCGAGGATTTGCTGATAAAACGGGTCAGTATTTACCTGGATCCGGACTTTAATCTTGAGGACAAAAAGCGCGTCACCAATTACCGGCAGACAGTGAAAGCAGAAGCGTCTTAAAAAAGAAGGGAAGTGGCTTCAACCAGCCACTTCCCTTCGCCAACCACCGACATCAGGATTCGGTGGGGACAACGCTGTTTTTGTAGCGCTGCAGGATCGGAGAATTGATATCCGAAGGATTCTGCAACTGCCACAGATTGCGGTCGATACCGTCGTTCACCAGATAAATCACACCCGACTCAATGGCCGACATCAGGCACAGCATCACCGGTTCGTTGGTGGTGTAACCGAGTTCGCCTTCCAGCAGACGCTGGTAATCGATAAAGCGGAACACCCCGGCCTGCACTTCATAAGACAGAATCGTTTTGCTGGTATTTACCGATGACAACACTTCCCCGGTATTGACGTCGACCGCGCGCAGGTTCACCGCAATCTGATCCAGCTGATATTGCGTGCTGGCGCCGATGCCGAAATAACGTGCCCCGATCCCGCCGGATTTCACATTGCTTTCATAGCCAATGATCGAGCCTTCAATCAGGATGTTCGCGGCCACCAGAGAGGACAGCGGGCGCTGGTTATTGATAGCGACGCTGCCGTTATCCTGTGCGGCACGGATGATTTTGCGTTCATTCAGCAGGTTTTGCAGCCCCTGACGTTCCAGAGGAATAAACCATTTCGAATCTTTCAATGCGGAAACCAGCATGGCCGTGGCGCTCTGCGGCACCGCCGTCGAGAAGTTACTCGCCGGATACGGTTTGAACTGGCCCGTTTCATCCTGAATATTGTAAACCGAGACAAAAATTCGCCCTTGTGGTGACGGGAGATGCGTCAGATCCGTATAACTTTGTGCTCTCGGCAATAATGTGGGTTTGGCGGCTTCTTTCGGTGCTGCTGTGAGGCACCCGCTCAGCACAAAAACTGCGATGAGTAATAAATAGCTGCGCATGATGTTGTTCCTGTTTTTATTGGTCATCGGAATCAGTTAGTCGTTGCAGACAAACCCTGAACCTGAATAGTGGAAATTTTGCCGGTTTTGCGGTCGGTGACATTCATCACCAGCTGACCGTCGGTATTCTGGATATCCACAATAAAGTCCTGTGTCACCAGCCGCCCCGGTTTCCCCTGATTCACGTTACCCATCAGACTGCCCAGTAATTGCGACTGGATAGACGCGGTAAAGTTATCCAGCGCTGAAGTACTGGACGTACCGAAATCATACGCATCGGGGTCTTTATACGAGTTTTGCGCCTGCGCCTCATTGAGCAGAAACGCACCATTATTCGGGTTGCCGCCGAAATTCGGGTTGATGAACTGGAAAACCATATTGCCGCCCCAGGACAACGGGGACGCCGTCAGCAATGCCAGCAGCATCACCGAACGTGGGACAGAGACTGGAATATTCACGATGCTCTCCTTAAAAGAGGCTGTGCATTAAAATTCGTCATGGGCGAGATCCCCGGTGCCAAGTAGTGCTTTGTCTAACTGCCGCCGTGATAAGGCTTCCGTGACCCCGGCAATGGCGGTATCGATGTCCTTATTAAAATTGCGACGGTTCGGAAACAGCAGAGTCTGATACAAGGTGTCCTGACCTATTTTTATGGTGATCCAACTGCCCCAGCGGGCGCTGGGTCTTTCTGAAATAGTGATGGTTTCCGGGTAGTTCTGATCCCAGCGGTCGGTAAAACCACGATAAAAATCGTGACCCACCGACGTCACTGTGCGGTCGGTAATCAACCCCGGATCCCGTACATCAGCGGCCTGGACATGTATGCAGGTAGAACAAAGCAGCGCCAGCCAGAGCCAGAACGATTTCATACAAGGAGTCATGATGTCAGCGCTTGAGATTGTCATTAGCCCAGGAAGCCGCCTGAGTACGGTTCTTGACGGAAATTTTCCTGAATAAATTATAAAGATGTGTTTTGACGGTGTTCTCGCTGATAAACAGCAGACGTGCGATTTCCGTGTTTGACGCACCAGCACGTAACTTATTCAGGATCTCTTTTTCACGGTGGGTCAGACCGGTGTCTTCACTGTGAAGATGGCGGAAAGCGCCGGACTGATTGATCAGATAGCTGGCGAACCCCTGGGAGAAGTAGCATTCCCCGCGGATCACGCTTCTGATGCCTTCCACCAGATGCTCTTCATCGGTCGAAAGGTAAAAAACGGCGCTGATCCTTGGCCAGGTTTCAATTTCACGGAAATGGTAATTATCAGGCGTATTCAGCAGTAATAACTTCACGCTGCTGTGATAGCGGTTAATGGCAGACTGCCAGGACTCAATGGTCCGGCGATCAGCTTCCATCATATCGAAGAGAATTAATGTCTCCTGAAGATACTGATCCTCCAGTAACTTATGAATATTGTGCAACCGGGTATTCACGTAAAGTTGTTGTTTTAATTGCTGCAATAAAGCACTGGCTTGTAATGATGGTTTGGTCACTAATAAGAGAATATTATTATTGATTGCTGCTTCATTACTCATAATGAAACCCTGCCCTGATTTATTATCGCCACAGCCGGCCATTACCTGCTAATTAAAACAGGCAGAAAATAGACTGTGATTTTATTTTGCTAAATCTATAGCTGTATGTTTGCTGTGTATATCTAAAAAATGAAATTATACACAACCTGATGCACATAATATTTCAGGTCGTTTTATGTGCGGTACAGACTCAATTTAGCTTTTGGTTTCCCTTACGCAAGGCTTATTTATGTTTCAAAATGTAACGCAAAATGTATAAAGTTTTCTTTATGTATTGCATTAATTTTACAGCGCCCAGCTTAAAGGGAATTTAAGTAATGCCCTTACACAATCTTAACGTTCACCCTTGTTAAGGCTGCGAATTTAAGGATTACTTAACGCAAATATCCCTCCTGAAACAGCAACGGTCTGCATGATTCATCGTTAATAAACCCAATATCAGCCTCTCATACATTTGATTTAGCTTAGGTGAGGCTTTACTAAAGCCCTTTTGCGACCAGAGAATGCGGGGCGAAGCAAGCTTAAAAGGGTCTTTACGAGCAATGTTAAGGGTTGGAAATGTGCGAAAGATCTCTTTTATCGCCAAATGAATGTCAGTAGCCGATTAAGAATAGTTGCATTTGTGTGATTATTTGCAGGTCTGTTTTTAAGCAGTTTAGGATTAATGCCATGGGGTAGATTAGCGGCGCTGACCTTTTACTGTAATGTTCTGGTCAATCCGCATGAGAAGTGCATTCTCATACTTTTTGATGAAGCTGAGAATTAAAATACGACGTGCGGGTGAGTTTCTTATTCGGACGAAACACCATAATCAATTCGTCAGCAGCAATAAAACCGGTGAGCATATTACCTGGCGCCGGATTTAAAAAGGTGACGAAATGAAGAAGACATTACTGACCCTGGCGTTGCTTTCCATATCCTGGGTCGTTCACGCACAACAATCTGACATGGGGTATTCAGATTTAAACTCTGATAGTCCTGAGCAATATTTTGCTGGCGCGAGAAATTCATCAGGGAATTCATCAACGATTTACCAGAACGGTAATAGTAATACGGCCTATACCAATCAGACGGGTTCCGGGAGTTCAATCGTTATTCGTCAAATAGGTACAGAAAATACCGCGGTGGTAAATCAGAGAGGTAATGGGAATAACGCTGATATTTCCCAAAGCGGCAGCGATAATTTTGCCTACATATCGCAAAACGGCGGCGGGGATGCATCCATTACGCAACAAAATTTTGGCAATACGGCTTACATTCTGCAAAAAGGCCGGAGTGTGACGGAAATTCGCCAGAATGGTACGAACCAGAGCAGCGGTGTCGTACAAAACTCGTCAGGAATGGCGATTAGAGTGACACAGCATTAACAAACACACGTTCTTATGACATGACATCCGATATTAAACCAATGGGGTAGCATCATGAAACTTTGGAAAATTGTGGCAGTCTCCGCTTTAGTCGTCAGTGGCAGTGCATTTGCAGGGGGTTACGGTGGTGGTAATGGCCATGGCAATCCTCCTCCGTCAAATCCACCATCAACGGTGCCGACATTCACGGCCACCCAGTGGAATTCTGAAATTCAGATTTACCAACAGGGAACGTCTAACCTGGCAAACGCCACTCAGTCTGGTGCGCAAAAATCTCTGACCAGTATTGACCAGAATGGTTACAGAAATACTGCCAGCACCAATCAGACCGGCGACGGCAGCCTGCTCAGCGTCGTGCAGAAAGGTGATTACAACACCACCAATGCATCTCAGAGTGCTAACGCCAGTAAAATTCTGGTTTCCCAGAATGGTTCAGGTAACTACGCTCAGGCTTCACAAGGTGCTAACGGTACTTTGACCAGCATTACCCAGGTTGGTACGGGTAACCTGGCTTACGCCAACCAGAACTGATCGTCTCCTCCCGCTTTCACGGGGGAGGTGCTATAAAAACAGGGCACGAGCCCTGTTTTTTTTCGACTGGATCCAGAGGATAAATGTGATGCACTTACTTCTGATTGCCGCCGTGATGTCCAACCAGCTCTGGTTCGACACCCATAATGACGCCCAAACCTACACCGTAACGCCGATGGTCAGTCTCACCAAAGCCTGCGCCTGTCAGGTGGCGGTGTCCGTTTCGCAAGAAAGCACCGCCGGAACCAGCATCAGCCGCCAGAGCCAGAACATGAATCTTTCCGCCAGCCAGGCGCAGCCACTCGGGCAAATGCGTTTTGCCGTGCAGCCCGGCGGCAAAACACAAATCATGATTACGGTCACTGACGGCGATAAACTGCGGCTGGAAAAACAGCTGACGCTGCCCAATGACGCGTAATTCTGACCGCGTTTACCGGGCTATACCGCCAGACTGTCGTAGCCTTTGCGGCGATAATTGAGGGCGGAAATGCCCCAGAACACCACAAAAATTGCCACGGCGGCATACCCGACGCTACCCATATTGTCATTGAGTTCTCCGACAACGCGCCAGAATGCGCCGTGCAAATCCAGCTTGTCCGCCATCAGTCCGAGTGCTTCCAGCCCGCCGATAAACAGGGCGATAAATACGCTGGTGGCCGTAATGGTCATATTGTAATAAAGCTTGCGAACCGGTTTATCAAATGCCCAGCCGTACGCGCCCACCATAACAAAATTGTCGAGCGAGTCGACAAGCGCCATGCCGCTGGCGAACAGCGCAGGAAAAATCAAAATACTCCAGACTGACATCCCGGAAGACGCGCCCGCTGCGGAAATGCCCAGCAGACCAATTTCCGTGGCGGTATCAAACCCCAGCCCGAACAAAAATCCGACCAGATACATTTGCCAGCTTTTATTCACCAGATTAAACGAGAAACTGAAAATCCGGCTCATGATGCCGCCCTGAACCTGATTCAGCTCTTCTTTATCCGTGAAAGTCTGCCCCTGTTTTACTTTCTGAAAACGGCGATATACGTCCCGTAAAATCAGCGCATTCAACAGCGCCATCATCAGTAAAAACAGTGCAGAAACCAGCGTGCCGATGGTGCTGCCATAATCATGCAGCCAGCCGATTTTATTACCGAAAACCAGCGATGTGGCGGCAATCGCGACGCAGGCCAGCACCACTATGCTGGAATGCCCGAGCGAGAAAAATGCCCCGACCGCTACCGGCCGCTGACCCTGCTGCATCAGCTTGCGGGTCACGTTATCGATAGCCGCAATATGATCCGCATCGACTGCGTGCCGCAGGCCATAGCCGTAAGCCAGCAACGCCGCCGCCATCAGTGCCGCATGATGACGAAACACCAGAAATGCCCAGGCCCAGGCCAGTAAATTAATAGCCACCAGACCGGTCAAAAGCCAGGAAGCGCGGCGGTGTGTGTGGAAAATGTCACGGCTAATCATGGGGATCCTTATTGTTTTGATAAAGAAGTTGCAACAAAAGCTGAAACAGAAGCAGAAATAAAAGAAGAGAACTGAAGGCGCGCACAGGCGACCACGGCCTGACCCAGCGCCAGCCCGCCGTCACCGGCCGGAATGTTTTGCGGCATCAGCACCCGCAAGGGCGACAGATGATGGTGCAAACGCTGGCGCAGCAGGCGGTTATGCAAAACACCGCCGCCGAGCGCGACGGTACGGATACCGGTGCGGGCACAATGAAAACGGGCGAGGGCGGCAAAACCCTGCGCCAGTGCGTCATGAAAAGCGAAAGCCCGTGCAGCAGGCTGTGCCTGCCAGGCGAGCCACTGCTGCCAGAAAGTGGCTAAATCCAGAAAAACACCACCGGATGTATGGCACAGCGGGAGCGTAACCGGATGCGAAATGCCTTCCGCGCGGTGAGCCAGCGTCTCCAGCCGGCAGGCGGCTTCGCCTTCCCAGCTCAGTTGCGCCGGTGCGCAGCCGAGCGCGGCAGCGACGGCATCAAACAGTCGCCCGCAGGAAGAGGCCAGCGGCGAATTCACTCCGGCGGCGATGGCTTTCGACAGCGGAAGCCACGGATGTTCATACAGCACCCGCGCTTCGGGCAGCGACTGCCAGCCGGGCACGAAAGCCTGCCACTGCGCCAGCAAATTGCGCCAAGGTTCACGCGCCGCGAGGTCGCCGCCGGGCAGCGCGACGGCAGGTAAACCTCCTAAATGTTCGCAATGCAGATAATCCGCCAGCAAACATTCACCGCCCCACAGCGCCCCTGTTTTGCCCGCCGGAATGCCGTAACCCAACCCGTCCAGCGCCAGCCCGATGACTTTTCCGCCGTCCAGCGGCCAGCCGTTTTCTGCCAGACACGCCGCGAGATGCGCGTGATGGTGAAATACGTCAACCACCCGTATTCCGTGGTTTTCAGCCTGCGCGTGGCTGACATAAGCCGGGTGCGCATCGCGGGCAATCGCCACCGGCGTGCATTCATAAAGCTGCTGAAAATGTTCAATCGCCTGCTGCTGTTGCCGGGCAATATCACTGTCTGCCAGCGAGCCAAAATGCGCGCTGAGAATGGCCTCATTGTCGCGCACCAGACAGAACGTGTTTTTGAGATCACCGCCCAGCGCCAGCACCGGCCGCTGGGTATCGAAACCGGCGGGCAGCGGCAGCGCGTCCGGCACAAAACCTCGCGCACGACGCAGAACTTCGGTGCCCTGCGGCGTCAGGCGAACCAGTGAATCATCGGCGCGCTGAACGATGTCGCGGTTATGCAACAGGAAGACGTCGGCAATTTTGCCGAGCTGACGAAGTGCATCGTCATTATTTAAAACCGGCGCACGCCCCGCGGCATTCCCCGACGTCATCACCAGCGGCGTACCCCAGGCCTGCATCAGCAAATGATGTAACGGCGTAAACGGCAGCATCAATCCGACTTCATCCAGTTCCGGCGCAATGGCGGCGCATAAAGGCGAGTTGGCGTTTTTTTCCGTCAGCACAATCGGCGCGGCAGGGGAACTGAGCATTTCGCGCAACGCACACTGCGGGCTGTCTTCACGGCTGCATTGCGCCAGCCAGCCGGTATCCGGCAGCATCACCGCCAGCGGTTTTGACGGGCGGTTTTTACGTTCCCGCAACCGCATAACTGCACTCTGTTGTGTGGCATCGCATGCCAGATGGAAACCGCCCAGCCCTTTGATCGCAATAATTTCACCCGCCTGCAACGCGGCTACGGCGCAACTGAGCGCTGCATTTCCCTGCGCCAGCGTTTCGCCGTTTTGCCGCGTGACACGCACTTGTGGCCCGCAGTCCGGGCAGGCGACCGGTTGTGCGTGAAAGCGCCGGTCGGCCGGGTTTTGGTATTCCTGCAAACATGCCGGGCACAGCATGAATTCCGCCATGCAGGTGGAAGGGCGGTCGTAAGGCATCGCGCGGATAATCGTGAACCTCGGGCCGCAATGCGTACAGTTGGTGAAGGCATAGCCGAAACGGCGGTCGCCGCGGCAGGTGATTTCCTTCAGACATTCCGGACAGGTCGCCGCGTCGGGCACCACCTGGGTGCTCATCTGCTGGCGGCGACTGATTGTGATGGAGAAATTGTGCGGGGGAGTTTGCCAGTCGAAATGACCCACACTCACGCTGTCGATGCGCGCCAGTGGCGGACATTCGCGTTTTACCTGAGCGATAAACGCGTCGATATCCACCGGCTGAAAAAGTCTGATTTCCACGCCCGCGCTGTCATTACACACTTCGCCGCGAAGCTGCATCCGGTCCGCCAGTTGCCAGATAAAAGGCCGGAAACCGACGCCCTGAACCTTGCCGCAGATACGAATCACGTAAGAATCAAACATACAGCCTCATCGAATCTTGAGGGATTTGGGTGCGCTCCTCCCCCTGCGAAGGGGTAGGTTGGGAGGGGGTTTAGCAGGCAACTGAGATTGTGACCGTTCAGACCCATACCCCATCCCAACCTTCCCCTCGTGAGAGGGGAGGGAGCTTAAAAACCTCCCCCTTCGCAGGGGAGGGGAAAACTAAACTTCCACCACCGGGATTACATCCTCAACGGCACTGCGCAGGCGCGCCTTCATGTCGCTGTAGGTTTGCTGTGCGTAGTTTTCCGCCCAGCGCTGATCGGCAATCTGCTGAACGTTAACGGCGCAATACTTGGTTTCCGGCGTTTTGGAAACAGGATCCAGATTGTCCTGCGTCAGTTCGTTACAGGCACCAATCCACCACTGATAGGTCATGTACACCGCGCCGATATTGATACGTTCATTGAAGTTGGCGCGTGAAATGACTTTGCCGCGGCGTGAGGCGACCCAGACCAGTTGCTGGTCACGGATGCCCAGTGCTTCGGCGTCCTGTGGGTGCATCTGTACGAAGCCCGGTTCGTCGGCCAGCGTTTGCAAAGCGGCGCAGTTACCGGTCATTGAACGGCAGGAATAATGGCCGACTTCGCGAACGGTACACAGCACCAGCGGATAACTGTCATCCGGCACTTCTGCCGGAGCGCGCCACGGTGCGGCAAACAGCTGGCCTTTACCGGTTGGCGTATCGAAGCGATTATCGGCGTAAAGGTACTGCGTTCCCGGGCTTTCGAGGGTGGTACAAGGCCACTGAACGTGCCCAAGTTCGCCCATTTTTTCGTAGGTTGCGCCGTAGAACAGCGGGCACAACTCACGCATTTCGTCCCAGATTTCCTGGTTGTCGTTGTAATGCATCGGATAACCGAGTTCTGTCGCCAGCAGGCTGATGATTTCCCAGTCGCGTTTGACGTTGTACTTCGGTTCGATGGCTTTCTCAAAACGCTGGAAGCCGCGGTCGGCACAAGAGAACACGCCGCCGTGTTCGCCCCATGACGTGGCAGGCAAAATGACATCAGCCTGTTCCGCCGTTTTGGTCATGAAGATGTCCTGCACAACCACAAAGTCCAGTGCCTCGAAGCCTTTGCGCACCAGACCTAAATCAGCTTCAGTCTGCAACGGATCCTCGCCCATGATGTAGTAGGCTTTCACGTGACCTTCAATTGCCAGGTGTGGGATTTCGGTGATGCGGTGGCCGACTTCAGCGTCCATCTGGTTAACGTCAATGCCCCACGCATCGGCGAATTTCGCACGAACTTTTGCGTCGGTGACGGCCTGATAGCCGGGGAATTCATTCGGCAGAACGCCCATATCGCAGGCACCCTGCACATTATTCTGTCCGCGAACCGGCCCGACACCGACGTTGGCGCGGCCCAGATTACCGGTCAGTAATGCCAGCCCGGCCAGCCCTTTCACCACATCCACGGCCTGACCAAACTGAGTCACACCCATGCCCCACATGATGGTGGCAGAAGGTGCAGCGGCGTAGGTGCGCATCGCCTGACGGATTTGCTGTGCTGAAACGCCGGTTTGTTCTGCAACCGCTTCCGGTGAATAGCCGGCCACGTTTTTGCGGTATTCCTCGAAGCCTTCGGTGTATTTCGCCACGTAATCGTGGTCATACAGGTTTTCTTCGATCAGCACATGGGCGAATGCATTCACCAGCGCCATGTTGCAGCCATTTTTGATTTGCAAATGCTGATCGGCAATGCGTGCGGTTTCGATGCGGCGCGGGTCACAGACGATTATCTGTGCGCCTTTTTCTTTAGCTTTGATCACGCGGCGCGCGACGATCGGGTGGGAGTCCGCGCAGTTATAGCCGATCACCAGCAGACATTTTGAATTCTCGATATCGCCGATGGAGTTACTCATCGCGCCGTTACCGAGCGTTGCCTGCAAACCGGCGACGGACGGGCCGTGACACACGCGGGCGCAGCAGTCGACGTTATTGGTGCCGATGACCGCACGGGCAAATTTCTGCATCACATAGTTGGTTTCGTTGCCGGTACCGCGGGAAGAACCGGTGTGCATGATGGCGCGCGGGCCGTGTTTTTGTTTGATTTCTTTCAGGCGCTGCGCGGTATAGCGAATGGCTTCATCCCAGCTGACGGCTTCAAATTTTCCACCTTTCTGGCGACGGATCATCGGCTGCGTCAGGCGCGGGGTCAGCAATTTGGTATCGTTAAGGAAATCCCAGCCGTAATAGCCTTTCAGACAGAGTTCGCCCTGGTTGGTGACGCCGTTGGCGGCTTCGGCGCGAATGATTTTTCCGTTATCCACAACCAGATTCAATTTACAGCCAGCCCCGCAATACGGGCAGACAGTGGTGACTTTTTTCATGTGATTACTTCCTCTATCCGGAGTTAAAACAGCAGGGGAGATGTGCTGTCGAGCGCAGCGCGGCGGCGTTTTTCTGCGTTCATTTCCTGTAAGTGATTACGGTCGATGGCGTAAAGCGCCTTGGTCGGGCAGATTTCCATGCAGGCCGGGCCTTCTGCGCGGTTGTGGCACAAGTCGCATTTATGCGCCTCGGCTTTGTCCGACGTGGCAACCATTGCGGCACCGTTCTGGCGGAAAATCGGTTTGGTGACCACTTCCATCGCGCCATACGGGCAGGCGACGACGCAGGTTTTGCAGCCGATGCAGCGTTCCTGCATGACCTGAACGTGGTCGCCGGTGCGCAGGATCGCGCCATTCGGGCACACGTTGGCGCAGGGCGCGTCTTCGCACTGGCGGCACATCACCGGCGTACTGAGGTTCACGCCTTTAATGACGTGCAGGCGCGGGGCGAACGTGGCGGCATTCAGCAGCGAGATATCCTGAGAATCGCTGTGCGCCATGACGCAGGCAATTTCACAGGTACGGCAGCCGATGCATTTTTTAGGGTCGGCGATGATGAACCGGTTCATGTAAATCTCCTGATTCCGGATTTTCTTATGGAGCCGGATGACACCGGCCTGACGACATTGCTGAACAGGTAATACATAAACCATGCCAGTTTTAGATTTTAATTTTTATAGCTGTATTTCAATTAGTTAATGGTTCTCTTGCCTGCCGATGACGACGCGTGTCACTGACGTCATGTCTGTGTCGTCACCGCGTCGACAGTTATGTCGACAGCAAGGTCAGGCGGTTTCGGCCTGAAAAGGCGCGATGCCCATACCCTGTTCCAGCGCCGGTAACAGCTGATGCAAACGGATGACGGCCTGTTCCACGGCCTCGCTCATCGGGTAATAAAACGCGACAACGTCCGGCTGAATGCCGACAAACGTGATTTGCGGGATATCCTCACGCAGCTGCTGCATGAGAAACGTCAGCGGCAAATTGTGGGTGGTCATCATGAACATTTCGCCGATGTCGCTTTCTTCGAGAATGCGCATCTCACCGGGCATCAGCCCCATGTCGGTGGCGTCCACGATCACCAGATGCGTCGGGCGCAGCTCGCGCAAATAGCCGATGTCGTTTTCCGGCGCGGCACCGCCGTCAACCACCGTCCAGCCGCTGAGCGGTTTTTCTGCGCACAGTTCTGCCAGCCGGGGCCCGGCGCCGTCATCGGCCATCATGCTGTTGCCCACGCACAGCAGCGCGTAGCGGGAAGTTGAGTCAGGCATCGTATCTCCTGACCATCAGGTACATCGCGGGGTCGCTTTCGATTTGTCCGAGCAGGGCGATGAGCTGGTCGCTCCAGCCCTGCTGTTCTTCATTCATTTTGGGGCGGGCATCGCGCAGTGCCAGCGCCAGTAAATGGGTGTGGCTGCTGTCGATATTGATTTCACCAAAACGCTGCACGCCTGCCAGTTTACGGTAGGCTTCGCCCTGTTCGGGCAGGCAACTGACCCATTGCTGGTAGCCGGTGAGCGGGCATTCGAGACGGGATTTCAGGCAGTCGATCACCCCGAGGTGATGGCCTATGGCCAGGCTGTAATACACCACTTCCTGCACTTTCTGCGAGCTGCGCTTTTGCGCGCTTTTCTCGTCGACAAATTTGCTGCTCAGCGAGTAAAAAATCACTTTGTTCTTTTCGGACTGATGGCCGGAAAAAGGCTGATGCTGCGCGTAGCGCTGGTCGTTTCCTGAGGTCATCACAGACGCACCTCTCCGCGCAGAACCTGCTGATAAATCTGTTGCAGGTTGCCGACAATTTCCGTGAGGCGCAGGTCGCCGCGTTCACTGAGGTAGGTTGAAACCCGTTGCTCCACCGGTTGCAGGCCGGGGGCAGCAACGATATTCATAAACTCATCGGCAATCTGGCGGCCATATCGGTAACCGGCCATGCGGCGCGCTTCACGGTCGAGTAACACCCGCAACGGCTGCGGCAGATCCGGATGCAGTAATTCTGCCGGTTCGGCTGCTGCGGCGTCGTGCTGCTGACCTTTGATTTTTTGATCCAGTAACCCGAGCGCCATCGCGAAGCCGTAAATGGTGGCAGCCGGTGTCGGCGGGCAGCCCGGAATATACACGTCGACCGGCACGATTTTGTCGGTGCCACCCCAGACGCAGTAAAGGTCGTGGAAAATGCCGCCGCTGTTGCCACAAGCCCCGTAAGAAATGCAAATTTTCGGATCCGGTGCGGAATCCCAGGCGCGCAGTGCGGGCATACGCATGGCGCGGGTGACCGCGCCGGTGAACAGCAGAATGTCGGCATGGCGCGGGGACGGGACGACTTTGATGCCAAAACGTTCGGCGTCAAACAGCGGTGAAATCGCCGCAAAAATCTCAATCTCACAGCCGTTACAGCCGCCGCAGTCCACGCGGTAAACGTAGGCGGAGCGGCGGATGCTGTGCAGCAGAGTGGATTTCAGTTTTGCGATGCTTTCGTCAAGCGTGACGGGTACCGGCAGGCCATTTTCGTCGCGCGGTGCAATCGGGTTATGACTCATGAATGGGCCTCCGTGGTCATATGGCGGCCGATATCGATACGGTCGGTAGAAGAAAGACTGTGCATTTTTTTGCATGACGTGCAGGTTTCGTACTGCACGCGGCGATCGGCGATTTGCCGGTCACTCAGCGCCGCGCTTTCCTGCAACACGCTGAGCGCGAAGTCGATTTCCTTTTGCACGGCGTACGGTTTGCCGCATTCACGGCAATGGCAGACAGGAAAATCCGCCGTTTCGTAGAGATCTTCTTTACGCCATACCGCCAGTTCAAATTCCTGCGACAGCTTAATGGCCGCCGTCGGGCAAACTTCTTCACAGCGGGCGCAGAAAATGCAGCGGCCTAAAAACAACTGCCAGCGCAGGGTTTCACCGTCTTCTGCCGTGGTCATGGTCAGCGCGTTTGACGGACAGGCGTTAGCGCAGGCACCGCAGGCAATGCATTGCTGCGCGGTGTACTGTGGCTTGCCGCGAAAATTTGGCGCCAGATCCAGCGGCGTGAACGGATAACCCACGGTGGCTGTGCCCGTTTTCAGCACTTTTTTAATCAGTTTCAGCATGATTTAAGTGATTCCTTAAAGCGGCGAATTTTTGCGTTCGATGCCGTAACGCTCGATCTCTTTGTAAGGCACGACGATGCTCGTTTTCTTACGCACATCGACCACGGTCATGCGGTCGGTGCAGGAATAACAAGGATCGAGGCTGCCGATGATCAGCGGAGCGTCGGACACCGTATTGCCGCGCAGCATGTAGCGCAGCGTAGGCCAGTTGGCGTAGGTCGCCGCACGGCAGCGCCAGCGGAACAGCTTCTGATTGTCGCCGGTCATGCTCCAGTGAATGTCGTCGCCGCGCGGCGCTTCGGCGAAACCGAGGGCAAAACGGTGCGGAATATAGGTAAACCCTTCCACCGCCAGCGGGCCGCCCGGCAGGCTTTGCAGGCCAAACTCAATCATATTCAGGGCGTTATAAACTTCGTGGATGCGGACTTTAAGACGGGAATAGACGTCGTTGCCGGTTTCGCTGCAAATCTCAAACGGCAGTTTGGCGTAACCGGCATAAGGATGATCCAGACGCATATCACGGCGGTGGCCGCTGCCGCGCACCATTGGGCCGACGTTACTGAAATCACGTGCGACCTGCGGATCCAGAATGCCGACGCCGACGCTGCGCTGTTCGGTATTCGGCGTGCTGAGCAGAATATCCACCAGCTCACCGAGGTCACGACGCATGCTGCCCGCCAGCGCAATCGTCTGGATCATGTCGTCTTTTAAGATGTCGCGGCGGATCCCGCCGATCAGGTTCATGCCGTAGGTTTTGCGTGCACCGGTCAGGATTTCGGCCATTTTCATCGACTGCTCGCGGATGCGGAAAAACTGCATAAAGCCGGAGTCAAAACCGACGAAATGGCAGGCCAGCCCGAGGTTCAGCAAATGGCTGTGCAGACGTTCTACTTCCAGCAAAATTGAGCGGATCATCTGGGCGCGTTCCGGCACCACAATCCCCATCGCATTTTCCACCGACGAGGTATACGCCACGCTGTGAGTAAAGCCGCAGATGCCGCACACACGGTCGGAGAGGAAGGTGACTTCGTTATAGCCCATGCGGGTTTCGGCCAGTTTTTCCATGCCGCGATGGACGTAAAACAGACGGTAATCAGCATCGATAATGTCTTCGCCATCGACAAACAGACGAAAATGTCCGGGTTCGTCAGACGTGACGTGCAGCGGGCCAATCGGCACAATTTTGCTGCCTTCTTTGGCTTGCGAAATAAACGGATAGGTTTCGTCGTCGGTGGTCGGAGCCGGGCGCTGACGGTAATCCATTGAGTCTTTGCGCAGCGGATAGAGATCATCCGGCCAGTCATCCGGCAGCACCAGACGACGCTCGTCCGGCAACCCGACCGGGCGCAAACCGTACATATCGCGAACTTCGCGTTCACCCCAGACTGCTGCGGGCACGCGCGGCGTCACGGACGGGAATTCCAGAGAAACCGGATCCACTTCGGCGCGCACAGTGATCCAGCACTTCACGCCTTGTTCCATCGACAGCACGTAATACAGCGCATAGTTGCCGCACAGCGTGCGTTCATCATTGCCGAATAACACAGAAAGCCAGCCGCCTTGCTGGTAATACAACCACTCGACCACTTCCGGCAGCGCGTTCAGCTTAATGGTCACCGTCGCCTGCGTATCGGTCTGCCATTCGCTGCCTAAAATCGCTGACGGGAACTGCTTCGCCAGCGCGGCAAGATAATGTTTGCCGACCGGGTTTTGATTTAATGCGGTATTGAACTCACTCATTGCAAAGCCTCTTCCCACCGTGGCGGGATAAGAAAAATGTCAGGTCAGCCTGCGACCAGCCAGGAAACCAGCGCCAGAAATGCCAGCCCGAAGCCCGCCCATGTGGTGCGGGAGGTTTTAAGAAAACGCAGACGGGCGACGCTGTTCTCGATAATCGCCACCAGAAAAACGGCGATCAGCAGCTTCACCAGGCTCAGCACCACGGCAGTCAGCATTGCCACCGGCGTGATGTGTTCTGCCAACCCAAACGGGAAGAACAGGCCGAGAAACAGCTGCAACACCACCAGCTGTTTCAGGCTGATGCCCATTTTCAGTACGCCCAGCGCGGCACCGGAATATTCGGTCAGCGGGCCTTCCTGCAATTCCTGCTCGGCTTCGGCCATATCAAACGGCAATTTGCCCATTTCGATATACGTGGCAAACGCGCAGGCCAGACCGGCCAGAATGAGCGTCAGGGAAGACGATACCGGCCAGTGCAGCACGCGGGCAGAAATCGCGCCCAGCGAGGTGGAACCCGCCACCAGCGCGGCGATCCACAGGCCGAGCAACAGAATCGGTTCGACCAGCACCCCCAAAACCGCCTCACGGCTGGCGCCGATGCCGGTGAACGTACTGCCGGTATCCAGCCCGGCGATGGCAAACACAAAGCGCACCACGGCAAAAAGATAAATCACGGTGATCAGATCGCCCGCTGCGCCCATCGGCGAAACCAGCGTGACCACCGGCAGGGCAGTGGCGATGACCAGCAACCCGCCGGTCAGCAGATACGGCATGCTGCGAAACGCCGTGCCGGACGCTGCCGGTGCCACACTCTGGCGTTTGAGTAATTTGGCGATATCACGGTATTCCTGTAATACTCCCGGCCCGCGGCGGTTGTGCATCCGGGCGCGCATGACGCGGCTGAATCCGGCGAACAACGGAGCCATCGCCAGCAGTGCGAGGGCCTGAATCAGCGCCAGCGGCCACAGAGAGCTGTTCAGCAAAAAGGGAAAATTCATAGTCAGTTCCTCAGGCAAAAGCCACGACCAGCAACACGGCCAGTTCGATGAACGCCAGACGACGGCAGAAAGCCCCGAGCCAGCCCTGATGCAGTGTGCTCACCAGTTTTGCGGGCATGACGTGCTGACGCAGGCGGTACAGCGGGCCAAACATCACGCGCAGAGGCTGGGTAAAACCGGTCGCGGTAACCACCATGTCAGCGGAGTGCCCGTAACCACAGGCCCAGGCGTCGCCGCGCAAACGGTTTGGCATGCGGGCTCCGCGCAGAACGGCGGCAATAATCCACGGCAATAACGGCATCCCCAAAAGCAGGAGCGCCACCATCGGGGCGGAAACGGCGGAGGTCGGGGAGAACACCGCGCCGTGCTGCGCGGTTTGCAAAACAGGCGCGTTCAGCACGGACGCGGCAACGGCGGCGAAGTGCGGAACAATCCACGGTGAGGCGACACCGAAAACGACGCACAACAGCGCCAGCAAAATGCTGCTCAGCGTCATTGCCAGCGGTGCAGGCGTCGCATCTTCTGCCGCCTTACTGCGCGGCGCGCCAAGGAACGTCACGCCGAAAACTTTCGCCACACACATCAGCGCCAGCGCGCCGGTGAGCGCGAGCCCCACTGCCAGCAGCGGACCAAGCAGACGTGCGATAAACAGCGGCGCGGCGCTCAGTTGGAACAGTGACTGATACAGCAGCCATTCGCTGGCAAAGCCGTTAAGCGGCGGCAGCGCGGCCATCGACATCAGCGCGACAAGCATCGCCACGGCGGTCCACGGCATCAGACGGGCGATACCGCCGAGCTTTTCCATATCCTTTATGCCTGTCTGCATTTCAATTTCACCGGCACCGAGGAACAGCGCGGTTTTAAACAGACCGTGGTTGAACAGATGGAACAATCCGGCCAGCAGCGCCAGTGCCGCCAGTTCCGGCATATTCAGCGCCACACCGGTCATCGCACCACCGACGCCAAGCAGAATAATCCCGACGTTTTCCAGCGTGTGATAGGCCAGCAGACGGCGGATATCGTGTTCCATCAGCGCGTACAGCCCGCCAATAAATGCGGTCAGGATTGCCAGCAACAACACCAGCAGGCCCCACCAGAGTGGCGGTGCGCCGAGCAAATCCAGACCGACTTTTACGATGCCAATAATGCCGATTTTCATCAGCACGGAAGAGAACAGCGCTGCGGCATGCGCCGGTGCGCTGGAATGCGACTGCGGCACCCAGGCGTGCAGCGGAATAATCCCGGCGTAAAGCCCGAAGCCCGCCAGCGCCAGCAGGAAGGCCAGTGATTTTGTGCCCGCCGGGAAGGCGGTGTGGCGCAGAACGTCAAAATCCAGACTGCCGCTGACGTGATGTAAAACCGTGAACGCCAGAATCAGGCAAACCGTGCCGAGGCGGCCGGATAAAAACTGATTCAGACCCGCACGACGGCTTTTCACATCGTCGGTTTGTACAATCAGGAAGTAGGCGCACAGCGCGGCCAGTTCCATCATCACCAGCAGTTCAATGGCGTTATTCGCGACCGCCGCCGCCGTCAGCGCCGCCATCAGGAAGTTGCATAACAAACCGGTGCGTCCACGTTTACGCGACGTCGTTCCCGCCAGCCACGCCCAGGCGTACAAGCTGCAAAACAGCGCCGTGACAGACATTGCCAGCAGTAACAATCCGTTCAGCGGGCTGAGTTCAGCGGTGAAAGGCAGCGCGGGCAACGCCACTGTCTGCACTGCGCCGCCAGGATGAACGGTCTCAAAAGCCGCGACGATGACCGCCGCAGAAGCCAGCATGCCGCCCAGCCCGGAGATCAGGCTGCTGAGCCGTGCGGCGGCAGAAAATACCCAGCCCGCCACGCCGCTCACCAGCCATATAAGTAGCGCCAGCGCCAGCAAAGAGGCGGGTTCTAAAGCAAACAAAGCCGTCATTATTTGGCCCCCGCGTCAGGCGTGGTGAAGGTGGAATAACCGGCAGGGAAAGCGTTCATCGCATTCAGGCGTTTTTGCTGGCTGCTGTGTTCGGCCAGACTGGCGGTAACCAGCGTGATGGCCTGAGTCGGGCAGGTTTTGATGCACGCCGGTCCGTCCGGACTAAAACTGCATAAATCGCATTTCACTGCCACGGCGCGCAATCCGGGCGCGCAATCCAGGAACGGGCTGACGGCACGGGGCGCTCGCGGGGCAGGCAGCGCTTTTGAGGTATTACAGTTGCGCGGAATATCCAGCGGAGAACTGCCCGAAAAGGTGATCGCGCCAAACGGACAGGCAATTCCGCACAGTTTGCAGCTCACGCACAGGCTTTCGTTGAGGTGAATGGCCTCGTTCTGACGGGTGATGGCATTGACCGGACAGACCTGCGCACACGGGGCATCTTCACACTGGTGGCACATGACCGGCGCGGAATCCAGCCGGTTGCGCATCACCTGCAAACGGGGCGCAGACTGCAAGCCATGCAACTGATGTTCCTGCGAACAACTGGCCATACAGGTGTTGCAGCCGATACACAATTTCGGATCGGCTATCACATATTGATTCATGGCGGCGACGCGACTCATGAAGTCTCCTTTTCATTTCGTCAAAGGTGACGAAATCGGCACTTAAATTGACATTTCGACATTTATGTCGGAATTAATCCCCGTAAAAACCGGTAATCAAATGACGCGGGAAAATATTTCCGTCAGACCGGCGTAATAATGTATTTCTGAATATGAATCAGGCGTGGCTAAGTAATTTTTCTAATTGCGCCGCAATAGGCTGATTGCTGTGCAGGGAGTCGTAAATACACTGATAAATCGCGGAAATCTTATTGAGATAATGTTCCAGAACGGCGTTTTTATCGTGGATATCCACGGTGCCGTCGATCTTACCTTCTTCGCTCAGCGCGGCGTGGGCAAAGGTTTTGAAATCAGGCTCTTCACCGTTGTGCGCCATGTTCAGGCTGTAGACGATGTCCTGACTGTAAAAGTCATCGCTCAGGTGAATGCTGACGGTGAAATAGTTGAACAGCGTGAAGCGGATGTCCTGATCTTCGCCACAGGAGAACTCGTGATTAATCTTCTTATTTGAATGGGTTACCGCCTGAATCAGGCTGTTCTGGTAAGTGCGCCACTGTGATTTCAGATGGCTGTTTTTGCTGGCAATATAATCGGCCTTCGTGGTCAGTTCGCTGAGAGTGCTCATGTCATACCCTGTTATTGTGTTGTGCGTGAGTGTCATTTTTCATCGCCCCGTGACGACAAAAAAATGGCGCATAACTCTCTAAGGGCATAAAGCGTGCCAGTTTAGATGTTTATTTTCTTAATGATTTTAAATCAGTGACTTAGGTTTTTTTTGCCTGTTGGTGGCTCAATGCGGGCGAATAAATAATGTGTCGATGACACCTTATTTCGACAGTTTTGACGCACTAATTCCGTCACCGGGAAAGCCCGTCCTTTTAATAAACGTGATGAACTCTGGCATTAATATTGCAGATGTCCTTTTATCTGACTCCATCGGGAGGGGAAATCATGCACGAAATAACGCTTTGCCAGAATGCCGTGGAAATAATGCAGGAATTTGGCCAGCAAAATAATGCGCGGAGAATAACCGCGGTATGGATGGAAATTGGGGCTTTTTCCTGCGTCGAGCCGGAAGCGCTGCAATTTTGTTTTGAGCTGGCATGTCGGGAAACACTGGCCGAAGGCTGCGCGTTGCATCTCGATACGCCCGCGGCGCAAAGCTGGTGTCACGATTGCCAGAAAGATATCCGTCTGCTCCGCCCCGACGTGCTGCTTTGTCCGAAATGCGGCGGCCGCAATGTGCGGGTGATCGCTGACGACGGCATGAAAATCAAACGTATTGAAATCGAATAACGGGTATCCGTAACCCGGGGAGAAAACTATGTGCAGTACCTGCGGTTGTGCCAGCGGCGAACTTCGGATTGAAGGCGCCAGCAATGAACATTCTCATCACGATCATTCTCACCACGATCATTCGCATCCACACGAACACGGCCATTCGCATGGTTTACCGTTTGCGCCGCGTCGGCTGGTGGATATCGAAATGGATGTGCTGGCGAAGAACAATCATATTGCCGTGCATAACCGCGAGCATTTTGCGCAGGCCGCCATTCTGGCGCTGAATCTGGTGTCCAGCCCTGGTTCCGGCAAAACAACGCTGCTGACCAGCACGCTGACCCGTCTCGCGCCGTATTTCGACTGTGCCGTGGTGGAAGGCGATCAGCAAACCACCAACGATGCTGACCGTATTCGCGCGACCGGCGTGCCGGCGATTCAGGTGAATACCGGCAAAGGTTGCCATCTGGATGCGCAGATGGTGCATGACGCGGTACATCAGCTGTCGCCGAACAATAACAGCCTGCTGTTTATTGAAAACGTCGGCAATCTGGTGTGTCCGGCCAGTTTTGATCTCGGCGAACGGCATAAAGTGGCGGTGCTTTCCGTCACTGAAGGCGAAGACAAACCGCTGAAATATCCGCATATGTTTGCGGCTTCGCGCCTGATGATCCTTAATAAAATCGACCTGCTGCCGTACGTCAGTTTTGACGTCGAAACCTGCATCGCCAATGCGCGACAGGTGAACCCGGAAATTGAAGTGATCCGCCTTTCAGCCACCACAGGTGAAGGCATGGACGAGTGGCTGGCGTGGCTGGAGCAGCAGCGATGTGCATAGGCATTCCGGGGCAAATCGTTGCGCTGCATGAGCAACGGCCTGAACATGCGTGGGCGGAAGTTTGCGGCCTGCGGCGTGAGGTGAATATCGCGCTGGTCTGTGAGGGCATCAGCGAACGCGAACAGCTGATTGGCGGCTGGGTATTAATTCACGTCGGGTTTGCGCTGAGCCGTCTCGACGAGCACGAAGCGCAGGAAACGCTGGCGGCGCTGCACGCCATGGAAGAAGTGGAGACCGATGTCGCGCTGTTTCTCGGCACGAGGGAGGCCAGATAATGCGTTTTGTCGATGAATTCCGCGACCCGAAGCTGGCGAAAACGCTGATTGAACGCCTGCATAAGCGGGCGGCACAACTGCCGTATACCGCTGAAAAGCCGATGCAAATTATGGAAGTCTGCGGCGGTCATACGCACGCTATTTTCAAATTTGGTCTGGATAAACTGCTGCCCCCCCAGCTGGAATTTATCCACGGCCCCGGCTGCCCGGTGTGCGTGTTGCCGATGGGGCGGATTGACGCCTGCTGCGAAATTGCGGCGCACACGGACGTGATTTTCTGCACTTTTGGCGATGCGCTGAGGGTGCCGGGAAAACAGGGATCGCTGCTGAACGCGCGTGAACGCGGTGCGGATGTGCGGGTGGTCTATTCGCCGCTCGACGCCCTGAAACTGGCGCGGGAAAATCCGCAGCGGCAGGTGGTATTTTTCGCGCTCGGTTTTGAAACCACGCTGCCGGTGACGGCGGTCACGCTACAACAGGCGCGGCGCGAAGGGCTGACCAATTTCAGCGTCTTTTGCCAGCACATCAGCCTGATCCCGACGTTGCGCAGTTTGCTGCAACAAGACGATGTCCGTATCGACGCTTTTCTCGCGCCCGGCCACGTCAGCATGGTGATCGGCACTGCGCCGTACCATTTCATCAATACGCAATTCGGTAAACCGCTGGTGGTCAGCGGGTTTGAACCACTGGATATGCTGCAAAGCGTTTTAATGCTGGTGGAACAAGTTTGCGAGGCATCGTGTAAAACCGAAAACCAATACCGGCGCATCGTACCCGAAGAGGGTAATGTGCTGGCACAAAATGCGATCGGCGAAGTCTTTCAGCTTTCCGGCAGCAGCGAATGGCGCGGGCTGGGACTTATCGAAGCGTCGGGGATCTCCCTGACGGAAACCTATTCGGCCTTCGACGCCGAACGCCGTTTCAGCCCGCAGGCTCAATCGGTGGCCGATGACCCGCGTTCGCGCTGCGGCGACGTGCTGACAGGGCGCTGCAAGCCGCATGAATGCCCGTTGTTTGGCACCCGCTGCACGCCGCATAACGCCTTTGGCGCGCTGATGGTCTCCTCAGAGGGAGCCTGCGCCGCCTGGTATCAGTACCGGTATCAGGAAAATGAACCCGCAGAAGAACAGCAAGAGATGAAACAGAAGGTGGCAGGATGAGCGAGCGCAATGACGTAGTGACGATGGCGCACGGCAGCGGTGGCCGTGCGATGCAGCAGATGATTGAACGAATGTTTCTCAGCGCATTTGATAACCCGTGGCTCAGCGAACGCGAAGACGGCGCGCGGTTATCGCTGGCCGCACTGAGCCAGCAGGGCGATCGTCTGGCCTTCACCACCGACAGCTATGTCATTGATCCGATTTTCTTCCCCGGCGGCAATATTGGCAAACTGGCGGTGTGCGGCACGGCAAACGACTTGTCCGTCAGCGGCGCGACACCGGCGTATCTCTCCTGCGGATTCATTCTGGAAGAGGGTTTGCCGATGGACGATTTGCAGAAAATTGTCAGCCTGATGGCGCAAACCGCGCGCGAGGCGGGGATCGCCATTGTCACCGGCGATACCAAAGTCGTGCAGCGCGGCGCAGCCGACAAGATTTTCATTAACACCGCCGGGATCGGCGTGATCCCCGGAGATGTGGCCTGGGGGGCGGGGCAGATTCAGTGCGGAGACAAAGTGATCGTCAGCGGCACGCTGGGGGATCACGGCGCCACCATTCTCAATCTCCGCGAGCAGCTGGGAATGGATCTCGGTATTCAGAGCGACTGCGCCGTGCTGGCGCCAATGGTTGCGCCACTGCGCGCCGTTTCCGGCGTCCACGCCCTGCGCGATGCGACACGCGGCGGGGTGAACGCGATTTTGCATGAGTTCAGCGAAGCCAGCGGTTTCGGTATTTCCATTGATGAAAATGCGCTACCGGTCAAACCTGCGGTACGGGGAATTTGCGAACTGCTGGGGCTGGAACCGCTGAATTTTGCCAATGAAGGCAAGCTGGTGGCGGTGGTTTCTGCGCAGGCGGAAGAAAGGGTACTGAATTTATTGCGAAAGCACCCGTTGGGAGCGGACGCCGCGACGATCGGCGAGGTCACCGAAAATTCGCAGGTCTGTCTGCGCGGCGCGCTGGGCATTTCACGACAGCTGATGCTGCCACACACTGAACCTTTACCCCGTATTTGTTGATCTCATCAGGGGGGCTGAGTCCCACGAAAGGGGTAGACTTTTCACTATTGCCCTTTTTTCAGAAACTACGTTATCCAGAGCTAACGCTATGCAGAGTGCAACCATGAGCACGACAAAACACAAAGGATTGCTGGAACTGACGCGCACACTGCTGCTGCAACAGACCATGACCTCGCTGCTGGAAATCCTGACCCAGGTGGTACAGAGTGCCGGTATCGCAGAATCGGTGACGCTGGTCTTGTTTGACAGTAACAGCGAGCGCGTCAGTTTTTACGGCATCGATCCGCATCATCAGCCGGTAAGTTACGAAGATGAAACCCTGCTCGCCACCGGGCCGGTGCATGCGCTGCTCAGTAATCCGAAAACGCAGGTCTGGCGAAGCGAAGCGCTGCATTTGCGCTACCCGCAGCTGGCCGCGCTCAACCTGTATCCGGCGTTTACCGATTACTGTCTGGTACCGCTGCTGGCGGCTTCCGGTCTGCTGGGCGGCTGTGAATTTACCCGTCAGCACGCGGCACCGTTCAGCGAAGAAGATAAAAACGGGCTGCACGAACTTTGCACGCTGGCGGCGATTGCGGTTGAACAGATTAAACTGCGCGAAAATGCGTTACTTCAGCAATCGCTGCTGCGCCACGAACGTGACGATTTCCGCATTCTGGTGGACATCACCAATGCGGTGCTTTCCAAGCTTGATCTCGACGAACTGACCGGCGAAATCGCCAAAACTATTCATCACTTTTTCCACATCAACGCCATCAGCATCGTGCTGTGCGACGCTGACAAAGACAGCGAACAGGCCAGCGTTTACGCCACGCATTATGTGCAAACGCATGTCGCCGAGCGCGAGCAAACGCGCATGACGCTGGCGGGATCGCTGGAACAGCAGGTGATGAAAAATGGCGAAATGTTGCTGACCAACGTGCGGCCTTCCGAAGAACCGGAGGACGATGAGAGTACGCTGTTCCAGCTGTTGTGGCGCGATCAGACCAAAACGCTGTGCATCCTGCCCCTGCGTTTCGGGCACAAAACGCTGGGCGTTCTCAAACTGGCGCAGTGCCAGCCGGATAATTTCAATTCCGCCAACCTGCGGGTTTTGCAACAAATCGCCGAGCGTATTGCGATTGCGGTGGACAATGCGCTGGCCTATCAGGAAATCAAAAGCCTGAAGGAAAAACTGCAACACGAAAACCTGTATCTGACCGAGCAGATAAACAGCAATAACCCGGATTTCAGTGACATCGTCGGGCGCAGTCCGGGTATGTCTGCGGTGCTTAAACAAGTCGAGATCGTGGCGAAAAGCGACTGTTCCGTGCTGATCCTCGGCGAAACGGGCACCGGCAAAGAACTGATCGCCAGAGCGATTCATAACCTCGGGGATCGCCGCGATCAGCGGATGGTCAAAATGAACTGCGCGGCAATGCCCGCCGGGCTGATGGAAAGTGACCTGTTTGGTCATGAAAAAGGCTCGTTCACTGGCGCGACCGCTCAGCGCATGGGGCGTTTTGAGCTGGCCGATCAGGGCACGCTGTTCCTTGATGAAGTCGGGGAAATCCCGCTGGAGCTGCAACCTAAACTGCTACGTATTTTGCAGGAGCGTGAATTCGAAAGAGTGGGCGGCAATAAGCTGATCTCGGTGAACGTGCGCATGATTGCCGCGACTAACCGCGATCTGCGGCAAATGGTAGCCGACAAAGAATTTCGCAGTGACTTGTATTACCGGCTGAACGTCTTCCCGATTGTGATCCCGCCGCTGCGCGAACGCCCGGAAGATATTCCGCAACTGGTCAAATTCCTGACTTACAAAATCGCCAAGCGGATGAAGCGCACCATCGACAGCATTCCGGCGGAAACGCTGCGCCTGCTGAGCCGCATGCCGTGGCCGGGGAATGTCCGTGAGCTGGAAAACGTCATCGAACGTGCCGTGCTTCTGACGCGCGGAACCGTGCTGGATCTGCAATTGCCCGAGCTGAATTATCCGCTGCCGGTGGCTCCGGTTGCCGCGCCAGCATTCTCTGAACCTGCGCCGCAGTTGAACGAAGACGACGAGCGTGAGCGTATTATCGCGGTATTGAAAGAAACCAACGGTGTGGTCGCCGGGCCGCGCGGAGCCGCGCAGCGTCTGGGGTTAAAGCGCACCACCTTGCTGTCACGCATGAAAAAATTAGGCATCGCGGCACACTGATCCTCTTTGAGGGACATAAAGTCATTGAGTGATATAAAGAACAAAGCCCTGAAACAGATTCAGGGCTTTTTTATTTCTGCAAATAACCTCAGTCACTTATCTGTCTGTTATGCGGAAGACATCACCGTGGCTGAATGACCAGTCTTCCGGCTGGGTGAAATTCACCACAATCATGATATCCGCCGGATCGATGCCGATTTCCGTGTGCAATCTTTCATTCAGATAACGGTACAGCGCGCCTTTCTGTTCGGTATTTCGGGGCTTCCCGGCCGTGATGTGGAACAGCAGGAAATCGTCTGAACGACGGCTGTCCGGGCCTGCCAGATACGCCGGGTCGATTACCCGCTGGCCGTGGCTTGCCGGTTCAAACAGCTGGAAACAGTCGTCTTTGGGAACGGAAAACGTGGTAACCAGCGCGTCCTGCAAGACAGTAGAAATCGCGTTTTGCCAGCCTTCGAGGCGGTGTTCAGAGATTGAAATTCGGGTAAACGGCATGCTGAATTTTCTCTGTTATTGCGGGTTGAGCGCTGCGAAACGGGTCAGCGCGGAAGCGGCGGCGGGCCATCCGGCATAAAACGCCAGATGTGTGATCACTTCGCTCAGTTCGCTGTGCGTCACACCATTTTTAACCGCAAGATCCAGATGAAACGGCAGCTGTTCGGTGCGGTTCAGCGCAATCAGTGCGGCGACGGTAATCAGGCTACGGTCACGCGCAGGCAGCTCGCTTCGTTGCCACAGATCACCAAATAAAACCTCTTCAGTCACCTGCGCGAGTTTTGGCGTCAGGCGCGTCATAGTTTCAGGCGGCAGCATAGGGGAGGGTGTCTTGGGGCTCATTTCAGGTTCCTTTTCGCGGGTGTGAAAATGAGCATAAGGCGTTATGATTGTCCTTAATATCGAAAATATCAGCAGTATTAATCCATAATAACGGGATGATTAAACGTGGCTAAACGACCGGTAACTTTTGATGCAGAAGCGCTGCGCAGTTTTGTCACCGGCATCGAACTGGGAAGTTTTGTGCTGTCGGCTGACCGCTTAGGGCGCTCGACGTCGGCGGTCAGCGCGCAGCTTAAAAAGCTGGAACAGCAGGCAGGTACGGAGCTGGTGCAAAAGGCCGGAAGGCATCTGATTCTGACTGCGCAGGGCGAAGTCATGCTCAGTTATGCGCGGCGGATTTTAAGCCTCAACGACGAAGCCAGCGCGGCGTTATCGGCCAGCACGCTGAGCGGCAGCATTCATCTCGGTATGCAGGAAGATTTCGGCGAGGCGCTGTTACCGGCTATTCTCGGGACATTCACCCGTGCGCATCCGCAGGTGCAACTTTCCGCCAGCATCACGCGAAATCAGCAATTGCTCGATGGCATCCGGCATAACGAATTCGATCTGGCGGTGTGCTGGCAGGCGGATGACGTCCCGCTTTTCGCGAACAGCCGGGCGCTGGGCCGCATTCCGCTGCGCTGGATTGGACCGCAAAATTTCTCACTGTTGCATTATCTGGAAACCGGCGAACCGCTGCCTTTGCTGGTGTTTGAAGCACCGTGTCTGATGCGAAGTGCGGCAACGGCGGCGCTGGACAACGCGGGGATCCCGTGGCGTATTGCCTTTACCAGCCGCAGTCTGGGCGGAATTTGGGCGGCGTTGTCCGCCGGTTTGGGGATTACTTTACGGACGGACTTTGGCAGACCGGCGGCCCTGAAAGTTCTGGAGGATTTACCCGCGCCGGGCGAAATCGGTATCACTCTGCATCAGAACCAGAGGCAGCCGGGCGGACCGGCGAGGTATCTGACTGATGCCATCACCGGCTTTTTCGCCACCGGGCAGTGACGGATTTTACTTTTTTGCGGGCTGGCTGCGGTAGTGTTCCAGCCGCTCACGAAAGTATTCACGCAGATGTTCCGGCTGTTCCATCTCAACTGCCTGTGCATTGACGGGAAGATTATTGCGCTCGCGCACGGCGACGGTTCCGGCCGCCAGCCCGGCGCTCACTTTTTCCATTTCTTCCTGAGTAAGACCTGCGAGATTGTTGTTCATAGCGTCTCCTTTTATTATATGAGTTTATTTTAGCGCAGTGCCCAGCAGAGTTTTTAACATTCCATCGGCACAATATTTTTTCAGCAAGTTTATATCAATGTCGGGAACAGGGCATGCGATAAAATCAGCCATCTGATCGGGATGATCTTCTCCCCAAATAAAAATTCTGCCAGGGTGATAGAAGTTGTGATTTTTTATAGATGCATTGTTGGTAATGAGTTTTTTATTGAAAGCCATGGCTTCAAGTGCGCGTAATGTTAACCCGGTTTGACCCGGTTTATTCATTTCCAAAATGATATTCGAATGTTTTATTTTCTCAATGTTTTGTTTGTAAGTCAGCTTTTCATTAATACATAGAGAAGGATAATCAGAGGTTTCCTGTTTATCTGTAACAAGATAAAACTCAGAATAGCAATTATTGGTTTGTAAAAGTGGCGTAAGTTGTCTGATAACGCTGGCACGATATTCATCGTAACCGCCAACATAGAAGCAGGATAAGTGAGTTTTTTCAGAGTATTGGTGTTCGGTTTGTAACCGGATCTCTTTGTGAGTAAAAGGTAAAAATTGATCCACAGCCGACAGACCATATTTTAGGCAATCAACGGGATCGAAACTGTATATAATATCAAAAACTGAATTCACTCTGCTTAAATAGTTTTCATCATCAGACAGTAATTTCAGGCGGCGCCGTTTAGACGTCAGCGCCTCAACTGAATCTCGCAAGACTAATATTTTTTTACAATGAAGGGAGGTTAACAGGTCAAGTAAAAGAAAAGCACTGTAGCCATTGCAAATAATAATGTCGTTTTCTTTAATGTGACGAAATTTTATCGCGCTATGTATTTTTTTATGCCATTGCCTGAGGCATCTCCCCGGCAATATTCGCTGAAGAGACTTGAAATGTTGCTTCACTCGATAAATTTCAAAGACCGGGAAGTCTTTTTTGAGAGAAGACGTCATCATTCTTTCGTATTCAGAATTCCATTCAATGAAGTGAATTTTCACGCCTTCCTTAAGTTTGCTGCTCATTTAACCTCCCGTTTTTAAACTGCAGTTTACCACTTTCCACCGCTAAAGGCGGTGCCGGAATGAAATCCATTTTCACAATCAGTTTACATAATCGTCAAAAGCAGACCATTATTTAGTCTTCGATTTCCCGGAACGGAGCCTGATGATGACGCGAATGACAGCTAAAGATTTTCCGCCAGAACTGCTCGAATACTTTGATTTTTATGTTCACGGCAAAATGACCAAACGCGAGTTTCTCGATCTCTCGGCAAAATTTGTGGCGGGTGGCCTGTCGCTGGCGGCACTTTCCACACTGATGACGCCTAACTACGCCTACGCTGAACAGGTGCAATTTACCGACCCTGATATTGTGGCTGAGTACATTCAGTATCCGTCGCCGCAGGGGCACGGCAGCGTAAAAGCCTATCTGGTGCGTCCGGCCAAAGCCACGGGGAAGGTGCCGGGCGTGGTGGTGGTGCATGAAAACCGGGGTCTGAACCCATACATCGAAGACGTCGCGCGCCGTGTGGCGAAAGCCGGATTTGTGGCGCTGGCACCGGACGGCCTGAGTTCCGTAGGCGGTTATCCGGGGAATGATGAGAAAGGCCGCGAGCTTCAGCAAAAAGTGGATCCGGCTAAGCTGATGAATGACTTTTTTGCCGCCGTGGAATTTCTGATGCACCACGAAACGGGTACCGGAAAAGTTGGCATTACCGGTTTCTGTTATGGCGGTGGCGTGGCGAATGCGGCTGCGGTGGCATACCCTGAACTGGCAGCGGCGGTGCCGTTTTACGGACGTCAGCCAAAGGCTGAAGACGTGCCGCGCATCAAAGCGCCGTTATTGCTGCATTACGCCGAGCTGGATAATCCGATTACCGACGGCTGGCCAGCGTATGAGGCCGCGCTCAAGGCGAACGATAAAGTGTATGAAGGGTATGTTTATCCCGGCGTAAACCACGGATTCCACAACGATTCGACGCCGCGCTATGACAAAGCAGCCGCCGATCTGGCGTGGGAGCGCACCATCGCCTGGTTTAAAAAGTACCTCGACCCGCAAACTGAGACGGCATAAATGAAAAGGGCAGGAGATGATCCTGCCCTTTTTGCATTCTGACTCAACCGGTATGGATCAGGATTTTAGTTTGTCATCAAAATCTGACGCGTCATGACGTTCTGCCAGTTGCTGATCCGGCTCGCCCCAGGTGCGGTTAACGATACGGCCGCGTTTGACTGCCGGACGATCTGCCACTTCTGCCGCCCAGCGCTGGAAGTGTTTGTAGGACTGGATATCCAGGAACTCGGCGGATTCATACAAGCCGCCCTGCGCCAGACTGCCGTACCAGGTGAAAATAGCGATATCGGCAATCGTGTATTCTTCACCGGCAATAAAGCGGTGATCGGCCAGTTGCCTGTCCAGAACGTCGAGCTGACGCTTGGCTTCCATCGTAAAACGATTGATTGCGTATTCGATTTTGACCGGCGCGTAGTGATAAAAGTGCCCGAAACCGCCGCCAAGATACGGCGCGGAGCCTTGCAGCCAGAACAGCCAGTTCAGGGTTTCCGTGCGTCCCGCGAGGTCTTTCGGCAGGAACTGACCGAATTTCTCCGCCAGATACAGCAGGATATTCCCGGATTCAAACACGCGAATGGGCGGTTTGGCCGAGTTATCCAGCAGCGCCGGGATCTTCGAGTTCGGGTTTACATCGACAAAGCCGCTGGAGAACTGATCGCCTTCGTTAATGCGGATCAGATGCGCGTCATACTCTGCACCGCTTTCGCCCAGCGCCAGCAATTCTTCGAGAAGGATCGTCACTTTCTGGCCGTTCGGTGTGCCCAGAGAATAAAGCTGCAACGGGTGTTTGCCGACCGGCAGCGTTTTCTCGTGAGTCGGGCCTGCAACCGGGCGGTTGATGTTCGAGAACTTGCTGACTTCGTCTTTATTCCAGGTCCAGACTTTAGGCGGTTGATATTGTTCTGACATGAGGATGCTCCGTCTGCATTTAAGGGTGTATAAGACTGAAAAGTCTAGCAGGAGAAAATGCAGCGTGACGCTGAGAATGTGCCCAAAACCTTGGGCTCGCCGCCCAAACTGGCCTTAAGGTCAAAATCAAGACCTTGGGTAGGCACCCACACTGGCCTTCAGGTCAAAATCAAGACCTTGGGTTGCCACCCAAACTGGCCTCAAGGAGCGCCAGTCGCCGCGCCCCTTGAGAATCCCGGGCTCTTTAACTGCGCGCTGTCGCTGGCTGGCACTGTTTCAGCCACTCTGGCTATTGCCGCAAACGCCGCCGCTACGCGGTACTTTCGCTTCGGGTTCGAACCAGCTCGAAAACAGACTCTCGCCGTTTCTCACCGCTCGCTCAACGTCGTTTTGAAAGCGGCCAGAGGCTATGTAATTCGAAAGATTGCTGCTGGCTAGTTTTGATTTGCTCCTTCCCCTCTCACGAGGGGAAGGCCGGGATGGGGTGTTGGTTTTAGCGGCTCAGTGGCCTGCTAAACCCCCTCCCGGCCTCCCCCTTCGCAGGGTGAGGAGCAAACTAACCGCTCGTAAACGCTTGCAGATTTATTTAGCCTCAAGCCGCTTTCAGAAAGCTTGCCGAGCGAAGTGTTTCGAGACCAATCGCTCGAAACCGAGTAAGGGAACCGCGCAGCGGTAAGTTTTCGCGGCAATAATTGTGGCTGCTGAAACATAGCCAGCCAGCGATAGCGCGCAGTAAAAAAGACGCGGAGATTCCAAAGAGGGGCCGTCCAGCTCCTCATTGGTCGGTTTCGGCGCAGCGCGTTAAGTGATCACTGCGATTGTGAAACCGAAACTTTCTCGATCAGCCCCTCACGGCGAGTGAGAAACCGCCCAGACAGCGGTCTCTGCCCCCCACTAATCCTGCATTAACGCACTTCTCCCCCCATCCATCACAATCGTGGTACCGGCGATAAATCCCGCTGCCGGGCTGGCGAGATACAGGCAAAGTTCACCCACTTCTTCGGATGTGCCGATGCGTCCGACCGGGTGTTTGCGGAGGGTGTCCTGACGCGATTTTTCGCTGTCTTCGTGCGAGTCAAACCACACCTGATTTCCGGCTGTATCGATAAAACCGGGGGCAATGCCGACAGTGCGGATGGCCGGGCCCCATTCGATGGTCAGGCTTTGTACCAGCGAGAGCAGGGCGCGTTTGGTGATGTTGTACGGTGCGCAGCCCGGCATGGTGGAAAAGGCGTGGTTGGAGGTCATCACCAGAATGACGCCTTTGGATTTTTCCAGCATCTCACGGCAGCATTTGGCGATGTACCAGTGCGAGCGCAGGTTCAGATCAAGGTTGTGATGCCAGTCCTCCAGCTCACAATCGATGCCTTTGAAAACATTTTTTCCGGCGTTAGACACCAGCACATCAAGGCGTCCAAAGCGGGTTTTGACGCGGCTGATGAATTCCCCGATGCTTTCCGTTTTGGTCATATCGACGGAGTAATAGAAAAATTGTTCAGGATATCTTTTGCTGAGATCCTGCGCGTGAGGCGCTTTGTCGGGAGCGGAAAATGCGCAACCGACCACAATATCGCCCTGATTCAGAAAGGTTTGCGCGATAGCGTTACCGATACCCTGGCTGGCACCGGTGACAATCACCACGCGGGGCGTGCGGAAAGATGTGTTCATAGGAACTCCGAAAAAGTGGTGAGGAAATTGTCGATAGTCAGATGATCTTGTTCCGTCAGCATCCAGCCCGGATGGCGGCAGTAATCTGTCGCGATGACCCCGCGCCGGTGCAGAATCGTTTTTTCCACCTGAATGATGTATTCACAGTGCGTCATCCATTGCCGGATCCACGGCAGAAGCTGCTGATGTAGCGCCTGAGCCGCGTCCGTTTTTCCGGCCTGCCACAGCCGGTAGATCTGCACGTAGATTTCGCTGAACGAACAACCAGGCATGACGCCTTTACCACCGGCTTCCAGCATTTCCAGCATGTACAAACCGGCGTAACCGTTCAGCACGCTGGCCTGCGGAGCGCGTTGCAGGAATTCGCGGGTGTAGCTGACCGGCGGATTACACTCGATTTTGAAGACCGCGTGCGGATAACGCGTCGCCACATCACTGAGCTGTTCGGGCGAGATCGAAAGCCCGGTTTCTCCCGGAGCGTATTGCACCATCACCGGAATATCCACCGCTTCCAGCACCGAGAAAATGTGATGCGAAATCGCGGCAGCGTCGGGTTGCAGGAAGAACGGCGGTAGCAGCATCAGCGCATCGGCTCCACGTTTCTGATAGTCCCGCGCGCGTTTCACCGCCACTTCGGTGCTGTGATCGGTCACAGACATCGCGCGAAAAACGCCGCTGCCTTTCAGGTCTGAGAGAAAACAATCGGCCAGCAACAACCGCTCGCTGTCGTCGAGTTTGGGGAATTCGCTGGCGATGCCAAACAGCGTCAGCCCCTGAATGCCCGTGGCGGCAAGATGTTCCAGCAGGCAGCTGAAACTGGTGTAATCCGGTTCACCCAGCCGGGTAAACGGCAGGGCAGCAATCGGATTGACGCCGAAAATATCGGAAGACAGAACCATAATTACTCCTCGTCCCTGTCAGCTAAAACCGCACCCTGTGCGGCCGGTAATGCCCAGCGGCGGTATAAACGCAGGAATCCGCGCGGCACCTGTTTTTCGACCGGCACCCAGCGGGTGCGGCGTTCGGCCAGAATGTCCGCGCTCACGTTGAGCGTCAGTTCGCGGGTGGGAATATTGATGGTGATGATGTCGCCGTTTTCCACCAGCGCCAGATCGCCACCGTCGCTGGCTTCCGGCGAAATATGCCCGACAAATAAGCCGCGGTTGGAGCCGGAAAAACGTCCGTCAGTGATCAGCGCGCAGCTGTCCGACAAGCCCATGCCTTCGAGGCATTTCATCGGTTTGTACATTTCCGGCATGCCCGGCCCGCCTTTCGGTCCTTCATAGCGCAGAACCAGCGTGCTGCCCGGCGCAATTTCGCCGGAAAGAATGGCGTCAACGGACTCCTGCTCGCTGTTAAAAACCACCGCCGGGCCGCTGAACGTCATAAGGTTTTCCGGCACGGCGGCGGGCTTCACCACGCAGCCAAGCGGTGAAAGATTGCCGTGCAGCACGGCGACACCAGCTTCATTACGCACCGGAATAGCGAGCGTATGGATGACTTCAGGACGGCGTGATGTTGGCGTGGTTTCCAGCCATTGTGCTTTGGTTTGCCCGCTGACGGTCAGCGCCGAAATGTCCATCAGCGAGCTGATTTCCTTCTCGACGGCTGCCACGCCCCCGGCTTCCCAGAAATCAATCATGTCGTATTCCGATGCCGGATATAGCGAGGCAACCAGCGGAACGTGATGGCTTAGTTTGTCGAATGCTGACAGCGGCAGATGGCCGTACTCAGCTTCGTAATGAATGGCCTGCAAATGCAGGATCGCGTTGGTCGAGCCGCCGGTCGCCAGCAGGTAAATCATGGCGTTGCGGATTGACGCGGGCGTGATGATCTGGCGCGCATTGACGCCGCGTTTCACCAGATCCACCGCCGTCTGGCCGGTGCGGAACGCGCAATCGCGGCGTTCCCGAGAAATCGCGGGCAGGGTGCTGCTGCCGGGCAAACTCATGCCGAGTACTTCGGAAATGCAGCACATGGTGTTGGCGGTGCCGTACATGGTGCAGGAGCCGGGGCCGGGTTCGGCGATATCTTCAATGTGACGGAATTCCGCCTCGTCGATTTCGCCCCGGCGTTTCCAGCCGATGGCTTCGGTGACAATATTGCCGTCCCAGTCTTTGCCGTGATAATGCGCGGGGTACATCGGCCCGCCGTTGACCAGAATTGCCGGAATATTCAGCCGTGCGGCGGCCATCAGCATGGCGGGAACAATTTTGTCGCACGAGCCGAGCATGACCATACCGTCGAAACGGTGGGCGCGCATCATGACTTCAATGGAGCTGGTAATGACTTCACGCGCGGCCAGAATATAACGCATACCCAAATGGCCTTCGGCGATGCCGTCACACGGCGCGATGGTGCCGAAAACCATGCCGATGCCGCCTGCTTCATCAATCCCTTTGAGCACTTGCGCGGTCAGTTCGTTGAGATTGACGTGTCCGGCGGTGGCGTTGGTGTAGCTGTTCACCACGGCAATCACCGGACGGCGCAACTGGCTGTCGGTGTGTCCCATCGATTTGTACAGCGCACGTTTCAGCGCGCCGTCGTCTCCGCGTAATACCGGGTTAAAATGGTCGTCTTGTGCGCCACCGCAGGTGCCGCACGTAGTACATCCGCTCATACACTGCCTCTTTTTAATGACGATACTTCATCTGTTTCAGCCGGCTTTTCAGCACAGCGGCGGGGGTTAACCAACCGGGCTGGCAATAAAAAAATCAGGGGCGCGCACAGCAGCAAAAACGCGGCGAGGATATACAGGCCGGTGTTGGTGCTGCCGGTGTTGTCTTTCAGCCAGCCGAGCACGGTCGGCCCGAAGAATCCGGCCAGATTGCCGACGGAGTTGACCAGCGCAATGCCTGCCGCCGCCGCGGTGCCCGAAAGCAGGGTGCCGGGCAGGCTGATATAAGTGGGGATCAGCGCCAACGTTCCGGACATGGCGAGGCAAATCCAGGTCATCATCCAGAACGTGGAACCGCTGCAATACGCGCTGAGCGTCAGCCCGACCGCGCCGATAATGGCCGGAATGGCGATGTGCCAGCGCCTTTCACTGTGAACATCTGAGTGGCGGCTGTTCCAGACCATAAACACCGCGCCGAAGACGTAAGGCAGGGCGGCCAGCAGCCCGATGTGAAAATCATCGCTGACGCCTGAAGTTTTGATGATCGATGGTAGCCAGAAGTTGATGCCGTAATAGCCGATGTTGAAGCTGAAGAAAATCAGCGCCAGCAGCCAGACATACCCGTTGCGGAACATCCGTTTCAGGCTTTGCGGCGGCTTACCTGCGTTGGCGGCCAGGCTGCGCTGCCGGTCGGTGTCCAGGTCACGGGCCACGATTTGCTTCTCGCTTTCCGTCAGCCAGCGGGCGGATTTGACGTCGTTATCGAGATATCGCAGCACCACAAACGCCAGCAGGAAGGACGGAACGGCTTCCACCACAAATAGCCATTGCCAGTTGTGCAGGCCGTCGACGCCTTCGAAAGACCGCAGGATAAAGCCGGAAAGCGGGCTGCCGATGATGGTTGAAAGCGGCGTGACCAGAATAAACAGGCCGAGGGTGCGCGCCGACCGCCAGGACGGAAACCACAGCGTGAGATAAAACACGATGCCCGGAAAGAATCCCGCTTCCGCCACGCCGAGCAGGAAGCGCAGCACGTAAAACTGCGTTGGCGTGGTGACGAAAATCATCGCGGCCGAGAGAACTGCCCAGCTGATCATGATCCGCGCGATCCAGAAGCGCGGACCAAAACGTTGCATCATCAGGTTGCTCGGCAGTTCAAACAGGAAATAGCCGATGAAGAAGATACCCGCGCCGACGCCATAGACGGTGTCGCTGAAATTCAGCGCATCCTGCATATGTAACTTGGCGAACCCGATGTTGACGCGATCGAGATAGGCGAAGAAATAACACAAGATTAAAAACGGGATCAGGCGGCGCGTGATTTTGCGGTAAACAGCGCCGGTCGATTTGTCAGAGTCTGGGATTGCCATGTTTTACCTCGTCATCGTGTTATGGGATCAGCGCTGATTGCCGATGCTTCTCAGCGGTAAACCGGCCATGAGATTTTTTTCGATGTTTTCCAGTGAGATACTTTTGGTTTCAGGAACGAAGAGCAGGGTCAGGACGATGCAGACGACGTTAAGTGCGGCGTAAAGCCAGAACGTGCCCGCGCTGCCGACGGTGTCGATGAGCGTCAGGAATGTCGCGCCGATGATCATGTTGGCAATCCAGTTCGCCATCGTGGAGCAGGTGACGCCAAAATCGCGGCCTGCCAGCGGCTGGATTTCAGAGCACAACACCCAGATCAGCGGGCCGGCGCTCATGGCAAATCCGACGATGAAAATTAGCAGTAAGGTGACGGCGACATATTGCTGGGTCAGGCTGGTGATGCCGGTGAAGAACATCCAGCCCATCAGCGCCATACAAATTGCCATTACGCTGAAACCGAGTTTGAGAATCGGTTTGCGCCCCCAGCGATCAACCAGACCGATGGCGATAAAGGTCGCCAGCACGTTGGTTAATCCGGCAATTACCGTTCCCCACATTTGCTGTTGTGTGGAAGCAAAACCGGCAATCGCGAAGATTTTCGGGGCGTAATACATGATGACGGTCATGCCGGTGAACTGCTGCATGAACTGCAACAGAACGCCGAGACAGGTGGTGCGGCGGAAATTGCTGTTAGCGCGGAATAACTGCCAGCCGCGTTGTTTCATCTGCACGCTCTGGCGGATGGCTTCCAGTTCGATGTGCGCTTCGGATTTTGTTGAACGCAGCAACAGCAGCACTTTTTCCGCCAGCTCACTTTTGTTTTTCATCATCAGCCAGCGCGGGCTTTCGGGCAGCGTTAAAACACCGGCAAACAGAATCAGCGCCGGGAACGTAATGATGCCCAGCATCCAGCGCCAGTTTCCGCTCTGGCTGAACGCCGTATCAGAAAGAAATGCCGCCAGAATGCCGATGGTAATCATCAGCTGATAAAGGGAAATCATGCTGCCACGGATGTGTTCGGGTGCGATTTCAGAAAGATAAAGCGGCGCGACAAATGAGGCCACGCCGACCGCAGCACCCAGCAGGAAACGCGAGACGATCAGGATCTGCAAATCAGGCGCAAAGGCACAGCCGACGGAGCCTGCGACGAACAGCGCGGCGCCGATCAGTAACGTTTTTTTGCGACCAATGCGCGTACACAACGGGCCGCTGCACAGCGCTCCGAGCGCCGCGCCGAGCATCATCACGCTGACCACCATTTCCTGCTGATGGCTGCTCAGGCCAAATTCCTGCGCCAGAAACGGTAACGCGCCCGCGATCACGCCCATGTCCAGCCCGAACAGCAGGCCCGCCAGCGCGGCCAATAAACAGACCAGCAGGGTCTGCCGGTTGGTGTGCGGCACCGCCCGGGGAATGATATTCGTCGTCATAAGTCACCTTTGAGGTTGTTTTGATTTTTATGGTGTTTTACAGGGTGAACAGGGAGGCTCGCTGTCCGGTGTAGGGCGTTTCGTAGCGCAGCAAAGCGCCATCCGTGGCGGACGGTGTTCTGAGCCCGTCGCGCGCCGAAGTGATATACAAATCCTGAAAATTCCTGCCGCCGAAAGCGCAGCTCGACGGCTGCATGACGGGCAAAGGAAGCGTCGTGAGAAATTGCGGGGCATAATCATTAAGCTGATAAGCCGCCAGACAAGCCCCGCCCCAGCGGGCATTGAGCAACAGGCCGGTGCGGGTTACGGCGGAGCCGTCGGCAAAAACATCGTCTGGCAAAGGCCAGGTGCGCAGCGTCGGATGCGTGATAAGGCGGGCCGGGCTTTGGTAAAAGCAGTGCGCAAAAGTATCGATGAACCAGGCGTGGCCGCCGTGCCAGACCAGCGTGTTAGGCACATGCTGATCGCCGAGCATTTTCACCGGCTGCGCATCGCCAGTGGCGAAGCGATACCAGCCGCCGATGGCGCGGGCGGCGGTGATATCTACGGTGCTGAACCACACGGAACCGTCCGGCGCGACCGCCGCTTCGTTTGGGCGCGTGGCGGCGGTTTCCGGCCAGCCGCACAGCGGGTAGTGAGTCATGCTGTGATAGTCATACAGCAGGATCCCTTCGCCGGTGACGAGTAAAAAATGCTCCGGCCGGTCGGTCAGCAACACCGCGCTGCACACAGAAGGTAAGGTATGGATTTCAAAACGGTCGTCCTGTTCCGGCCAGTAACGCAGTAACCGACGCTGCACGATATCGACCCAAATCAGCGACTGTGAGCTGAAACACCAGACCGGCGTTTCGCCCAGCTCAGCACGGTAATCGCTGATAATCGATAAATTTTTCAGCGCAGAGTTTTTCGACAGAGAGTTTTTCATTTTTGCGCCGCCAGCTGCCATGCCGCCTGATACGCCAGCGCCCGTTCGCGAAGGGCAGAAAGTGTAATTCCGGGCTGATACAGCCCGCCGCCCAGACCGAATCCGTTTGCGCCCGCTTGCAGATAGGCACGCATTTGCCCGGCATCGGTATTCACGCCGCCAACCGGCAGGCAAACCGCTTCTGCCGGTAAAACCGCGCGCATCGCTTTAAGCACGGCGGGCGTAATTAATTCGGCAGGGAAAAATTTCAGTGCACTGGCTCCTGCGCGCAGCGCCGTAAAAGCTTCGCCCGGCGTAGCAATACCCGGCAAACTCAGCAGCCCGAGTTCTGTCGTGGCGCGGATCACCGACGGTTCCATGTTCGGAGAGATAATCAGCTGCCCACCAGCCTCCGCGGCCTGATGCACCTGATGTTCTGTCAGCACAGTTCCTGCGCCGACAAAGCCGCGCTGGCCGGTGGTTTTCGCCATGATGGCGATGGATTCCAGCGGACGCGGGCTGTTGAGCGGCACTTCCAGATAGGTAAAACCGCATTCGAGCAACGTTTGCGCCACACCCTGCGCTTCCTCCGGCGTGATGCCGCGCAAAATAGCAATTAGCGGCAACGTGCATTCCTGCCAGCGGCGGGAAAAATTCAGATAATTCATGACGATTCTCCGTGAAGACACTGATAAATCTGCGTCATGCCCTGAATGAAGCACGCATTGCCGTCGGCAGAAGTGAGGGTGATCCCGAGCTGTTTAGCAGCGCGGGTATAGCGTTCCGTTAAGGCGGGCGAACCGACGATCCAGGCTTCTTTACGCGCAACGGCGTGTAATTCTGCGCCAATCAGTAAACCAGAAAGATAGCTGGCGACCTGTGCGGGAGTGAGCACGCCGTTCAGCCGCAAAGTGCGGGCTGAAAACAGTGCATTACTCAGGTGTGGTGCGCGCTGTGCGTAAGTGACGCCAAGAGCAAAAGCCTGGGGATCTTCTGGCGATTCTGGTACATCACGCCCAAGCAGTGAATGGCTGAGCATCACCGAATAAATCTCGCCGGTCATGAACGTGCTGAACTGCCGGATCTCACCGTTATGCAGTTCGGCGTGTTTGCTGTGCGTACCGGGCAGGATCACGTACTGGCTGTTTTGCGGATCATGGCGCAGCGCTGCCAGCCCGATCAGCTGAATTTCTTCGCCGCGCATGACGTCGGGTAAACCGAATTCATTCTTCCCGCTCACGCCCGCAACAATCTGGCACGGGCTTCCCCAGGGTGTTTTCAGCGAGACGGTACATTGCGCCAGCTGCCGCGAACCGGCGGGCAGCGTGACATACGGGACTTCCTGCCAGCCCTGCTGCGAGCCGACCATGCCCGCCATCAGCAGAGGCGGTTGCGGATACGCCGCCAGCCAGTTGCCGATCAGCGGTTTAAGTGCGGCGGCAAACTGACGGTCGGGCACATGCAGCAGGCCGCAAGGCGCACTGACTGTGTCGAGGCATTGATGTTCTTTCATCAGGAACGCCCGAAAATTCGAGGTTCCCCAGTCGATGGAAATCCAGTGATTTTTCATTCTTGAGTTACAACCAGTAAAATCTTGTATGACAAGAATGATGAAGAAAAAAAGACCTTATAACTGTGAGGGAGATCGAAAGTTAGCTAACGGGGATAAAAAAGATCGTTAAAAGAAGTGCTGATACTTTTCGGGGATTTCGCGCCAGATATGTTTATGGGCGGCGCTCAGCAGGATATGACGCATACATTTACGCGCGGAATCAGCCTGTTTAAGGCGGATCGCTTCCAGCAAATCGCGATGCTGCTGCACGGCTTCCTGCGTGAGTTGCAGGTCAGCTTCGAGGGTTTGTTTGAATGACAGGAGCATGGCCGCCGACAGCGCGTTACCGACCGACGCCAGAAACGGGTTATGGCACGACTGCAAAACGGCAGTGTGAAACGCCAGGTCGCCTTGTTCGAATTCAGCGGCAGAATTGTTTTTCTGGCCGGACTGCATGGTCGCCAGCGCATCTTCAATCGCAGCCAGGTCATGACCGGTAGCATTGAGCGCCGCCATGGCCGCGACATCTGGCTCAAAAATCAGGCGCGTGAGCATCAGTTGTTCCACCAGTTCCGATTCGATACCGACATCTTCAAGCCACGACAACACTTCGGCATCCAGAAAACTCCACTGTTCGCGCGGCGTAACAATACTGCGTCGCTTGGCCTGGATCAGTAACATGCCTTTCGCCCCGAGCACCTGAAGCGCATTTCGCACCGACGTTCGCGACGCCTCATACTGCTGCGCCAGCTCATTTTCCCCCGGGATCGGTAACCCGACGGCCAGTTCACCGCGAATAATGCGCAGGGCTAAATCGCGGGTAATGGATTCTGAAACAGAAGCAGTGAGTTTGTTCATGACGATCTCGGAGATAGGGGGCCGGTGACGGCGCTAATCGTAACATTTTAATGGGTTTGTTCCAGCAAGACGTTGGTTGCTACCCAAACTGGCTTCATTTCAAAATCAAGACCTTGGGTTGCCACCCAAACTGGCCTCAAGGAGCGCCTATCGCCGCGCCCCTTGAGGATCCCGGGCTCCTTAACTGCGCGCTGCCGCTTGCTGGCTATGTTTCAGCCACTCCGGCGAGTGCCGCAAACGCCGCCGCTACGCGGTACTTTCGCTTCGGGTTCGAACCAGCTCGAAAACAGACTCTCGCCGTTTCTCACCGCTCGCTCAACGTCGTTTTGAAAGCGGCCAGAGGCTAATAGTTCGCAACCTTGCCATGCCATTCATTATTTTGAAAAACGAAGAAGCATCAGAATCGATTCTTTTGAATGGTGAGATGGCGCGCTCAGAAATTTTGCTGACCGAGGGTGCGAGACCGCAAGGCTCGAAGCCCGTAGGGAAGGTACCGCGCAGCGGCAGGATTTCGCGCCACAGGCAGATGTGCCAGAACATGTCCATCGTCCCAGCGGCAGCGCGGAGTAAAAAAGACGCGGAGATTCCAAAGAGGGGGCCGTCTAGCCCCTCTTTGGTCGGTTTCGGCGCAGCGCGTTAAGTGATCACTGTGATTGAGAAACCGAAACTTTCTCGATCAGCCCCTCACGGCGAGTGAGAAAAAATTCATGATCCCAGCGGCTGAGGATACAACCCCTTCCGTTTCCACTTCACGTCAGCCACCGATAACCCGTTGTGGATTTTCCCCTGCAACAGCAGGTTAAATTTCGCGCCGGAAGGCCGCGTCAGACGGCTTTGCAGGATATACACCGCTTCGCTGCCCAGCTCGCGGCAGGGCAGAAGGACGGAGGTGAAATTCATCGGGGAGGTGAGCTTCATGTCATGCTCGAAATCCATGCTCATGACGGAAATGTCTTCCGGCACCTGGATGCCCTGATCCCGCAAAGCATCCACGGTGGCGTGCGCAATCGGTGTGCTGCCGCAAATAATGGCCGACGGCAGGCATTCGCGTTTGCGCTCTTTCAGGTATTTATCAAAACTTTTGCGCGCCTGTTCTTTGCCATTACCGTGATTGATCAGCAGATGTGTCGCTTCGTCAAAAATGACGTGATGCTCAAGACAGGCGCGTTTGAAGCCGTCCAGCCTTTGCATCATAGTTTCACGCCGCAAGTCAGTGAACAGCAACACTGGCCGGTGGCCTTTCTGAAAAAGGAAATTCGCCGCGCAATAACCGATGGAATAGTGATCCGCTGACACGCAATCAAGGCGCATTTCGCTGTCTTTCGCGTTCAGCATCACCACCGGTTTATTCGATTCCGCTGCCAGACGGTAAAGCATCACATCATCAATTCCGATGATAACGACGCCGTCCACGTCGGACTGATTCAGCGCCTGCATAAAGACCGCGATATCGGGATCGTTTACCGACAACGCACATTTACGAATGTGAATATCAAAGCGTGCCACTTCGGCAGTAATTTCCTGAATGGCTTCGTAATAATAGAGGTCTTCATGCGGGGAAAATGCCGCAGGCGGCGCGCAAATTAACAAGGTATTCATTAACAAACGGCTGGCGGGAATGTCGCGCAAAATACCCATGGTTCTTGCATGGGTAAATACTTTTTCTTTTGCCTGCGGGCTGACATTCGCTTTACCCGCCAGAACACGGGAAACAGTGCTCGGAGAAAGCCCGGTGAGCTCCGCAATTTGCCTGATTTTTAATTTTCCCGTCATTCTGTGATCAACGCCTCATTGAGAGATGGACTTATTGCCACGACTAACTGTCTGTAATCAATCAGCTATTCATCATCATAGCGAATAAAAAATAGCGCACTGCAATTCCTGTCACAAATAGCAGTTGTTGGAAAAAAAAGTCGTTACTACTCTCCTGAATAACAACGTTAGAGAAAAAATATCGTATTTACCTGCCCTGAATGACTAATAAATTCAGCAAGGTGACGGCCGCCCTTTGGTTTTTGTCGGGAGTAAAATAATGCTTAAAATAGCGATTATTGGTACGGGTAATATTTCACACAACCATATTCAGGGATATTTGCAGTTTGCCGATCGCTGCCAGGTGGTCGCGCTGGTGGATATTTATCCGGAGAAAGCGGAAGAAAAAAAACGGCATTACGGGCTGGTTAACGCGAAGGTTTATGCCAGTCATCAGGACATTCTCGATGACCTCGGCATTGATGTTTTTGACGTCTGCACGCCGCCGTATGTGCATGCCGAAATCTCCATTGATGCGCTGAACGCCGGAAAGCATGTGCTGTGCGAAAAACCGATGGCCGCTTCTTTGCAGGAGTGCGACGCGATGATCCGCGCCGCGCAGGAAAGCGGGAAAACTCTGTCCATCATAGCGCAAAACCGTTTTACCGATGCGTTCTGGCGGCTGAAACAGGTACTCGATTCCGGCGAGGCGGGCAAAGTTTGCCACGCGCAGGTGGATTCATTCTGGTGGCGCGGCCATTCCTATTACGATTTGTGGTGGCGCGGAACCTGGGAAAAAGAGGCGGGGGGCTGCACGCTCAATCACGCGGTTCACCACATTGACGCCATTCAGTGGATGCTCGGTTTCCCTTCCGAAGTGGTGTCGATGATCACTAACGCTGCCCACGATAATGCCGAAGTGGAAGACCTTTCGGCGGCCATTTTCAAATATGATTCCGGCGCGCTGACGCAGCTGACGGCCTCCGTGGTGCATCACGGTGAAGATCAGAAGATTGTCATTCAGGGCGATAAAGCACGGGTTTCCGCGCCGTGGGATAAATTCGCCAGTATTTCTGCGCCGAACGGTTTTCCGGTGGATGAGCGCGACACCGCACGCGAAAACCGTCTCGACGATATTTACCGCTCAGTGCCCAAACTGACACATACGCTGCACACCGGCCAGATCGACAACTTCCTCACTGCGCTTGAAACGCATACCGCGCCGCTTATCGACGGCGTTCAGGGTAAGCGTTCGCTGGAACTCATCGCCGCAATTTATAAATCGGCCATCACCCGCAGCATCGTAACCTTGCCGATTGCGCCGTCGGATCCGTTTTATCAAACCGGCGGGCTGGTTTCGCGGGCACCGCACTTTTACGAGAAATCGGCTTCTGTGGAGAATTTCGCCAACGAAGACGCCATCCCGCTGGGTAAAGACATGGATATTGGAGCGTAAACATGAGCAACAAAGACGGAATGAATTATGCGCCGGTCGGGAAACCGCAGCCGGTGGTGAAGCCGGGCGAATTTGTGATTGCCGCCGCCGCGCTCCATCACGGGCATATTTACGGCATGTGCAACGGGCTGATTGAAGCCGGTGCCAGCCTGAAATGGGTTTACGATCCGGACCCGGCAAAAGTGGCGAAGTTCGTCAGTCAGTATCCGCAGGTGACGGTCGCGCCATCGCTGGAAGCTATCCTCGACGATAAAGAAGTGCAGCTGGTGGCCGGTGCGGGCATCCCGTCGGAACGCTGCGCGCTTGGGCTGAAAGTGATGGACGCCGGAAAGGATTATTTCACCGACAAGGCGCCGCTTACCACGCTGGAACAACTGGCGGCTGCAAAAGAAAAAGCGGCAAAAACCGGGCGTAAATATGCGGTGTATTACAGTGAGCGTCTGCATGTGGAAAGCGCAGTATTTGCCGGGCAACTGGTGCAGGAAGGGGCGATTGGGCGCGTGGTTCAGACGCTCGGTACCGGCCCGCACCGCGAGGGCGAAGGGCGTCCTGACTGGTTTTACGAAAGGGAGAAATTTGGTGGGATCCTGTGCGACATCGGCAGTCATCAGATTGAGCAGTTTCTGTTTTATACCGGCAACAGCAATGCACGCGTGGTCGCGGCGCAGGCGCTGAATTTCAACCATTCGCAATACCCGAACTTTGAAGATTTCGGCGACACGATGCTGGAAGGTGAAAATGGCGCGCGCGGGTATTTCCGCTGCGACTGGTTTACACCGGAAGGGCTCAGCACCTGGGGCGACGGGCGTCTGACGCTGCTGGGCACCGAAGGTTACGTTGAGGTGCGCAAATATGTCGATATCACACGCGGCGAGCAGGACGTGGTGTATCTGGTGAATCAGGACGGCGAATTCCGTTATCCGGTTTCTGGAAAGGTCGGCTTCCCGTTCTTCGGGCAACTGATCCTCGATTGTCTGAACCGCACTGAAAACGCCATGACGCAGGAGCATGCGTTTAAAGCCGCCGAGCTTTGCGTGCGGGCGCAGATGCTGGCGAACGGGACACGTGAAACGGGGGCATGATGAAAATGATGAATGCTGCTGTCATCGGTTGCGGATCCATCCATTCATGCCATGTGGCGGCGATAGAACAGGCGCCCGCAATCACGCTGCGGGCGATTGCGGAAATTGATGTTGAAAAAGGGCGTGCGCTGGCGCAGCAGTATCACTGTGATTTTTATGCCGATTATCATGAAATGCTGCGCGATCCGCAGATTGATGTCGTGCATATCTGTCTGCCGCATCATCTGCATCAGGAAGCGATTCTTGCCGCACTGGCTGCCGGAAAGCATGTGTTCACGGAAAAACCTGTGGCGCTCAACGCCGGGGAAGTCGCCGCCATCAAACGCGCCACAACGGAAACGGACGCCCGGCTGGGTGTCTGTTATCAGAACCGCCTGAACCCGTCGAGCCGTGAAATTAAAGCGCTGCTCGAAAGCGGGCAGCTCGGCAAAATGCTCAGTATCAAAGCTGTGCTGACATGGTCACGCGGCGGTGCGTATTACACCGAAAGCGCGTGGCGCGGACGTTTCGAAACGGAAGGCGGCAGTTTGCTGATCAACCAGGCCATCCATACGCTGGATCTTATGCAGTGGTTTGGCTGCGGCGTGCTGGCGGTGAAAGGCGTGGTGGAAAGCAGCTTTCTCAGCGAACTCACCGAAAATGAAGATACCGCGATGGCCAGTTTTAAACTCGGCAACGGCGCGCGCGGGCTGTTTTATGCGACCAACTGCCACAGCACGGATTCCCCGCTGCTGCTGGAAATCCATTGCGAAAAAGGGCTGTTGCAGCTGTATCACAACACGCTCTGGCTGATTGACGGGGAAAATAAAACGCCGTTAATCAGTGATGAAAACCCGTCGGGCAATGCTAAAAGCTACTGGGGCGACAGCCATCGTCAGGCGGTGTTTAATTTTTACCAGTCAGTTCGTGACTCAGGGAATACCCTTAATACCCAAAATAAAAACTATACCGATATTTATGACGCTGAAACCTCCCTGAATATTGTCGGGGCGATTTACCGGTCATCTCAGTTGCGGAAATGGATAATGCTTACCGAAAAATAATAGTAATAATCACCCTACATCCACAGGATAATAAAAATGAAACCAACTGAACGAAGAGTCGGTTATGGCACCGCTATAGGCTATGGCGTAACGGATTTATTTGGTGGCGGCGCATTTGCCGTTATTGGGACCTGGCTATTATTCTTTTATACCACCTACTGCGGATTATCTGTTTTTGAAGCCGGTTCTATTTTTGCCATCGCCCGCGTTATCGATGCGATATTAAGCCCGATTATGGGCTATATCACCGATAACTTTGGCAACACCTGGCTGGGGAAAAAATTCGGGCGGCGCAGGTTTTTCCTGCTGATCAGCGCACCACTGATGTTTCTTTACGCGCTGGTTTGGGTCACCGATATGAGCTACTGGTACTACCTCGGGACCTATCTTTCTATCGAATTGCTGTCCGCGATGGTGCTGGTGCCGTGGGAAACGCTGTCGGCGGAAATGACCAACCGGTTCAGCGAACGCACCCGTCTTTCGGGCGTTCGCATGATTTGTTCCCAGCTCGGTGGCCTGCTGGCGGTGTCGATTCCGGGCATTCTGATGCAGTTCACCGGCAAAGATAATTCCCTGACGTACACCTACACCGGTATTATTTTCGCCTGTATTTTCTGCGTGGCGGTATTCACCACCTGGATGTGTACGTGGGAAGCGAAAGACGTGCGGGAAGAGTTTGAACCGGAGCCGGTCGCCACCGGTGGTGGCAGTTTGTGGCATCATTTAAAAAGCCTGGTATCAGACCTCTTTTCCTCGTTCAGAATACGCATGTTCCGCCAGCATATTATTATCTATATTTTTTCGTTTACCGCACTGGATGTTTTTGGTGCCGTATTCACCTATTATGTGGTTTACGGGTTACATCAAAATGCCTCGTCGGTTTCAGGATATTTAAGCGTGGCGGCGCTGGCTTCTGTACCTTCGACGTTTATATTTATGATGTTGCTTGAAAAATTAAATATGTCGCCGTCGGGTGCGCTGCGGCTGGCGTACGGTATTATATTCTGCGTGCTGGCTTTCCTGTTTTATGTTTATATCACCGAAATGGAGGTTTCCCTGCTGCTGTTTTCGGCGGTCTTTGCCATATTCGGTTTCGCACGTGCCGGGCTTTATTATATTCCGTGGAATATCTACAGCTTTATTCCGGACGTAGATGAAATTGTCACCAAAAAACGCCGCGAAGGGATATTTGCCGGTGTGATGGTATTAACGAGAAAAAGCACGGTCGCGCTGGCGATTATGCTGATTGGCGTGGTGCTGGAAGAAAACGGTTTCGTTAAAGGGCAGGGTATGCAGCCGGAAAGCGCGCTGCACGCAATTATCGGGCTGATGGTCTTTGCGACCGGCATTTTGCTGGCCGTCAGTTTCTATATGACCTTTAAATTTAAGCTGACGCGGGACACGCATAAAACGCTGATCAAAGAAGTCGCGCGCCTTAAACTTGGCGGTGACCTGAATGATTGCACGCCGGAATGCCAGAAAGTGATCAAGGATCTGACCGGTTACGACTATCAGGAAGTGTGGGGCGGCAGTGCGACGCGCAAAACCGCCGGCGAAAAATTAGCCCCCGCGCCCGGTGACGCGGTCGGGCTCTGAAGGGCGTTATTCCGGCGGCGTCTGGTCGCTGTCGCCTAACGGGCGCTGCATAAAAACGGTATCCAGCCAGCGCCCGTGTTTAAAACCGACGGATTTCAGGGTGCCGGTGACGCTGAAACCGGCCGCCAGATGCAGGTGAATGGACGCCTGATTCTGGCTGTCGCCAACATTACCAATCAGCTGGCGATAGCCGTGCATTTCTGCCCAGTCAACCGCGCGGCGCAGCAAGGCTTTTCCTGCACCGCGTTTCTGAAAACCGGGATCGATATAAATAGAATCCTCCAGCGTATGCCGGTACGCGTAACGCTCGCGATATCGCCCGAGGTAGCAATAGCCTTTCACTTCCCCTTCGTGCAAAACCACCAGCCAGAGCAGCCCGGCGTCTTTGATTTTCTTCAGGCGCACGGCCATTTCATCCACAGAAGGCGGCTGCGTTTCAAACGATGCGGTACCGTGTTTAACGTGCCAGGCATAAATTTTTTGCATCTCAGGGACGTGCTGTTCGTCCGCTTCAATAATTTCCATTCTTACGGGCTCTCGTCTGGGTTTTTCTCCAGCCTACACGTTTCGAAAAGAATCGGGCAGGGAGCGCTGGGTATTATTTTCCGGTTATGCTTTTTTCTTCTTATTGATGCTTTTTTCGTTTTTTAAGCCGCCACCTTCACCCTGTTATAGTCTGCATCACTTTGGATCAGGGCTTATTTTTTAAGGAAAAAACGTGAAACTGACAATGCCGCATTTTCGGACCGGCGCTTTCGTATTACTCGCAGGATTGTTGCTGGCGGGTTGTGATCAAAAGGGCAGCGACGCGAAGCACATCAAGGTCGGTGTGATTAACGGCGCAGAGCAGGATGTCGCCGAAGTCGCCAAAAAAGTCGCGAAAGAGAAATACGGGTTGGATGTCGAACTGGTCGGGTTCAGCGGTTCATTGCTGCCGAACGACGCCACGCAGCACGGTGAGCTGGATGCCAACGTTTTTCAGCATCGTCCGTTCCTCGATCAGGACAATAAAGCACATGGCTACCATCTCGTCGCCGTCGGCAATACGTTTGTATTCCCGATGGCCGGTTATTCGAAAAAAATCAAAACGGTCGATCAGCTGAAAGACGGCGCGACGGTGGCGATCCCGAACGATCCGACCAATCTTGGCCGTGCGCTTTTGTTGCTGCAAAAAGAGAAACTGATCACCCTGAAAGAGGGGAAAGGTCTGTTGCCGACGGCGCCGGATATTGTTGAGAACCCGCATCATCTGAACATTATGGAGCTGGAAGGCGCGCAGTTACCGCGTGTGCTCGACGACCCGAAAGTCGATGTGGCGATCATCAGCACCACGTATATTCAGCAAACCGGGTTGTCGCCGGTCCACGACAGCGTGTTTATTGAAGACAAAAATTCACCTTACGTGAACCTGCTGGTGACGCGAGAAGATAATAAAGACGCGGAGAACGTGAAGGAGTTTCTGAAATCTTATCAGTCGCCGGAAGTGGCAAAAGCCGCAGAAAAAATCTTCAACGGTGGCGCGGTTCCGGGCTGGTAACAGGCCGTATCGGGGTGAATAAAATTTGACGCTTTTGCCTGACAATCTGTCATCAGGCAAAATCGTTTTGACTTTTTACGTCTCAATAAATTTACGACTTATGCTGTTTCGCAAACTCGTCTTTGGCTTTCTGCAATTGCTGCTGGAAAGCTTCGTTAGTGTGCAACGTGGCGACGACCGCCGAGCCGACTATACGCGCAGCATCGACATCGCTCTGCCAGTGATATCCGCAAATCACGCGGCTCTGGCCTAAATCGAAACCGCGCTGAAGGATTTGATCCTGACGTTGCGGGTTAATTTCCGTCAACACCAGCGCTGTTGCCCAGCCGATGGAGGTGTGACCCGACGGATAAGATCCATTCTTAGACAGCTTATCCTGCTCGGTCGTGTTGCACGTCGGCACGCCGTAGAACGCGAACGGACGAATGCGCATGTACTTCTCTTTCGCCGAACGGGTGGCGAGATCGCCCGCATCTTCAATCATATTGGTCAGGAGCTTATGCAGCTCCGGCGTGTCTTTCGCCGTAATCGGTGAACCAAACGCCGTGGAGAACGCATTCGCAACGCCGCCCGCGCTCAGGTTGGCATCTTCAGCCGCCAGCTTGCCGCGTTCCGTCGAGCGCAGAAGACGCCCTTGTTCGTACATTGCCTGATCGTTGAGAAACGCAATACTGCCCACAGCCGGTGGCGGCGGAAGCAGCGCCAGGCTATTGATCGCCTGATCGTTTTTCAGATAGTACAAGTCTGGTTTGGTGGTCGCATCATTGCCGGTGAGGGCAAAAGCATTGACAGAGAAAAGTCCCGCGAGACAAAAAGTAGCAACAATTTTCATGAAGGTTTCCTTACGGACATTAGAGTTTTCATTACGAACTCATTTTCGTAACATTTGTTAACATGTGTAAGTAAAACAAATTCTTCATCAAAAAAAATGCGCGAGATCTCAAAATTGGGAATTTGTGGGTATCGGTATCCGGTTACCACACAGCGATAGCTAAGATAATCTCTGGCTCGATCCCATCGCTACGTATAACCTTAAAAATTATTTTTTCAGGTTTTTATTTTTTATTTTTAACAAAAATAGATTTTTACTTTAAATGTTAAATGTTAAATGTTAAATGTTAAATGGAATGGGGCTAATGGAGGCACCTTAGGCAGATAAATGTTAATGAAAATGTCACCCTAAGTTAATTTATGCAGCCTATTTTTCCCGGTGTGGTTCCGCCCATATCCCTTTCTAAATGAATCGTAAGAAAATCAAGCCGTTTATCCCACAACGCCACGGGGGGAGTGGCCGGTGTGTAGGTATTGGTAGCAATGATTAAAGGGGGGATTCCGGCAAAGACGTACTTGGCATCTGTATTTATGACCTTCTTCGAACCTGAGTTATACGTCATCACATACACAATCATGAAAGCTTTTACTAAATTTTCTTAGACATGTTGAGACGTGTTTTTAGTTTATTGATTTGAAATATAGGTTTTTTTTAGACTTTTAGAGACGTGATGGGAAGTGAAAATGGTGTCCCCTACAGGAATCTTATTTTTAATTATGTCATTGAATATATTGTACTAAATGTTATTTGTTATTACTCAAGAGATACTTTGAGAGAACGCATGATAAACCAGACAGCATTCATGCAATATCTCGATCAAGGTTTCTCTTTTAGACATGCCCGTATTCAAAAATAATTTAGGTTAAGAGCAACGACGAGTATGATGCAGGGGATACCCATAGCAAGTACAAGGAAATGTCATGGAAATGCAGTACACCAACGTATTGACCCCGGAATTAAAAGCGTCACTGAATCGTCCTTCTTTTTCGCCAGAGCAAAAATCGGTTATGGGCGATGACGCAAGGCTGCACGTTGAAGCGCAGGAAGCATTTCTACGTGAGCACCCGGTGGTGGCAATTTACCGGGTTGCTACTGAGGGGAGCCAGAGCCGAGAGGGCGGGGTGATAAAACAGGGTAATTCAGGACAGTCTATCCAACTTAATAATGGTCATAAAGTTCAGGGTGCTCGGACTGGTGACAGTGTAATTTATGAGGATGGCAGTACTGCGATCATCATCAGCGGTGCTGGGAAGGCGATGCATGATAATCACGGCCATAGTATAGCGCTCGTTGGTAGCCGCCTGAGCAATGGCGATGAGATAATTAGTTCGCCTCAGTCGACTGCGTTGATAGCACAGCGAGAAGGCGTGCCATTGTGCGACGATTTTCTCAAAGAGGTGGGTAACGATGAGTAGTCGCTCATGCTGGGATGGCAAAGGCGAAGGCTTGGACGGTGACCCAACGACCACCGGTGCACAATGCATAAGTAGCTACCAGAACACATCAAATGCTGGACTAGGCGCTTTACGCATTGGAGATAAAACGACTACCTGCCCTAAATGTGGTAAGCCGGGAGTGATAATAGAAGGGCATTCCGGGGTAACTTTGGACGGAATAGCCGCTGCCGTTGATGGTGCAGAGATTATGTGTGGATGTCCGCCAGGAACGAACAGACTCGTTGCTCCAGCGGGACAGTGGATGGGAAGCAAACCGGCCCCCGAGCCTGATTTTATGACCCAGCCAACACAACATGCACAGGCAGCGAAAAAGCCGCAGCCAGATAAACGCGAAGCCGTAGACGCTGGCTTCGGTGTTATGCCATTTGGTGCAACGACAGAAACCTTCCGGAATTACCTGTTTAGCGGTGAACCGCCAGCAGGAACGAAAGAGCTATTCTGTTCCCTGAATGGAAGCGGTAAGGAATTCAAGGCCGGTACGATCATGCTGCTGGTTGACCCAGCCAAGCAGGACAGTTCTCAAATAGCTCATATGCAGGCGGCAAAAGAACGCGTAGATGCAGCACTGGCGCCACTCACGCATCAGGAAGCCAATTTTCTGCATCGAAATAAAGACACTATTGATTTATTTACCTCACAAACTAGTTTGTATAGTGGAGTCGCTGCGGATGCTGCGGGCAAGTATTTCGAGAAAGTCGAAAGTATCTTAGCAAAAATACAGGCCACATATAAAAACCAATATATCACCAGTGGGACATTGATTGGTGAGCAGTTTTTTGTTGAGCGAAAACAATTATTTAAAGAGTTAGACGGTGTATTAACAGATTTCACCAAGTATAAAATAGGTTTGAAAGATTATCCTGATATTCGCCGCTCACTCGGTTTATCATCAAGCTCAATAACACATCGCTGGAATCAAACTGGCGTGTCAGATATTGAAGGCTATGCCACGTATATGGAGAATGCCGCCAAATACGTGAAATTGATGAAAAAGGCCGGTTATGTTGGTATTGCCTTAGATGGTGTTAACCGGTTAGATAAAGTATATGAAGCTTGTACAGTAGGAAGTGATTGTGCAAAGACTGCTTTTACCGAAGTGGGGAGTTTTAGTGGTGGTGTTGGTGCTGGGATCGGCGCGGGTATGTTAGTTTCTGGTTCAGTATCGACTGCTGTATGCTATGCGGTTCTTGGGGGGCTGAGCATCGAGGCTGGCGGCGTCGGGGCATTAGCTTGCGGCATTGTTTTTACGGGCGCAGTCGGATATGGGGCTAGTGAAGTTGGGAGCGCCGTTGGCTCTCATTTAGGAGAGCAAGTATATGAGGTCGTTAAATAATGGCTATTATATTTACTTATTTTACAATAGCGATTGGTGTTGTGATGTTTATTTCATTCATTAGCATGATTGCTTTAGCATATCTTAATAATAAAAGATTTCTTGAGGTTTGTCGTTTGTATGAACTGGAGTTCGGTTCATTACCTTTAAGCGCTACCATTTTAAAAAATGCTGACATTATAGGATTCAGTGCGGGTTATTCGACAAAAATAGAGTTCATTATTCTCCCATTGATCTTTGGCAAAAAATCAATGCATAGTAAAAACAATGACGTTGAGTTTATGAGGCAGTTACCTAATAACATAAAGCGGTGGTTTGTAGCCGAGTATTACTGCGCTGTATTGGGGTGTGCTACATGTGTTATTATCGGAATCTGTATGTATTTAGACAAAAATCATTAATTGAAGGCTGTAGGACAGTTGGGGTGGATTTATCGGGGTCACTAAATGACGATATCTGTTATTGATCTTACTATATCTATAGTCACAGCTTTGGGGATCGCCTTAGGTTTTATTACCATTGCCCTGTCATATTTAAATAAAAAAGATTCATTAAGGTATGTGTTTTGTATGAAAAGGAATTTGGTTCTTTACCTCTAAGTGTTCAGACATTTTATGAATCAGATATGGTGGGTTTTAGTGAGGGACATGCTATGAAAATTCAATTCATAATTAATCCTATCATTTTTGGTAAGAAATCGGCACATAGTAAATTCAATGATGTTGAGTTTATGCGGGCTCTTCCCAGTAATATAAAAAATGGTTTGTTGTTGAGTATCTTTTATCAGTCACTGGTCTTGCTTTACTCGCTATTTCTGGTGTTTGTTTTTATTTTAAGTAATGAATTTTTTTTGAATGATTTGTTTTAATTAAAATGTGTGGCTAGTCATCTGTGGTGGTTTTTTTCTAGTTAATTTTGAACAGAATCACCATTTATCCGTGAATTAAAAATACCTACGTAAAGGAAAATTTCAAGTGTAGTGGCACACTGAATTTACCCACGGTTAAAATCTTTTCTTTACCCGCCAACTTGAAGCGCAACTGCCACACTTTTTTACCGGAAGGTGGGATATAGAGATAGAGTCCATTACTGTCGAGCAGTCGGTAAGGCTTCTCTTTCGGCTTGGCTGTGTCTATCTGCTTTACGGTGAGCATGGGTAAAAATCCGGTGGGTAAATTTATTTACTCGTTTTTTACCCGCTAAAGAGTGCGGCTGTCAACGAACCAATGCGAACTACTAGCAAAGATGGTTTCAGGTGTGGTGGGGTTTTAGCGAACTAGTAAGAACTGAGGTGAACTGTGAAATGGTGTCCCCTACAGGAATCGAACGTATAAATATTTTCATGATTTAAAAGAGAATTTTTATAGGTAGTCATAATTGTTCCAACATTAATACCAACAAAGAATTTTTATGTCGCTGTCATCGGTTAAGTCTTTGAAACTTGCTTAAATTGATTAAGTCTGGGAAGTTCAACACTAACAGATTATGTTCTATTGCTGGAGTGTGTTTCGATGAAAAATTGGTCCCCAGAGCATACAAAAGAAATCAAAGCTTGGCTCGACATAGATAACTACCGTAAGTTCGAAGAAATCACCTTAAACGGCCTGTATCATGAACTTTGGGCTAGATCGCATTTGTTTAAGCCATGGCCCACGGAGGAAGAGAAAAAAGGGTTGTGGAACTACATGACGAAAATTTTCAGTGGCAACCCCCATCTTTTCAATGACACACAACTCGACTACCCAACGACCCACGATAGCCTTTACAACCCTCCCCACATTTTTATAACTGATATCAGCAGGCTTGCTCAACTGAGCGTATCTGCTCTCAATGTGAATCTTTTCACTTGGGAAAGAGGAAGCGATATATACAGTGTTAACGCTCCCCATCACGAAGCTTATGTATCAGCGCTAATGTTCCCTTTATGTGAGAAAACTGTTCTGCTCGAAATCGATCTGGGTAGTGGAACAGACGATGAAATTACAGAGTCCATAAAAGCAGCACTGCCTCAATGGAGACGGATTAAAGGGGTTGAGGTTGATGAGGCTGGGGCGGTTCGTTTTGGCTATGGAACTATAAAAAAAATCATAAACTATCGTTTGCTAGCGATGTTGGACATATTGCTATGGGCGAAAAGGAAGGATGTTCGAGTGTCAGATGATCGCCTTTCTCGTCTTCTATACACGGACGAAGACGATGAGGCTTCAATCCGGCTTCACTATCACATCAAAGATGCAGATCGACCACTTGCTATGAAAGCTGCAACAATGGACTTCGCCAAGCAGTTCAATTTTTTCATGAATCGAAATCCACACCTAAAAAACATGAGAGTTTCAGATGTGATGAAACTCTCTGATTCCAACTAATCGTAACTCCACGACACCTAGCTCTACAGGGCTACTCATTGCCCTGTAGTTCGGAATCTCGCTCCTTTCTTATTCCGACAGTTCGTATAGTCATTTCATCGAAACGAACAAGAGGAAACATGAAATGAACAACAAAAGCACTCATCTAATACTTCTTCCTGAAGTCCTCTTGAGAACTGGCTACGGAAAAGCCTAGATCTATTGCCTGATCAGTGAGGGGCGCTTCCCTGGTTCTATAAAGATAGAAATTCGCTCGGTGGCATTCGTAGAGTTTGAAATCGATGAATGGATTAAAACCGCAATAGATAAAACAAGAAAAAACGCTGCTTAAAAATAATTCTATTAAAGGATAGAGAAAATGAAAATATTTACAGAAAATGTAAATTTTGAATGATAAATACAGGGTTAAACTTTACAAAAAACTTTACGAAAATATTGTGTATCTTATTCTACTTAGGTTTGACACTCGTTTCTAAGTATTAGGTGTACATAATAAACACTAGATCTACCAGATGATAAATTGTAATTTTTTAAATCGTTATATATTGATTTACAAATAATTTTAAGAATATTCCCTTTAATTTTTTTTGTAAATTTAAAAACCGTCTATTACTAATATATTAGAACTATACTTTTTGTAAACTTTAGGAGGAATATATGTGTAGTATTTGCGTGGATTCATTTATGTTTGAAAATGGTGAAAGATATTGTCATGTTGTTGATAAAGAAACAGGGGAACCACTTTTTTATCCTAATCTGTATATAACAACACAAGTCAGGAATCGTTCTGAGTCAATATCAACAATGAAAGTGATAGCAGGCAACATTTCATTGCTATATCGTTTTTTTGACAATAAGAACATTGAGATTGACGAAAGAATTCAGAAGATGATATTTCTGACTCCTAATGAAATCGATGACTTGATAGAGTATACATCGATCAATTTCAAGAAAGCAAAACCTAACAGTTTTAAAGATATTGCTGTTAAAATTCCAACTAGATATTTCAGGGTGACAACAATTGCTAACTATCTAGAATGGTTATGCAAAATTCATCTTTCTCTTTCAAGCCAGAAAGATAAGATTAAAGAGATACAAAATTTCATTAAAAATATAAAAAGAAAACAGCCAAGAAACAACAGTAAATATAATATGAATATTGAAAAGAGTTTAGATGAAAATCAACTTGATTCCTTATTTAACATACTTGCACCCGGTAGCAATTCAAACCCATTTTCAATAAATGTACAAAAAAGGAATAATCTAATATTTCTGTTGCTTCACTCATTTGGTATTAGAGCTGGTGAACTTCTGAATTTAAGGATTAGCGATATCAATTTTTCAGAATCAACAATCGCTATAAGAAGAAGGCCTAATGATAGATCAGATCCACGAGTATACCAGCCATTAGTTAAAACTTGTGAGAGAAAGCTGACTGTTGATACAACACTAATGCTGGAAATTTCGGACTATATTTTAAATGATAGACGCAAAATTAAAAACGCGAAAAAGAACGATTTTCTTTTTGTTACTTACAAGGAAGGCCGAACCCAGGGACAACCTCTATCATTTTCCTCCTATCATAAAATAGTCAGCGTTGTTCGACAATCATCTTCACTTTTAGATGGATTGACAGGTCATAAACTTAGACATACTTGGAACTATGAGTTTTCGAAAGTAATAGATGAAATAGGGGGCATCTCAGATGAAAAGGAACAGCAAATCCGTTCTTACCTAATGGGATGGAGACCGGGTTCAGACACTTCATTAATCTATAATCGCAGGCATATTGTCGAAATTTCGAAAAAGACATCAATTGATCTTCAAAAGACACTATTTAAAGGAATGTGTAATGAATAATATTATGCAAAACAATAAAAATATAGAATCTAATGAAGGTAAAACCATTATCGTCCAGAGGGTATTAGGTTTAGATGAGAACAGTAAAATAAGTATTAGCAATTTAATCGAGATTATGAATGTAAACTTGCTTAATGGATTCATAAATACATTGCAGCAATATGCTTGTAGTAATAGTCGTTCTTACGTAAAAACCATAATTAATCATATGGTGCATTTCATTAAGAACATACAGCCAGAAAGCATTAATGATAAGGCAGTGATGCAATATAAAGATATCCACCCTACAAATTTACGGGTTTTAAGACCATTTATTATTAAATGGTTCGAGTTTGGATATCCTGGAGTTGATGAAAATGCAGTTGAGTTATTGAAACACTTCGATCTTAAAATAAAGAAATTTGGGCAGGAAGTTTTGCAAGACGACCCGAATGAAGGACCACTAACTAAACATGAGCTTGATTCATTAATCAAAGCTATAACTAATGCGTATGGCAAAGGGGAATTGTCATTATCAGATTATGCGATATCGTTATTAATTAGCATGACAGGAAGAAGGCCACAGCAGTTAGTTCTGTTAAAATATAAAGATATTAAAAAAAAGAATATAAGTGGAGATTTAACTGAATTCTTAATTAGTATGCCAAGAGTTAAACAACGAGATGTACAACAACAATATCGGGATATTGCTATCATCCCGCACCTGGCTTCGGTTATAGTTAGGCAAGCCAATGATTCAGTTGATCTTGTTGAGAAAGTTCTTGGCATGTCTCTTGATGATAAGGTTAAAGGAGAAATTCCTATATTTCTAAACAAGCAAAGCCTGTGCAAGTTAGAGAAAACAAAAAATATATTTGAGCTAACAAATAATGATGTATTAAATGCAAAGCCTTCAATAGCCCATGCTGCATTAACTAGAATAGTTAAATTTGAAAATTTAATTTCAAGCCGGACAGGTTTGTTACTAAAAATTAATCCAAGAAGACTTCGTCATACGATAGCGACATTGCTGGCTCAGGATGGTCATGATGCCAGCGTCATTGCCGAATTGCTTGACCACTCTTCGACTTCAAGTGTTGGGATTTATATTAAGAACTTAGCCGATAGTGCGGAAAGGATAGATAATGCTGTTACAAAGCAACTTTCATTTTTAGCAGATATTTTTATGTATGGGATGAAATCGAAAAAAGACCTGGCTTTTAAGTTTTTCTCGACAAAAATATGTCAAGCGCAAAATTCAGATTACCCTTGTGATCAATGTGCTTTTTTTATCCCATTTGAAGATATTAAGGATAACAGTTAATGAATAATATCGTTTTGTTTAAATCTAAATATTCAATAAATGTGGAGGATAATTATAATAACTTCATAAAATTTTGCCATTATAAATTGATTGGATTGACTCAAATTAAAGATTGGGATAACTGTGTGTGGAAAGGAGTTACGACATTTCGGAAGATCGGCGTGGGGTGCAAAAAATTCAGTTCTGCAGATGCAATGCATGACGAGTTTGCTAATTTTGCTAAAGCATACATTAAGTATCAACACTCACTAAAACCGCTAAAGAGCTATGGATCTGTGATGATGGCATTGAGGTGTCTTGAACAAGCACTTTTGCAGATTTGTAGTAATGGTTTCATTTATAATGTTACAACCATAATTTTTGATGAAGCAATGCAAATCGGAAGAAAACATTTCAAGGGTAATGTTTTGGCACAATGTGGAACACAGCTTGAAAGATTATCCAATTTCCTTTACGAACATAATCTTGTAAAAGCTGGCTATATAGCTTGGAAAAACTCGGTAAAACAAAAAGTTAAAAATAATTATATTCCAGTCATAGATGACTATCAAAGAAAAGATAAATTGCCCAATGAGTCTGCGTTATTAGCTATTGCAGATATCTTTTCAAAAGATGATGATGTAATGAGCCAAAGAGATATGTTTACAAGTTCAGTATTTGCGCTTCTCCTCTGTTGTCCAAGCCGAATTTCTGAGATTTTAGCTTTACCTGCTGATTGTGAAATTATCCAGCAAGATAGCAAGGGAATTGAAAGATATGCTTTGAGATTTTATTCAGTTAAGGGATATGGGCCTAATATAAAGTGGATTCCACAAGTTATGGTGCCAGTTGCAAAGAAAGCTGTCAGAAGGCTACGTCATCTCTCTCGAAATGCAAGGTCACTGGCTATATGGTGCGAAGATCACCCTGACGAGTTTTATCGACATGAACTGTGTCCATTGGTCGATGAAAAAGAGAAATTAACAGTTGAGCAGGTCTGCCATGCATTGGGATATCCTTTGCATGACAAAAAAGCATGTATATTGAAAGTTAAAAGGACGAGTCTTGATGGCAATAAGACCTTCCTTAATGCAAGTGATTACGCATACACATTGAATGAACTATGGAAAATGATTCGTTCAGGATTTAGCCAAAATTTCCCATGGTTTGATAAAGAAAAATCTATAAAATATAGTAATGCATTATGTTTACTTAATGATAATCAGCTTGTTTTGTCACGAATGACGAATATCTATTCTCTGTATAAACCTACTAAAGGGTTCTTTTCCGTTGATATGCAATGGAAAGAAAGTCATGAGTATGGTTATAAAAATATCTTTGCTCGATATGGTTTCTTTGATGAGGAAGGAAAGCCACTACTCATTCGTTCACACCAGCCAAGACATCTTTTAAACACAATTGCTCATTACGGTGAAATGTCGGAATTAGATATCTCAAAATGGTCTGGTAGAGTCAATGTAAATCAGAACCGTGTTTATAACCATGTTTCAGAAGAAGAGATGGTGGAAAAAGTTGGAACTATTGATTTCCATGTAAATTCTTATTGCCATAAGGAGCCGAACTCATCTGCAGGATTAGCTGTGAACTTAAATGATCTTCAGCATGGAGCAATACACTTAACAGAACGCGGTTATTGTATTCATGATTATGCAATTCTACCTTGTGAAAAAATAAATCAATATATTGAGTCATACAATCACTTAAAAGAACTAAAACCAACTGATAAGAATAGGCTTCTAATCATCAGAGATAGAATAATAGAGTTCAAGAGACTAACTCAAGTAGCATTTGAAAATGGTGACTATGGTGCTGAAAAATGGATCAAGCATCATGAGTTGAATTTAAATAGAATAAACAATTTGTTAGGTAACTAAAATAGGAAAAATATATGGCAAAACATTTGAGTAGTAGTGAGATAAAGGCGATAACATATATTATAAAAATGTGGAATGGGAAAATTACATGGGTTAATTTGTGTGAGTCGATACACAAAAAATTAAATAGAACCATAACGAGGCAATCACTTAATTCACATGAGGAGGTTGTCGAGGCGTATAGAGTTAAAAAGAACGTATTAAATTTGAAAGCATCTGATTTAAAGAAACCTGCAAATTTAGCTATTGCTGCACAGCAGATTTTGAACCTTAAAGCAGAGAATGACGCATTAAAAAGCCTAAATAAAAGGTATAAGGAACAGTTTACCCGTTGGCAGTATAATGCTTACAGGCATGGTGTTTCACTAGAGAACTTGAATCGACCATTTAATCAAAAGTAAATAATAATGATTGAGTTAGTATAATGATATTTTTATTATTTATTTTTATATTGATAGGTTTTACCTATTGACAACCTCATAAAAGCTGATAATTATTTAATTAAGTCAGGAAGACAAACCTATTGCAAGGATGCAATTTATGGATAATAAAAATAAATCTCTATCGAAAGAAGAGAAGTTGATAACACTCATTGATAAATATATTACCGAAACGTATAACGAAAAAGATGAAATATTCACATATAAGTTGTATTTGATTTTTGTCGGGTATCATCTTAAGTATTTCTACCCTAACTCTCAGTATTGCTGTTCAACTAAAAACATTGATAATATTATGCAGATGTTCTGTGGCGTATTTAAATGTCTAAAAGGCAACCTTATAAAAGAACTACCACATAAAGAGGTGCTTTTCTTTCAGTTAAATACATTGGTAGATTACATTGAAAGGAATCAGGTGAGATTAGAGCAAGTCTACGTTGAGTTAAAAGCTCAGTATGAAATGAAAGAGATTAACAGTCGCGTGACAACAGCTTGTAAGCCTATTAAAAGAAAGAGGTTGTAATAACCTAGCCCTGAACTATGAGGCTATCACAATCTCTTGTAGGGTATATTAGTTGGCAATCCCGTTTTCAGATTTTCTGTCTTCTGACGAAAAGCTCCATGTATTGACAGTATCATTCTTATTGAATGTTATGGATAGTGTTCTTGATTCTGTTGTTGTATTACCAGCGAAGAATCCAACGACAGGAACATAAGTCAACGGGTTTATTTTCCCATTGTTCATTTCATATAGATAAATATCGCCACCGTCATTTTTTGAAGTTACAGACGTAGGTGAACCAAATGCTCTGACAACATCGCTCTTAGTTGTTTTATTTTTTACAAGCTTCGTTTGCAGTGAAGCTTGACTTTCATTTTTTAAGGCTTGATTACCAGAAGATGAACACCCTGATACAATGGAAATTGTAATAGATAAAAATGCTATAATAAATTTATTCATGATACTGTCCTTGTTCTATTTAAAAGTTTTAGTTTTGGTTCAGAACTTGCTCAAACACTTGCATCCATCTTTTAAGTTGGATCTCGGTATCTCTGAAGCCTTTGTCGTCACTGAAACGACCTTCTTTCGGGAAGAATTTAATTTGCCATTCGGGATTTTGAATATCTTTTACTGAAATGAAAAAACCAGAGTTTTTTGCATCTTTTAATCTATTAGAATCATTCTGTGACTTAGCAATAATTCCGTTCGTGATTCCTACTCCTATTACTTTACCGGAGCTTGTTAAATCGTAACGCCATGTCTTAACATCACTCAATGGATATGTTTGCTCTTTATTTTTTTCTTTCAGTTTAATAATTTTTTTATTTAAATCTATAAGCAACGATGTCTTGTCAAACTCGTGATAGTAATAACCATCATCATTATCGTTAAAATAATCAATAGTGGCGTTGTTCTTACGTTTGTCTAAATACTTAGGTATTGCTGTAAAAATGATAAAAGCACAAGCGAAAAACCATGCCATGAAGGATTGCGATACAGCTTCTGTTCCCCACGCAAGCATTATGCCTACGGGAATCGCCAATGCTATCCAGACCCGTTTCATAACGAAGATTGTTGGTTTAGAAGGTTCTTTGAAACTGATTTCTGTTGTCATTTAAGTATCCATCTAATCTGGTTGATTTTTAACAACGTTTAAACTTATCTCGATGAATTCTCGATGGTTTGCGGGCTTTAGTAAAAACGTTTGTACCGATCGATGTTGTATTCATGATAGGTATGGGCTATCAACACTAGATTATCGATCTGTAAAACCGATCAATATTTTTCACATGAAATCAACGTATTATCCCTTGAAGCGAGTATGCTTATTTTTACAGCATGGCAATTCTTGGTTATTTCAGTTTGTTAATGTTTGCCTGGGTTTGGATTTGCAAAAAAGGGGTAAGGCAGTGGATTTTCAACACTCTTTTGAATTTTCTGAATGCATACAACAAACAAAAACCAAATAATTTCAATGCATTAATGGATTTGATCCAAACCATGAAGCGACGAGGTCTTACTTGTCTGATTTTCTTGCTATTTTGTAAATCGAAAATGGCATTGAGTATCTGCTGCCGCTTATCTTCTTTAACTACCGTCTTCGAAGCAGGTGCAACAGAAGCAGTTATTGAAGGGGCATGAGAAGGAGAAGGCGTTAGCGAAGCAATTTTCTCAGAAATGGTTAGTGTTTCCCTGACTGTGTTGATTACCATTTTTGCAGGAGCAGGAGCAGGAGCAGGAGCAGGAGCAGGAGCAGGAGCAGGAGCAGGAGCAGGAGCAGGAGCAGGAGCAACTTGCCTGGTATTCAGGAGTAGTGAGTTTTCGCGTTCAGGCTCGTAGTTGAGAAGCTTTTGAAGATTCGCCCATGAATACATTTTGCCGAGTTGAGATGCTTTGAATGCAATACCCTGGTATTCAAATGAGAAGCCATTCATTTTTCCCGTCGAAGCGATATTGGCTTTACAGGTCACTTGGCTATCTGCGAGTCGCTTGATAAAAGTTAGAAGTTCAGGCGTATCAGCCAAACTTTTATCAATGATCTGTTGTAGAGCTTCTTTTGGTGAAGGCTCCCCAGTCCGTTCAGATAGCATTTTCTCATTACGGGACACTCTCTTCCGCTTCGGTTGTGCATTCGAGAGGGATGGTGCTGTCTTGGTCACTGTCATGTTATGAGCGATTTCTAACTCACTAATGATTCGTGTGCTGATAAGGTTCTCGTTCCTGCCTAAATACAACTTACCGCCGTTCAAATCAATCCTGCTGGCGATAATGTGTATGTGCTGGCCTGCTTCGTCGTCGTGCAACACATAACACCTGAGATGGGTATCACTGAACCCCATGCGTTGCATGTAGTCGTTGGCAAATGATACCCACCGTTCATTGGTTAGGTTTTCACCGGTGGGTAAGCGAAGCGAGTTGTGCCACACCGCTTTTTCTACTTCCGGGCGAAGCTGTTTGCTGCTATCAAACTCAGCGATAAGATCCTTAGCAGAGTCGTTCAACAGGTTCCCGCCGATGACGGTTGGATCGCTTCTATGGTGGGTTCCAGCTTTTAATGCGTATAGGACTACACCAGCGAAGCTCTTACCTCTCCTAATTTTTCGCATACCCTTCATAGGGTTTGCTCCATATGTCTGCATTGATGAGTTCCTCGCGAAGTTCACTGATATGCCTTTTGATTACGAAGATCTCTGTTTTTGTCAGCGAACTACCACTACTTTTGTTGTCGAGATGAACAAGTATTCTGTTCAGCTTCTGTGACATATCTCCAAAGGATTTCCACATATCAAGATTAATTGAAGGAACTATCGGGGGGAGTTGATTTAATGATGCCATGCGAAGCCATTCACCTTTTGAATAATTACCACGGAGGGTATTTAAAAATAATAATTCTTTTTTATTTAACCGAACACTAACACAATGGGTTCGCAGTATTTCTGGGGTAAGATTAGCCCTATGGAGTTTTTCTCTAACGAATGTGTTGCTTGTGACAATCTGAGGGATTGATGGTTTTTTTTCCATATAACATCCTTTTATATAGTTAATAATATGAAAGCATAATTCATCTGCTAAATATATTTATATTTAAGCTATTATGAATGTCAATAACCGACTGTAAAAATTTGACATCTATTTTTTTAAATGGTATGTGAATATAATCAATTTAACTATATGGAGGTTTTATGATGAAAAAAATAAATCATGAAATGGGGTTCTATATTTTACTAACCGTATTTATGTTAATCAGTTGGGGGGTAGTAATTATTCTATATTATCCTTTGCTACTCAAACCTATGGATTATCATGACACGCCAGTCCTTGCTGCTATTAGTGCCTGTGTTACAGGAGGGTGGATAGGATTTAGTATTATTGTTTTACCAGCGTTTTCTTCTCGTAAATTATTTGAAGAGTAAAATAAGGTGGATTTATCAAAAACCACCTTGATAATGATTCATTTCTTTTTATTTTCGTTTAGTAACTCTCTAAGTGAAAAGAGACATTTTATAGTAGCCGAAGTAGCAAAAATCCAGATGATGAAATACACAAGAGTAAAAATAATCAAAAAGGAAAAAATACCTATAAGTCCGTGATCTTTTAAATGGTAAATCATTTCTACATATGGATTGTAAGAATCCACTGTTTTGAATAATAACAAACACGCAGTTAATGTAGATGATGACAAAGTTATAAAATCGACATATTTTTTAACATAAGCAAGATCAGCTGAGGGGCTATTAGTGAACATGTTATATAAAATAACGCCACAAGTTAATGGCAAAATAAATAAAATAATGTGACTGCTATAATCTAAAATAAGATCAATCAAAAAGCAAATCAGTATTATGATAAATGGGAGGATGAAATAGAAAAAATAATGTTTATTTTGTAGTTTTTTAGGAAGCTTAGGTGAAGCTTCATTTTCTTTTTCCTTAGGTATTTTATACATCAAATCAACATTGCATCTAATTTCAATTCCATCAATAATACCTTTGAGATTTACATCACCTATTTTTTTACTCTCGCCCTCTTGTACTGTTTTGCTGTTTTCACTCATTACATTTACCTTCACTTTCGTTAGAACAGAATGATTGATAGGATTCTATCCCTTTTTAAAACAAGGAAACAGCATCACTCGAATATTTTTTAACGGTTCCTATGATTTTTTTCCTTTTCAGACCAAAGGAAGGAAAAGCAAGGCAACTCATAGAAGCTCAGCTTCTATGAGTTAGCTCTTGCTTTTAATGAGTGAGTACTTGACATTATTTTAAAAAACGTTATTTATATATAAAAAACTTGAAGGTCAAAAATAAAATGAAAACATCAACAGTAGTGTTACTGATATCAATGCCAATTCTTATGTTGTTAATTATAATGTCTTTCACGGTAGAAGAAAGATGGTTCACAGATGGGATGTCTTTATTAAATCCAATTATAATGTTATCGATTCCTTTTATAATTGGGCAGATAATTAAAGATTTTTTGAAATAAAAATCAGTAAAGAGGAATAAGATAGTAATAGGTATTATTTTTTCTCAAAAAACTCAAAAAAAGCTATCCATGCTTTTATCATGGCTGAACCTGCTAATATGATAAGTAATGTTTTATTGTCCTTCAATATATTCAATGTATCATTTAATATTTCATTGCTATGATTGAACTTCAAGGCGACTAATTTTATTGCACTGATGCTAGATACAGTAAAAAGGCAAAAATCATTGAAATTTTTTAATTTTTTTAACTTCTTCCTAAATAGAAAACACACAGATAGCGATATAAAGAGAGGTAAGAAAAAAATAGAATAATTTAATGGGCCAATTATTTCAGAGATTATATAGAAAAATAGTAAAGCATAAATCGTAAAGAAAATAGAATAAATTAGTTTAAAAAAATCTCTACAGAATTCATATCTCACTCCTTTAAGTAGCCAGTGAACCGGTATATGCTCACTGGCTGTATTATTAGGCCGCTAATCCCTCGTTAGGACGATCTGAATCCTCTCTGCTATCTTTTTCAGCAGCATACGTAGATTCACGCGATTTCGTTGACATACCTGAGCCATAGATTCGTTGAGCTTCGCTATTTTCGGGTTTCCAAGCCCAAGTGGAGACATCAACTTTCTGTTCGGACTCCATTTTTTCGAGAAAATTTAAACCAAATACATTCATTGTTTACCTGCTATGTGAAGTTAACCAATTTGCAATGGAACTGGATATATCCATTCCGGACAAATCCTCAATCCATAACCATTGACCGGCAGAATTTACTTCTAAGAACCACCAGTCATTATTTTCATCAACGATGAAATCTAAAGCACCATAACGAAGATTCAGCAACGTCATTAATGAATTAACTTTTTCCTTTATTATTTGTGGTGCATCAATTCGCCAGTGTGGTGTATTCGGTAAATCATATCTTCGCCAATCTACTTTTGCTTTACCTGAACGTTGAGAGTCAATAGCACAGGCGAAATGTTCTTGTTCGATTACGGTATATCTAACTTCGAATTTTTTATTAATGTATTTTTGAAGTGTAACTGGATTTTCACAGTCACTTGGGAAATTTTCAAGTAATTCTGGGGTGATTTTATTCACATATAAACCCAATAAATCGCCAGATTCAGAGATATACATGTCTTGCGACATGAATTTAATGACCGAATCAGGATTAGTAGCTACAAAACTTGTAAGATCTTGTTTGGAATTAGATGTGATGAATTCGGGCTGATTTAACCCAATATTTTTAGCTATTTTGCTTTGGAAGTATTTGTTATCAGCAAGAGTTGCATCTTTGACATGGTTAAACCAGCAAGCCTCTGATAATGCGTTATATAATCCAAAAAGACTTTTATTCCATTCAGAACGCCATAATCTAAAACCATTGCTTTGATCTTGCTGTTGTTCCGAATTAATCTGGACAGATACCCTTCTCGGCCAAACACATTTTATGTCCGATGCCTTAATTATCATATCATTTTGAGTGATAATCCAGTCTAACCCATTAAAGGTAATTTTAGTTTTTTTAAGAGCTTCAATATCTAAATTTAAACGGAAAAAATGCTTCCCAATTTTTTTGGAAACTACATCGGCATGAACATCATAACTATCGCTAAGTATTAATATCATTATAGGATGAGTCTGTAAAATTTAGTTTACTTAATATCCAACAGATGAGTTCAACCGTCAATATTAAATTTTATTGAAATTAATCATCTGATTTTATTGGTTTTTTCATGGAATTTTCATTTTCACAGAAATGTTCGTTTTTTTATTATACACAATGAAATAGTAACGAATTGAAACCTTATGGTTTTTTTCTTGACTTAAGAGGGTGTTTTCGATATTGGCACTTTTTTGTGATTTGCGTATAGGTTAAACTCTTGCACAACAACTATTTAAAATAGGATTTGATGAAATCATGTTTATTAGCAGATTATCTATAAGAAACTATAAAAATTTTCGTTGTTCTGATTTTCATTTTGTAAAAGATTCTGTTAACACAATCATTGGTGAAAATGCTTCTGGCAAAACAAATTTATTTAATGCTATGAGATTGATTCTGGATGACTCCCTTCCAATGAATTCCAGGATTCTTTCTAATGAGGATTTCTACCGTGGATTAGCTGAACCATTCGGCCATTGGATCATAATTACGCTATATTTTGATGATTTAAGTGAGTCAGAGGAAGAGCAAGTTCTTGCCAACTATACAATAAATGATGGGAATGATAAATCTATAAAAGAAGGTAACTACACTTTCATATATCGACCAAGATTTCATATCCGACAAAAGTTGCATGAGTTAACATTGGAAAATGAAAATCATGAAACAAGATCTTCTTCATTTACGGAGTATGCATCGAATCATATTATTTCGAAAGAAACATATGAAGCAGTAGCTTTTGTTAGAACAAAAGTTGATTTTAATGATGACGAAATTTATAAAAAAGTAGTCGGGGATTTTGATAGTTACTCCTTCTCAAACCCTAATGAAGATGATGCTACTATGTTAGGAGTAAAGAAGCCCCCTTACTTTGCCTTAGGTAGCGAAGTTGCTTGCACTTATGTCAAAGCACTTCGGAATGTAGTTGCAGATCTTAAATATTATAAAACAAATCCATTGTATAAATTACTTACTTTAAAAAGTAAACAAATTGATGATAGAAAAGATATTGTAGAAAATGTGAAAGAGATCAATGGTAAAATTTCTGCGATCCCTGAAATTGAGCGATTGAGTAACAAAATATCGGCTTCATTACTCAATACAGTAGGCTCTACTTACTCCCCTAAAATATTAGTATCTTCACAACTTCCAGAGGACTTTACAGAATTGATTCAATCACTCGGTTTAGTGGTTGAAGATTCTCTGGATTATAATGGCTCGGGTAAGATCGATGATTTGAGTCTTGGTGGGGCAAACTTAATTTATCTTGCTTTAAAACTGTATGAATACGAAGAAATAAGAGATAGTGAAGAACACATCACTCATTTTTTGTTAATTGAAGAGCCAGAAGCACACATCCATAATCATATCCAAAAGACGCTTTTCGATAACTTCAATTTCAAAAATACACAAGTGTTTGTATCTACACATTCAACCCAAATTAGTTCGGTATCAAAAATATCGTCAATGAACATATTATCTCGTCAAAAGGGATTCACAGATGTTTATCATCCATCTTCTGGTTTAACGCCTAAGGAGATTTCTTCCGTAGAACGATATCTTGATGCAATTCGTAGCGACCTTTTGTTTGCTAAGAGTGTCATTCTGGTAGAAGGCGATGCAGAGCTTATTCTAATACCAGCTATGGTTAAAGAAACTTTGGGCATCAGTTTAGATGAGTTAGGTATAAGTTTGATCAAAGTAGATGGCACTGTATTCAAACATATTTCTAATCTTTTCCATGAAAAAAGGTTGAAAAGGAAATGTGCAATTATCACGGATCTTGATTCGGCCTATGTAAAGGTAGCTGATGATATTTTTGATACGGATTTTGTCGAATCTCTGGTAGATGCAGAAGATGATGGTCTGCGAAGAAAGGAAGAATTAGATAAATATATTGAAAGTAATAAATTTATTACTGTTCATTATGCAGAGAATACTTTCGAAACAGAGCTTGTTCGTTACGATGAAAACAATAACTTGTTTTTAGAAGTTATGAAGTCTGATTATAAAAAAGATGCCTACTTTAAGAAGGCTGAATTAGACGTTAAGTCATCCGATCTCAGAGTTCGATATAAAAGAGTGTTAAAGTTTGCAAAGAAAATAGGAAAGGGATGGTTAGCTACGGAAATGGTAGGGCATCTCAGTGTTGATAATCGTGTTCCTGATTATATTTTGCAAGCCATTAAGTTTGTTATTGGTGATAGAAATGTCGAACCTATATATCAAAAAATGCTTGACTACAATATGTCATTCATGGGGGCGGAGGAATTTGACTGCATAAGCGCTGAAAAGGACTTTTCTAGTAAAATGGAAGAATATAAGAAACACTTCAATGACAGTTTTGTAAAATTGTTGGAGTTATAGTTTATGCCATATAGAAATTTAACCTCTGAGCAAATGGATGCCGTGAAATTCAAAGGCAATTTATTATTAACAGCATGTCCAGGATCGGGTAAAACAAAAACATTAGTTTCTAAGCTTTGTTATATTTTAGAAAATAAAGAGCTATTTGGTGTAGGTAAGAAGAAAATAATAGCTCTCACATATACTAATATAGCAGCAGATACGATTCTTGAACGGATTATGTCTTTCGGCATAAGTAGTGAATCGTTATGGATTGGAACAATACATAGTTTTTGTTTGAATTGGATTATAAAACCTAACGTAGATAAGATACCCAGGCTTTGCAGAGGGTTTAATGTAATTGATGAGCATGAAAAAGAATTTTTATTGAATGCATTAAAAGAAAAGTATGATTTATCTATAAATGATAAAGTCCTTACTAATTTGGATTTTAATCTTATCCAACTTTATTCTCGTGGCACAAAAGAATATTTAGTGGTAAAGGAATATCATAAACATTTGTATGAGCACAAGTTAATTGATTTTGATTTAATATTAAATCTAACTTGTCGCGTATTAACAAAATACAACGCACTTTGTGAAAGATTGTCTTTAATTTTAAGATGTATTTTAGTCGATGAGTATCAAGATACTTCTCTTATACAGTATGAAATACTTCGACAAATTGTATTAAAGAAAAATACCATGGTTACTTTTATAGGAGATAAAGAGCAGGCTATCTACACAGGCTTGGGTGCGGTCGTAAAAAACAGAGATGAATTGACTGATTGTTTCCAGCTTGAAAGTTTAACTGAAATGAAATTAACGGGTTGTTTTCGTAGTAGCCAATCTATTGTAGATTTTTACAGTAAGTATAAAGATGAAGATTATGATATAAACTCACTTTCAGACAATAAGGATTTTAAATCAGTAATCTTTAAAGAAAGTGAAGTAGATGTTACTCAACTGCCAATCTATATATCAAGTATAATTAGAACTCATTTAGCTCAGGGAGTGTTTTCAAATGAAATCGCTGTTCTGTGTCCTGGTTGGTTTGATGTGATAAAATTATCAAATGATATTGTCGCTCTTAATCCTGATATAGAAATTGATGGAGTTATGATTTCGCCTATACCTAAGAATAATGAAAACCTCTGGCTCGCTTTGATCAAACTTTTTTTAATCAAGAGAGTTCCCTCGAATTTTAATACAAGACAGAAGCTACTGCGGGATTTTCTTCAAGAGTTAAATATTTATGCACCCTATACTGAGTCTTTGTCTCCCAAAAAAATATTGAAGTGGATAAATAAAATTTCATTATCTGCGGAATATAATTGTGAAATTGATGTTTGGTTGAAAGAGGTTATACTGAACTTCTGCTATTTTATTGATTTGGGTATGAATATGGATAGCCATTGTTATAAAGAAATGGATTTTTTAATTAATGCCACAAAGAAAAGAATGTTGAAGTATAAAATGAATTATAAAGCAAGTGATTTACATTCCTTTTTCAATTATAAACACGGAGTTAAAATCACAACTTGTCATTCCACAAAAGGTGATGAGTATGAAGTGGTAATTTGCACTGGCTTACTAAATGGAAAAATACCTAATTGGAATGATATTTTCAATTGCGATCAAGAACATCAAAATTATGTTGCGCGTAGACTTTTATATGTTGTTTCTTCGCGTGCAAAGAAACACTTATATATGATATCAGAGAGAGGTTACAAAACAAAAAGGGGATATCCATATCAGACAACACCACAACTTTGAACTCGCATTTCTTGTATAAGGCATGATTATTTATTCGAAAATATAATTTAATTTTCGATATATGTATGATGACATTATGCTTAATCCTTCATTGACCCTATATGAAAATTGTTCAAACCTACATAAACCGATGCTTAAATTGGTGTGGTTTTGACCTTTTCTCATCATTCGACCATTCCCTATTACCTCATGAAGTGGAGCATTAAACTCATGAGCATAGACGCCTGGCTGAAAGGAATTGTAGCTTATAGGTATACTAGAACATACTTTTTAATCTCTTTATCCTTCTATTTCAACGAGTTAATCATTAAAAAATGTACTGCTGCATCATTCTGAAGTGGAATACTTGGGCGGCAGGTAGTGATAAACACAAGGAAAAGTTAACAATTGAAAATATTTGCTCTGTTCATAAAAAATTGAGATGGTGTTAATCGAAAGGCGACATGTATTAAAATGACACATAAACTTCTACTCAGGACTTTTTTTCTTTTGTTTTATTGTTATTTATTCAAACTTTTAGTTCATCAGTTTCTACCGCCAGCGTTGGTAATCACACTTCTTCAACAACAATGGATAATATAGGTAATTGTTGCCAGCTTCCTATTAATATATATAGGCTATGATTAGATAGGTATAAATTTCAAATGAAATTTTGTCACAACTATGAAGTTAATTATAAAGAGGGATGCAATCCCTCTCTGTTTTGTTACTTAAAATGAGAAAATGCGCCATCGCTTCCTTTAGGTGCAAACCAAAATACTCTTTTTATTCCTCGTGTTATTGCAACATATGCCAAACGATATGACTCATCAACCATTACCTGGTCATAGCTATAATTAAAATAGGAAACCTGCCTATATATCTCATTTCTTAAAATGTGTCCCGTATGAGCTTTACTATCATCGAAAATGACACATACTTCACCCTGCAAACCTTTTGCCTTGTGAATTGTTAAGAAGTTAATTCCTTTAATATTTCCATATTTATTGTTATAAAGTTCTTTTATCTCTTGAAGCGTATTATTGGTTCGACTTAAGACAATCAAATATGTTTTATCTTTGTTTTTTTGATTTTTAACTAGATTGAACTGTTCAAAAATAATCTCAATAGCTTTGTCCTTCCAAGAATCACCCCCCTTTTTGTCATCATACTCATAACAAAAAACACCATGCTCATCACCATCAGGTTCTCGGCATGAAATTGACTCCTTTACTATTTTCCCTTTAACCAAACCCATCATCTTTTCGGCATCTTCAAGAATCTTTGAATCTGAACGATAGTTTTCCATCATCAAAACTGTATTGTGTCTACCTAATGATTTATGAACGGGGAAAAACTCTGAAAAATTCATGAAAATATCAGGTGAACTTCCTCTCCATGAATAGATAGATTGCCAATCATCTCCTATAGCCATGATTGTAGGTTTTCGACTTAAAATCGCATTTTCTTTTTGTATTGCTTTTATCCAGTTGGCGATTTGAGGTGATATGTCTTGGAATTCATCAACTAAGAGATTTTCGAATCTTAAGTATCTATTTTTGAATAAATCTCGGCGTTGCTGTAATACCGATTCGTCTGAAAACATGATAAACATTCTGTTGAAAGTCATCATGTTGTTTTTATAGAGAGTGTCTTCGAATGAAGGCCAGAAGATAGCTAATGCTTTTGCAAAATAAAACTCAACCCCTTTTTCCCTAAAAAGTGAAATATTGGATATGGTGGTGACTACTTCTTTACCAAGGCTTTCTATGAAAGAACCTTGATCGTACAATAGCTCAAGTATATTTGTTTGAGCCAATTCACCATTCAACTTTATGGAGAAGTTACTGGGCGCTTCACCAGTGATGTAATTCTTCAAAAAACTATTAACCGAATTAAGCTTCTGATTGCTATTAATAAATATCGAGATTTTAGTGTTGTATCCAGCAGCTATTTTATTTTTAAAGTATATAGCCTTTCCTAAGAGTATCTTTTTCTTAGGGTCCGACTCACTACCTTTAACATAATCTTTTTCGTCATACAGTTTCTTTCCACCAATATTACCTGACAGAAAAACTGGCATTTTATTATGTTCTACATATCCATTAGCATAAAAAATATTTCCATTAACGTGAAAGCACTTTACCGGACCAGATATTATTCCATCTATAGGCCATTTCCCTTCTTCATTCCATAGGTCATTGATTTGTTGCGTTAAAACCAGATCTCGCTCTGCAGCGTAATTAATCAACCAATCTCTTTCCTCCATTTCATCTGATCTTTGTGATGCAGTTATTGAAATATCTATAAGCTTATCTATACATATTTTAAAATCTTTGTTTTTGTTATATAGCTCGGTATAAACACCCTTTAAAACTTCAACTTGCTCATTGGTTCTTTTACCTAATGATAACTCTAAACTTGGGTCATCTGGATTTATCCTTCCACCAAGGAAATCGAAAGCACTTATGCCTGGCATTGAACTTAGTGAAAATCTATATATAAGAGAATGGAATGTATTTACAATTGAATTTATCGCAATTTTATCATGCTCTTGATCCCAAAAACTGAAAACGTAGCTTAATTTATCACTCAACTCATCACATGATTTTTTTGTGAATGAAATAACGGTGATTTTTTTTAATGGAATATTTAAATAAAAGTGCATAAATACTAAACGGAGAATCAAGGTTGTCGATTTACCTGAACCAGCGCCAGCAACGACACAAGTGGCGGGATGGTTTGAGAAAATCATTCGCCATTGTGATTCTGAGGGATAACTTATAATTCCTGCCTCAGTTGCCATCCTGACCTTTCGAATCATGAGTTGCTCTAAACTATGAGTAACACCAATATTTTCTGGGCCATAAATTGAGTCGTCAATAGGAGACATTGAAGGACTATTTATTTCATTACGAATTAAATATTTAAGAGTTCCATCTTCATGACCTTCTAAATAGCCATTTTTCTTCCCATGTGAAAATCCTTTACTGTAAGAACGTCGAACTATTTTTCTAATGCTATTAAAAAATGTCCTTACGAACATCTGGTCAATAAATTTCATCCGTATTTATTCCATGTGCATTTCAAAAAATAAGACATATCAGAATGGCATGATTTATGAATCGATTAATTTAAACTAATCAAGTATTAAATCATGTCCTCATTTTAATAAAATGGAGGACATTATTGATCCATTGAAAGCCTATTTACATAAGATAACTTTTTATCAGATCTCAAATTGTTGCAACTTTTTTCCTGATTCAAGTGCAAGTGCAATAGCCTTCGGAGTACGGCCTTGACCAGTCCAAGTCTTTTCACTTCCATTCTCATCTATATACTTATATTTTGCAGGGCGAGGAGCACGAGCTGCTTTCGGTGACTTTGGTGATATGGTAGAGGCTATCAGTTCAGAAGGGTCAATACCTTCTTCCAACAGCTTCTCTCGAAAAGCTTTAAGTTTTGCTTGTTTGTCCTCATTTTCTTTACGTTGCGAAGCTTCTTCTTCGCGACGATCCTCTGTTATGGTAGTAAGCTTTTCTAATATCTCCTCTAAAGATTCGAGTGTAAGACCGCGTGCTTGGGCACGCAAAGTGCGAATGTTATTAAGGTTTTTCATTGTCTCAGACATGATCTAGATCCTTGTTATTGTAATTAAATGAATTTATTGTATTTTTTTTGAAATGCAATTTCCGATAAACGAGCTTATCCTATGATTACCCGGTGTTAAATTAATCAATAAACTGTTTTAATTATATGAAATTACATCAGTTTATACAAAAAATTCAATTATCGGCTATGAAAATTTTGTAGACATAAGTACTAGGGATAAATGATTTACAGTTGGTTTTAATAATTCATTATTAGCATGATAAGGAATTGCTATGCAACTCACAAAAATTTTTATCTCTGGTTTTAAAAGTATATCTAATGATAACCCACAACAATATATTTTGAAAAGAACCTGACTACATTATTGGCTCAAATAGGACAGGTAAGAGCAGTGTTATGGAAGTATTGTGAAAATTATTTTCCGTTGACCAGTCTTTGAGTGGAATATCAGCTAATGATTTTTACAACAACGCTGAGGAGTTAGAAAATGATAAAATTTTAATAATTGAATCATGGTTCAGTTTCCCTAATACAGATGATGGTGGATTATGTATTCCTCCTTTGATAGAACATTTAACATAAAGATGAGGACGTATGGATATTAAATAGTAGTGATATGGAATCTGACGAAGATGATATGACTAAATGCTCTTCTGCAATTAAAAACTCTATACCATTAAGTTACGTTCCAACCAACCATCTTTGGAAGTTAGCTTTGAATTAGCATACTCTTTCATTCATAAACCTCAATCACTTTGTTAATGAGTTAATATTAGATATTTTCTTCAACTCTATCAATAATTCATTTTTGTTATCTAACAACCAATGTAATATTTTTGTATTCTCAAGTAACTTCTGAATGTGAGATTTCATAATGACCAGCCTAAGAGTGTTCTCCCCATAAGATTCTTTTAATTTTTCAGATTCAATATGGACTTGCGCCATTTCCCTTTCGAGACGATCTATTGTTTTTCGATGTCCTTCTTTATCATTTCCCTGTTGACCATCTACAAGTAAGTTAGGTTGAGTATTGTGTAGCAATGATAGTGAAAATTTTTCGGAATAATTTTCCATGTTGTTCATTATACAAGCACATTCTATTTGTCTGATATTTTTCATTTTTCTCAGAACGTTAAAAGTTGCTTTTGGAACGTTTTGGTTCGCTAGTAAATTAACAACCTCAGGATCTATGCCGTCTAATAAGTTAATTTTACCTTTTAAAATATCAATTGAAATTCCCAGTGCTTCGCTCAATTTTTCTATGGAAACACCTGACTTAAGTGCTTTTCTTATCATTTTTTGTTCCTGAATTATTGTAATTCGGCTTACTTTACTATTAGGTGTATAAGTGTCGTAAATGGTTGAGACTAAACAGATCGCTTCCGTTTCTCCTAACTCTTTTAGTGCCTCAATTCTGAGATGTCCATCAAGTATTTTAATTTTACCAAGTTTGCTATCTAAATAAACTACAATCGGTTCAATTATTCCTATGCTGTTTATTGATTTTTTAATTTGAAGGTATTTTTTGCTGTTTTTAACATTTATGGGTGGTTTCTTTGTCGGTATCAAATCATCTATCTTGAATTTCACAGAGTTTCTCTCAAAGCAATAGCTAACCATTCATTTGTCCTCAATGTTTTCTTTCTAATATTATTGATGGAATGTTTGTTAGTTTCTCGCTCTCAATGATTGCTAAAAACTCCTCGTTTTTCATTAGTTCAGTCATGATTTGCCTCGCAAGAATGATATTTTCCTCAATAAAATCAGCTTTATTTTTCAAGGAGCGATGTTCATCAATGTTATCCTGATATAATTTTGTAAGTTCATCTGTTGTCAGTTTTTTTTGAGACTTAGATTTTCCAAATGTACGGTTGAACACCCCCTTTAACCCTTCATTTCTAGAGTCTAAAATATCTCTTATTTTAGTTATGTTCTTACCTTTTATTTTGCCCTCATCGAATGCGTCAACGATTAGGTTCTGAGAATCATTAAAATCAGAACGTGCAATCTGCACAGCTAAATATAAAGGCATTTTCCCTGATTCTACTATTGAAAGAAGCTTACTCTCTCCTTTCTCTAATAATGTTGAGATGGAATTTATCCAACTTACTGTGCAACCAACAGTTTTGGCGATTTCCTTCTCGCTAAACCCCTCTAATTTCATCTCTTTTATTCTATAAAATTGTTCTCCCGCCCTGGGATTTATACGTGCGAAATTTTCTACTAAACTCATTATATAAGCACCTTCTTCATCTATATCTATAATAAATGCTGGTATAGACTCCTCATTAAGCTTGGATATTGATTCTAGTCTCCCTTGCCCACAAATTAGAGCGTATTTATATGTTTCATCATTTATTCTTCTAACAGTTATTGGTTTTCTTAATCCACTTTTATTGATGCTTTCCGTAATTTCATCATGTCTGAATTTACTTCTGGTTCTTGGATTTTCAATTTTGATTGATGATATTTTAATCATAGATATCTTGGTGTTCTCATCAGACATTACGCGGCCTCCTCTGTTGTTAATGGCATGAGCAATTTAAATAAAAACTCAATATCATCAAAGCGGTATAACTCTAATAATAAAGAATTATTTTCTTTAATTTTAATTTCGTTTTCGAAACTTTCAATCGAAGGTAATATATAATAATCAACAGGTTCACTATTTGAAGAGTTCATTCTTACAATAATATTGAAATCTGACTTTAAATTACTTTCAAATCTAACCACCCATCTTAATTTTCCTGATTTCAGTTTGTGACATCTTGATAAAACTAAGGATAATTTCAATGAGTCATTTATTGTAATTTGCTTCTTTTTTTCATCTGTTCTGGGATATAAAGATACGTTTTCTAGTCTTTCAAGAAAATCATTAATTACGTTACTATGCATTTCTCTTAAAGATTCATTTATTTCGATATATGAATAATCTCTTTCTGGAGTATATCCAATAAGCTTGTACGCTCGTAACAACCCACCAAATCTGCTAGCAACGATACTACTGGATGGTCCTGTGTCATCCTCGTCAATAATTACTCCGGAAAGCTTACCATTGCTCTTTAGTTTTTTTGATAAATATGAAAGTATTTGTTCATTGCTTACGTTTAAACTTCTATTTTTGATAATATCCTGAACCATGTTAAATTTTTCTATAGAGATAATAGGTTCGAATGCGCTCATATACTGAACCCAATTTTCTTCTGGATTTTTTATCCTTTTTGATTTTAGTTTTGAAGATGTTTTGTTATATATGTATTTTCCGGTGTATCGTTCATTAATTAATATTTGATGGACATTACTTCGAGTCCACAGGCTATATTTATTTCGATATCCAAGCTCATTAAGCTTGTTAGCTATTATATATTCATTGTATGAATCAAAAATGAACATATTGAAAATTAACCTTATTATCTCAAGTTCTTTTTCTTCGCCTGGAACTAAGATAACCCTATCTGTTTGTAAACTTTTACGTTCACCGTGCGATAGAATCATTTTGGGAGAATTATTGGAATCAACTAATTTCCTTTGAAGCCCATAACCAGGAATACCGCCTTGAAAATAACCTCTTTTTACAAGATTAACATGACCCGCAAATACTTTTATTGAAAGGTTTCTACTGTATGCACCTGCAGCGTATCTTAATGCGGGCAATGTAAGCATTTGAATTTCTGGTGATTCTTCTGGTAAGTTTTCAGCACAATATATTACTTTAACTCCGTGTAATTTCAGCAAAAAACTGTAATGCCCAGCCTCATCATTATCTTGAAATCTTCCAAAGCGGCTAACATCATAGACCAAGACAGCCGCTATTTTTATGGTATGAGTTACAACATCTTGAATCAGCTTGTTAAAACTATCCCTGCCGTCTGCTGATATGCCACTTTTGCCCCGGTCATCATATGTTCCAATGATTTCCATATTGTGACTTTGCGCATATTTGGAGATGAACTCAGCCTGGTTATCAACTGAGAAGATTTGATGATCAGTTGACATCCTCAAGTATTGGACAACATTAACCTTCTGTTTTTCCTTGATTTGATTGTTCATTACAGTGCCTTGATGCAACTTTAATAAGTTATGGTGGTTAAAAATTGATCAATTTTAGTGCTGTTGCAACCTTTTTTGACATCTGTTTTTTAAAAATTTTGCTCTCGAACAATAGATATAGGGATTGTTATCTAATGATGGTTTGAAATGGAAAGGCACCTGGGTGGGTTTTGTATAGCTTTTAGTTGAATTGAAATTTGGACATTGGTTGAGTCGCAAAGTGTGGGCATTTTTTTATGTAAAATAATGCCCACACCTTATCCTGTATTAGCCAACTAAGTAATTGATAAGATTGATGCTAATTCGGCAAAAAAGAAGAAAAGGTCTGCATTCATAGCGCTCTTAGACAAATGCATGAATCTTGGCTCTCTTTGACAAGAGCCATTTTGATCGGTGGATATGAGTGTCCTTTAGCTCGCTAAAATCCAGCTTTGTTACAAAACGAAAAAGGAGTCAGTTCTCTCTCTTCACATGCTTCAAGGTAGTCAGCCCACCATTGGAGCATTAGTTTCCTTTCTTCGAGATGTTCTGCTTTGTGTATGTATGCTGCTCGAACGGAGTTTCGTTCTTGATGGCTCATTTGACGTTCAACAGCATCTCTTGACCACAGTCCAGACTCAATTAGAGCACTACATGCCATTGTCCTGAACCCATGCCCACACACTTCTTTTTTTGTGTCGTAACCCATAGCACGAAGAGCCTTGTTAACGGTGTTTTCGCTCATGGGTTTGTCATCACGGCTGAACCCAATGAACATCAGCTCCTTTTCACCGCTTATGGAATGGAGCTTTTTCAGCAAGGCTACGGCCTGTATGCTGAGTGGCACAAGGTGAGGGGTTTTCATTTTCGAACCTCTGCCAGAATACTTAACTCCATCCAACTCTTGACGTTCTCCTGGGATCATCCATAAGGAATTTTCGAAATTCACTTCGGACCAACGTGCGAACCTAAGTTCACTTGAACGGATGAAAGTCAGCAGAGTTAACTGGACTGCAATTTGCGTTATGCCTTTACCTTTATAAGCTTCAATTCGTCTTAGAAGCTCAGGTAGCTGTTCGAAGGGGAGAGCAGGGCGATGAGTGCTTTTAGGTGTTGTTACGGCACCTGAAAGGTCATAGGCGGGATTTTGGTCAATCAAAGCGTTATGGACAGCATATCGCATTATAGCTGTAATGCGTTGTTGTAAACGAGAAGCCACTTCAAGATGCCCGCTTTTCTCAGCGTTTTTTAGCGGAAGCAGTAAATCACGGGTTTTGAGTTCAGTGATGTTCCGTTTACCAATGACTGGAAACAGATGAGTGATTAAGCTGTTTAACACTGTTGTTCTGTGACTATCAGACCATGTCCTGTTGCTGGAATGCCAATCTCTGGCAACCGTTTCGAATGTGAGCAAACCTTTTTCTTCAACCTTTTCAGATTTTCGCTTCTCACTAGGATCTATGTTGTTTGCGATTAGCTTTCTTGCTTCGTCCCTTCTAAGACGTGCAGTGGCAAGAGAGATTTCAGGATAAACACCTAACGCCAACATTTTTTGTTTACCGGCAAAACGGTATTGCAGACGCCAATATTTCGAACCGCTGGCCTGAATCAGAAGGTGCATACCACCACCATCAGTCAGCTTTACCGGCTTCTCAGCAGGTTTAGCATTTCTTACTTTTACCTCAGTGAGTGCCATAGAAAACCTCCCATACTGATGGTATCTGCATTATCGAACTTACCATACCAACTGTTATACCAACAAAATGTGCAGGATGTTGATAAAAGTTATTGGAATTTGGTAGACGAAGTGACGGGGTTAAGTCGCTGAGTTTAGAGAATAAAATAGACTTGAGTGGACGTTTGTAGACATTAAAATGGTGTCCCCTACAGGAATCGAACCTGTAACTAGCCCTTAGGAGGGGCTTGTTATATCCGTTTAACTAAGGAGACACGGACGCCAGTAGAAAGCGCCCGCATAGTATACCCGTTTTTCTCTCAATAATAAGGCGTTAGCCTGTCGTTTGGTCGTTTCGTCGCCAGTTCTGCGCTTTTATTCCTTTCACGGTTTCGCCGCTTCCTTCTTCGCGGCTTCCTGTTCTGCCTTTTTAACTTTGGCTTTTTTCTGATTACTCATGTCGTTACGGATTTGTGCGTGGCTGATCAGCGCAAAGATGAAAGTACCACCCGCGATGTTTCCGGCCAGCGTCGGCAGGGCGAAAGGCCAGATAAAGTCAGTCCACGGGATTGCGCCGGAGAAGACCAGATAGAGGACTTCCACCGAGCCGACGACGATGTGCGTCAGGTCACCGATCGCCACCATGTAAGTCATCAGCATAATCACCCACAGTTTGGCTGCACCTGCTGAAGGGATCATCCAGACCATAGTGGCAATCAACCAGCCGGAAACCATGCCGCCGACAAACATTGCGCCGGGTCCTTTTTCCATAATTTCCATGCTGATCTCGTGAAACGCTTTGTCGGTCTCCGGATCAAAAAATGGCACCAGATGAAACGCCAGCGCTGCAAAGCCACCGCCGATGATATTTCCGATCAGCACAAGCCCCCATAACCGCAGCAAGAGTGCGACGTTTTTGCCGGTCAATTTTTGCATGACGGGCAACACGGCGGTGACGGTGTTTTCCGTAAACAGTTGCTGGCGCGCCATGATGACAATAATGAACCCGACGGTGTAACCGATGTTTTCGATAAAGAACCGTTCAGGCGAATCGGGCAGGCGGGCGTGAAGAATGCCTTTCGCCATCAGCGAAGCACTGATCGAAAGCCCGGCGGCAATCGCTGACCAGAGCAACGCCTGGCCGTCACGTTCCAGTTCTTTCTCGCCTTCCATGCGGATAACCTCATGCACGGCAGCAGCTTTGGAGGGCAGATTCTCTTCACCGGTTTCGATTTTCTTACCCTGTGAATGCTCCTCGCTGTCAACGTCGGTACTGCTCTCCTGCTTTTTATCTTCGCTCATCGTTCTACCCCGAAAAAAAATCAAAGTGATAAAAAAGTACGTCATGCATAAGCATAGGCGACGCCGGAAATTTATGAGCAGATATACAAATAAGTTACAAACCGTTAACCCATGAACCTTATGGGTCATTTTTGGGGCAATGTCTGCGATATCAGACTTTTCTGGCGGCCGTTTATATGTAATAACGTACCGCTCCCTAAGCTGCGTCGTGCCGGACGCCTGTGGTATGATGCGGACTTGTGAAAAATAAGAGACATCTCCATGTTTGAAGCCCTTAACCTGAGCTGCGTTCGCGATGAGCGGACCTTGTTTAGTGGCTTGAGTTTCACGGTCTTACCGGGCGAAATGGTGCAGATTGAAGGCCGGAACGGTGCCGGTAAAACCAGTTTGCTGCGTATTCTGGCCGGGTTGTCCTCTCCGGACGCCGGTGAAGTCCGCTGGCAGGGCGTTAGTACCCGCCGTCAGCGCGATGTTTTTCATCAGGAACTTCTGTATCTCGGTCATCAGCCCGGCATAAAGTCAGTGCTTACTGCGTTTGAAAACCTTGCCTTCTATATGTCTGTCAGCAGTCCGTCAGTTCGCGGTGACGCCGCAGCGGATGCTATTTATCAGGCACTCGAAAATGTTGGCCTGCTGGGCTACGAAGATGTCATGGTCGCGCAGATGTCTGCCGGGCAGCAACGGCGTGTTGCGCTGGCGCGTTTATGGCTGAGCAATGCGCCGCTGTGGATCCTTGATGAACCGCTGACGGCCATTGATAAGCAAGGTGTTGCGACGCTGATTGCGCTGTTCGAACAGCATGCGGAGCAGGGCGGAATGGTGCTGCTGACTACGCATCAGGATTTGCAAGGCGTTAACCGCGACGTGCGGAAAATCCGTCTGACCGGCGCAGAGCTGGCGTGACGCGAAAGGGAAAGAGACGGAATGTTTACTAAGGTTCTGAGCCGCGAACTGAAAATTGCTTTTCGAAAAAGTGCAGAAATTATCAACCCGCTGTGGTTTTTCCTGATTGTTATTACGCTGTTTCCGTTAGGAATTGGCCCGGAGCCAAAACTGCTGGCGCGGATTGCGCCCGGTATTGTCTGGGTTGCGGCGCTGTTGTCGTCTCTGCTGGCGCTGGAAAGGTTGTTCCGCGATGACTTTCTCGACGGCACGCTTGAGCAGCTGTTGTTATTGCCCTCGCCGCTGGCACTCACGGTTCTGGGGAAAGTATGTGCTCACTGGGTGGTGACCGGTTTGCCGTTACTGATCCTGTCTCCGCTGATTGCCCTGTTACTTTCACTGGATTTTGAAACCTGGAAAGCCGTCGCGCTGACGATTTTACTGGGGACGCCGACGCTGAGTTTTATCGGCGCCATCGGCGTGGCGCTGACGGTCGGGCTGCGCAAGGGCGGCGTGTTGCTGAGTCTGCTGGTTCTGCCGCTGTATATTCCGGTGCTGATTTTTGCCACCGGTGCCATTGATGCCGCGTCGATGTCGATGCCCATCGGCGGATATCTGGCCATTCTCGGCGCGATGTTAGCGGGTAGTGCGACATTAGCGCCGTTTGCTACTGCAGCCGCCCTGCGAGTCAGCGTTCACTAACCCGTCATTCTTCGGGCTGTAGATGCGTTGGCTGCTCTTCGCCACCCGAATCACTGACTTGTGTCAGCTCATCGGGATGGCGTCGTTTGCCGCCTTCCTGCAACCGGAATTATTTAGGGCTAGTTTTGCCGCTGGCACTTAACACAGAAATATTTTACGTGCCGTTACAATAGAGAAGAAAAAACGCAACCTTTGACTAACATCACACTTCTCTATAGTGAACAATAGACATGCCAACAATAAGTGCGGGGAATTATCTTCCGACCGCACAAGAGCCCACCGAGGTTCCACGGCAACCCACACAGTGACATTTTAAAGTGAGCAACGATAACAATGTGGAAATGGTTACATCAACTCGCGCGGCCTGAACGGCTTTACCACGTCTGTGGCCGGTTCATTCCGTGGCTCGGGCTTATCGGTATTGCCTGTCTGGTGATCGGCTGGGTTTGGGGTTTTGGCTATGCGCCGCCCGACTATCAGCAAGGTAACAGCTACCGGATTATGTACATTCACGTTCCGGCGGCGATTTGGTCGATGGGAATTTACAGCGCAATGGCGATCGCGGCGTTCATCGGCCTGGTGTGGCAGATGAAGATGTCGGATCTGGCCGTTGCGGCGATGGCGCCGGTCGGTGCCGTTTTCACGTTTATCGCACTGGTCACCGGTTCGGCTTGGGGAAAACCGATGTGGGGCACCTGGTGGGTCTGGGATGCGCGTCTGACGTCCGAACTGGTGTTGCTGTTCCTCTATCTCGGGGTGATTGCGCTGTATAACGCCTTCGACGATCGCCGTCTGGCGGGACGCGCCGCGGGTATTCTGGTGCTGGTCGGCGTGGTCAATATTCCTATCATTCATTACTCCGTTCAGTGGTGGAACACGCTGCATCAGGGTTCCACCAACATGCAGCAAACCATCGACCCCAGTATGCGTTATCCGCTTCGCTGGGCGATTTTCGGTTATCTGTTCTTCTTTATTACCCTCACGCTGATGCGTTTACGCAACCTGATCCTGCATCAGGAACGTTTGCGTCCGTGGGTGGCTGGCCTGCTGAAAAAGGAGCGTCGCGGATGAGCCCTGCATTCTCAAGCTGGCACGATTTTTTCGCCATGGGCGGTTATGCTTTTTATGTCTGGCTGTCGGTGGCGGCAACCCTGATTTCCCTGATTGCGCTGGTGGTGCATACCCTCGTGCAGCATCGTCAGATTCTGGACGATGTGAAACGCCGTCAGGCTCGCGAAAAACGCATTAATCAGTCTACGTCTAAAAAACAGCAAGGCGCCCAGACGTCACCGCTGGAACCGGACACATCCGGGGAGAAGTTATTGTGAATCCACGTCGTAAGAAGCGCCTGTCGCTGGCGCTGGTGGTGCTGATTGGCCTTGGCCTGAGCATTTCACTGGTGATGTATGCGCTGCGTTCCAACATTGATTTGTTCTATACCCCGAGTGAAATCTTGCAGGGCAAAGGCGAAAACCACGAAATGCCGGAAGTCGGCCAGCGCCTGCGCATTGGCGGCATGGTGATGCCCGGCTCGGTAAAACGGGATCCAAAAAGCCTGCAGGTGAGTTTCAAGATTTATGATGCACGCGGTGCGATTGCGGTGACGTACAACGGCATTCTGCCGGACCTGTTCCGTGAAGGGCAGGGTGTGGTGGCGCAGGGTGTGATGGAACCGGGGAATGTCGTGAATGCGATTCAGGTTCTGGCCAAACACGATGAAAAATACGTGCCGCCGGAAGTTGCCGACGCCATGAAAGAAAACCACAAAGGGCCCGCTTCTGCTTACGTGGGTAACGATAAAGGAAACAGCCGCTCATGATGCCGGAACTGGGAACATTTGCACTCTGTCTGGCGTTAGGGCTGGCGGTTTTACTGAGTATTTACCCCCAATGGGGCGCGGCGCGGCAGGATAACCGGATGATGGCGATGGCGCGTCCGCTGGCGTACGGCATGTTTGCCTGCATCGTGCTGGCGTTTGCGATTCTGGTTCACGCGTTTGTGGTGAATGATTTTACCGTCGCCTATGTCGCTAACAATTCTAATACCCATTTGCCGGTGTATTACCGCGTGGCGGCCACCTGGGGCGCGCACGAGGGATCGCTGCTGTTATGGGTGTTGCTGCTGAGTTGCTGGACGCTGGCCGTTGCGCTGTTCAGCCGTCAGATGCCGCAGGATGCCGTGGCGCGCGTGCTGGCGGTAATGGGCATGATCACCGGCGGTTTCCTGCTGTTTATTCTGCTGACGTCGAATCCGTTTATCCGCTCTTTGCCGAATTTCCCGGTGGACGGCAGTGACCTGAATCCGGTGCTTCAGGACATCGGCCTGATTTTCCATCCGCCATTGCTGTACATGGGTTACGTCGGTTTCTCGGTGGCATTCGCGTTTGCGATAGCCTCGCTGATGGCCGGACGGCTTGATACTGCGTGGGCGCGCTGGTCGCGTCCGTGGACCACGGCGGCGTGGGTGTTTCTGACTATCGGCATCGTGCTCGGTTCTGCGTGGGCGTATTACGAATTAGGCTGGGGCGGCTGGTGGTTCTGGGATCCGGTCGAGAACGCGTCATTTATGCCGTGGCTGGCGGGAACCGCGCTTATTCATTCGCTCGCCGTGACTGAAAAACGCGGGACATTCAAAGCCTGGACGGTTCTGCTGGCGATCACCGCGTTCTCGCTGTGTCTGCTCGGGACTTTCCTGGTGCGTTCCGGCGTGCTGGTATCGGTTCACTCGTTCGCCTCCGACCCGGCGCGCGGCATGTTTATCCTCGCGTATTTAGTGATTGTGATCGGCGGTTCCTTGCTGCTGTACGCCTTCAAAGGTAACTCGGTGCGTGCCCCGAGCCGTCATGAACTGCATTCGCGCGAAAGTTATCTGCTTGGCAATAACGTACTGCTGGTCGCCGCCATGCTGGTGGTGCTGCTCGGCACGCTGTTACCGCTGATTCATAAACAGCTCGGGCTGGGCAGTATTTCCATCGGCGAACCGTTCTTTAATACGATGTTTACCTGGCTGATGGCGCCGCTGGCGCTGTTGTTAGGTATCGGCCCGCTGGTGCGCTGGCGTCGTGACGAGCCGAGCAAACTGTGGCGTCGTCTGGGTGTTGCGCTGGTGGTGACGCTGGTTCTGTCGATTCTTCTGCCGTGGTTGTTGCAGGACAAAATTGTCGGTATGACCGTTGTCGGTCTGCTGATGTCGGTTTGGGTGATTGTGCTGACGTTAATGGAACTGCACGAACGCGCCACGCACCGTCATTCGTTCTGGCGCGGTCTGACCAAACTCTCACGCAGTCACTGGGGTATGGTGCTCGGTCATCTGGGCGTGGCGGTCACGGTGATCGGTATTGCCTTCAGCCAGAACTACAGCGTGGAGCGCGATGTGCGCATGAAAGCCGGTGATACTGTGGATATCCACGATTATCACTTTGTCTTCCGCGACGTTCGTGACATTACCGGCCCGAATTACACCGGCGGAGAAGCCAATATCGACGTCACGCAGAACGGCAAAAAAGTCACTACGCTGCACGCAGAAAAACGCTTCTACAGCGTGGCGCGAAGCATGATGACCGAGGCCGCCATCGACGGCAATCTGGCGCGCGACTTGTATGCTGCGCTGGGTGAAGAGCTGGACGACGGTTCGTGGGCGGTGCGTTTGTACTACAAACCGTTTGTCCGCTGGATCTGGCTGGGCGGGCTCTTTATGGCTGCCGGCGGCGTATTGTGCATTCTCGATCCGCGTTACCGCATGAGCAAAAAACTGAAGAAACAGGCCAAGGCGGAGGCTGAAGCATGAACCGTAAACTTCTTTTTATTCCGCTGGTTCTGTTTCTGGCGCTGGCGGCGGCATTTTTAGTCCAGCTGACGCGCAACGCCAACGGCGATGATCCGACGTTGCTCGAATCCGCCCTGATCGGCAAACCGGTCCCGGTATTCAAGCTGGAATCGCTGGCACAGGCCGGAAAAACCTACGATCAGTCGGTGCTGCGGGACGGCAAACCGATGCTGCTGAACGTCTGGGCGACGTGGTGCCCGACGTGCCGTGCCGAACATGATTATCTGAACACACTGGCCGCCAAAGGCGTGCGCGTGGTCGGGCTCAATTACAAAGATGACCGTCAGAAAGCGGTGAACTGGCTGAATACGCTGGGCAATCCGTACATGCTGAGCCTGTACGACGGTGACGGAATGCTCGGGTTAGATCTGGGCGTGTACGGAGCACCGGAAACTTTCCTGATCGACGGACAGGGCATTATCCGCTATCGCCATGCGGGCGATTTGAATGAGAAAGTCTGGCAGAGCGAAGTGTTGCCGCTGTACAAAAAATTCGGAGGCAATGCATGAAAATCTTACGCGTATTGCCTGCGTTAATGCTCGGCGTGGCACTGAGTTTCAGTGCTTTCGCGGCTATCGATACCTATCAGTTTAAATCGCCACAGCAGGAGCAGGATTACCGCGAGATCACCGCGCAACTGCGCTGCCCGAAATGCCAGAACACCAATATTGCGGCGTCCGATTCAATTATCGCCGCCGATATGCGCACCAAGGTGTTTCAGTTGCTCAATGAAGGCCAGGATCGCCAGCAAATCGTCGCCTATATGGTGGCGCGTTATGGCAACTTCGTCACGTACGAACCGCCGGTGACGCCGTCGACCCTTATTCTGTGGCTTGGCCCGGTGCTGGTAGTGATTATCGGTGCAGGAATGATTTTCATGCGTTCCCGCCGCCGTGCCGTGGTCAGCGAAACCGGTACAGAAGAAATGTCAGAACAAGAGAAACAGCGCCTGGCGCAGTTACTTAAAGACAGCGACAGGACAGGATCATGAGTATTTTTTGGCTGTGTATTGGAGTGATGCTGGTGATCGCGCTGGCGCTGTTTATCGTGCCGGTGATCCGTGGCGACCGCGCAGAACATACGTCGCGCGATGCGCTCAATAAAGCGTTTTACCATCACCGCTTACATGAGCTTGAGCAGGACGAATCACAGGGCGTAGTAGATGAACGCCCGGCGCATATCCAGGAATTGCAGGAAAATTTGCTGACCGATATCCCTGACGGCCACGCACCGGCCGCGGTACAACCGATCGGCCGCTGGACGCTGGTACCGGGCGCGATTTTGCTGGTGATCATCACGCTGGGCCTCTATTTATATGCGGGCGGATTAGGGCAGGTGAGTGCGTGGAATCAGGTGATGCAGCATATGCCAGATTTGCGTCATCGTATCGCGGATGACCACGGCACGCCGCTGACCGCAAGAGATGTGCAGGATTTAGGGCTGGGATTGCGGACTGATTTGCAGGCCGATCCGGAAAATGTGCAGGACTGGGTTATGCTGGGCCGCGTGGGTATGGCGCTCAATAACGCCGCTACGGCCACACAGGCTTACGCCCATGCATATGAACTGGCCCCGAACGATATGGCGGTTAAACTCGGTTATGCCGAAGTGTTAACCCGTTCATCCGATCCGCAAGATAACCTTACCGGCGGAAATCTCCTACGGGGTATGCTGGAAAAATCTCAGGGCGACCTGCGTGTATTAAGCTTGCTGGCCTATAATGAATATGAACAGGGTCACTATCCGCAAGCCATTGGCGCGTGGGAAGTTATGCTGAAAATTTTGCCGGCGGGTGATAAACGGCTTGAGATGGTTCAGGCAAGCATTGCACAGGCAAAACAGAAGGCGGGGTTAGACCAGGTTAAACTGGCGGTAAACGTAACGCTCTCTGCGGATGCTCAGCAGAAACTTCCGCACAATGGCACGGTCTTTATCTCGGTAACGGATGGAAGTAGCCCGGTGCCGGTAGCGGTTAAAAAACTGCCGCTGAGCCGCTTCCCGCTGGCGATTACCGTCGATGACAGCAATGCGATGATGCCGGAACGCTTGCTTTCTTCGTTGCAAAAATTAAAAGTACGCGTTCGTATTTCACAAAATGGTCTGGCGACGCCAGCCCCGGGTGACTGGTACGGCGACAGTTCGCTGACCGATTTTGCCGGTAACGGCCAGGTCAGCATTGAAATTAATCAGCAGGTTCCTTAATCACGAGCCGAAGATCAAAAACAGGGAGATATCCATGAACTTACGCCTGACTGGGCTGGCGTTTGCGACAGTTTTGCTGGTCGGTTGTGCCGGCACGTCCGGGTCATCGGACAGCGAACAGCAGGGACGATCTGATCCGCTGGAAGGTTTCAACCGCGCGATGTTTAACTTCAACTTCAACTACATGGACCCGTATGTACTACGTCCTGTGGCTGTTGCCTGGCGTGATTACGTGCCGCAACCGGCGCGTAACGGAACCAGTAATTTCCTGAGTAACCTTGATGAACCGGCCAGCATGGTGAACTCCTTGCTGAAAGGCGATCCGTACCGCGCGGCGATCCACTTCAACCGTTTCTTCCTTAATACGATCCTGGGGATGGGCGGTCTGATTGATGTGGCATCGATGGCGAATCCGAAACTGGCACGCGAAGAAGCGCAGGGCTTCGGCAGCACGCTGGGGCATTACGGCGTCGGTTACGGCCCTTACGTCATGTTGCCGGGCTACGGCAGTGCGACGATTCGTGACGAAGGCGGCGATCTGGTCGATGACCTGTATCCGATGCTGAGTTATCTGACCTTCTGGATGTCAGCCGGTAAATGGGTACTGGAAGGTGTTGAAACCCGTGCTGAATTGCTCGATTCTGACGGCCTGATCCGTAACTCTTCCGATCCTTACCTGATGATCCGCGAAGCGTACTTCCAGCGCCATGACTTCCTGGCGAGGGGCGGTCAGCTGACACCTCAGGTGAACCCGAATGCGGCACTGATTCAGGGTGATCTGAAGGATATCGATTCAGAGTAATTTTCTAATCAAGTTCATCCGTTTAAGATTCAATGCAAAAAAAAGCGCCTCTCGGCGCTTTTTTCATTTATGTGCTCTGTCGTGAAAACCGGTCAGAAGCTGTAGTTAAAGTTCGCGCCGTACAACATCGCGGTGCCTTTAGCCTGGAACTCATAATTCGGTACGCCGTCAGCCACTTTTTCGCTGATATTCACCGTCTGGCCGTGCATATAGGAAACACCGACGTCCACTGAAGCATCTTTGGTAAACGCATACGTGGTACCGGCTGAAATCCAGAAACGGTCCTGATCCGGGATAGAAATGGTGCGGTTGTCCGCCGGAACCGGGCTGTCATCAAACGCGATACCGGTACGGAATGTCCAGTTTTCGTCGTAGTAATAGGTGGTACCCAGCGCGATGCGGTAAGCATCATGATAGCCTTCGTCTTTCTGGAACAGCGTCTGGCCCTGAGAACCCGTAGCTTTCAGCTCCTGGAACTGGCTCCAGCTGGTGTACGCCAGGCTATAGTGAATAGCCCATTTCGGCGCGACACGGTTATAACCTGACAACTCCCACATTTCTGGCAGGTTCAGGGTCAGGGAACCCGGAACAGTGTGGCCGCCTGTGCCGCCCAATGCCTGCGGAATGCCGTTGCGATATTCGCCGTCGAAATCTATTTTTACTTCTGAGCGGTAAGTGAAGCCGTAACGGTTATTGTCATCCACTTCATACAGGACACCGGCGTTCCAGCCGTAGCCCCATTCGTTGCCTTTCAGCTTAGCGGCTTCGGTATCCGCAGGCAGCAAACCGCCGGTTTTAAGCGGAACCAGTTCGCCCGCAGTACGGCGAATTTTCGCTTTCGCATAAACCGCATCAAAGCCCAGACCGAAGCTGAAGTGCTCGTTCAAACGGTAAGCGACGCTTAAGTTATTGTTGATGGTGGTCAGATCGGTTTCGCCACCAATCGGGCCTGCCGGATAATTATCGTTGAATTCTGTTGCCAGACCGTAGTTTGAGGTCGCCGATGCGCCGAGGGCCCATTGCTCATTCAGGGGCATAATAAAGTGGATATTTGGGATCCACTGATTCGGTGCAATGTTACTGGCACTGGTATCTGCACCCGTGACCGGAGATTTGCCGGTGACATCGACATCCGGGTCGACATAGATTGCGCCGATGGAAAACGCAGGGCGATTAAACATTGTCATCGTCGCCGGGTTACGGCTTCCGGATGCTGCGGTATCAGCGATAGCGCCTTCACCCGAGAAAGAACGGCCTAAACCGGCGGCGGTGTATTCATTGAGCTGAAAACCTGCCGCGTATACGTTGGAGGAAACAATTGCCACTGCAGCTGCCAGAGCTGATCTTTTAAACAGGTTTTTCTGGTTCATGACCAAAACCTCAATTTTATGTTTTTATCAAACAATGTTACATCAAGTAACAATGAGCGCGGGATTGTAGGGTTCGTTATCAGTCTGACAAATCAGACCAGTGAGCGAAGTATAGGTCTGACCTGTGGTGTAGTTGCAATGATGTTTCATTGATATTTCTTATTTGATGCAAGAAATTGGATCCACTTAACAAAAAACCAACAATAAAAGTTCAATTAAGAAACGTTAAAGTGAGAACGTTGACGTATTAATCATCGATTCATTACATTTACGTGATCTGGATCACTTCAAAGGCACATAAAAAGTAAGTGCTAGCTGTAGCCCAACCGCTGGCGTAAAATACAGGCTGAAAATAATTCTTTAATTCGCAATCAGGCCAGACGGTGGACGTTGCCGTTGATGCCGGGGAGAAAATTATGTCTGACGTAACCATGTCCTCTAAATCCACTCAACCTCTGCATTCCATCAACAAATGTGGCGCCGAAGAAACTGCTGCCTGCTGTTGTGTTGATGTCGGCACCATTATGGACAACACCGACTGCACCGCCTCTTACCTGCACGTCTTCGAAACCGAAGCGCAAGCCAAAGAAATGCTACAAACCCTGACCGAACGCGCACGCGGCGTTGAATCAGAGCCTTGCGAAATTAACAGTAAGATTGAAAAAGTTGACGGTGGCGTTGAGCTGAAAGTGGATTTCACTTTCTCCTGCCAGGCAGAGACGATGATCTTCCAGCTCGGATTACGTTAATTAATTCTGCTTTTAAAATGCCGCTGCCAGACAGCGGTATTTTTTTGTCTGCAATTTTTTCCCACCTCTTTCTTTTCACTCTCATTTCAGAAAAATTTGCTGTTGCTCGCACTTCAAACCCTTTCACTTTGCCAAATGTAAATACATAGTTAACACTGAGTTATCAGGTCTGACCTCTTAAGACCCTATTTACTCAGGAGCTTGTATGAACAAAGTCATTCCACTGGTTACGCGTGAAGGCGATCGCATTGCGATTGTCGATGGTTTGCGCACGCCTTTTGCAAGGCAGGCCACCGCCTATCACGGTATCCCCGCTGTGGATTTGGGCAAAACCGTGGTCAGCGAGTTGCTGGCGAAAAGTGGAATCGATCCGAAAGACATTGATCAGCTGGTGTTCGGACAGGTTGTCCAGATGCCTGAAGCGCCGAATATTGCGCGTGAAATTGTGCTCGGCACCGGAATGAATGTTTCGACTGACGCCTACAGCGTTTCCCGCGCTTGTGCGACCAGTTTTCAGGCCGTGGCGAACGTGGCCGAAAGTATTCTCAGCGGCACAGTACGCGTCGGGATTGCGGGCGGGGCTGATTCCTCATCGGTTCTGCCGATTGGTGTCAGTAAACGCCTCGCCCGAGCACTGGTTGACGTCAATAAAGCGCGCACGTTGTCGCAGCGTCTTTCGATTTTCAGCAAACTGAAATTACGCGATCTGCTGCCGGTTCCTCCGGCCGTGGCGGAATATTCCACCGGCCTGCGCATGGGCGATACTGCTGAACAGATGGCAAAAAGCCACGGGATTTCCCGCGAACAGCAGGATGAGCTGGCGCACCGTTCGCACTCGCTGGCCGCGCTTGCCTGGGAACAGGGCTATCTGAACACACAGGTGATGGCGGCGCAGGTTCCGCCTTATCGTGAAGTGCTGCAAAAAGACAACAACATCCGCCTGAATTCAGAAATCGGGCAGTACGCGAAACTGCGTCCGGCATTTGACCGTAAACACGGCACAGTGACGGCGGCAACCAGTACGCCGCTTACCGACGGCGCCGCTGCCGTTCTGATGATGAGCGAATCCCGTGCCCGGGAATTAGGGCTTGAGCCGCTGGGCTATCTGAAGAGCTTTGCGTTTTCCGCCATTGATGTCTGGGAAGACATGCTTCTCGGCCCTGCATACGCCACGCCGCTGGCATTAGATCGCGCGGGACTGACGCTGGCGGATCTGGATCTGATTGATATGCATGAAGCCTTTGCCGCGCAGACGCTGGCAAATATTAAAATGCTGGCCAGTGACGAATTTGCCCGCGAAAAACTGGGGCGCAGTCGGGCAGTTGGCGAAATCGACTGGGATAAATTCAACGTTTTAGGCGGTTCGCTGGCCTACGGTCATCCGTTCGCCGCAACCGGTGCACGGATGATCACGCAAACGCTGCATGAATTACGCCGTCGCGGTGGAAAATACGGGCTGACAACCGCCTGCGCCGCCGGTGGGCTGGGCGCGGCAATGATTCTGGAGGCAGCGCAATGAGGGACAACATGGACAATATCCTACTGGAAGAACAGTCATCCGCAGAGCCGGTTTCCGCTTTCTCACTGATGTTTACCGCAGAACATGTCGGCATCATCACCATTGATGTTCCCGGTGAAAAAGTGAATACCCTGAAGGCTGAATTTGCTCAGCAAATCTGCGCTATTTTGCAAAAAGCGCAGCAGTATCCGAATCTGAAAGGCCTGGTGCTGGTTTCTGGTAAAACTGACTCATTTATTGCCGGTGCCGATATCACGATGATTTCCGGCTGCAAAACGGCGGTTGAGGCCAGCCAGTTGGCGCAGAAAGGCCAGACAGTCATGTCGCAGATTGCGTCATTTTCCGTGCCGGTCGTGGCCGCCATCCACGGTGCCTGTCTTGGCGGAGGGCTCGAACTGGCGCTGGCGTGCCATTCGCGCGTCTGCTCGCTGGATGATAAAACGCAGCTCGGCCTGCCGGAAGTTCAGCTTGGGCTGTTACCCGGTTCGGGCGGTACGCAGCGTTTACCACGGTTAATCGGCGCGCCGAAAGCGCTGGATATGATGCTTACCGGGCGCAGTATTCGTGCGAAACAGGCGCTGAGGATGGGGCTGGTGGACGACGCCGTGCCTTATTCTATTTTGCTGAAAACCGCGCTGGAACGTGTCGCAAAAGGCCGTAAATCGCGCCCACCACTGCCTTGGCAGGCGCGGCTGGCGGGCGGTCCGCTGGGAAAAAGCCTGTTGTTCTATTTTGTGCGCAAACAGACCCGCGCAAAAACGCACGGTAATTATCCGGCCACGGAAAAAATTATTGATGTGGTGAAAACCGGCCTCGATCAGGGCAGCGGAAACGGCTATCAGGCCGAGGCCAAAGCTTTTGGCGAACTGGTGATGACGCCGCAATCTGCCGCGCTTCGCGGATTATTCTTTGCCTCGACGGCGCTGAAAAAAGAAAAAGGCGCTGACGCTGAGCCGTTGCCGGTTCACCGCGTGGGGATCCTCGGTGGCGGGCTGATGGGCGGCGGTATTGCTAATGTCACCGCGACCCGCGCCGGGCTGCCGGTGCGCATTAAAGATATTAATCACGAAGGCATCCGCCACGCGCTGAAATACAGCTGGGATCTGCTGGAGAAAAAAGTCCGCAGCCGCAGGCTCACCCGCAACGAACAGCAGCGGCAGATGATGCTGATTTCGGGGACGACGGATTACAGCGGTTTTTCGCAGATTGATATCGTGGTGGAAGCGGTATTTGAAGACCTGGCGCTCAAGCAATCGATGGTGGCAGAGATCGAGAAAAATGCGGCACCGCGTACCATATTTGCTTCAAACACCTCTTCTTTGCCGATTCACCAGATTGCGGAAAAGGCCACAAGGCCTGAGCAGATTATCGGCCTGCATTATTTCAGCCCGGTAGACAAAATGCCGCTGGTGGAAGTTATTCCCCATACGGGCACCAGCGCGCAGACGATTTCGACTACGGTCTCGCTGGCGAAGAAACAGGGGAAAACGGCGATTGTCGTCGGCGACAGCGCCGGGTTCTACGTAAACCGCATTCTTGCTCCTTACATCAACGAAGCGGCGCGCTGCCTGCTGGCTGGCGAACCTGTGGATCACATCGATAATGCGCTGGTGAACTTTGGCTTCCCTGTCGGGCCAGTTCAGCTTCTTGACGAGGTGGGCATTGATGTCGGCACTAAAATCGGCCCGATTCTGGTGGAGGCGTTTGGCGAGCGTTTTGCCGCGCCATCCGGTTTTGATGCAGTTCTGCAAGACGACCGCAAAGGCCGTAAAAATGGCAAAGGTTTTTATCTCTACGGCCAGAAAGGGCGCGGGGCGAAGAAAAAACAGGTCGATCCTTCGGTCTATCGTTTGCTAAATGTCACGCCAAAAGCGCAGCAGTCGGGCGAGGAGATCGCTCAGCGCTGCGTCATGCTGATGCTGAACGAAGCTGTCCGCTGCCTGGATGAAAATGTTATCCGCAGCGCGCGTGATGGTGATCTCGGCGCAGTTTTTGGTATTGGTTTTCCGCCGTTTCGCGGTGGGCCATTCCGTTACATCGACACGCTCGGTGCTGCCAGCGTGGTTAAAACGCTGGAACAACTGGCGCAACGTTACGGTGAGCATTTCACGCCATGCGACGGTCTGCGCCAGCGGGCGGAGCAGGGCAGGCGTTTTTGTCCCTGAGAGAGGCGCGTGAAAAGGTCGGCAGAGTGTGACCCGCGTCACTGCTTAATGCTGAGTTTCGCGACAATCTGGAACAGATCCTGCTTGCCGCCTGACGACAGCGCGCGGGATCTTTTTTATGGTGAGGCCGGCTTTGTATACGAACAATCCCAAGCGGTTGATCTACAACCCGAGTGGTTAAATATTCGCCTGAACAGTTTACAAGCTGTAAGGGTTGGTGTAAAAAACAGCGTTTTCTTTACGCGAACTTTCAGGCAAAATGCCCGACCGCTGTTGCTGCACAGACAGAATTTGTGGGCACGGCGTGTTAAGTGGATGTACTGCCTTACAGTTATCTTGTCATGAGAAGGGTCGTCCGAACGGCGATCAAAAAGGCTGGGCAATGGGTAATACAGCACGCAAGGCGTTTCTGTATAGCGCTATTTTTGTTAACAAAAGCGGTGCAATATGCAAGTTGTAATTATGCGTCACGGTGATGCGGTTCTTGAAGCAGCCAGCGATTCGGTTCGTCCGTTAAGCGAATGCGGATGTGACGAATCAGTACATATGGCGGCATGGCTGAATGGCCGGGGTATCACCATTGACCGCGTTCTGGTCAGTCCGTACCTGCGTGCGCAGCAGACACTCGAAAAAGTTCGTCAGTGTCTGTCTCTGCCTGAAAACGTTGAGATTGATATCCTGAAAGAACTGACACCGGGCGGCGATCCTGCTCTGGTTGCCAGTGAATTGCAGCATCTGGCGCAGACGGGCGTCAATGCGGTGCTGGTGGTTTCCCACCTGCCGCTGGTCGGTTACCTGGTCGCAGAATTGTGTCCGGGAGTTTGCCCGCCGATGTTCGCCACCTCTGCAATGGCAAGCGTGGAGCTGAATGCGCAAACCGGGCAGGGCAGCTTTGACTGGCAGTTTAGTCCGTGCCAGGTGATGGCAAAAGTGTAGTTTTCCGGGACGGAGAACGACACAAAGAAAGGCACAGCTTATGCTGTGCCTTTCTCGTTTCTGCATGCTTGTGTTTTTTTTCGCGGTCAGCTGATTTTGTCATCCAGCTCAACCAGCACCAGTAACGCGGCAGTGCCGCCTAACTCTTTCGGTGCCTGATGAAAGGCTTCAACATCAGGATGCTGAGCCAGCCACAGCGGGGTTTGCTGCTTGAGAATATGTTTGCCGTGACCGTGCATGACGCACGCGCAGTGGACGTGCTCGCGGCGGCAGGCGGCGATCAGCGCCCCTAATTCCTGCTTGGCTTCTTTCTGCGTTAAACCATGCAAATCAAGAAATAGCTCAGGAGAATAATCTCCTCGGCGCAATTTTTTCAATTCAAAATGGCTGACGTCTGGCCTGATGTGGCGAACCGGGCCCTCTTCCTGCAACATCGGCTGGAATTCATCAGAAAAATAATAACTGGCGTCCACCTGCTCCTGAATCAGCTTTTTCGGCGACAGTTCTGACACTTTTTTGCGCAGCGGATGGTGAGTAATTGTATCGTTTTTCAGGCGCTTGACGCCCGGCACTGCTTCACGAAACAGGGCCGCTTCCTCCGGGCTCAGCCGGTGTTTTTTCTTCATTTTTTTATCGTCATTTTCGCTCAATTCCGACAGTGTACCTTCCGTCACCCTGCGGTTTAAAGAAAACTCAGGGTTAAATTCTTCGAGGTGTCGCGCAAGTGCGTTGACTAGCTGCTGATTTGTGGCGGGCTTCGTGGCAAACTATGCGGAAAATTACGGGTTAAACGTCTGTTAAAAACCCTGTACTGCCTGGAGAACAAAATTGGACAAAATTTTCGTCGACGAAGCCGTCAGTGAACTGCATACCATTCAGGACATGCTGCGCTGGACCGTCAGCCGCCTCAACGCGGCCAATGTTTATTACGGCCATGGTACTGATAATCCGTGGGACGAAGCTGTGCAGCTGGTTTTGCCAAGCGTGTTTTTGCCGCTCGATATTCCTGAAGATATGCACACGGCGCGTCTGACCTCCAGCGAGCGTCACCGTATCGTTGAGCGCGTTATCCGCCGCGTCAACGAGCGCATTCCGGTCGCTTATCTGACCAACAAAGCCTGGTTCTGCGACATGGAATTTTATGTCGATGAACGCGTTCTGGTGCCGCGTTCGCCGATTGGCGAGCTGATTAGCAACCGCTTCTCCGGCATTTTGCACGACAAACCTCAGCACATTCTCGACATGTGTACCGGCAGCGGTTGTATTGCAATTGCCTGTGCTTATGCTTTCCCTGAAACGGAAGTGGACGCCGTGGATATCTCTGCCGATGCGCTGGCCGTGGCCGAGCGCAACATCGACACGCACGGCATCGAGAACTGGGTTACGCCAATCCGTTCTGACCTGTTCCGTGAACTGCCGCCGCTGCAATACGACCTGATCGTCACGAACCCGCCGTACGTTGACGAAGAAGATATGTCCGATTTGCCGCAGGAATACCGCCATGAACCGGTGCTCGGTCTGGCCTCCGGTAGCGATGGCCTGAAACTGACGCGCCGTATTCTGGCCTGTGCGCCGGATTACCTGACCGATGATGGCGTGCTGATTTGTGAAGTGGGCAACAGCATGGTACATCTGATGGATCAATATCCTGAGATCCCGTTCACCTGGCTGGAATTCGAAAACGGCGGTGACGGTGTCTTCATGCTGACTAAACAGCAACTGATTGATTGTGCAGAAGAGTTCCGCGCTTACCGCGACTAAATACCCTGTTGACCGGCTGTTCGTCAGCCGGTCATTTTGCAAATAAACAACTTATTAATGGTTAAGGAGCCGTGATGGCAGGGAACAGTATTGGGCAGTTTTTCCGCGTCACCACCTTCGGCGAATCTCACGGTGTGGCACTCGGCTGCATCATTGACGGCGTACCGCCGGGCATCTCGCTGACAGAAGCAGACCTGCAACACGACCTCGACCGTCGTCGTCCGGGAACCTCGCGTTACACCACGCAGCGCCGTGAAGCGGATGAAGTCAAAATCCTGTCCGGCGTATTTGAAGGTGTAACGACAGGAACCAGCATCGGCCTGATTATCCAGAATACCGACCAGCGCTCGCAGGATTACAGTGCGATCAAAGACGTATTCCGTCCGGGCCATGCCGATTACACCTACGAACAAAAATACGGCGTACGCGACTATCGCGGCGGCGGCCGTTCTTCTGCACGTGAAACCGCAATGCGCGTGGCCGCAGGCGCGGTTGCGAAGAAATACCTGCTCGAAAAATTCGGCGTTAAAGTGCGCGGCTATATGTCCCAGATGGGCGACATTACCTGCGAACTGAAAGACTGGGATCTGGTCGAAACCAACCCGTTCTTCTGCCCGGATGAAAGCAAACTTGAAGCGCTGGACGAACTGATGCGCAGCCTGAAAAAAGAAGGCGACTCGATTGGTGCCAAAATTACCGTGGTTGCCGAGCATGTGCCGGTAGGCCTTGGTGAGCCGGTATTCGACCGTCTTGATGCCGATCTGGCGCATGCGCTGATGAGCATTAACGCCGTAAAAGGCGTGGAAATCGGTGACGGTTTTGCCGTGGTCAGCAAACGTGGCAGCGAAAACCGTGACGAAATTACGCCAAACGGTTTTGAAAGCAACCATGCGGGCGGCATTCTCGGCGGGATCAGCAGCGGTCAGCCGGTGGTTGCGCATCTGGCGCTGAAACCAACGTCCAGCATCACCGTTCCGGGGCGCACTATTAACCGTGAAGGCGAGCAGGTCGATATGATCACCAAAGGCCGTCACGATCCGTGCGTGGGGATCCGCGCTGTGCCAATCGCCGAAGCCATGATGGCGATTGTGCTGATGGATCATTTGCTGCGTCAGCGTGCCCAGAACGGCGACGTTCATTCCACCGTGCCACGCTGGTAAGCCTTCGATGAAATTCTTACGCAACGTTCCAGCGTTTAAAACCGCCTGTGCCAGTCTTCTGGCGCTCGCGCTCTGCGCACCGGCTGTGGCGGCAACGCCCTGGCAGAAAATTACTCAACCGATTTCCGGCGCGCCGCAGGCGGTGGGAAGTTACGCCAACGGATGTCAGATTGGCGCACAGCCTTTGCCGCTGAATTCACCGGATTATCAGGTGATGCGTACCGATCAGCGTCGTTATTTCGGCCAGCCGGATTTACTGGCGTTCATTACGCGACTCGGTACTCAGGCGCAGCAAAAAGGGCTGGGAACCATGCTGGTCGGCGATATGGCGATGCCTGCGGGTGGGCGTTTCAGCAGCGGCCATGCCAGCCATCAGTCCGGGCTGGATGTGGATATCTGGCTTCAACTGCCGCGTCAGCGCTGGAGCGAGCAGATGTTGCTGAAACCACAGCCTATTGATCTGGTCAGTGCTAACGGTAAATCTATCGTGCCGAGCCAGTGGCAACCGCGTATTGAAACGCTGATCAAAATGGCGGCGCAGGATAAAGACGTGGTGCGCATTTTTGTGAATGCGGCGATCAAACAACAGCTTTGTCAGGATGCGGGCGCAGACCGTGAATGGCTGCACAAAGTGCGTCCGTGGTTTGGTCATCGTGCGCATATGCATGTGCGTCTGCGTTGCCCGGCAGGCAGTACCGAATGTGAAAATCAGGCTCCGCCGCCTCCGGGTGACGGATGTGGTGCCGAGCTGAAAAGCTGGTTCCTGCCACCGAAACCTTCGACGGGTAAACCGGTGAAATCTGAGCCCCCTCCGTTGCCGCCAACTTGTCAGGCGCTGCTGGATAAACACGTTCTCTAACAACGTTTCAATAACTCTTCGCCACGTAAAGCGGGACTGATAGAAAAATGGACTGGTTGATTGTTGCCCCCTGGGTAGTATGTGTTCTGTTTTTAGTAGCGTTAGTGGCGGGATTTATTGACTCAATCGCAGGCGGTGGCGGCCTTATCAGCCTGCCTGCGCTGCTGGCAGCCGGGGTTTCTCCGGCTCAGGCGATTGCAACCAACAAGCTTTCGGCTGTTGGCGGTTCTTTCTCCGCCAGCCTGTATTTCGTGCGCCGGAAAGTGGTGGATCTTAACGATCAGAAGCTCAACATTGCCTGCACGTTCGTGGGTTCTGTGCTGGGAGCGATCCTGATCCAGCGCTTACAGGCCGATATGCTGCGTCAGATCCTGCCGTTGCTGATCATCTGCATCGGGCTGTATTTCCTGCTGACCCCGAAACTGGGCGAAAGCGATCGCCAGCGACGTCTTTCTGCGCTGCCTTATGCGCTGGTCGGTGGAGGCTGTGTCGGGTTTTATGATGGCTTTTTCGGCCCCGGTGCCGGTTCTTTTTACGCATTAGGCTTTGTGACGTTATGCGGTTTTAACCTCGCGAAAGCCACGGCGCATGCCAAAGTCCTGAACTTCACCTCAAACTTTGGTGGATTGTTGTTTTTTATTCTGGGCGGCAAAGTGGTCTGGGGATTAGGATTTGTGATGATGGCGGGGCAGTTTATCGGCGCACGTCTCGGCGCGCGGATGGTACTCAGCAAAGGCCAGAAGATGATCCGCCCGATGGTGGTGGTGGTTTCCGTGGTGATGAGCTGTAAACTTATTTATGACAACCACGGTGCTGAAATCCACCAGTGGCTTGCCCTCCATATTTGAAGCTGCAGAATGCTTGCCCGAAGTCATGAAATAGGTCATTCAATCAAGGGTATATTGTCGCCCCTGATCTTACTTACAGAGTTTTACTGCAAATATGTCTGATTCGACCGCAACACATAACTATCATCATTTGATGGACATTTTTGATTCCTGTTTCTTTGAGGAATTCAACGTGCGCCTGGTGAAAGGTGACGACGAACCGATCTACCTGCCCGCCGATGACCAGGAACCGTTTAACCGCATTGTGTTTGCACACGGCTATTACGCCAGCGGGATGCACGAGATTTCCCACTGGTGCGTCGCAGGCGCGGAACGCCGCAAGCTGGTGGATTTCGGTTACTGGTATTGCCCGGATGGCCGCGATGCGCAAACCCAAAGCGAATTCGAAAAAGTCGAAATCAAACCTCAGTCTTATGAATGGCTGTTTTGCGCCGCTGCCGGCTTTAATTTCAACGTGAGCTGTGACAATCTGAGCGGCGATTGCGAGCCAGACCGCGTGGGCTTCCAGAACAAAGTGCGTGAGGAAGTGCTCCGCATGCTGGATCAGGGCATCCCTGAAAGACCGGCGCGCTTTATTAAAGCGTTACAATCGTTTTACAATACCGCCCCTTTAACGCCTGCAGATTTCCCTGCGTTGCAGCCGATTGAATAAAAAAACAGAGTCCGGATACGAGGAAGAGTAATGATCGCAGAATTTGAAACGCGGATTTTAACGCTGATCGACGACATGGTCGAAAGCGCCAGCGACGATGAATTATTTGCCAGTGGCTATCTGCGAGGCCATCTGACCGTCGCGGTTGCTGAGGCAGAAGAGAATGGCGAACATACCGCCGAAGCGTTGAAAATTCGTGTTCAGGATGGCCTGGATAAAGCCATCAAAGCCGGTGAATTATCACCGCGCGATCAGGCTCTGGTTCAGGGGATGTGGGAGACTTTGTATCAGGCTTCTATTTAGGGATGTCCGGTTTTGAAAAAAAGCGCAGTACGGTGAACCGTCTGCGCTTTTTTATTGCCCGAAAAAGTGCAATCAGCGGGATTCGACCGGGCGGCCTTTAAGTAATTTTCTTACCCACATCCGGTTCGGATTCAGCGCGGCCAGCGTTTCACTGTCCAGCGGCAATGGCTCACCGGCAATCTGCGCGGCCAGCACTTCAGCACCGAGCGGCGCGGAACTGAGGCCACGTGAACCGAGTGCGCCAAACAGGAACAAATTCTCATGCACCGGCGCATTGGCAATCGGACGATGGCGCTGAACGTCGAGATCCAGCTTCTGATAACTTTCCAAAAGTGCATCGTAATCAGAAACCGACCCGATCATCGGCAGGTGGTCGCGTGTGGCGCAACGCACGCCGTTTCGCGCCTGTGCGTCACTGACATCCACGTCATTCGGCCACTGCTGCTCCGGCAGACAGTTCAGCAAACGCTGACGGTTTTCCTGCTGATCGTCTTCGCGGAAATCCGTACATTTATCGGCGCGGTGATAGCTGGCACCGATGCAGTGATGCTGGTTGAGCGGATTCACCGGTGTCAGATAGCCGTCGTAGCACAACACTTGTTTAAGTTTGCTCAGTTCAGGCGTGGTGGGAATATGCGAAACCTGACCACTGACCGCATAAACTGGAAGCGTTTCACTCTGGGCAAAATCAGTGATATCCGCACCGTTTGCCAGCACCACGGCCTGATGGCGGGTTTCATGCCCGTCGGCAAACTTCAGCGTCCAGTTTTCGTTTACATCGCGGCTTAACGCTGTGGCCCGCTGGCGATAATGCACCGCTAATCCCTGCCTTTGCGCCAGTGCAAGCAGCGAGGCGGTCAGCTCCGCCGGGCACAACCAGGCACCCAGTGGATACGTGATACCGCCGCTGCCGCAAGGCAATCCGCATAATGCTTCAACCCCGGCTTCGCTAAGCCCTTTCGCCAGCCCTTCCGGCCAGTTACCGCCCAGAACTCCGTCAATTTTGGCCTGACTTTTTTCGTCATATCCCAGTTGGGTAACACCACTCCAGCCGTGATCAAAAGGCACGCCCATTTTTTCCAGCTGGAAATACTGGCGGCGGGCGAACGTAAAGGCATGTGCAAAGAACTGTTCCAGCGTGTCGCCCCGGCCATTGAGCAGCGGATAAACCGCGCCCTGACGGTTACCGGATGCGCCCAGCGCCGGTTTTTCATCGGCGCAGTACAGCGTTACGGCATAGCCACGGCGCAACAGCGCCAGCGAAAGTACGGCACTGGCGACGCCGCCGCCAACAATCGCAAATTCAGTGGCATTTTTAGCGGGCGGGCGGAAATACCACGGCGCAGGATGAGGAATATCAATTCCCGCGGGCAGAACGCCGGATAACATATGCCGCTTTTCACCGAATCCGGGGACTTTTGCGATGTCAAAACCCGCGTCCTGCAAGCCGCGACGCACAAATCCGGCGACGGTGAAAGTGGCGAACGTTCCCTGCGGGCGGGTCATTTTCGCCATGGAACGGAAGAGGGCTTCCGTCCACATGTCCGGATTCTTTGATGGCGCAAATCCGTCCAGGAACCAGGCATCGACCTGCTGATTCATACTGGTGTCACATGCGGGCAGCAGGGTAGTCACATCGCCAAACCACAGGTCGAGCGTGATGCGTCCGCCTGCGAGCAAAAGGCGGTGACAACCGGCGAACGGCATCGGCCATTGTTCGCAAAGCTCGGCGGAATACGCAGCCAGTTCAGGCCATTGCGCATGGGCAGCGGCCAGATCGCTGGCGGATAATGGGAATTTTTCGTAGCTGATAAAATGCAGGCGCTGCAGCGTGGCGTCGGGGCTTTCAGCACGGAAAGCATCGAACGCCTGCCACAGCGTCAGGAAGTTCAGCCCGGTGCCAAAACCGGTTTCGGCAATGATGCAAAGCGGGCGAGTGTGGGCGGAAAAACGCGCCGGAAAATGGTTGCCATTCAGAAAGACATGACGTGTTTCCAACAAGCCGTCCTGATTGGAAAAATAGACGTCATCAAAATGTCGGGAAACAGGTGTACCCTGTTCGTTCCAGCTTAATTCAGCCGGCGTGATCGGGTTATGGCTCACGTGAAACTCTCTCAGTTCAAGGCGATGCCGGAGTTTAACGCTGCGTTTGACCTCGCGCAAATTTACCGCGATTTACACAAGGAATTGCTGATCGGACTTGTTCGGCGTACAACTGTACGCTAGAGTGCGTGACGAAATCCCAAATGGTGAATAGTACAAGAGGTATTTAAATGAAACGTGCAGTGATTACTGGCCTGGGTATCATCTCGAGCATCGGTAACAACAAGCAGGAAGTTCTTGCATCTCTGCAGGAAGGTCGCTCTGGGATCACCTTCTCGCAAGAGCTGAAAGATGCCGGGATGCGTAGTCACGTCTGGGGTGATGTCAAATTAGACACCGCAGGCCTTATCGATCGTAAGATTGTGCGTTTCATGAGTGATGCCTCGATCTACGCTTACCTTTCCATGCAACAGGCGATTGAAGACTCCGGTCTGACCCCTGAAATGGTTTCTAATGAACGTACCGGCCTGATTGCAGGTTCCGGGGGCGGTTCTCCACGTAACCAGGTGGCGGGTTCCGACGGCATGCGTGCCAAAGGCCTGCGCGGCGTTGGCCCTTACATGGTGACCAAAGCGATGGCTTCCGGCGTTTCTGCCTGCCTCGCAACCCCGTTCAAAATTCGTGGCGTTAACTATTCCATCAGCTCTGCTTGCGCAACCTCTGCTCACTGCATCGGTAACGCGGTAGAAATGATTCAGCTCGGCAAACAGGACGTTGTCTTTGCCGGTGGCGGTGAAGAACTGTGCTGGGAAATGGCGTGTGAATTCGACGCGATGGGCGCATTGTCCACCAGCTACAACGAAACCCCTGAAAAAGCTTCCCGTACCTACGACAAAGCGCGTGACGGTTTCGTCATTGCAGGCGGCGGCGGTATGGTCGTAGTTGAAGAGTTGGAACACGCTCTGGCACGTGGCGCACATATCTACGCAGAAATCGTTGGCTATGGCGCAACGTCTGACGGCGCAGACATGGTAGCTCCATCTGGCGAAGGCGCAGTGCGTTGCATGAAAATGGCAATGAACGGCGTGGATACCCCAATCGATTACGTTAACGTTCACGGGACTTCTACCCCTGTCGGCGACGTGAAAGAACTGGGTGCAATCCGTGAAGTGTTCGGTTCCAAAACCCCGGCACTGTCTTCCACCAAAGCCATGACCGGCCACTCTTTGGGTGCCGCGGGCGTGCAGGAAGCTATCTACACCTTGCTGATGGCTGAACACGGTTTCATCGCGCCAAGCATCAACATCGAAAACCTCGATGAGCAGGCAGAAGGCATGGACATCATCACTAAACCGACTCAGCGCGAGCTGACGACTGTGATGTCCAACAGCTTCGGCTTCGGTGGCACCAACGCCACTCTGGTGATGCGTAAGCTGAAAAACGACAAATAATTCCTGTCGTTAAGCCATAAATTGAAGCCCGCTTAATGCGGGCTTTTTTACGTCCGTTGTTTATCCCTTCTGTTATATCTCAACATTTCAGGTACAATTTCGCCGCTTATTATTTTCACCTTGTTGACATAATGCTCTCACTCCAACGCCTTCATCACCGACATCGGCACTTCCCGGCCTGGCTGGGTATAGTGGCGATTTTGATGTTGTTTATCGCACCGGTGGTTTCTAAATCACTGGTGGCTGAGAGTGCGCAGCACATGATGATGCCCGGAATGGTGATGTCCGATATGGATATGCCGGACGGGGATATGGCTGACATGGACATGTCAGACACTGAAACATCCGATGAACATTGTCAGCCGCAAGCCTGTAAACAGATGCAACATGGTGCCGTGAAAGGGCTGCTTTCCGGCGACATGAGTAATGCTGCCTGCGGTTATTGTGTGCTGCTGGCGCATTTACCGCTGCTTGATTTACAGGCCATGCCGATGCTCTGGTCGCTGGAACTTTCCAGCCGTGCGCCTCCGCGTTCTCTGAAACAACGTCTTGTCCCTTCGCTGTTCTTCACTGATTCACAACCCCGCGCGCCGCCTGTTCTCTGATCTTCCATTTTTAAGCCATTCCTCTTGAGGTTAACGACGATTTTTCGCCGTTAGCGATGTGCTATTTGAAATTCAGGAAATCAGATTTATGAACCTGCCTGCAAACCTGCGTACAAACGCGGGGGAAAAACTGTCTGCGCAAACCGCGTTTCTGGCCCTGCTGCGGCGCCTGCATTTTTATATTGGTCTGTTTGTCGGGCCGTTTATTTTCGTCGCTGCGCTGACCGGGACGCTGTATGTGCTGACGCCGCAGTTCGAAAATTATTTGTACGCGGATGCGTTATTCACCGACTCACAGGGTGCATCACAACCGCTTTCACGCCAGACAGAGGCGGCGACAAAAGTGGCTGGGGCGGATCAAAAGATTTATGCCGTCAGACCCGCGCCGGCACGCGGAGATACCACGCGGGTGATGTTCTCGGATCCGCAGCTGGGCGCGTCCAAAAGCCGGGCAATATTTATCGACCCGGTGACACTTGCGGTGAAAGGCGATATGACGGTTTACGGAACCAGCGGGATTTTGCCGTTCCGCACCTGGCTGGATGATTTACATCGCGGCCTGTTACTGGGCGATGTTGGCCGCGTGTACAGTGAACTGGCCGCCTCGTGGTTATGGGTAGCCGCGCTGGGCGGCGTCGTTCTCTGGTTCACCGGACGCAGGAAAAATCGTGCTCCACGCAAGCTGAGCGGAAAAGTTGAAAAGCAGCAGCGCAGCCGCCACTGGCACAGCATGCTGGGCGTGATTCTGCTGGCCGGGCTGTTGTTCTTTTCTGCGACAGGCCTGACGTGGTCGCAGTGGGCAGGGGACAATATCGGTGTCTTGCGTGCCTATATGGGCTGGATGACACCGGCGGTCAAAACCAGTTTATCTCCTGAGTTAGTGGCTGCCCCGGCAGACGAACATGCAGAACATCATGCGCATATGTCTGACATGCCCGATATGCCTGGTATGGACATGTCGGGTGATGCGATGCCCGCAGCACCGGGCTCCGTGGCGGTTTCCGCGCTCACTTTCGATGGCGTTGTTCAGGCGGCAAGGGCGTCAGGTATTGAGGCAAACCGGATAGAAATCCGCCCGGCTTATACCGCCGGTAAAGCGTGGACGGTGACGGAAGTTGACCGCAGTTGGCCGACACAGGTTGATGCGGTTTCCGTGGATCCGGCTTCATTACAGATTACCGATCACGTGCGTTTTGCGGACTTCCCGCTGCTGGCGAAACTTACGCGCTGGGGCGTTGATGCTCACATGGGCATCCTGTTTGGCGTCTGGAATCAGGTTATTCTGGTTGTCTTTGGTACCGGGCTATGCGCGATGATTGCCTGGGGATATCGGTTGTGGTGGCTACGCCGTCAGGGCGATGTCGGCAGCAGTAGCCCGACCATCACCTTGTTGCAAACCTGGAAGCGGGTGCCTTTTGCCCTGCAATGCCCGATAGCGCTGGTCACTCTGGGATTAGCCATTTCCTTGCCGGTCATGGGCGGCAGCCTGCTGATATTCCTGCTGATTGATATTGTGCGCTGGCAGCGTCAGAAAAAGGCGCTGAAAACGGCCTCAGCCTTGAGCTGAATTCGTGCTTTTTTGAGCTGAAATCCCTTCCGGCGCTGCAATGTTTGCAGCGCCGGTTTTTTATTTGCGCGATACCTCGGGGAAATCACTTTTGGAGTGGCAGCAATTAATTTCTTCGGGTAACGTCAGCGCATCGGATAACCGGCTTTTTTAATTAAGAAAAACCATGCTTACAACGGCTTTCAGCACAGTTTTTAAACCCTTTCTACGCGACAGATTCTTGCATCTTCTGGTGTTGCTGGGCGTCGTCCTCACGCTGTTCCAGACTGAGAAAATTATGCAGTTTCCGCAGTTCGTCGACTGGGACACCATCATCACCTTGCTCGGCCTTCTGATGCTGACTAAAGGCGTTGAAGTCAGCGGCTACTTTGACTTTGTTGGCCGCAAGATGATTAACGCCATCGACAACGAACGCAGGCTGGCGTTGTTCCTGGTCACAGCGGCTGCCGTGCTTTCTACCTTTATGACCAATGACGTCGCGCTGTTTATCGTGATCCCGCTGACGATTACGTTGAAAAAACTGACGTCGCTGCCGGTTACGCGGCTCATCATTTTCGAAGCGCTGGCGGTGAACGCGGGCTCATTGCTGACACCGATTGGCAATCCGCAAAATATCCTTTTATGGAATAAATCCGGCCAGTCATTCCTGCATTTTATCGGGCAGATGGCTCCGCTGGCGCTGGTAACGCTGGTTGCATTGCTGATTGTCACCGGCTTTTGTTTCCCGTCGCGCAGCCTTAAAAAAACGGCTAACAATCAGGGCTATCCGTTTCAGAAACGCCTTTTAGCCAGCTGCTGCGTGCTATATGTCGTGTTCATTGCCTGCGTGGATCTGGGGCTGGCGCTGTACGGATTGCTCGCGGTGATTTTGTGTTTTCTGCTGCTGGCGCGAAAAGTCCTGCTGCGGATCGACTGGCCGCTGATTCTGGTGTTTATCGTGATGTTTATCGATGTACGCCTGATTGTCGGGTTAGACGTTTTACAGCCGGTTTTCGCGCGCATTCACGGGCTGCCGGATTACGGACATTATTTGCTGAGCATGGGGTTGTCTCAGGTGATCAGCAACGTCCCGGCGACAATCCTGATGATCAACTATCTGCCTTCCGGCCCGTTACTCGCCTACGCTGTGAACGCCGGTGGCTTTGGTCTGGCGATGGGATCGCTGGCTAACCTGATTGCGTTGCGCATGGCGAATGACAACAAAATCTGGCTGAAATTTCATGCTTACTCATTCCCGTTTCTGCTGTTCAGCGGTCTTGCCGGCTGGTTCCTGCTTCCGTTAGTCAGCTGATCGCGCAGGTATCGAGAGCGGCCAGCCGGTTAACGGCGAAGGTGATTTCGGCGGGCGTAAGGGCTGAAAAGCCCAGAAGCCAGCCATCACGATGCAGCGCATGCGGTTCGCTCTGATTGAGAAACAGCGGTGAAAGTCGCGGTGTTTCAACACCCGCTTTTGCGGCCAGAGCGCTGAGCCGCTGCTCTTGTCCGGCAGGTAAATGCGCTGCGAGCTGCAAGCCTCCGGCTGCAACCTGCGGGGTCAGCCAGTCAATTTTTTGCCGGATCTGCTCCAGCAGATGATCGCGGCGGCTGTGATAAAGCTGACGGGAAAGACGCAGGTGCGAGGCGAAATGGCCGCTTTGCATAAATTCAGCGGTTACCGCCTGCATCAGCTGTGAAGAATGCCCGTCACTGACGGTGCGCAGCGTCACCATCGGTGCGACAAGTGACGGAGGCAGCACGATATAAGCCAGACGCAGCGACGGGAATAAAACCTTCGAGAAGGTGCCCAGATAAATAACCTGCTGATGTTTATCCAGTCCCTGCATGGCCGGAAGCGGGCGTCCGTCGTAATGCAGTTCGCTGTCGTAATCGTCCTCGATGATCCAGCTTTCGTGACGTCTGGCGTAATCCAGCAAATGCAGACGGCGGGGCAAACTCAGGCTTACGCCGGTCGGATAATGGTGGGAAGGCGTGAGATAGATCAGGCGCGGCGAAGGAGAATCACCAGCATGATTAATGCCCTTTTCATCTACCGGAATCGCACAAAGGCGCGCACCCGCACTGGTAAACGCATTACGGGCTCCCGGGTAACCCGGCTCTTCAAGCCAGACCGTATCGTTGGGATCAATCAGCAACATCGACAGCAGTTGCAGCGCCTGCTGGGAACTTGTGGTGATCATGATTTGTCCGGCGGAACACAGCACGCCGCGTGACTGTTGCAGATAACCGGCAATCGTCTGACGAAGGGGCAAATATCCTTGTGGATCGCCGTATCCCAGCAAACGTTCGCCGTGCGTACGCAGCTGTTTACAGGTGATTTGCTTCCATATTTTCAGGGGAAATGCGCGTAAATCCGGGGAGCCTGCTGCAAAAGCCCTGGGAAATTGCGGGTCGTTACAGCCGCCGGTTGCAACAATATTCCGGCCACGTGCTGAAAGCGTGGAAAGTTTCGCCGGTGCGCTGCCGTTAGCACGCGGTGCAGTAGGGCGTGGTAGCGACTGACTGACAAATGTGCCTTTTCCGGTCTGGCGCTGCAAATACCCTTCGGCCTCTATCTGCGCATACGCCGCTTCTACGGTAATGCGTGAGAGTTTTAAATCGGCAGCCAGCATTCGTGAAGAAGGAAGCCGCTGCCCGACGGCCAGCGCACCAGTATTAATGGCCTGCCGCAGAACTGAGCAAAGCCGGTCGCGCAGGCCAGACATTTCGTCCGCGTTTTCAAAAAGAGTAATCAGTGCTGACGGTTGGGGCAGGTTAGCCATAATAGGTCTTATTGATAGGCGATAATTGGTATTAATCATAAGGCCAAAAACAGAGATGATGAATCTGTTTTCAACACAGTAAATTGCAGAGGAAAATTTATGTCGCAGACGTCTTATGTTCTGGCTTACGAACCGCCTTCTCCCGAAGTCAGCGCAGCCTATTTGCTGTCAAAGCTGAGCTTTTATACCGATGCCGCGGATGTGGCAGCCGATTTACAAAATGGCGTGACCGGCATTGTGGTTATTGATACCCGTTCTGCTGAACATTATGCGCGCGGTCATGTGCCCGGTGCGGTCAGTTTTCCGCATAAAAATATGACGGCAGAAAGCACCCTCGGCCTGAATAAAGACGTCGTGTATGTGACGTATTGCGACGGGATTGGCTGTAACGGTTCCACGCAGGGTGCGTACAAACTGGCGAAGCTGGGATTCCGCGTGAAAGAAATGATCGGCGGGCTGGATTTCTGGACTCGTGACCGGCATCCGGTCGCGAAAGGCGAAGCGCGCGGAGTTTATCCGGCGGACTCCGCCCCTGAAGATTGTGGCTGTGCGTGAGCAGCGGCTTAAATGACCGCCCACAGCAACAGTACGACGACCACAAAAGCGATAAACACTAACGGCTTGCCGCCGAGCGCCTGCATGGAAGGCGGCAACATGGCCACGAAAGGATTCATGATCGGCTGCGGATCGGTGCGCGACACGGTGGTAAAGCTGTCATCGGTGTCTTCCGCACGCGAGGAGCGGTCAACGCGCTGGCTGAACAATACGCCAATCAGGTCGCTGACCTGAACCGGCGTCAGCGGCGTGGATAACGTCGCGCTGAAACGGTTTTCGACATACTCGGTGAGCTGACGTATTTCGTGCGTGCTGGCCGGTTGTTTCAGTACGCTCAGCAGCGTGGTCAGCGTCGGCGCAGTGGTTTGCTGGCTGAGTGACGCTTTCACCTGCATGAATTGACTTAACAGCTGAAAATCCTTCGCCGGGATCGAATCGCCGACTTTTACGCCCACCAGATTGAACAGTTCCTGCCAGACTTTCACCGGCGCTTCACCGGTCGCCGCGCTGAGGCGTGTGACCAGTTGTTGCAGGCTGTTATGTTCAGCAGGCAGCAGCGGGCGATCGGTGACCGGCGTCTGCTGGGGTTGCGGAATATTCATCTGGCGTGTCTGGATCAGATCCAGCACTTGCTGAAGCTGTGGATGCGTCAGCTGGCTCAGAACAGTATGACCAAAGTTCTGGCGAATAAAATCGCTGACGGCCTGACGGTTATTTCCCTGCGGCAACAGCTCGGTCAGCTGCAACATCAGCTGACGGGTCGCGTGGCTGTCCTGCGCCTGGGTCAGTTTACCCTGCAATAACGTCTGCGCCTGAGGAAATTGTGATGAGGTGATTTCTGCGCCATGAGGCAGCGAAAGATCGTGGCGCAGGTTGGCCCAGATCTCAGCAGATTTTATGGGAGTCAGCGCCATCAGTTTCACAATCAGCTTTTCCAGCGTGGTGCGCTGTGCCGGTGTGAGCGGTAATTCGCCCCCTGGTTTAACCGGAACGGTCTGACCCTGGGGCTGTGTTCTGTTGTCGCCAACCGGCATGCCCGGGCCGCTCAAAGGTTGCATATCACCGTCCTTCGCTGGAAATTTAAACGTCGCTTGATGAGTAAGCGCGGCGCAAAGCGCAGAAGCGCCTCATCATACCTGCAAAGTGTTTTAACCGACACAGTGAATAGCAGCCCGGTGAACATTCATGAGGATATTGTTTCTGAAAACGGCGGGTAAAAACATCTTACTGTACGCAAAAGCGTAAAAGGGGAAGGTGCCATCCACCTGAACGGGGATGGCAGTGAGGTTTAACGCGTTTCTTTTTGCAGTTCGCCCGGTTTGCGGCCAAACAATGGCTTGCGCAGACGCTGCGCGAGGATAACCCCGACCAGCGTGACGCCACCGCCAATCAGGTGGTAGCTTTGCAAGTGTTCATGCAGGAATAACACAGCGATGATGGCCGTGAAAATAGGCGACAGGTTCATGAAAATAGAGGCTTTGTTCGCACCGAGGCGGATGACGCCCTGGATCCACAAAAAAGGCGCAATGATTGACGCCGGGATCCCCGCGAAAAGCACCAGCGGAATGTTGTGTATGGTCAGGCTGACGTCTTTCGCCATCAGGAAGTTAGGCAGCAGCAGTAAAACGCCGAAAATGATCTGCACATACAACGATTGCCAGTTAGGCAGCGGGATCGCCCAGCGCTTAGTCAGCACGCCGTACAGCGCGTAGGACGCCGACGCGGCAAACATCATCAGCTCACCGGTGCCGATACCCTGTTGCAGCAACTGCGCCGGATCTCCTGCGCTCACCAGCCAGATGAGTCCGCCGAGAGAAACAATACTGCCCACGGCCACGCCAACCGTCGGTACCACGCTCAGCACAAACAGGCCGATAAGCACCGTCAGCAGTGGGATAAGGGAGTTAATGATCCCCATAAACAGTGCGCTGACGCTGTGCGCGGCGTAATACGCCAGGCTCTGATAAAGCACCATTCCGAGCAGGCCGAGGATCAGCAGTTTCCACCAGTATTGTCTGACGGCTTGCAGGTTACGCAGAACGCCGGGCAAGATAAATGGCGTCAGCGTCACCAGCGCCAGAAGCCAGCGGTAGAAAGAGATGGCAGCCGGATCTATCGCACTTGAAGCCGCCTTGCTGACGACCGCATTCAGTGACCAGATCAGCACGGCCAGCAGCGGATAAAGTACATTCATTGGAAATTGTCCCTGAGTAAATCGTAACGCAAGTGTACGATTGTCTTATTTGTTAGATATAACGATAATCAGACAACTGTTCACGCAATTAAGACAATCGCAATATCGCTCACAGACAAAAAGGATTTTATGCCAGCTTCGCGCGTTTCATCTCAGCATCCGTCCTCTCCCCGCTATTATCCGCCGTTGCCGGAAAAAATGCCGGTGACACTATTGTTTCGCGGCGAGATTGTTGAAGGGAATTCCGAGTATGTGCAGCATTCACATCCGTGGAGCCAGATTATCTGCGTGAAATCCGGCGTTCTGGCGATGCTGGTGGGAGGGAAGCGCTACCTGGCACCACGCGAGTTTGCGATCTGGGTGCCTGCCGGTGTGGAGCATTCCAGCTATAACCGCAAAACGACGCGATTTTGTGCGATTGATATCGCTCCGGCGCTGGATAAAGATCTGCCTTCCACGCCGTGTTTGCTGACGCCGACGGCCATTTTCAATGCGATTGCAGATGACTGCTTTTCGCGCAATATGTCGGAACCGGTCACTGAAGCGGACCTGCGCATGTGCCGCGTGCTGCTGGATCAAATCAGTCTGGCACCGCGTCAGAATACCTATCTGCCCACTTCCGAAGATAAATTGCTCGCGCCGGTGCTGAATGCGCTGGAGAAAAATCCGGCGGATAATACGCCGCTGGCGCAATGGGCGACGCAGGTTTATACCACCGAACGGACGCTTTCTCGCCGTTGCCAGCAGGAGTTAGGCATGGGATTTGCGGAATGGCGTCAGCGGTTGCGCTTTCTGCATGCCATCTCGTTGTTAGAACAGGGCAAAACCGTACACGAGATTGCGCTGGATATGGGATACAGCTCGGCGTCGGCGTTTATCGCCATGTTCCAGCACATTTCCGGTACTACGCCACAACGTTTTCGTAACGACAGGTAAACCCGGTTGGGATCTCATTTCATATCGTGGCAAAATCAGTGTCTTCTTTATTTTCTATTCTTTCTTAGGCCTTGCTGCCGGAGACAAACGTGAAAATCCTGGTTGATGAAAATATGCCGTATGCCGTCGAGCTTTTTAGCCGGCTGGGGAACGTGCATGCTGTGCCTGGCCGCCCGATTCCACAAGATGCGCTCAATGATGCCGACGCGTTGATGGTGCGGTCCGTGACGAAAGTGAACGAAAGTTTGCTGGCGGGAAAACCGGTGAAATTTGTAGGTACCGCAACGGCGGGTACTGATCACGTTGATGACGCATGGCTGGCCGCGCAGGACATTGGTTTCTCGGCGGCACCGGGCTGTAATGCGATTGCAGTGGTGGAATATGTCTTCTCTTCACTCCTGATTCTTGCGCAGCGCGATGGTTTTCAGCTGCGCGACAAAACGGTCGGGATCATCGGCGTCGGAAATGTCGGTTCGCGTCTGAACGCCCGTCTGGAAGCGCTGGGTATCCGTACGTTGCTCTGCGATCCGCCGCGCGCCGATCGTGGCGATGCCGGTGAATTCTGGCCGCTGGAAAAACTGGTCGCCGAAGCCGATATTCTGACGTTCCATACTCCGCTGAACATGTCAGGCCCGTATGCCACGCATCATCTGGTCGATGCGGATTTACTGGCGCGTCTGCCGGCTGACCGCATTTTGATTAACGCCTGCCGCGGTGAAGTTGTCGACAACGCCGCCCTGCTGGATGCGCTGAACGGCAGCAAAAAACTGACCGCTGTGCTGGATGTCTGGGAGCCTGAACCGGATTTGTCGCTCGCATTGCTCGATAAAGTCGCCATCGGAACCGCGCATATCGCCGGTTACAGTCTGGAAGGGAAAGCACGTGGCACCACGCAGGTTTTCGAAGCGTTCAGCCAGTTCATCGGACAACCGCAAACCGTGCCGCTGGAATCCCTGCTGCCTGCGCCTGAATTTGCCGAGGTGACCTTACGTGGCGCACTCAGCGAAGCCAAACTGCTGCGGCTTATCCACTTAGTGTATGATGTGCGCCGCGATGACCGGCCTTTGCGCCGTGTCGCCGGGAAACCGGGCGAATTCGATAAGCTGCGCAAGTTCTATGAAGAACGCCGCGAGTGGTCGTCGTTACGTGTTATTTGCGATGATGCAGCGACGGCAGACGTCCTGAAAAAGCTCGGATTTAACAGCCAGCCAGGCTGATTTAAATCCCGTCTTAACACGGCCTTAAGCTTTTTAGCCTACAGTGACGCGATAACTATTTGAAAGCAGGGCGGTGATTATTCATCGCCCCTTGTATTTGTACTTTTATTTTCTGGAGAAAACCAACATGTCTGATGGCTGGAATATTGCGCTGCTTGGCGCGACGGGCGCAGTCGGTGATGCGTTACTGGAATTATTGGCTGATCGTCAGTTCCCGGTTGGTGAGCTCTTTCCGCTGGCCAGCGACCGCAGTGCGGGTCAGACCGTGCGCTTTAATGGCAAAAGCCTGCGCGTGCAGCTGGCATCCGAGTTTGACTGGTCACAGGTTCAGCTGGCGTTCTTTGTTGCCGGTACCGAAGCCTCAACGTTATATGCCGAAGAAGCCGCCAATCAGGGTTGTCTGGTGATTGACAGCAGCGGTCTGTTCTCCCTAGAAAATGATATTCCGCTGGTGGTGCCGGGCGTAAACCCGGATGCGCTATCCCATTACCGTAACCGTAATATCGTGGCGGTTGCCGACAGCCTGACCAGCCAGCTTCTGACGGCGATCAAGCCGCTGACCGAACAGGCCGGACTTGCCCGTCTGCATGTTACTTCTCTGCTGTCCGTTTCCGCGTTGGGTAAAGCCGCCGTGGACGATCTGGCCGGGCAAAGCGCCCGTCTGCTCAACGGTATCCCGGCAGAAGAAGGCATTTTCACTAAGCAACTGGCGTTTAACCTGTTGCCGCTGGTGAGCGACGAAGAGGGCAGCGTTCTTCAGGAACGTCGTCTGGTCGATCAGGTTCGCAAAGTTCTGCAAAATGACGGCCTGCCAATTTCCGTCAGCTGCGTGCAGTCACCGGTATTTTACGGTCATGCGCAGGTTGTGCATCTCGAAGGTTTGCGTCCGCTGTCTGCGGAAGAGGCGCGTACTGAGCTCGAACGTATCGATGATATCAGCCTCAGCGAAGAAGATGATTTCCCGACACAGGTCAGCGACGCTTCCGGTAACGCGAACCTGAGCATCGGTTGTATCCGCAATGACTACGGCGTGCCTGAATTACTGCAATTCTGGTCAGTGGCAGACAACGTGCGTTTCGGCGGTGCCCTGATGGCGGTTGAGACCGCAGAAAAACTGATTAACGAATACTGGTACTGATAATGTCCGATGATGTAATTGCTGACGTCTTGGCTCCGGTTATTGCGGGGCGCGTGGCGTTAGGCATTGAGTACAACGGCAGTGAATATTACGGCTGGCAGAGACAGCAGGGCGCGGCGAGTGTCCAGGAATGTCTGGAAAAAGCCCTGAGCCGCGTGGCAAATGCGCCGATTGTGGTGCTCTGCGCGGGACGTACCGATGCAGGTGTCAGTGCCACCGGGCAGGTGGTGCATTTCGATACGCCGGTTTTGCGCAAAGATGCGGCATGGACAATGGGCGTTAATACCCATCTGCCGAAAGATATTGCCGTGCGCTGGTGTGCCAGTGTTCCTGACGATTTTCATGCACGTTTTAGCGCCACCGCACGCCGTTATCGTTACGTGATTTACAATAATCGCTACCGTTCGGCGATTTTGCATACCGGTGTGACGCATGTCCACATGCCGCTGGATGTCGAAAAGATGCAGCTCGCCGGGCAGGCATTGCTCGGGGAAAACGATTTTACGTCGTTCCGTGCGTCACAGTGCCAGTCGCGTACGCCGTGGCGCTATGTGATGCATCTGAATGTCAGCCGCCACGGCAATTACGTGGTGGTGGATATCAAGGCGAATGCCTTTGTGCATCATATGGTGAGAAATATTGTCGGCAGCCTGGTCGAGATTGGTGCCGGAAATCAGCCGGTGGGCTGGATGGCAGAATTGCTGGCAGCGAAAGATCGCAATCTGGCTGCGGCGACCGGCAAACCGGAAGGGTTGTATCTGGTATCTGTTGATTACCCTGAGAAATTTGCATTACCTCAGGTCAATATGGGCCCCTTGTTCCTGGAAGATTAGGGAACAGTACACGTGATTTTTACGCCACGTTTTAAAGAACACATGGGACGGTAAATCAAATGAGTTTTATCCACTTTATTATTGATTTTATTCTTCATATTGATGTGCATTTAGCGGAGCTGGTTGCGCAGTACGGCATCTGGGTTTACGGGATTTTGTTCCTGATCCTGTTTTGTGAAACGGGTCTGGTGGTGACACCGTTTTTACCGGGTGATTCGCTGCTGTTTGTGGCGGGCGCGCTGGCGGCATTGCCGAGTAATGACATTAACGTACACGTGATGGTGTTGCTCATGGCCATTGCGGCGATCCTCGGCGATGCGGTGAACTACACTATCGGACGGGTGTTTGGTGAACGGCTGTTCAGCAATCCGGATTCGAAAATTTTCCGTCGCAGTTATTTAGATAAAACGCACAAGTTTTACGAGAAACATGGTGGCAAAACGATTATTCTTGCGCGCTTCGTGCCGATCGTCCGTACGTTTGCGCCGTTTGTGGCCGGTATGGGGCATATGTCCTACCGCCACTTTGCAGCGTATAACGTGATTGGTGCGCTGATTTGGGTGCTGCTGTTTACTTACGCGGGCTACCTGTTTGGCGATCTGCCCATCGTTCAGGAAAATCTGAAATTGCTGATCGTCGCGATCATCGTGGTTTCGATTCTGCCGGGCGTGGTAGAAATCTGGCGGCACAAACGCGCAGCGGCGAAAGAAAAGCGTCAGCAGGATTAAACTGCGGCGATTTTTTGCGCAAGCACGTTAAAATTTAAGACATTAAACCAGAGGGTAGACCAGTTTTTTATCCACAGTGTCTGGCCGTTATGGTTTAATGAGCGACAATTTATGGTCTGTTCCTGCGAACAACCCTTCTGCGATGCGGTGTGTAAGGTTTTTTGACACTCCGTGTGCAGGCGTATTTGGGTAGGTTTCAGGGGACTTGTTACAGCATGAACAGCGGACTGGCTTCGGCCGGGTTCAAACAGAAAGGTTATCGATGAGCTGGATTGAACGAATTCTTAGTAAGAGCACTGACTCGCAAACCCGTAAGGCAAGTATTCCTGAGGGCGTCTGGACTAAATGTGACAGCTGCGGACAGGTTCTTTACCGCGCCGAGCTTGAGCGCAACCTCATGGTTTGCCCTAAGTGCGACCACCATATGCGTCTTACCGCGCGTATGCGTCTGTCCACTTTCATGGACGAGGGTAGTGAGGTTGAATTAGGCAGCGAGCTTGAGCCTAAAGATGTTCTGAAGTTTAAAGATTCCAAAAAATACAAAGATCGTCTGGTTGCTGCACAGAAAGAAACCAACGAAAAAGACGCCCTGATCGTCATGAAAGGCACGCTGTTTGGTATGCCAATCGTAGTGGCTTCTTTTGAATTTGCCTTCATGGGCGGTTCAATGGCGTCGGTCGTTGGCGCTCGCTTTGTGCGTGCCGTAGAGCAGGCGATGGAAGACAACTGCCCGCTGGTGTGCTTCTCTGCCAGTGGCGGTGCGCGTATGCAGGAAGCGCTGATGTCGCTGATGCAGATGGCAAAAACCAGTGCAGCGTTGGCGAAATTGCAGGAACGCGGTCTGCCGTACATTTCTGTACTGACTGACCCGACCATGGGTGGCGTTTCCGCCAGCCTGGCCATGCTGGGTGACATCAACGTCGCTGAGCCGAAAGCGCTGATCGGCTTCGCCGGTCCACGCGTTATCGAGCAGACTGTTCGTGAAAAGCTGCCGCCGGGCTTCCAGCGCAGTGAATTCCTGATTGAGAAAGGCGCGATTGATATGATCGTGCGTCGTCCGGACATGCGCGCCAAGCTGGGCAGCGTTCTGGCGAAACTGACCGGGCAACCGGAGCCGAATGTGTCTGACGTCCATTCTGCTGTCGACGGTTCTGCCGCTGACCATCATCAGGATGCCTGATCGGACGAGGTAAAAGCCGGTCAGCTTTTCGGGCGGTAACCTGTGTTATGCCGCCCGGCACCTCCTGGCTGTGCTTTTACTCTTCGTCAGTTCTGACAAAGAGGGCATTGCCTGCTATCACAGTCTGGTGATGTAGTGTCGAAGTGAACCTAACTCAGGTTGAACGGGACTCATGCAAAATCAACTTATCCCTCAAGCCACGTCGCCTTTGGCCACGTGGCTTTATTATCTTGAAAACCTCCACTCTCAGGCTATCGAGCTTGGCCTTGACCGGGTCAACGCGGTGGCGACAAAACTTGATTTACTGACACCTGCGCCACGCGTCTTTACCGTCGCAGGAACCAACGGAAAAGGCACCACCTGTGCGACGCTGGAAGCCATCCTGATGGCCGCGGGCTACCGTGTGGGCGTTTACAGTTCCCCGCACCTTGTCCGCTATACCGAGCGTGTCCGTATTCAGGGCGAAGAGTTGCCTGAGTCTGCACACTGCGCCTCTTTTGCGCTGCTGGAAGCCGGACGGGGTGATATCTCCCTGACCTATTTCGAGTTCGGCACGCTGTCCGCATTGCAGCTGTTCAAACAGGCGAAGCTGGATATTGTTATCCTCGAAGTCGGGCTGGGCGGACGTCTGGATGCGACGAACATTGTCGATGCGGACGTATCGGTCGTTACCAGCATCGCGCTGGATCACACTGACTGGTTGGGCTCCGATCGCGAGAGCATTGGCCGCGAGAAAGCCGGTATTTTCCGCTCAGGCACGCCAGCCGTAGTCGGTGAGCCGGATATGCCGCAATCTATTGCCGATGTAGCAAAAGAGAAACACGCAGATTTATACCGCCGGGGTGAGAGCTGGAATTTCGCGGCAAACGCCGGAAATTGGCGCTGGACGGCTTTGCAGGATGGCGAAGAAGTCACCATACTGGACGGATTACCGCTGCCGAATGTCCCGTTGCCAAATGCCGCGACGGCGCTGGCCGCGCTGCATTATTCGACGCTGGATATTCCTGAAGAGGCGTTACGCAATGGCTTACAGCATGCTGCACTGCCGGGCCGTTTCCAGACGGTGAGTGAATCGCCGCGCCTGATCCTCGATGTGGCGCACAACCCGCACGCCGCGGCTTATCTGGCCGGACGCCTGGCTGAACAGCCACGTAATGGTGGAAAAGTGCGTGCGGTAGTGGGAATGTTGAAAGACAAAGATATTGCCGGTACGCTGGCTTGTCTTTCGCCTCAGGTGGATGAATGGTATTGCGCACCGCTGGAAGGGCCACGTGGCGCCAGCGTTGAAGAGCTGGCCTCGCACCTGCCTCAGGCGCACCGGTTTGATGATGTGGAGTCTGCCTGGAGACAGGCTATGCAGGAGGCGGCTCCTCAGGATATTGTGATTGTCTGCGGTTCGTTCCACACCGTAGCTCACGTAATGGATGCTATCGACACGGGGAAAACCAGTGGCAAGTAAGTTTCAAAATCGTCTGGTCGGGACGGTCATTCTGGTGGCGCTGGGCGTGATCATTTTGCCCGGTTTACTCGACGGCAAGAAAAAGCATTACGAAGACGAATTTGCGTCTATTCCATTGGTGCCAAAACCGGGTGATGTTGAAGAACAGGATTCCATCCCACCTGTGACGCAATCATTGCCTGCTCAGCCGCCGGAAGGCGCAAATCAGGCCATGAACGGCGCGCAGGACATCGATAATGCGGCGACCAATACTAATGCCGCCAATCATGGCAACGTAGCGCCGGGGAATACGACGGTCGAAGCACCGCCGGTCACGACGCTGCCTGAACAGAAGAAGCCGGTGCAAACAGCGCCAGTTAAACCGGCTCAGGTTAAACCTGCTCCTCAGAAACCGAAAGTGACTGAACCTAAACCGCTGGCGGAAGCGAAACCGGTGGTGAAACCGAAACCGGTCGAACAGCCGAAGCTGGCAGAACAACCGAAGGTCGTCGCTGAACAGCCGAAACCGGTTGAACAACCGAAAGTGGTGGAACAGCCTAAGCCTGCGCCGGAAGAAAAAGCACCAGCGGGTCAGTCTTATGTTGTGCAGCTCGGCGCATTGAAAAATGCAGCCAAAGCGACCGAGATTGTTGCGACTCTGCGGCTTTCCGGGTTCCGTTCTTATTCTGTTCCGGCGACGCCGGTGCAGGGGCAAATCACGCGGCTTTATGTGGGCCCGGATGCGTCAAAACAAAAACTGGAAGCTTCTCTCCCTCAGCTGCACCAGCTTAGCGGGTTAGACGGACAGGTGCGCGCTTATTCGGCGCACTGATCTTACTCCTCCCTCTACGAAGGGGGAGGCCGGAAGGCACTAAAAACACAAAAAATACCAGGGAGGGCACAAGCGATTTGTGCCCTTTTTCTATAAGATCGCCGGGTTGGGATTTTATAGGTTTATGCTGCGGTTGAGGTTTTTTTAATCGCTATTATTAATTTGTCTGACCGGCTGATTTCCGCTACGCAAACGTTTTCTTTTTCTGTTAGAATTCGCAGCGATTTGGATGCCGGGGTAGACGCGACTAGATTAGACACTGGAATTGTTAATGGTCTGGATTGATTACGTCATCATTGCGGTTATCGGATTTTCTGCTTTAGTCAGTTTAATCCGTGGCTTTGTTCGCGAGGCTTTATCACTGGTTACCTGGGCTTGCGCCTTCTTTGTAGCCAGTCATTATTACCCGTATCTCGCCATCTACTTCACGCGTTTCGAAGATGAGTTAGTTCGAAACGGGATCGCAATTGCCATCTTGTTCATCGCGACGTTGATCGTAGGTGCAATTGTCAACTATGTGATCAGTTCACTGGTTGAAAAAACCGGGTTGTCCGGCACTGACAGGGTGTTAGGTGTGTGTTTCGGCGCACTGCGCGGTGTACTTATCGTCTCCGCGATGCTGTTCTTCCTGGATACCTTCACCAGTTTTTCGCAAAGTGACGACTGGAAACAATCCCAGTTGATCCCACAGTTCAGTTATATCATCAGGTGGTTCTTTGACTACCTGCAGAGCACGTCGAGTTTCTTGCCAAAACATATTTAGTTCTGGCAGCGCTGAAGAGGAAAAGACAACATGTGCGGTATTGTCGGTATCGCCGGTTTCATGCCGGTAAACCAGTCGATTTATGACGCGTTAACGGTGTTACAACACCGTGGGCAGGATGCTGCTGGCATCACCACCATCGATGCCAATAACAATTTCCGTTTACGGAAAGCCAATGGCCTGGTGAAAGATGTGTTTGAAGCCCGCCATATGCAACGCTTACAAGGCAACATGGGTATCGGCCATGTTCGCTATCCAACGGCTGGCAGTTCCAGTGCCTCAGAAGCTCAACCTTTCTACGTCAACTCTCCGTTCGGCATCACACTCGCCCACAACGGTAACCTGACTAATGCTCACGAATTGAGAAGCAACCTGTTCGAAGGCCAGCGCCGTCATGTGAACACGACTTCCGATTCTGAAATTCTGCTCAATATCCTGGCGAGCGAACTGGACCGTTTCCAGCATTACCCGCTGGAAGCCGACAACATTTTTGCCGCTGTGGCTGCCGTGAACCTGAAAATTCGTGGTGCTTATGCCTGCGTGGCGATGATCATCGGCCATGGCATGCTGGCGTTCCGTGATCCGCACGGTATCCGTCCGCTGGTTATCGGTAAACGTACGCTGGAAGATGGCCGCAACGAGTACATGGTTGCGTCTGAGAGCGTGGCGCTTGATACGCTGGGCTTTGAGTTCCTGCGTGATGTCGCGCCGGGCGAAGCGGTGTACATCACCGAGAAAGGCCAGCTGTTTACCCGCATGTGTGCTGAGGATCCGCAGTACAACCCATGCTTGTTCGAGTACGTGTATTTCGCACGCCCTGACTCATTCATCGACAAAATTTCCGTCTACAGCGCCCGTGTTCGTATGGGTGAAAAGCTGGGCGCGAAAATTGCCCGCGAATGGGAAGATCTGGATATCGATGTGGTTATTCCGATCCCGGAAACCTCCTGCGATATCGCGCTGGAAATCGCGCGTATTCTGGATAAACCGTACCGTCAGGGTTTTGTGAAAAACCGCTATGTAGGCCGTACCTTTATCATGCCGGGACAGCAGGAACGCCGTAAATCTGTACGTCGTAAACTGAACGCTAACCGCGCTGAGTTCCGTGATAAAAACGTTCTGCTGGTCGATGACTCCATCGTGCGCGGCACCACCTCTCAGCAGATTGTTGAGATGGCGCGTGAAGCCGGTGCGCGACGCGTTTATCTGGCCTCTGCGGCGCCGGAAATTCGTTTCCCGAACGTTTACGGTATCGATATGCCAAGCGCTAATGAACTGATTGCACACGGTCGCGAAGTCAGCGAAATTAATCAGATCATTGGTGCCGATGCGTTAATCTTCCAGGATCTGAGTGACCTTATCGCCGCAGTGAAAGAAGATAATACTGACATCGAGAAATTTGAGTGTTCGGTATTCGACGGTATTTACGTCACCAAAGACGTTGACCAGGACTATCTGGAATACCTCGAAGCGCTGCGCAACGATGATGCTCAGGCATTGCGCGGACAGCAGGAAGCTGAAAACCTCGAAATGCATAACGAAGGCTAAACCCCTTAAAATGCGCCCGCTCAGGCTGAAAGGCCGGGCGGGCGCGTTATTATTGTTCACTCCGCCCGTTTCCCCGCCCCAATTCCCGCGCCTTAAGGTTGCCAATTCCCCTGCATTCCGGCAAAGTCAGACCCATTCTCCGGCGTGTATACTGATTCATATTGATGGGTTCATTCATATTGATTGTTTCGCGCGAAATTTCAGAGGCAGTGTTTATGAAACGATTTATTGTCGGTATTTCCGGCGCCAGCGGTGCGATTTATGGCGTCCGGTTATTGCAGGTTCTGCAAAGCGTGCCAGATATCGAAACTCATCTGGTGATGAGCAACGCCGCCCGACAGACGCTGACGCTGGAAACGGATCTGACACTGCGCGATGTTCAGGCGCTGGCCGACGTGGTGCATGATTCCCGCGATATTGCCGCCAGTATTTCCTCCGGCTCATTTAAAACCACCGGCATGGTGATTTTGCCTTGTTCGGTCAAAACCCTCTCCGGCATTGTGAACAGTTATACCGACGGTTTACTGACGCGCGCGGCGGATGTTGTGCTCAAGGAAAGGCGTCGTCTGGTACTTTGCGTGCGTGAAACACCGCTGCATCTGGGGCACTTACGGCTGATGACACAAGCCGCCGAACTGGGCGCGATTATTATGCCGCCGGTACCGGCGTTTTATCATCGGCCGGCAACCGTGGAAGCTATCATCGATCAGACCGTCAACCGGGTGATCGACCAGTTTGATATCGAGCTTCCGGAAGACTTATTTGTTCGATGGCAGGGCAGTCACTAAACTTTCTCACCGCGTTACGCACCTCTTTTGCGCAATACCGTTACATTGCACCAACAATGATCACAATTTGATTCATTAAGGTGCAGTGTTCGCGGGCGCTTCAGCTATCCTTCCTTCAGACCTTTGAAAACTTTCATTATCCCGATGCTTTTTTGAACGGTTTTCGTTCTTCATGAGATGAAAATCACCTTACGGAGAAACGGCACGGAACGTGCATGAGAAAACCTGGCAAAAAGCCATTTGCGCCGTTCAGCAAACTATAAAAAGACGTTCATTCACGCACACACAACCACAACAGATGAATAATCACTGAGGCTAATGTATGAAAAAGTTGTTCAAGGTTCTTCCGCTGGTTCTGGTCTTAGCCAGTGCAGGTAGTGCATTTGCTGCCGCGCCTAAAGCAATTAATATCGGTACTGATCCGACTTACGCCCCATTTGAATCAAAAGACTCCAGCGGCAAGCTGGTAGGTTTTGATATCGACCTGGCTAACGAGATGTGTAAACGTGCGGCTATCAAATGTACTTACGTTGAAAGTGACTTTGATGCGCTGATCCCTTCTCTGAAAGCGAAGAAAATTGATGCGATTATCTCTTCCCTGTCGATCACTGAAAAACGTCAGCAGGAAATTGATTTCACCGAAAAACTGTACGCGGCTAACGCCCGTCTGATCGCGCCAAAAGGTTCTAAAATTCTGCCAACACTGGACGCGCTGAAAGGCAAAAACGTCGGTGTTCTGCAAGGTTCTACTCAGGAAGCCTATGCCAACGCAATGTGGCAGCCAAAAGGCATCAACGTGGTGGCTTACCAGAACCAGGATCTGATTTACGCCGATCTGGCTTCGGGTCGTCTGGATGTGGCTTTCCAGGATGAAGTGGCAGGCAGTGAAGGCTTCCTGAAACAGGCTGCTGGTAAAGATTACGCATTCGCGGGTCCTTCCGTGAAAGACGATAAATTCTTCGGTGTGGGTACAGGTATGGGTCTGCGTAAGAACGAGACCGATTTGCAGGCTGCGCTGAACAAAGCGTTCGACAGCATGCGTAAAGACGGCACTTACGACAAACTGGCCAAAAAATACTTCGATTTTGACGTTTACGGCGGCTGATTTGCGCTGTGAGATGTGCCAAAGGGAGCGGTTCGCCGCTCCCTGCGGTTCTGACGCAGGGTTAGCGTAACCAGCGCCGGGATCCACTGAAGACAGGACAAATACATGCTGTATGGGTATTCCCAGGTAATTATCCAGGGCACATTGGTGACACTGGAACTGGCGATTTCGTCAGTGATTTTAGCGTTGGTGATCGGGCTTATCGGGGCTGGCGGGAAACTGTCAAAAAGCCGGGTTATTTCGGGTATTTTTGGTTGTTACACCACGCTTATTCGCGGCGTCCCTGACCTGGTGTTGATGTTGCTCATTTTCTACGGATTGCAGATTGCGCTTAACAGCCTGACTGAATCCCTCGGTTTTTCTCAGATTGATATCGATCCTATGAGCGCGGGTATTATTACGCTGGGCTTTATTTACGGCGCCTATTTTACCGAGACGTTCCGCGGTGCTTTTATGGCGGTTCCTCGCGGTCAGATTGAAGCGGCGACGGCGTTTGGTTTCAGCGGCCCGCAAATTTTTCGTCGTATTTTATTCCCGGCCATGATGCGTTTTGCGCTGCCCGGAATTGCCAACAACTGGCAGGTTATTTTGAAAGCCACCGCGCTGGTATCCCTGCTCGGCCTCAATGACGTGGTGAAAGCGACGCAACTGGCAGGCAAAGGTACGTATCAGCCTTTCTACTTCGCGATTGTTGCAGGTGTGGTTTATCTGATTTTCACCACGCTGTCGAACGGCGTGCTGGTCTGGCTTGATCGCCGTTATTCGCTGGGTGTGAAGAGGGCGGACCTATGATCGAAATTTTACAACAATACGGCATGTCCTTGCTGTACAGCGACGGTTACCGTTTTACCGGCCTGGCGATTACGCTGTGGCTGTTAATAAGCTCCGTCGTGATGGGCGGATTACTGGCGGTGCCGATGGCGGTTGGCCGTGTTTCCTCCAACAAATTCCTTCGCTATCCGATCTGGCTTTATACCTATGTCTTCCGCGGAACGCCGCTGTACGTTCAGTTGCTGGTGTTTTACTCCGGCATGTACAGCCTGGAAATCGTGCGCGGTACGGATTTCCTGAATGCGTTTTTCCGCAGCGGCCTGAACTGTACGATCCTCGCGTTGACGCTCAATACCTGTGCTTATACCACGGAGATTTTTGCCGGGGCGATCCGTTCTGTTCCGCACGGTGAAATTGAGGCGGCCAATGCCTATGGTTTCTCACGCTTTAAACTGTACACCTGCATTATTTTGCCGTCGGCTCTGCGCACCGCGCTGCCGGCGTACAGTAACGAAGTGATTCTTATGCTGCATTCCACCGCGCTTGCCTTTACCGCCACGGTGCCGGATGTGCTGAAAATCGCCCGTGATATTAACTCTGCAACCTATCAGCCTTTCTACGCATTCGGGATTGCGGCGGTGATTTATCTTTGTGTCTCCTTTGTCCTGATTGGTCTGTTCCGCAAGGCGGAAAAACGCTGGCTGGCGCATGTGAAACCTCAGTCAAGCCACTGATAAAAATAACCATTGCGGATATAAATATTATGCCAGAAAACAAATTAGCGGTTCTCGACTTACACAAACGCTACGGTGACCACGAAGTGCTGAAAGGCGTGTCTTTGTCTGCGAATGCGGGCGATGTCATCAGCATTATCGGCTCGTCCGGTTCCGGAAAAAGTACCTTTTTGCGCTGCATTAACTTCCTGGAAAAACCGAGTGAAGGTTCCATCAGCGTCAATAATCAGGATATCCGTATGGTGCGCGACACCGACGGGCAACTGAAAGTCTTCGACAAAAAACAGCTGCAACTGCTGCGCACCAAACTGACGATGGTCTTTCAGCATTTCAACCTGTGGAGCCACATGACGGTGCTGGAAAACGTTATGGAAGCGCCGGTTCAGGTGCTGGGATTAAGCAAAGCCGAAGCGCGTGAACGTGCGGTGAAATACCTCGATAAAGTGGGTATCGACGCCCGTGCGCAGGGAAAATATCCGGTAAATCTGTCAGGCGGTCAGCAACAGCGCGTGTCTATCGCGCGTGCGCTGGCGATGGAGCCGGAAGTGTTGCTGTTCGATGAACCGACGTCAGCGCTTGACCCTGAACTGGTGGGGGAGGTGTTGCGTATCATGCAAAAACTGGCGGAAGAGGGGAAAACCATGGTGGTGGTCACGCACGAAATGGAATTTGCCCGCCACGTTTCCAGCCATGTGATTTTCCTGCATCAGGGTGTTATCGAAGAGCAGGGCGACCCTGATGAAGTATTCGGTAACCCGAAAAGCGCCCGTTTACAGCAGTTCCTTTCCGGTGCGCTGAAGTAATATCCCTACTATCCCTCCCCTCTCATGAGGGGAAGGCTTGGATGGGGGGCGGGTATTACCTGAGAAAAATCAGCCTTTTGCGGCCAGCAAGCAAAGCTGCACGGTCAGTTCATAGGATTTCACAAACGATTTTACCGGCAGGAACTCATATTTCGAGTGGAAATTATGCGCGCCGGTGAAGTAGTTTGGCGTCAGTAAACCTTTCGCTGACAGCGCTGCGCCATCGGTACCGCCGCGCATCGGGATCACCTTCGGCTCAACGCCAATCTCTTTCAGACCTGCAAAAATCAAATCGATCGCACGGCGGTCTTCGCCGATGGCGCTGCTGATATTGCTGTAGGTGTCGCTGATTTCAACTGACACTTGTGCCGCCGGATATTGCGTAGCAATGTCTTTCGCGACGTCCTGAATCTTCTGCTTACGTGCGGCAAAACTGGCGCTGTCAAAATCGCGGATGGACGCGTTCAGCTTAGCCCCTTGCTGCGAGGCGCTCATGCCGTTAAACCACACATAACCTTCGCGGCCTTCGGTGTTTTCCGGCGTTTCAGCACGGTCGAAATGGCTGATGAAATCCTGTGCCATCAGCAGCGGGTTCACCAGTACGCCTTTGGCTGACATCGGGTGCGCGGTGACGCCGGTAAAGGTAATTTCAGCGGCGGCGGCGTTGAAGTTTTCGTATACCACTTCGCCAAGCTCGCAGCAGTCAATGGTATAAGCGAAATCCACGTCAAAACGGGCGAGATCCAGCGCTTTTGCGCCGCGCAGACCGATCTCTTCATCAGGGACAAATGCCACCACGATATCGCCGTATTCCTGGTCTGCGCCGAGGTTTTCCAGCAGCGTCATCACCACGGTGACGGCTGCTTTATTGTCCGCGCCGAGTACGCTGGTGCCGTCACTGAAAATAATCTCTTCGTCCAGATACGGTGATATCTCAGGCCTTTCCGCGGGACGCAGCCAAATATCCTGTTCTTTATTGAGACACAAATCATCGCCGGTAAAACGCAGTGTTTGCGGGTGAATGTCCGGGCGCAGGCCCACATCCACGGTATCAATATGCGTAATGAAACCGATGCGCGGGCCACCTTTTTTCGTGCCCGGTTTGACGGCAGTAACAGTCGCGTGTTCGTCAATCTGAATATTTTCCAGACCGAGCTGATTCAGCTCATCGGCCAGTAAACGCGCCATATCATGCTGCCCCGGCGTACTCGGCAGCGTGGTCGCGCTGGCGTCACTTTGTGACGTCACGGAGAGATAGCGGTAGAAACGTTCGGTAAGCTGTTTTGCGATTTGTGTCGACATCTTGACCTCTGAATGATCGCCAATAAGGTGTGTTGTTATAAGATTTTCATATATAACAAAGCATTACTAGGTGTTATCCAGATGTTAATCTGTTTTTGCTTTATGTTCCACGATGAAGAAGATCTAAACACTCTCCGGACAGGGAAAATAGGGAAAAGAATGAAACACAACATCGTAAAAATAAGCACAGGTTTACTGGCATTAGCCATCACCGGCGGCGCTTCGGCGAAAACGCTGGTTTACTGCTCTGAGGGTTCGCCGGAGCAATTCAACCCGCAACTTTATACCTCGGGCACCTCGGTGGATGCCAGCGCCGTGCCGATCTATAACCGTCTGGTGGATTTCAAAACCGGCACGACGGAACTGGTGCCGAGCCTGGCGGAACGCTGGGATGTCAGCCCGGACGGAAAAACCTACACGTTCCATCTGCGCAAAGGCGTGAAATTCCAGAGCAGCAAGTTGTTCACGCCGACCCGCGACTTTAATGCTGACGACGTAATCTTCTCGTTCATGCGTCAGAAAGACGAAAATAATCCTTACCATAAAATTTCCGGCGGCACGTATCTGAATTTTGACAGCCTGAAACTGGGTGATCTGATTGGCAGCATCGACAGGGTGGATGATTATACCGTGCGCTTCAATCTGACCCGCCCGGAAGCACCATTTGTCGCCGATCTGGCCTGGTATTTCGCGTCTATCCTCTCGGCAGAATATGCCGATCAGATGCTGAAAGCCGGTACGCCGGAGAAGTTGGATCAGAACCCAATCGGCACCGGTCCGTTTGAACTGGTGCAGTACCAGAAAGATACGCGTCTGCTGTACAAAGCGTTCCCGGATTACTGGCAGGGCAAATCTAAAATCGACCGTCTGGTGTACACCATCACGCCGGACGCCTCGATGCGCATGGCCAAGCTTGAGAAAAATGAATGTCAGGTGATGCCGTTCCCGAATCCGGCCGATCTTGATCGTCTGCGTGCCAACAAAGATATCAACCTGATGAGCAAATCCGGCCTGAATACTGGCTTTCTTTCGTTCAATACTCAGAAGCCGCCGCTGGATAATGTGAAAGTGCGTCAGGCGCTGAGCATGGCGATCAATAAGCCGCAAATCATCGACGCTGTTTTCCACGGCACCGGAACGGTCGCTAAAACGCTGCTGCCAACGGGCGTCTGGAGTTATAACGATAAGCTGGTGGATTACGATTATTCGCCGGAAAAAGCCAAAGCATTACTGGCAGAAGCCGGAATGCCGAACGGTTTTGATATCGATCTGTGGGCGATGCCGGTTCAGCGTCCGTACAACCCGAATGCGCGTCGTATGGCGGAGATGATTCAGGCCGACTGGGCGAAGATTGGCGTGAAAGCGCACATCATCAGCTATGAGTGGGGCGAATATCAGACCCGTATCCGTAACGGTGAACATATGGCGGCACTGATGGGCTGGACAACGGCCAACGGTGACCCGGATAACTTCTTCGGCCCGCTGTTTACCTGTAATGCGGCGAAGGGCGGTTCAAACTCCGCGAAATGGTGTTACCCGCCGTTCGACCAGCTGATTACCGAAGCCAAGGAAACCACCGACCATGCGAAGCGTGTCGCGCTCTATGAGCAGGCTCAGCAGATGATGCATGATCAGGCACCTGCCGTGATGATCGCGCACTCGACGATTTTCGAACCGGTTCGTAAGGAAGTCAGTGGATATGAGATTGACCCGTTTGGGAAACATGTCTTTTATCAGACGGATATAAAAGAGTAGGGCCTGCGGCTGGGCCGGTTAAATATAGAATTGTGAAAGTTTCGGTTTTTCAATATATGTGATCGCTTAGCCGTTCGTGCAGAAACCGACCAAGAGAGGGAAGTGCGTTCCCTCTCTTGGAGCTCTCCCCGCTTTTTCAACACGCGCTATCGCTTGCTGGCTATGTTTCAGGTATCACAGTTATTGCCGCGAAATCTTGCCGCTACGCGGTTCCCTTCCTCGGTTTCGAGCCATTGGTCTCGAAACACTTCGTGCGGCAAGCTTTCTGAAAGCGGCCAGAAGCTTTTTTTAACATAACTAATGTTTTGCTTTGCTCCTCCCCCTGCCAAGGGGGAGGCCGGGAGGGGGTTTGGCAAGCAACTGAGTCGCTAAAACCCACACCCCATCCCGGCCTTCCCCTCGTGAGAGGGGAAGGAGCAAATCAAAAATCAGCCAACATTAATCTTTCGAATTACATAGCCTCAAGCCGCTTTCAAAACGGCGTCGAATGAGCGGTGAGAAACGGCGAGAGTCTTTTTTCGCGTAGGTTCGAACCCGAAGTGAGAGCACCGCGTAGCGGCGGCGTTTGCGGCACTAGCCGGAGTTCCTGAAACATAGCCAGCGAGCGGTAGCGCGCAGTGAAAAGACGCGAGAGATCCAAGAGAGGCCCGTCCTGGCCTCTTTTGGGCGGTTTCGGCGAGAATGTCCGGGCGATCACCGCAATTGAGAAACCGAAACTTTTTCGATCCAACCCTCACTGCAAGTGAAAAATCCTCCGAGCGGGTCGAAGGGCAGCAAGCCCTTCACTTAAGCAAATCCTCGAGGGCTTCCTTCAGTTCCTTATGCCGGTAGGCAAATCCCGCGGCTTCGAGTTGCTTCGGCACGGCCCGTTGCCCGCCGAGAACTAACACCGCCGATTCACCCATCAGCAAACGCACTACCGGCGCAGGTGCGCGCATAAACGCGGGGCGGTGCAGGACTTCACCGAGCAAAGCGCTGAACTGTTCATTGCGGGCAGGATAAGGCGAAACCATATTGAACGGGCCGGAGAGCGTTTCATGCGTCAGCAGGAAAATGATGCCATCAATCATGTCATCGATATGGATCCACGGCATATATTGCTGGCCGTCGCCCAGCGGGCCGCCCAGACCGGCGCGGAATGGCAGCACCATTTTGGCCAGTGCGCCGCCTTTTTGAGCCAGAACTATGCCGGTACGCAACAGACAAACACGGGTGTGCGGGCTTTCGGCGGCCAGCGCCAGCGCTTCCCAGCGGGCGCAGAGCTGCCAGGTAAATTGCTTATTCGGCGGTTCATCTTCAGGCACCAGCGCCTGACCCTGATCGCCGTAATAACCGACGGCGGAGCCGGAAATGAAGACCGAAGGCGGCGTCTGGCTGGCGTTGATCAGCGTCGCCAGCTTTTCCGTTAACTGCCAGCGGCTTTCGCATAAACGCGCTTTATGTTCTTTCGTCCAGCGTTTATCGGCGATCGGCTCGCCCGCCAGATTAATCACAGCGTCAAAACCTTCCAGCGATGTCTTGCCGTCAAGGGTTTCCCAGACCTGAACCTGTGGTCCCAGCATTTTCGCCGCACGTTCAGGCGCACGGCTTAACGCGGTAATCTGATGAGATTGCTCAAGAAGGCGCTCTGTCAGTTTGCGGCCAATGAGCCCGGTAGCGCCGGTAATCAAGATCTTCATATCGTGATCCTTAACTGTCTGAATACGCGGATGAACTGTCTTTAATCATAGATGAGTCATCGCCATTAACTCGCGATATGGAGCACAATTAGGAATTAATTATTCAGCGGAAATCAGAACGCCTCCGGCAGATACCGGAGGCGGGAGGGCTTATTGCACAGAGGCCAGCGCGTAGGCTTTTTGAGTTGCCGGACGCGCTTTCACGCGTTCGAACCAGTTGCGGACGGCAGGGTATTCAGCCAGATCCACGCGCTGGCGCTCGTGCGCCACCACCCACGGATACGTGGCGATATCCGCGATGCTGTAATGGTCACCGGCGACATAGGCGTTTTTTTCCAGCTGGCGGTTCAGAACGCCATACAGACGCCGGGTTTCCTGAAGGAAACGTTCGATAGCGTAAGGCACCGGCTGCGGGGCGTAATGCGTGAAGTGATGGTTCTGGCCAAGCATCGGACCAAATCCGGCCACCTGCCAGTAAAGCCATTCCAGCGTAGATGTCCGCTCGCGGAGCTCTTTGCTCAGAAATTTCCCGGTTTTTTCTGCCAGATATTGCAAGATGGCACCGGATTCAAAGATGCTGACGGGCGCACCGCCGTCAACAGGCTGGCTGTCGACAATGGCCGGGATTTTGTTGTTCGGGGATATGGCGAGGAATTCAGGTTTGAACTGATCTCCGGCGCTGATATCAATGCGGTGGAGCCGGTATTGCAGGCCACTCTCTTCAAGAAAAAGAGAAATTTTATGACCATTTGGTGTTGGTGCGTAATAAAGATCAATCATATTGCCTCCTGCGTTGTTTTAATCACTCTTGGCGATTTGCGGGGCGAAATGCGCCTATGTGTTACTGATAATCACAAGCTTTTTATCTGACTTAATAGGGTATCATAACGTGAGTGAATAGCAGTCTATGTCGGAGTTGTCTGATGGCAAACTTTGCGTGATAACTTAGCTTTTAGCTTGCACCAATGCATCCATAGCTATTGAAGCAACCCCGCAGACCCAGATAGAATCTCCGAACATTATCGACGTGTTGCAAAATGACTGCGCACAGACTTATTGCGCACAGACCAGCGCTTAAAAGAGAAGGTTCATCGGATGTCAGAACAAGAGCAAAACATCAGTACGGATGAATGGGTAGATATCGTCAACGAAGAAAACGAGGTCATTGCCCAGGCCAGCCGACAACAAATGCGCGCTCAGGTCCTGCGTCACCGTGCCAGCTATATTGTGGTTCATGACGGCATGGGCAATATTTTGGTTCAGCGCCGGACTGAAACCAAAGACTTCTACCCGGGCTGGCTGGATGCCACTGCCGGTGGCGTGGTGCAAAGCGGTGAAAATATCCTTGATTCTGCCCGTCGTGAAGCGGAAGAAGAGCTGGGCATCGCCGGTGTTCCGTTTGCTGAACACGGGCAGTTCTACTTCGAAGAAGAGAATAAATGCCGCGTCTGGGGCGCGCTGTTCAGCTGTGTATCTCACGGGCCATTTGCCTTGCAGGAAGAAGAGATTGATGCCGTTCGCTGGATGACGCCGGAAGAAATCACGGCACGTTGTGACGAATTCACCCCGGATTCCCTGAAAGCATTGTCCCTGTGGATGACGCGTAACAACGAAAAAGAACACGGTAAACCGCTGACGCGTGAACCGTCTGCGTTAGCCCCGGAAAGCGTGCATGATGAAGACAGCGCCCACTCTGAAGGTGACGGGGAGTAAGGCAGCCGGCGGGCGATGTTGAGTCGTCCGCCGCTTTTTTAGCAACTGTCCCGCTTACACAATGACGATGCGATCGTCACTTCTTCCCACTCTTCGTCATTAATCCTCGCCAGCAGTGCCTGCGCGGCGCGTATTCCAATTTCTTTGTGCGGGATCGCAATCGTTGTCAGCGGCGGCTGGCAGACTTTGCTCACATCTGCGTTACCAAATCCGACAACGGCCAGATCGTCCGGCACCTTGATGCGACGGCGCTGACATTCGTACAGTGCACCGCAGGCCAGATCGTCGGAAACACACACCAGTGCGTCAATTTCCGGCCAGGCGAGCAGGAATTCCGGCAACTGTTGTGCGCCGGTTGAGAAGCAGGCCGGTTCGGCGGCGTTAATCACGCGGTGCGGCGACATGTGCGCCTTGAGCATCGCTTTACGCCAGCCTTGCAGGTGTTGCTGGAAAATCCATTGTTCCTGATTGGCACACAGCATGCCGATGTTCTGATACCCCTTTGCCACCACAGTTTGCGTGAGCTGTAACATGGCTTCGACGTAATCAATCCCAATGTTCATGTCTATCGGGGAGTCGGTCAACGCACCAATTTCAAGAACCGGAATGGTCAGATTATCCAGCCACTGGCGCACGTTGGCAGAGTGTTCGACCGACAGCAAAATGGCGGCCGCCAGATTATAAGAGAGCAGGGTTTCCAGCAGCTTTTCTTCACGCTCGATCCGGTGCTGAGACTCGGCGAGCATGATCTGATATCCGGCGGGTTGCAGCACTTTTTGCAGACCGGCGAACATCTCGGCGCAACCGGATTCAGAAAGGCTTGGCACAATCATCGCAATAGTATTGGAGGACGCGGAGGCCAGCGAACTGGCGGCCTGATTGGGCAGATATCCCAGCTGGCTGACCGCTTCTTCAATCTTTTCCCGCAGCTTATCGGAGACCTGATCCGGCGTTCGCAGCGCGCGGGAAACGGTCATGCTTCCCACGCCCGCAAGTTGCGCGACATCGGCCAGCGTCACTCTTCCGGTACTGCGTCTTTTTTTGTTAATGGACATTCACGATCCTGACTGCGCATCTTGCGCACAAATTATACCCGCAGGCATAGCGAAAAAAACAGGCCGCAGCAGGACCGGTATCGAACAGGAACCACGGCAGAATTCGGTAAATTATCGGCAATTTCCAGACAAAGTATACCGTTATTTGTGCGGCCAGCGGGCTGATGGTTCCGCTACGGGACTATTTTTGATAGCGCTATCACAGTTCTCAATGATAGAAGGTTGGTAGCGCTATCTTTGTGATTTGTATCACAGATGTTAACGCTACCGCTGAAGTAGAGTCTGGATCGTTGGTGGTGTCTGGGGGAAATTCGACCCGCCATCTTAAAATAATAAACCGGAGCCATAACTATGCTGAATGATTGGCTGACTTCTGAGAGGATTCAGATCAGAACAGATATCACTGACTGGCGTGAGGCCGTGGAAGTGAGTGCTGAACCGTTGCTTAAAGAGGGGACGATTACGCCCGACTATCTGACGGCAATTTTTGCTCAGCGTGAAAAACTGGGCCCGTATTTTGTTCTTGCACCCGGCATTGCGATGCCACATGCCAGGCCGGAAGAGGGCGCTAACGGATTAGGATTGTCTTTACTGACATTACCGCACGGGGTGAAGTTTAATTCGGAAGATAACGACCCGGTGTATACGGTTGTGATGTTATCTGCACCGGATAAGAACAGTCATATTGAGCTTATTTCCGAACTGGCTGAATTGTTCTCCAGCGAAGAAGATATGCAGAAGATATTCCGGGCCAAAGCCTTAGATGAAATACAGGAAGTCATCGCCCGTTATTAATTTAGGTTAAGTGTTATTTCGCTTATTAACAGGCTGACGATTTCACTCTCAGAAAAATGGTGTTTTTCATATGCATTATCCTGCGTAGCGGATATGTGTACCCTACGCCTTTCAAAACAGATAAAAATCAGGTGAATTTATGAAGATTATGGCGATTTGCGGTTCCGGTTTAGGCAGCAGCTTTATGGTAGAAATCAATATAAAGAAAGTCCTGAAAAAATTAAACATTCAGGCAGATGTTCAACACTCTGATTTGTCATCGGCGATCCCGGGGGAAGCGGATCTGTTTGTCATGGCGAAGGACATTGCCACCAGCGCGAACATCCCTGAAAATCAGTTAGTCGTCATTACTAATATTGTGGATATCAATGAGCTGGAAACTAAATTAGTCGCTTATTTTGAAAAGCATCCGGTGTCCTGATTGGCACTGAAAATACCTTACTAATAAAATCAATATTTCCCCTAAATAATTCGAATTGCAGCAAGGCGGCAAGTGAAGGAATCCGATGAGCTTACTACTGTAAGTGATTCGGGTGAGTGAACGCAGCCAATGCATCTGCAGTTCGAAGTATGGCGGGGAATAACGAGGTGGATATGTTTATCCAGGAAACGCTCAAGTTTGTGGTTGATATATTAAAAGTGCCTTCTGTGCTGGTCGGGCTTATTGCATTAATTGGCCTGGTCGCGCAAAAGAAAAACTTTTCAGATGTCGTCAAGGGAACCGTTAAAACAATACTGGGCTTTTTAGTATTGGCCGGCGGCGCCACCGTATTAGTGGGTGCATTAAATCCACTCGGCGGCATGTTTGAACACGCTTTTAATATCCAGGGTATTATTCCAAATAACGAAGCCATTGTTTCCATCGCACTTGAGAAGTTTGGTGCACCGACGGCCTTAATTATGGCATTCGGTATGGTGGCAAACCTGATTGTGGCGCGCTTTACCCGTCTGAAATATGTGTTTCTGACCGGACATCACACGTTTTATATGGCCTGTATGATCAGCGTTATCCTGACCGTTGCCGGTTTTGAAGGGGTTGCACTGGTCTTCACCGGTTCCCTGACGCTGGGTCTGATCATGGCGTTCTTCCCGGCACTGGCGCAGCGTTATATGCGCAAAATCACCGGCAGCGACGATGTGGCATTCGGCCATTTCGGCACCATCGGTTATGTGTTATCCGGCTGGATCGGCAGTAAAGTCGGGAAGGGCTCACGCTCAACCGAAGAAATGAACCTGCCTAAAAACCTCAGCTTCCTGCGCGACAGTTCGATCTCCATCTCGCTGACCATGATCATCATTTACCTGATTATGGCGGTGTTTGCCGGGCAGATTTTCGTCGAGCAAACCTACAGCGCAGGCCAGAACTATCTGGTGTACTCCATCATCATGGCGATTACTTTTGCGGCCGGTGTGTTCATCATCCTGCAAGGTGTGCGTCTGATTCTGGCGGAAATTGTTCCGGCGTTCGTCGGCTTCTCCGAAAAACTTGTGCCGAATGCACGTCCGGCGCTGGATTGCCCGGTGGTGTATCCGTACGCACCGAATGCTGTGCTGATTGGTTTTCTGTTCAGCTTCCTCGGCGGTCTTGTCGGTCTGTTCCTGTTAGGTCAGATGCATCTGGTGCTGATCCTGCCGGGCGTCGTACCGCACTTCTTCACCGGTGCAACGGCGGGCGTGTTTGGTAATGCAACCGGTGGCCGCCGCGGCGCGATGGTGGGTGCTTTTGCCAACGGCGTGCTGATTACCTTCCTGCCTGTTCTGCTGTTACCGGTGCTTGGCGCACTGGGCTTTGCCAACGCAACCTTCTCTGATGCGGACTTCGGTGTTATCGGCATTCTGCTGGGTAATCTGGCCCGCTTCATGTCGAAGGAAGGCATCATGGCGCTGATTGTCGGCATCTTCGCGGTACTGGTTGCCTGGAACTATCTCGGCAAAAAACCGGTGGCTGATAAAGAAGTCACTGAGAAGTAATTCCCTGCATCAATACGTTTCTTCAATCCATCCGGGAAACACTGTCCTGCATGTTAGCAATAACAGGCCAGGATAAGTGCTCACTAAAATAAGGACCCATCAAGATGAAAGATGTCCAGGAGGTTCGTGAACTGGCCCGCCATATCCGCATCGAGACGCTGAAAATGCTGACCGGTCTGGGGTTCGGGCACTACGGCGGCAGTATGTCAGTGGTGGAAACACTGGCTGTTTTGTACGGTGATGTGATGCGTATCGACCCGAATAAACCGGACTGGCAGGAGCGCGATTATTTCGTGCTTTCCAAAGGCCACGCGGGCCCGGCTTTGTACGCCACGCTGGCACTGAAAGGTTATTTCCCGGTCAGTGAATTGCAAACGCTGAACCAAAACGGCACCCGTTTGCCGAGCCATCCGGATCGTCTGCGCACCACGGGTGTGGATGCCACAACCGGATCACTCGGGCAGGGCGTTTCCATCGCGGCGGGCATGGCGCTCTCCCATAAACTGGCAGGCCGTTCCAACCGCGTTTTCTGCATCCTTGGCGATGGCGAACTCAATGAAGGGCAGTGTTGGGAAGCCTTCCAGTTCATCGCTCACCACAATCTGCACAACCTGACGCTGTTCATCGATTACAACAAACAACAACTCGACGGCACGCTGGACGAAGTGATTAAGCCGTTTGATCTGGCAGGAAAATTCAGTGCATTCGGATTTGATGTTCAGACCATTAAAGGTGATGACGTGGTGGCTATCAGTGAAGCCGTTACGCCGGTTCGCCATGCAGAGCAGCGTCCGCTGGTGGTGATCCTCGACAGCATAAAAGGGCAGGGCGTGCAGTATCTCGAACAACTGGCGAACTCCCATCACCTGCGCTTAACACCTGATGTAAAAGTGGAAATTGAAAACGCTATCGCTGAGCTGGAGGCCGCCCATGTTTGAAGTCACGCTGGAATTGCAGAAAGATGCGGTTGAGATGCGTAAAGTCTATGCCAATACCGTGCGCGAGAAGATTGTCGAGAACACGCCGATTATCGCGCTGGAAGCGGATCTGATGAGCTCGATGGCAATGGACGGCGTGCATAAAGACCACCCGGAACACGTGATTAACTGCGGCATCATGGAAGCCAACGTGATTGGCGTGGCGGCCGGTTTATCGTTAACCGGGCGTGTGCCGTTTGTGCATACATTTACCGCTTTTGCCAGCCGCCGCTGTTTCGATCAGCTGTTTATGTCGCTGGATTACCAGAAGAATAACGTCAAAATCATCGCTTCGGATGCGGGCGTCAGCGCCTGCCACAATGGCGGCACGCATATGTCTTTTGAAGATATGGGCATTGTGCGCGGGCTGGCAAGCTCGGTGGTGATGGAAGTGACCGACGCGGTGATGTTCCGCAATATCCTGTTGCAGCTGATGGATCTGAAAGGGTTTTACTGGGTGCGGACTATCCGTAAACAGGCCACGCAGGTTTACAAGGAAGGTTCGACATTCACCATTGGTAAGGCAAATCTGCTGCGCGACGGCAGCGATGTCACGTTGATTGCCAACGGTATTATGGTGGCGGAAGCGCTGAAGGCGGCAGAAATGCTGGAGCGCGAAGGTGTCAGCGCCGCGGTGATCGACATGTTTACACTCAAACCTATCGATAAAGACATCATCATTAAGTACGCCGCGAAAACGGGTAAAATCGTGACCTGTGAGAACCACAGTATTCATAACGGTCTGGGTTCGGCGGTAGCTGAAGTGCTGGTAGAGAATCACCCTGTACCGATGCGTCGTGTCGGCGTGAAAGAGCGTTACGGTCAGGTGGGAACGCAGGAATTTTTACAGCAGGAATATGGCCTGACGGCGGAGCATATTCTGGAAGCCGCAAAAGCGTTGCTGTAATTTCCTTTGCGCTAAAAAAAACGCCGGTCATCAAGACCGGCGTTTTGCGTTCAGAGGGTCTGGCTTATTTAGCCGGAACCGCCGCTTCTGCCTGAGCAGACTGAATCGCAGTCAGGGCAACGGTGTAGACGATATCGTCAACCAGTGCGCCACGGGACAGGTCGTTAACCGGTTTGCGCATACCCTGCAACATCGGCCCGATAGAGACCAGGTCCGCAGAACGCTGTACCGCTTTATACGTGGTGTTACCGGTGTTCAGGTCAGGGAAGATGAACACGGTAGCTTTACCGGCAACCGGTGAGTTTGGTGCTTTGGATTTCGCTACGTCAGCCATGATAGCGGCGTCGTATTGCAGCGGGCCATCGATGATCAGGTCAGGACGTTTTTCCTGCGCCAGACGGGTTGCTTCACGCACTTTCTCAACGTCGCTGCCTGCACCAGAGTTACCGGTAGAGTAGGAGATCATCGCAACGCGCGGCTCGATACCGAATGCCGCCGCGGAATCCGCAGACTGGATTGCGATTTCTGACAGCTGTTCAGCGGTTGGATCCGGGTTGATCGCGCAGTCACCGTAAACCAGAACCTGGTCAGGCAACAGCATGAAGAACACGGAAGAAACCAGTGAGCTGCCCGGTGCGGTTTTGATCAACTGCAACGGAGGACGGATGGTGTTTGCGGTGGTGTGAACAGCACCGGAAACCAGGCCGTCAACGTTACCCTGTTCGAGCATCAGTGTGCCCAGAACCACATTGTCTTCCAGCTGTTCACGGGCAACCACTTCGGTCATCCCTTTGCTTTTACGCAGTTCAACCAGACGGGCAACGTATTCTTCACGCACGGCAACTGGATCAACGATTTCGATGCCTTTACCCAGCGTCACGCCCTGAGCGGCAGCAACGCGTTTGATTTCGTCAGGGTTACCCAACAGAACGCATTCCGCGATACCACGTTCAGCACACAGCGCGGCCGCTTTCACGGTACGTGGCTCGTCGCCTTCTGGCAGAACGATACGTTTGCCGGCTTTGCGGGCCAGTTCGGTCAGCTGATAACGGAAGGCCGGAGGAGACAGACGACGCGAACGCTCGGAGTGCGCGCTCAGGGAGTTGATCCAGTCTGCGTTGATGTGAGAAGCCACGTATTGTTGCAGTTTTTCAACGCGCTGATGGTCGTCCGCAGGCACTTCAAGATTGAAGCTTTGCAGGCTCAGGGACGTCTGCCAGGTATTGGTGTCTACCATGAAGACCGGCAGGCCAGTCTGGAAAGCACGTTCGCAGAGCTGGTTGATGCGGTCATCAATTTCATAACCGCCGGTCAGCAGGATTGCGCCGATCTCAACGCCGTTCATCGCGGCCAGACAGGCTGAAACCAGCACATCAGGACGGTCTGCGGAAGTTACCAGCAGTGAACCCGGACGGAAATGTTCCAGCATATGAGGAATGCTGCGTGCGCAGAAAGTCACGGACTTCACGCGGCGGGTTTTGACGTCACCTTCGTTGATGATGCGGGCATTCAGGTGTTTCGCCATGTCGATTGCGCGGGTGGCAATCAGCTCGAAGCTCCACGGAATGCAGCCCAGAACCGGCAGCGGGCTGTTGGCAAACAGTTGAGTCGGGTCAACGTTGGCAACGCTGGCTTTGGTGGAATCATCAAAGATTTCAGACAGGTCAGGACGTGTACGACCCTGATCGTCAACCGGTGCGTTCAGTTTGTTGATGATAACGCCGGTGATGTTTTTGTTTTTGCTGCCGCCGAAGCTGCTGCGCGCCAGTTCAATGCGCTCTTTGAGCTGTGCCGGAGAATCGTTACCCAGCGCCAGAACGAAGACGATTTCTGCGTTCAGGGTTTTGGCGATTTCATAGTTCAGGGCATTCGCGAACTGGTGCTTACGTGTAGGAACCAGGCCTTCAACCAGAACGACTTCAGCGTCTTTGGTGTTTTCGTGGTAACGCGCGATGATTTCTTCCATCAGCACGTCTTGCTGGTTTGAACTCAGCAAGGTTTCAACGTGGCTCATTTTCAGCGGTTCCGCTGCGGTCACGGTGGAGTTGGCACGAATGATGGTGGTGGTCTGGTCAGGTGCATCACCGCCGGTACGCGGTTGCGCGATAGGCTTGAAGATGCTCAGGCTGACGCCTTTTTGTTCCATTGCACGGATCACACCCAGGCTGACGCTGGTCAGACCTACGCTGGTGCCTGTTGGGATCAACATAATTGTACGGGACACGGCTAAACCTCTTTGACGGTTGCCAGGCAAGAACATTCGCAGGTTTGTGCAGAGGGGATAATGATCAGCATAAGCGCGATGATTATCCTGCGCGGTGCGTCCAAACGGGCGGCGTTTGCCTTTGATGATAGTAGAAAAATGACTGCCAGCTTTCGCTGGCAGTTTAGGGTCGTTTTATGCGGTCAGGCGCGCGGCGTCTTGTGCAATCACCAGCTCTTCATTGGTTGGGATAACCAGAGCGGTACGGGTGCCTTCTTTGTTGATAGCACCGGATTTGCCAAAGCGTGCAGCCAGGTTGCGCTCGTGGTCAACTTCAAAGCCTAGCAGAGCCAGTTTGTCCAAAGACAGTTCGCGAACCATTGCCGCGTTTTCGCCGATACCACCGGTGAACACGATAGCGTCCAGACGGCCTTCCATCAGTGAAGTATACGCACCGATGTATTTCGCCAGACGGTGGCAGAACACGTCCATTGCACGTTTAGCGTCAGCTTTGGTGGCGTAGTTGTCTTCAACATAGCGGCAGTCGCTGGTGACTTCAGTCAGGCCCAGCAGGCCGGATTCTTTGGTCAGCATTTTGTTGATTTGATCAACGCTCATGCCCAGAGAATCATGCAGGTGGAAGATGATTGCCGGGTCGATGTCACCGCTGCGGGTCCCCATGACCAGACCTTCCAGCGGGGTCAGACCCATAGAAGTATCAACGCATTTACCGTTACGGATTGCGCTGACAGAACCGCCGTTACCCAGGTGGCAAGTGATCAGGTTCACTTCTTCCACGGGTTTGTTCAGCATTTTCGCGGCTTCCTGAGTCACATAAAAGTGGCTGGTGCCGTGTGCGCCGTAACGACGAATGTGGTGATCTTTATACAGGCTGTACGGCAGCGCGTAGAGGTAAGATTCTTCAGGCATGGTCTGATGGAACGCGGTGTCGAAAACAGCAACGTTTTTGTCAGCCAGTTTAGGGAAAGATTTCAGTGCTTCATCGATACCGATCAGGTGAGCCGGATTATGTAGCGGTGCAAACGGGATAGATTCTTTGATACCCTCGATCACCGCGTCGTTGATCAGCATAGATTTAGTCAGCTTCTCGCCGCCATGAACGATACGGTGGCCGATTGCAACCAGCTCTGCGGACAGCTCAGGTTTTTTGCTCAGAATATTGTTAACAATGAATTTCAGCGCTTCGCTGTGTGCGGCACCCGCACCTAAAGCGGCTTCTTCTTTGCCACCGTCCATTTTCCATTTAATGCGTGCTTCTGGCAGATGGAAACATTCGGCTAAACCTGAAATGTGTTCTTCACCGTTTGCTGCATCAATGATGGCAAACTTAAGGGAAGAACTACCACAGTTAAGAACCAGTACAAGCTTACTCGACATGGAAGTACCTATTTATTGTTGGTGCTGTTTAAAAAAAACAATACACGTGGTTAATAAATCGTCAGTCTGACATCAAGCGTAGCGCATAATGGCGGTGACAATTATGATTAACATCATGCCAGAGAGCCATAACAGGCATGACGATGAAAAAGCTGAAGAATCGCGGGGAACAGATTTTTTAATCTCCCGGATAACGGTGAAACGTCCGTCTTGCAGATGAAAACGTTCCTGTTATGCTTCTTCAGAATGTTGCTAATAAGTAAAAACACTAACAAAAAATACAATAACTAATTACAAAACCACCCGACGCAAGGCACTATGCTTAATGTAGGGAGAAAACATTGCAATTTCGCGTTTCCGCCCCAACTTTATATTAACCTTGTCGGCTGAGAGGTATGCAAGGCTGCGATAGAATACCGACAGGTGCCAGCAAAAACAAAATATATTTTATCGTGGTAAACTCCAGTTTGTGTTTTACAAATATTTTTTAAATTTTATACGTGAAGTTGAGGTGCATCTATGACGAGTAAGCCAACAGGCTCCGTAGGCTGGTTCCAGGTTTTCCAGCGCGGGCAGCACTACATGAAGACATGGCCGTCAGATAAGCGTCTGGCTCCGGTATTCCCTGAGAACCGGATTTCCAGTGCCACCCGATTTGCTGTACGCGTAATGCCCGCCGTGGCCGTTTTCACGCTAAGCTGGCAAATTGCCATGGGCGGACAACTGGGGCCGGCCGTGGCGACCGCTATTTTTGCCTGTAGCCTGCCGATGCAAGGGTTGTGGTGGCTTGGCCGTCGTTCCCTGACGCCGCTGCCGCCCACGCTGATGAACTGGTTCCACGATGTGCGCAATAAACTCGTCGAAGCCGGGCAGGCATTAGCCCCGATTGAAGGCACGCCGACGTATCAGTCGCTGGCCGATGTTCTCAAGCGGGCTTTCAAGCAGCTCGATAAAACCTTCTTAGACGATCTGTAATTCTGCCCGTCCCGTCATTAACATCGTTTTACGCCGCATTTTGACCGGAGGAACGTCTCCTCCGGTGATTATTTCAGATGAGATCCAGACCCAAATCAAAGAATGGTGTGCTTGCGATTTCGCAGAACTTTGCGCTATGCCATGCTTTGCTCATTATGCAGACATGAGGATTTTCACGATGGAAATGACGAACGCTCAACGCCTGATTTTGTCGAATCAATATAAAATGATGACTATGCTGGATCCCGATAACGCGGAGCGTTATCGCCGGTTACAAACGGTGATCGAACGTGGTTTTGGTTTGCAAATGCGCGAGCTGGACAGAGACTTTGGCGAATTGCCGGAAGAAACCTGCCGCACCGTAATTAACATTATGGAAATGCATCATGCTATGCAGGTTTCATGGACCAACCTGAAAGACACTCAGGATTTGGATCGCCGCCGTATTGATTTCCTCGGTTTTGATGCTGCAACAGAATCCCGCTATTTAAGCTATGTCCGCTTTATGGTGAACACCGAAGGACGTTACACTGATTTTGATGCGGGGACGCACGGCTTTAACGCGCAGACCAAAATGTGGGATAAATACCAGCGCATGTTGGCCGTCTGGCAATCTTGTCCTCGTCAGTACCATTTGAGTGCCGTCGAGATAGCGCAAATCATAAATGCCTAAATTGAGATAACTAAAGAGGAATTGCCTGTGGAGTGCAAAGGTTTCTTGTTCGACCTTGATGGAACGTTAGTGGATTCACTGCCCGCCGTAGAACGCTCCTGGATTAACTGGGCACTCAGCTGGGGGGCCAACCCGCAGGATGTTCTGGCCTTTATTCATGGCAAACAGGCAATCACTTCTTTACGTCATTTTATGGAAGGCGCAAGCGAAGAAAAGATTCAGGAAGAGTTCGATAAACTGGAAAAGATCGAAGCCACTGACACTGAAGGTGTTACAGCTCTGCCGGGCGCTCATCTTATTTTAAGCGAACTCAACCGCATGAACATTCCGTGGGCGATTGTGACCTCGGGTTCCATGCCTGTGGCCAGTGCACGTCATAAAGCCGCGAATTTGCCTGAGCCGGAAGTGTTCATCACGGCAGAACAGGTTAAACACGGCAAGCCTAAGCCGGATGCTTATCTGCTGGGAGCAGAACGTCTGGGCCTGGCGCCGGAAGATTGTGTCGTGGTGGAAGATGCCGCAGCGGGCGTAATGTCCGGTCTTGCGGCCGGTTGTAAAGTGATAGCGGTTAACGCGCCGTCTGACACACCGGGAATCGAAGATGTAGATTTCGATCTTTCCTCCCTGAAAGATTTACTGCTTCATCCTTCCGATAACGGCGTGACCGTCAGCCTTCGCTAAGCGCATAAAAAGTACAATTAACGCCTTTTAATTGATATAAACCCCGCAGCAGCGGGGTTTTTTTATGCCATCCTGATACCCGTCATACTTCAAATAGCCTCATTGAGCATATTTCCGCCATCTCAACGCAAAAGGAGTTTGTTTTGACCGGTGAATTAATCTGGGTAGTGATACTGCTTGTGATTGCCATGGTGTTGTTCGCGCGCAATACGCTGCGGATGGATATCGTGGCGTTACTTGTCATCATTGCTTTCGTGCTGAGCGGAACGCTGACCATCAATGAAGCGCTTGCCGGATTCAGCGACCCGAACGTGATTCTGATTGCTGCGCTGTTTGTTGTCGGGCAGGGGTTGGTCAGAACCGGCGTGGCTTATCAGGTGGGTGACTGGCTCATGAAGGTCGCGGGTAACAGCGAAACCCGTATGCTGGTGTTATTAATGTTGACCGTTGCCGGATTAGGCGCATTTATGAGTTCGACCGGCGTGGTGGCGATTTTCATTCCCGTCGTTATCAGCGTTTCTGCCCGAATGAAAACTTCTCCAGCCCGCCTGATGATGCCGCTGAGTTTTGCGGGGTTGATCAGCGGAATGATGACGCTTGTCGCGACGCCACCCAACATGGTCGTTAACAGCGAATTACTGCGCGAGGGTTTTGACGGTTTTGGCTTCTTTGGCGTGACGCCTGTGGGGCTGGTCGTGTTGGTAATGGGCGTGGGATATATGCTGCTCGCCCGCCGCTGGCTCTCCTCCGAAGACGCATCGCAGGACAAACAGCGCTGGAAACGCCGCACTTTTCGTGATCTTATCCGCGATTACCACCTGACCGGACGTGCGCGCCGGATGACGATTCGCCCCGGTTCTCCGTTGGTAGGACGCACGCTGGACGATTTGCACTTGCGCTCCCGTTATGGCGCAAATGTGGTGGGCATTGAGCGCTGGCGCAAGTTCCGTCGTGTCATGGTTAGCGCCACCGGTAATACCGAGCTGTTTGCACGGGATGTATTGCTGCTGGATATGGCCGATCCCGACGTTTCTGTCCGCCAGTTCTGTACCGATGAAATGCTTGAGCCGATGGTTTTACGTGGCGAATATTTTTCCGAGCAGTCGCGGGATGTCGGTATGGCGGAGGTTTCACTGATCCCCGATTCCGAACTGCTGGGTAAAACGCTGCGCGACGTGGCATTCCGCTCAACGTACGGCCTGAACGTGGTCGGCATTCGCCGGCAGGGCGAAGCGCTGGAAGGCAAACTGGTTGATGAAGTCTTACAACTGGGCGATATGTTGCTGGTGATTGGCAACTGGAAACTCATCCGCCAGTTACAACAGCAAATGCATGATTTCATTGTGCTGAATCTGCCCGCCGAAGTGGATGAAGTCGCGCCCGCACTCAGCCAGGCACCCCATGCGCTGTTTTGTCTGGCGCTGATGGTCGCGCTAATGCTTACCGACGACGTGCCAAATGCCATCGCAGCCATTATTGCCTGCATGCTGATGGGCAAGTTCCGCTGCATCACGATGGAAGGCGCGTATAAAGCCATTCACTGGCCGAGCTTGCTGCTGATCGTCGGGATGATGCCTTTCGCGCTGGCGCTGCAAAAAACCGGCGGCGTTGCGCTGATTGTAAAAGGTCTGATGGAAGTGAGCGGGGGATACGGGCCGCACATGATGCTACTGAGCTTGTTTGTGCTCTGCGCCGGTATCGGGTTATTTATTTCCAATACTGCAACGGCCGTACTGATGGCGCCGATCGCCATTGCGGCGGCGCATCAGATGGGCGTTTCGCCTTACCCGTTTACCATGATTATCGCGATTGCAGCCTCGGCGGCGTTCATGACGCCGGTTTCATCACCGGTGAATACGCTGGTGATGGTGCCCGGCAACTACAAGTTCGGCGATTTCATCCGTATCGGCGTGCCTTTTACGCTGTTGGTGATGGTCGTCAGCATTTTTCTGGTGCCGGTACTTTTCCCGTTCTGACGCGCAGAAGGCGATCAGAGCGGAGAATCGAGGCTGATTTCATCCAGTGACAGACTGAAGCTCGGGATAAAGACTTCCATGAAGTAGTCCATTTCCGGGCTTTTTCTGTCGGCCAGTGTCTTTTCCAGACGCGCTTTTGCCAGCGTAAATTCGTTATTACCCGCAGACAATTCTTCCAGGCATTTCAGGTACGCGCACAAAGCATCGGCCTGTTTTACCGTCAGTTTTTCATCTTCCGTATAGTAGTGTTCGTCAATCAGCGGACGGAAATCCTCCTGCAATTCTTTCGGCAGCATTTCGATCAGTTTTTGCTGAGCAATTTTCTCGATCTTTTTGTATTCATGGGCAATTTGCGGATTGTAATACTTGATGGGCGTCGGCATATCGCCGGTCAGCACTTCGCTGGCATCGTGATACATCGCCAGAAGGGCAACGCGTTCGGCGCTCAGATTGCCGTTAAATTTGCGGTTTTTGATCACGGCTAAGGCATGAGCCACGAAGGCGACCTGGAGGCTGTGTTCGGACACATTCTCGGTGCGGACGTTGCGCATCAGCGGCCAGCGGCTGATCAGTTTAAGGCGGGAAAGGTGGGCGAAAAAATGGCTCTGACTCATAGCACTCTCAATAACAACGGTGAATGAGAGTCCATTGTGAGCAGTGCGAAACCGTTATGCAAATGCGGAAATGCGCAGAAAGAAAAAAGGGCGCAGATGTCTGCGCCCTGATCATTACTGACGGTAGGTTTCGAGGAAACGACCGAACTTATTCACTGCCATTTCCAGTTCGTCTACGCGCGGGAGCGTCACGATACGGACGTGGTCAGGATAAGGCCAGTTAAAAGCAGAGCCCTGAACCAGCAGAACTTTTTGCTGTAACAGCAAATCGAGCACCATTTTCTGGTCATCCTGAATATTGAAACGCTTGGCATCAATACGCGGGAACATATACAGCGCGCCTTTCGGCTTCACGCAGGACACGCCAGGGATCTGGTTAATCAGTTCCCACGCGCGGTCACGCTGTTCAACCAGGCGCCCACCCGGCTGAATGAATTCGCTGATACTCTGGTAACCGCCAAGTGCTGTCTGAATGGCGTGCTGCATCGGCACGTTGGCACACAGACGCATCGAGGCCAGCATTTCCAGACCTTCTATATAGCCTTTGGCGTGTTTTTTCGGTCCGTTCAGCACCATCCAGCCCTGACGGAAACCGGCAACGCGGTAGGTTTTTGACAGACCATTGAAGGTTACGGTCAGAAGATCCGGTGCCAGTGACGCAATGGAAATGTGCTGGGCTTCGTCGTACAGGATCTTGTCGTAGATTTCGTCGGCAAAGATGATCAGGTTGTGTTCACGCGCGATCTCGACGATCTGCATCAGCAATTCCTTGCTGTACACCGCTCCGGTCGGATTGTTCGGGTTAATGATCACAATGCCACGGGTGCGAGGCGTGATTTTGTCACGAATATCAGCGATATCCGGGAACCAGTCGGCTCCTTCATCGCACAGGTAATGCACCGCGTTACCGCCGGACAGAGAAACTGCGGCGGTCCACAACGGATAATCTGGCGCTGGTACCAGCATTTCGTCGCCTGTGTTCAGCAATGCCTGCATCGACTGAACGATCAGCTCAGAAACACCGTTACCGATGTAAATGTCTTCAACCGTGATATCGCGCATGTCTCGCGCCTGATAGTGCTGCATGATCGCTTTACGTGCAGAAAACAGGCCTTTTGAATCACAGTAGCCCTGTGAAGTCGGCAAATTGCGGATTACGTCGATCAGGATTTCATCAGGCGCGTCGAAACCGAACGGGGCAGGGTTGCCGATGTTCAGTTTGAGGACTTTGTTGCCTTCTTCTTCAAGACGTTTTGCTTCTTTAAGCACCGGGCCGCGAATGTCATAACAGACGTTGTCCAGTTTGTGGGATTTTTCAATCGGGGACATGTAAATAGGAGCCTTTTGCAGTAAAGCCTGTTCTTCCCTGGCGCCAGGCGACCGTAGAACAGTGCGAGGGAGTCAATTTACTACCCCGGAGCGGGTGTGAGAAGGGCTACGCACCGTTTTGGTGAAAAACAGCATTAATGCGGCCGGAGGTGGTTCTTTCCCATGGCTTACAGGACAGTAAATGGTTTTTAATTCTTGTAAATGTCATTTGTGTGATTTTTTATTTTGCAAATGGTGGTTTTATAACCGGTAATTTCACTGTTATTGCTGTACTACGATTGCCTTTTCGGCTTAGCGACTGTGTTCTTTTTGGGCAGAACATCATGAAAACTTACCAAAGCTCGACAAATTCTGAAAAAAAATTGTGTGCGGATGATTAACAAGGGAAAAAGTCTGATGAGAATTAGTTTTATTTAACTAATGATTAATAGTGAGTGCTGGATGAATGATCATGTCGGGGCAATATCTGAAACCTATTCTTTTTTGAATAAGTGAATGCTTTACTGGCATATATATAATAAAAATCGCTATAAACAAAATTTGATGAAACAAGAAAAATCTTAATGATCCATTAACTAATGACCAGTGGTATTAAATGGTTATTCGTTTGAGCCAATGAATTTAATGGGTTATATTTTCATACCTTACTTTTATTAGTTAATTTAGCTTATGTTTTTTCTCGGGCAGATTGCCGATTGTCAGGGTTTTGTCAGCAGCAGGCCGGTATGTAAGGCATGTGGAAGGGTTTTACGGAACGGACTATATTAATTAAGACGCTCTAATCATTCCTGCCTTGTGCGGAATTACAGTGCGTGCTTTTAATGGTTCGATGCTCACTAAGTGGAAAACTTTCGTGCACAAATATTTCTCAATTTCACTTATCAAATGAGTGAGTATCGGCCATATCTGGTATTCTGCTTTTTGCGGGTACTTTGACGCACCATCAGGGTAGCTTGTTATTAGATTCTATAAAGTGAAGAAAAACTATGACAATTGCAAATCGTCCAATCCTCAATCTCGACCTTGACCTGTTGAGGACATTTGTAGCTGTTGCCGATTTAAATACGTTCGCTGCGGCTGCTGCTGCCGTGTGTCGTACTCAGTCGGCGGTTAGCCAACAGATGCAACGTCTAGAACAACTCGTTGGAAAAGAACTGTTTGCCAGACATGGACGCAATAAATTATTAACTGAACACGGTATTCAGTTATTGGGGTATGCACGTAAAATTCTTCGTTTCAACGACGAAGCGTGCACCTCCTTGATGTACAGCAATGTTCAGGGCGGGATAACGATTGGTGCGTCAGATGATACTGCTGACACCATCTTACCTTTCCTGCTCAGCCGCGTGACCTCGGTCTATCCGAAGTTGTCTATTGATGTGCGCGTGAAACGCAGCCCGTTTATGCTGTCAATGCTGGAAAGTGAGGAAGTCGATTTGGCCATCACCACGATGACCACTACCGATCATCCGCATATTGTCCTGCGTACATCGCCAACATTATGGTATTGCTCGGCTGATTTCGCCTATCCGTCAGGGGACAGTGTGCCGCTGGTGGTTCTTGATGAACCCAGCCCGTATCGTATGATGGCGATAGATCATCTTAATCAGGCTGGAATCCCATGGCGTATTGCTTACGTCGCGTCAACATTGTCTGCAATCCGTGCCGCCGTTCGTGCCGGATTAGGCGTGACCGCTCGGCCCATTGAAATGATGAGCCCGGAACTGCGCGTTTTGGGTGAGCAGGATGGTCTGCCACGATTGCCGGACACTCAGTACGTGCTGTACAAAAACGCCCGTTGTGAAAATGAACTGGCGATGGCGATTTTCAATGCCGTTGAACAAGGCAATGATCCGTACTCTCTCAGTGCCTATGGTCCGCGTCCCGTTGTGGATGACGATCATGAGTTCCTGGCAGACTCTCAAAGTTAAAAATAACCCCGCTTTACCTTCCGCCTCCGTCCAACGGGGCGGGGGTAAAGGTTTCTACCTCTTTAGAGGTGGTAAAGTTGTGTTTTTAGCGGTTTACTTTACTAACTCCCTCCAAATACGAATTTTTCTGCATTAGCCTTTTTACTTTCCCGCTACGACTGTCATTCCCGTTCACTATCACGACACTAAATGACGCAAAAACCTGAATTTTCCAGGTTAAAAAAATGCATCAAATTTTTCCGCAAATCGCTTGTCGTTTTTTGAAAATCAACAAAACTTGTTAAATGTGTGGCCTTTTTTCTCTCAAAATTGACAGAACTCTGACATGGATCAAAAAAATACCCCTATTAAGAGAGTGGAAGAGCCGGATATTCCTGCGACAATAGGAAAGCCCGAAAGATGTAATAACTCCCATCCCAGGCTCATGCTTTATCACGGTATTTAACTGACACGATTTAGCTTAAGTACCGTCGCATGATATGTTAATTAAATGCTAAGCATGTAAACTAATGTGGAGATACTTTTGTCAAAGTTGACAAAAGGTTATAGAAAAGGGTAAAAAGCCCACAACAAATCACTGGCTTAATGCCTTGTTGAGCCGTGAACTGTGTGGTTATTAATCCTTCCCTTGAATCGATGTGGTACGCAAACTGCCGACCCTAAGAGCAGATGCCAAAGTGCCACTTTTGATGAGTAAGCAATGAGTATGTCAACAGCCACTGAAGTCATCGCTCAACATTGGGCGTTCGCCGTTTTTCTTATCGTTGCCGTTGGGCTGTGCTGCCTGATGTTACTGGGCGCCGCGTTTCTTGGCGGGAGAGCCAGAGCACGCTACAAAAACACGCCTTTTGAATCAGGTATCGCCTCGGTGGGCACTGCCCGTCTGCGCCTTTCCGCAAAGTTCTATCTGGTCGCAATGTTTTTCGTCATTTTCGACGTTGAAGCCCTGTATCTCTACGCATGGTCAACGTCAATCCGCGAAAGCGGCTGGACGGGATTCGTTGAAGCCACCATTTTCATTTTGGTACTGCTGGCCGGTTTGTTCTATCTGGTGCGAATTGGCGCGCTCGACTGGACCCCAACTCGTTCGAAAGGACCTGTGAAACCAAGCCCGGCAATTAATACCAACAATCACCCTCAGTAAGTAGTCATAGCGAGGCATTAAGATGGACTATACGCTCACCCGCATAGACCCGGACGGTGAGAACGACCGTTACCCTCTGCAGTCTCAGGAGGTCGTCGGCGATCCTCTTCAGGAGCAGGTTAAGCGCAGCGTTTTCATGGGGAATCTCCAGGAATCATTGCACGGCATGGTGAACTGGGGCCGTAAAAACTCCCTCTGGCCCTACAACTTCGGCCTTTCCTGCTGTTACGTTGAAATGGTGACGTCATTCACTGCGGTGCATGACGTTGCGCGTTTTGGCGCAGAAGTACTGCGTGCATCTCCCCGTCAGGCGGACTTCATGGTGGTTGCAGGTACCTGCTTCACCAAAATGGCTCCGGTTATTCAGCGTCTTTACGACCAGATGCTGGAACCAAAATGGGTGATTTCGATGGGCGCCTGTGCGAATTCCGGCGGCATGTACGATATTTATTCTGTGGTACAGGGTGTGGATAAATTCTTGCCTGTCGACGTGTATATCCCGGGGTGCCCGCCGCGTCCGGAAGCGTACATGCAGGCATTACTGCTGCTGCAGGAATCTATCGGTAAAGAACGTCGCCCATTGTCATGGGTTGTCGGCGACCAGGGTGTTTACCGCGCGAATATGCAGTCTGAAAAAGAGCGTAAACGTGCTGAGCGTATTGCCGTGACAAATCTGCGTTCGCCGGACGAGATTTAACACTGCGGTCTGAGAGTCAACCCTGAGGGGTGAGGTGTCCCCCTTACGGCATAAATGACCATTTAGTGTGGTGAAAAAAATATGACAGATTTGACGACGCAAGATTCAGCCCTGCCAGCATGGCATACCCGTGATCATCTCGATGATCCGGTGATCGGCGAATTGCGTAACCGTTTTGGGCCAGAGGCCTTTACTGTTCAGGCAACCCGTACCGGAATTCCCGTGGTATGGTTCAAGCGCGAACAGGTACTGGAAGCGATTACTTTTTTACGAAAACAGCCAAAACCTTATGTCATGCTTTTCGATTTGCATGGCTTTGATGAGCGTTTACGTACTCACCGCGACGGTTTACCGGCTGCGGATTTTTCCGTTTTCTACCACCTGATCTCTGTCGAGCGTAACCGCGACATCATGATCAAAGTGGCGTTGTCAGAAAACGATCTCCATGTTCCGACCGTCACCAAGGTGTTCCCGAATGCCAACTGGTACGAGCGTGAAACCTGGGAAATGTTCGGTATTACCTTCGATGGCCACCCGCATCTGACGCGCATCATGATGCCGCAGACGTGGGAAGGTCACCCGCTGCGTAAAGATTATCCGGCGCGCGCCACCGAGTTCGACCCTTATGAGCTGACCCGGCAAAAAGAAGAACTCGAGATGGAATCGCTGACCTTCAAGCCGGAAGACTGGGGCATGAAGCGCGGGACCGAGAATGAGGACTTCATGTTCCTTAACCTCGGGCCGAACCACCCATCTGCGCACGGTGCGTTCCGTATCGTATTGCAGCTTGATGGCGAAGAAATTGTCGACTGCGTTCCGGACGTTGGTTACCACCACCGTGGTGCTGAGAAGATGGGCGAACGCCAGTCCTGGCACAGCTACATCCCGTATACCGACCGTATCGAATATCTTGGCGGCTGTGTTAACGAAATGCCTTACGTTCTGGCGGTTGAAAAACTGGCCGGTATCGTCACGCCTGATCGCGTTAATACCATCCGCGTGATGCTGTCTGAACTGTTCCGCATCAACAGCCATCTGCTGTACATCTCTACGTTTATTCAGGACGTGGGCGCGATGACGCCGGTGTTCTTCGCCTTTACCGACCGTCAGAAAATCTACGATCTGGTGGAAGCGATCACCGGTTTCCGTATGCACCCGGCCTGGTTCCGTATTGGTGGCGTTGCACATGACCTGCCGAAAGGCTGGGATCGTCTGCTGCGTGAGTTCCTTGACTGGATGCCAGCACGTCTGGATTCCTACGTCAAAGCGGCACTGAAAAACACCATTCTGATTGGCCGTTCCAAAGGCGTTGCGGCGTATAACGCTGACGACGCTCTGGCCTGGGGCACCACCGGTGCTGGCCTGCGCGCAACGGGTATTCCGTTCGACGTGCGTAAATGGCGTCCATACTCTGGCTACGAAAACTTCGATTTTGAAATCCCGACCGGCGATGGCGTCAGTGACTGCTATTCCCGCGTGATGCTGAAAGTGGAAGAGCTTCGTCAGAGTCTGCGCATTCTGGAGCAGTGCTACAAAAACATGCCGGAAGGCCCGTTCAAGGCGGATCACCCGCTGACCACGCCGCCACCGAAAGAGCGCACGCTGCAACATATCGAAACCCTGATCACGCACTTCCTGCAAGTGTCGTGGGGTCCGGTCATGCCTGCGCAAGAATCTTTCCAGATGGTTGAAGCAACCAAAGGGATCAACAGCTACTACCTGACAAGTGACGGCAGCACCATGAGCTACCGCACGCGCGTCCGTACGCCGAGCTTCCCGCATTTGCAGCAGATCCCGTCCGTAATCCGTGGCAGCCTGGTATCCGACCTGATCGTGTATCTGGGCAGTATCGATTTTGTAATGTCAGATGTGGACCGCTAACGATGACAGATATCAATAAAGACTCAGAAGTTCAGTACATCAACATCAGCGAGCCTGTTGCGCCGCCGATGTTCGTGCTGAGCGATGCTGAACGTGAAGCGATTGAACACGAAAAACATCACTACGAAGATGCCCGCGCGGCCTCTATCGAAGCGTTGAAAATCGTGCAGAAAGCGCGTGGTTGGGTGCCAGACGGTGCTATCTACGCGATCTCCGATGTTCTGGGCATTCCCGCCAGCGACGTTGAAGGTGTGGCGACATTCTACAGCCAGATCTTCCGCCAGCCGGTGGGCCGCCATGTGATCCGTTACTGTGACAGCGTGGTGTGCCACATCACCGGTTATCAGGGGATCCAGGCTGCTCTTGAACAACAGTTGCACATCAAGCCGGGCGAAACGACCGAAGACGGACGCTTCACCCTGCTGCCGACCTGCTGCCTCGGTAACTGTGACAAAGGCCCATCAATGATGATTGATGAGGACACGCACAGCCACCTGACGCCAGAAGCGATCGGCCAGCTACTGGAGCGCTACGCATGACCTATACACCCCGACATATCGAACGCACGCCGGAGATGCATCCGCTGACCTGGCGTATGCGCGATGACAAACAGCCTGTCTGGATTGACGAATACCGTAGCAAAAACGGTTACGTCGGTGCAGAAAAAGCGCTGAAAGGCATGGCGCAGGAAGAAATCGTCAATCTGGTGAAAGACGCCGGCCTGAAAGGCCGCGGCGGTGCAGGTTTCTCCACGGGTCTGAAGTGGAGCCTGATGCCGAAAGACGAAAGCATGAACATCCGCTATCTGCTGTGCAACGCCGATGAGATGGAACCGGGTACTTACAAAGACCGCATGCTGATGGAGCAAATGCCGCACCTTCTGGTGGAAGGCATGTTGATCTCCGCGTTCGCGCTGAAATCTTACCGTGGCTACATCTTCCTGCGTGGTGAATACATCGAAGCCGCCGTGAACCTGCGTCGTGCGATCGAAGAAGCCACAGCGGCGGGGCTGCTGGGTAAAAACATCCTCGGCACCGGTTTTGATTTCGAACTGATTGTTCACACCGGTGCAGGTCGCTACATCTGTGGTGAAGAAACCGCGCTGATTAACTCGCTGGAAGGCCGCCGCGCCAACCCGCGTTCCAAACCACCGTTCCCGGCCTCTGCCGGTGCCTGGGGTAAACCGACCTGTGTCAACAACGTCGAAACCCTGTGTAACGTGCCTGCCATTCTTGAGCACGGCGTGGACTGGTACAAAGGTATTTCTGCGGGCAAAAGTGAAGATGCCGGGACCAAACTGATGGGCTTCTCTGGCCGGGTAAAAAATCCGGGCGTATGGGAACTGCCGTTTGGTACGACGGCGCGTGAAATCCTCGAAGAGTATGCCGGTGGTATGCGCGATGGTCTGACTTTCAAAGCCTGGCAACCGGGCGGGGCAGGGACTGACTTCCTGACCGCTGACCATCTCGACATGCCGATGGATTTTGCCAGTATTGGCAAAGCCGGAAGCCGTTTGGGTACGGCGCTGGCAATGGCGGTGGATAACGAAATCGGCATGGTCCCGCTGGTGCGTAACCTCGAAGAGTTCTTCGCCCGTGAATCCTGTGGCTGGTGTACACCGTGCCGCGACGGTTTGCCGTGGAGTGTGAAAATTCTGCGCGCGCTGGAACGTGGCGAAGGCCAGCCAGGGGATATCGAAACCCTCGAGCAGCTTTGCCGCCAGCTGGGTCCGGGCAAAACCTTCTGCGCACATGCGCCGGGTGCCGTGGAGCCATTGCAGAGTGCGATTAAATATTTCCGGGAAGAGTTCGAGGCGGGTATCGCCAAACAGCATTACAACAATGCGCGGGCGATTGGCGGTATTCAGCCAAACAACCTGCTCAAACAACGCTGGTAGTGAAGGCAACAGACGGCGGACGTGAGCCCGCTGTGCGCGAATTCCCGGAACAAGGGACGCGCTGCCAACAGGACAGACGCCAACCCGGCAAGAATTTTTGATTAACGCCCGCCGTCAGGTGGGCCACGTGGAAGCATGCTGACTATGGCTACGATTCATGTAGACGGCAAAGAATACGATGTAGACGGAGCGGACAACCTGTTACAGGCTTGCCTCTCTCTCGGCCTCGATATTCCTTATTTTTGCTGGCATCCGGCGCTGGGAAGCGTCGGCGCTTGCCGCCAATGTGCGGTTAAGCAATACCAAAATGCGGAAGACACGCGCGGTCGTCTGGTGATGTCATGTATGACACCAGCGTCTGATGGCACCTTCATTTCCATCGACGACGGAGAAGCGAAAGAATTCCGTGAAAGCGTCGTGGAATGGCTGATGACCAACCACCCACACGACTGTCCGGTGTGTGAGGAAGGCGGTAACTGTCACCTTCAGGATATGACGGTGATGACCGGCCACAGTATGCGCCGCTACCGCTTTACCAAACGTACCCATAACAACCAGGATCTCGGGCCGTTCATCTCGCATGAAATGAACCGCTGTATCGCCTGCTACCGTTGTGTCCGTTACTACAAGGATTACGCGGACGGCACCGATCTGGGTGTCTATGGCGCGCACGACAACGTCTATTTCGGTCGCCCGGAAGATGGCCCGCTGGAAAGCGAGTTCTCCGGTAACCTGGTAGAAGTCTGTCCGACAGGCGTGTTCACCGATAAAACGCACTCCGAACGTTACAACCGTAAATGGGACATGCAGTTTGCGCCAAGCATCTGCCAGCAATGTTCTGTTGGCTGTAACACCAGCCCGGGTGAGCGTTATGGCGAACTGCGTCGTATCGAGAACCGTTATAACGGAACCGTAAACCACTACTTCCTGTGTGACCGTGGTCGTTTCGGTTACGGCTACGTGAACCTGAAAGATCGTCCGAAGAAACCACTGCAATTGCGTGGCAACGACTGGATCGAACTGAACGCCGAACAGGCGATGCAGGGCGCGGCGGATATCATCCGTCAGGCGAAGAAAACCATCGGTATCGGTTCTCCGCGTGCCAGCCTGGAAAGCAACTTTGCGCTGCGTGAACTGGTCGGGGCAGAAAACTTCTACACCGGCATTAACGCGGCAGAACAAGGGCGTCTGCAACTGATGCTCAATGTTCTGCGCAACAGCGGCGTTCACACGCCAGCGCTGCGTGAAATCGAAGAATATGATGCGGTTCTGGTGCTGGGCGAAGATTTGACCCAGACCGGCGCACGTATCGCGCTGTCTGTCCGTCAGGCGGTGAAAGGTAAAGCGCGCGCGATGGCAGCGGCACAACGTGTTGCCGACTGGCAAATCGCGGCGGTGCAAAACATTGGCCAGCACGCCAAGCATCCGTTGTTCATCACCAACGTGGACAACACCAAGCTCGATGATATCGCGGCTTACAATTACCGCGCGCCGGTCGATGAACAAGCCCGTTTCGGCTTTGCCATCGCTCATGCGCTGGATAATTCAGCCCCGGCGGTCAGTGATCTGGCTGAAGGTCTGAACAAGAAAATCGACGTGATCGTGCAGGCGCTGACCGGTGCCCGCAAACCACTGATCATCACCGGTTCTAACGCCGGTTCTGATGCGATTATCGAAGCAGCCGCTAACATCGCGAAAGCACTGAAAGTCGCGGGCAGCAATGTCGGCATCACTTTCGTGGCTTCTGCGGCTAACAGCATCGGTTTGTCGATGATTGGCGGCGGCACGCTGGATGACGCACTTGAGCTTCTGACCCGTGGTGACGCTGACAGCGCCATCGTGATGGAGAATGATCTTTACCGTCAGGCTCCGGCAGCGAGCGTGGACGCGGCATTAGCGAAAGTGCAGAACCTGCTGGTCGTTGACCATCAGCGCACCCGAATCATGGATAAAGCCAGCCTGATCCTGCCTGCGGCAAGTTTTGCCGAAAGCGACGGTACGCTGGTGAATCAGGAAGGCCGCGCACAGCGCTTCTTCCAGGTTTATGATCCGGCTTACTACGACACCACCGTTTCCATGCTGGAAAGCTGGCGCTGGATGCACTCGCTGCATTCCACCATCAACAGCCGTCATGTGGACTGGACTCAGCTTGATCACGTTATCGACGCCTGCGTTGAAGCCCTTCCACAGCTGAAAGGCATGGTGGACGCCGCGCCAAACGCCAGCTTCCGTATTCGTGGTCAGAAACTGGCACGTTCTCCGCACCGTTCAAGTGGCCGTACCGCAATGCGCGCCAACATCAGCGTGCACGAACCGCGTCAGCCGCAGGATAAAGACACCATGTTTGCCTTCTCGATGGAAGGGAACAACAGCCCGACAGCCAACCGCAATCAGGTGCCATTCGCCTGGGCACCAGGCTGGAACTCACCGCAGGCCTGGAACAAATTCCAGAGCGAAGTGGGCGGCAGTCTGCGTCACGGTGATCCGGGTGTGCGTCTGATTGAAGCAGGGGAGGGTAACCTTGACTACTTCACCGGTATTCCGGCAGCCTTTACGGCACAGAGCGATAACTGGCGTGTTGCGCCTTACTATCACCTGTTCGGCAGTGAAGAAATGACTCAGCGTTCTGCGGTTATTCAGCAGCGCATGCCACAACCTTATGTGATGGTTAACCCGGCCGATGCCGCTCTGTTAGGCGTGAATGCCGGTTCTCAGGTGGAATTCACCTGCGCCGGTCAGCAGCTCAAATTGCCGGTGCGCCTGAGTGAAACCCTCAATCCGGGCCAGCTTGGCCTGCCGCTGGGCTTGCCGGGTATTCCACCGGTGCTGCTGGGCGCAACGGTTGAAAATCTGCGGGAGGCAGCACAATGAGTTGGTTTACACCTGTTGTGATCGATTCGTTGATCGCTATCCTGAAAGCCATTGTGATCCTGCTGGTCGTCGTGACCTGCGGGGCCTTCATGAGTTTCGGCGAGCGTCGCTTGCTGGGCCTGTTCCAGAACCGATACGGGCCAAACCGTGTCGGCTGGGGCGGTTCCCTGCAACTCGTTGCCGACATGATCAAGATGTTCTTCAAGGAAGACTGGGTTCCTAAATTCACCGACAAAGCCATCTTTACGCTGGCGCCGATGATTGCCTTTACGTCCCTGTTGATCTCCTTTGCGATCGTGCCGGTCAGCCCGACCTGGTTCGCCGCAGACCTGAACATCGGTATCTTGTTCTTCCTGATGATGGCCGGTCTGACTGTCTATGCGGTGTTGTTTGCTGGCTGGTCCAGTAACAACAAATACTCGCTGCTGGGTGCGATGCGTGCATCTGCTCAGACGCTGAGCTACGAAGTGTTCCTCGGGTTATCGCTGATGGGCGTTGTGGCACAGGCGGGTTCATTTAACCTGCAAGACATCGTGAATTCGCAGGCGCACCTCTGGAATATCATTCCGCAGTTCTTTGGTTTCGTGACCTTTGCGATTGCTGGCGTGGCTGTGTGTCACCGTCACCCGTTTGACCAGCCGGAAGCCGAGCAGGAACTGGCCGATGGTTACCACATTGAATATTCCGGTATGAAATTCGGTCTGTTCTTCGTGGGGGAATACATCGGGATCGTGACTGTCTCTGCGCTGATCGTCACCCTGTTCTTCGGTGGCTGGCAGGGACCGTTCCTGTATCCGGTTATCTGGTTTGCATTGAAAACAGCGTTCTTCATGGTGATGTTCATTTTGATCCGTGCTGCTTTACCGCGTCCCCGCTACGACCAGGTAATGTCATTTGGCTGGAAAGTTTGTCTGCCATTGACCTTGCTTAATCTGCTGGCGACCGCTGCGGTCATCTTGTACAACGCGCAATAAGGGGTGATGAAACCATGACATTGAAAGACATAGTGGTCGGGTTCGGTACCCAGGTTCGCAGCTTGTGGATGATAGGCTTACACGCCTTCGCCAAGCGCGAAACCCAGATGTACCCTGAAGTTCCGGTCAATCCACCTCCGCGTTACCGTGGCCGTATCGTGTTGACGCGCGACCCGGACGGCGAAGAGCGCTGCGTTGCCTGTAACCTGTGTGCGGTAGCCTGTCCGGTAGGCTGTATCTCTCTGCAAAAAGCAGAAATGAAAGATGGCCGCTGGTACCCGGAATTCTTCCGTATCAACTTCTCCCGCTGCATCTTTTGTGGCCTGTGCGAAGAAGCGTGCCCGACAACAGCCATCCAGCTGACGCCGGACTTCGAAATGGGTGAATTCAAGCGCCAGGATCTGGTGTATGAAAAAGAAGATCTGCTGATTTCAGGGCCGGGTAAATATCCGGAATATAACTTCTACCGGATGTCCGGTATGGCCGTTGACGGTAAACCGAAAGGCGAAGCTGAAAATGAAGCCAAACCGATCAACGTCAAAGGTCTGTTGCCTTAAGGAGCCGCAAGCATGGAATTTGCATTTTATATTGCAGCCCTGGTGGCCGTGTTGGCGACATTGCGTGTTATCACGCACACCAATCCGGTGCATGCATTGCTGTATCTGATCGTCTCTTTGCTGGCGATTGCTGCGGTTTTCTTCTCGCTCGGTGCTTACTTTGCCGGTGCTCTGGAGATCATCGTTTATGCCGGGGCCATCATGGTCTTGTTCGTGTTCGTCGTGATGATGCTGAACCTTGGCAACGTCGAGGAACAGGAACGCGCGTGGCTGAAACCCGCGACCTGGATCGGGCCTTCAATTTTGTCGGTCATCCTTCTGGTTGTCATGATCATGTCGATTCTCGGATTGCATGAACACGGCATCAAAGGTGACATGATTGACGCGAAAGCCGTCGGTATCGCTCTGTTCGGGCCTTACGTTCTGGCGGTTGAACTGGCGTCCATGTTGCTGCTGGCCGGTCTGGTGGTAGCGTTCCATATTGGTCGTGAACATAAACCGGGCGAAGTTTTTGGTGACGCACCGGTTACGACAGAAATGGCAAAAAGAAAAACGGAGGAGAGAGCATGATCCCTCTACAACATGGCCTGATTCTGGCTGCAATCCTCTTTGTTCTCGGGCTGACCGGCCTGCTGGTTCGCCGTAATCTGCTGTTTATGCTGATCAGTCTGGAAGTGATGATCAACGCGGCAGCGCTGGCGTTTATCGTGGCGGGAAGCTACTGGGGTCAGGCGGACGGGCAGGTGATGTACATTCTGGCCATCAGTCTGGCAGCGGCGGAGGCCAGTATTGGTCTGGCGTTGCTGCTGCAACTGTATCGCCGTCGCCATACCCTGAATATTGATACTGTCAGTGAGATGCGCGGATGAACTTACTCTATTTAACAATTCTGTTCCCGCTGATTGGCTTCATTTTGCTGGCCTTCTCACGCGGTCGCTGGTCTGAAAATACGTCAGCTACAGTGGGCGTCGGTTCCATTGGTCTGGCTGCACTGACCACTGTTTATGTGGGCATCAACTTCCTCAGCCAGAAAGCGGCGGGCGTTGAAATCTTCAACCAGACACTGTGGAACTGGATGCAGGTCGGAAACTTCAACATTTCCGCGACGCTTACCCTCGACGGTTTGTCGATGACCATGTTGTCCGTGGTCACCGGTGTCGGTTTCTTCATCCACATGTTCGCGTCCTGGTACATGCGCGGTGAAGAAGGCTACTCACGCTTCTTCGCGTACACCAACCTGTTTATCGCCAGCATGGTGATTCTGGTACTGGCAGACAACCTGTTGCTGATGTACCTCGGTTGGGAAGGCGTCGGCCTGTGCAGTTACCTGTTGATCGGTTTCTACTACTCCAACCCGGCTAACGGCGCAGCGGCGATGAAAGCGTTCATCGTGACCCGCGTCGGTGACGTGTTCCTGGCTTTCGCACTGTTCATCCTTTACCGCGAACTGGGTACGCTGAACTTCCGTGAACTGATGGTGCTGGCACCGCAGAAACTGGCGGTTGGCGACACGGCAATCACCTGGGCAACCCTGATGTTACTGGGTGGCGCAGTGGGTAAATCTGCGCAGCTTCCGTTGCAGACCTGGCTGGCAGACGCCATGGCCGGTCCGACACCGGTTTCCGCGCTGATCCACGCCGCGACGATGGTAACCGCCGGTGTTTATCTGATTGCACGTACTCACGGCCTGTTCCTGATGGCGCCTGAGATTCTGCATCTGGTCGGCATTATTGGTGCGGTGACGTTGGTGCTTGCTGGTTTTGCGGCGCTGGTGCAAACCGATATCAAACGTGTCCTTGCTTACTCGACCATGAGCCAGATTGGTTATATGTTCCTGGCGCTGGGCGTTCAGGCGTGGGATGCCGCCATCTTCCACCTGATGACGCACGCATTTTTCAAAGCCTTACTGTTCCTTTCTTCCGGTTCGGTCATTCTGGCCTGCCACCACGAACAGAACATCTTCAAGATGGGGGGATTACGTAAATCCATTCCGCTTGTTTATATCTGCTTCCTGGTCGGTGGCGCAGCACTTTCCGCCTTACCTATCATCACAGCGGGCTTCTTCAGTAAAGACGAAATCCTCGCGGGTGCGCTGGCTAACGGCCATCTGAACCTGATGGTTGCCGGTCTGGTTGGGGCGTTTATGACCTCGCTGTACACCTTCCGCATGATCTTCATCGTGTTCCACGGTGAAGAGAAAATCAAAGCGCATGCGGGTAAAGGCATCACTCATCACCTGCCGCTGCTGGTGTTACTGGTTCTGTCCACCTTTATTGGCGCGATGATTGTTCCGCCACTGAAAGGTGTTCTGCCAGAAACCACTGAGCTGGCGCATGGCAGCGTGCTGACTCTGGAAATCACCTCTGGCGTGATTGCGATTGCCGGTATCCTGCTGGCGGCTGCCTTGTATCTGGGTAAACGCTCACTGGTTAACAGCATCGCGAAAAGCGCACCGGGACGGTTCTTCACGACCTGGTGGTTCCATGCCTGGGGCTTCGACTGGCTGTACGACATGATTTTCGTCAAACCGTATCTGCTGGTGGCGAAACTTCTGCAACGTGACCCGCTGAACTCAATGATGAATCTGCCTGCGATCTTTGCCCGTCTGGGGAACCGTGGTCTGACATTGAGTGAAAATGGTCAGGTGCGTTGGTATGTCGCGTCAATGGGGCTTGGTGCAGTGGTTGTTCTGGCGCTGCTGCTGGTGATTTAAGCCTGCATCACGGGTGTAACTATCAATGCCGGTCTGTTGGTGTAACGGGTCGGCAAGTGAAATAGCCTTCGGGCATAAAAGAAGGGAACGACACGCCATGCTATTACCTTGGCTAATATTTATCCCCTTTATCGGCGGGCTGCTGTGCTGGCAGACTGAGCGCTTTGGGAGCAAAGTACCGCGCTGGATCGCGTTAATTGCGATGGGGCTGACGCTGGCTCTTTCCGTGCAATTGTGGTTGCAGGGAGGATATTCATTAACGACGCCTGCGGGTATTCCACAGTGGCAGTCCGAGTTTTCGGTGCCGTGGATCCCACGCTTTGGCATCAGCTTCCATCTGGCGCTGGACGGTTTGTCCCTGCTGATGGTGGTGCTGACCGGCCTGCTGGGCGTGCTGGCGATACTCTGTTCTTGGCGTGAAATCCAGAAATATCAGGGCTTCTTCCACCTGAACCTGCTGTGGATCCTCGGCGGCGTTATCGGCGTGTTCCTTGCCATCGACATGTTCCTGTTCTTCTTCTTCTGGGAAATGATGCTGGTGCCGATGTACTTCCTGATTGCCTTGTGGGGCCACAAAGCGTCAGACGGTAAAACGCGTATCAGCGCAGCAACCAAATTCTTCATCTATACGCAGTCCAGCGGTCTGGTGATGTTGATTGCCATCCTCGGACTGGTGTTTGTGCACTACAACGCCACCGGCGTGTGGACATTCAACTATGCCGATCTGTTGAAAACGCCGATGTCGCATAACGTTGAATATCTGCTGATGCTGGGCTTCTTCATCGCCTTCGCGGTGAAAATGCCGGTTGTGCCATTGCACGGCTGGTTGCCAGATGCTCACAGCCAGGCACCTACCGCCGGTTCCGTTGACTTAGCGGGTATCTTGCTGAAAACTGCGGCCTACGGGATGTTACGTTTTTGTCTGCCACTGTTCCCGGAAGCCTCTCATCAGTTCGCGCCGATTGCCATGTGGCTCGGTGTGATTGGTATCTTCTACGGTGCGTGGATGGCGTTCTGCCAGACCGACATCAAACGTCTGATTGCTTACACCTCGGTTTCGCACATGGGCTTCGTGCTGATTGCGATTTACACCGGCAGCCAGCTGGCGTATCAGGGCGCAGTGATTCAGATGATTGCACATGGTCTGTCCGCCGCCGGTATGTTCATCATCTGTGGTCAACTGTACGAACGTCTGCATACCCGCGATATGCGCCAGATGGGCGGATTGTGGGGACGCATTAAATACCTGCCAGCGTTGTCGCTGTTCTTTGCCGTGGCGACCTTAGGGATGCCGGGTACCGGTAACTTTGTGGGTGAATTCATGATCTTGTTTGGCAGCTTCCCGGTTGTTCCGGTAATCACTGTCATCTCGACCTTCGGCCTGGTGTTCGCTTCGGTGTACTCCCTGGTGATGATGCAGCGCGCTTATTACGGCAAAGCAAAATCTGATGAGCCGCTGCAAGGCATGACCTCACGCGAACTGTCGATCATCCTGTTGCTGGTGGTATTACTGGTGGCGCTGGGCCTGTTCCCGCAGCCAATTCTGGATACTTCGGGTGCAGCGATGAGCAACATTCAGCACTGGTTCGGGTCTTCAGTTTCCACTATTTCAACGACAAGGCCGTAACTCGCCATGACATTTACACTTCAAAATCTGATCGCACTATTACCGCTGATGATCGTCGGATTGACGGTGGTGGTGGTGATGCTGTCCATTGCGTGGCGACGCGACCATTTTCTCAATGCCACACTGACAGTCATCGGGCTGAACGTTGCCTTACTTTCCCTTTATTACGTCGGGCAGGTCGGGCCGCAGGACGTCACACCGCTGCTGCGTGTTGACGGTTATTCGATGTTCTACATCGGGCTGGTGTTGCTGGCCAGTCTGGCAACCAGTACGTTTGCTTACCCGTGGCTGGCCGGTTATCCGGACAACCGCGAAGAGTTCTACCTGTTAGTTCTCATCGCGGCCATGGGGGGCATTCTGCTGGCCTGCTCTAACCATCTGGCATCAATGTTCCTGGGGATCGAACTGATTTCTCTGCCATTGTTTGGCCTGATCGGTTACGCCTATCGCCAGAAACGTTCACTCGAAGCCGCTATCAAATACATGCTGCTGTCTGCAGCTGCATCTTCATTCCTGCTGTTCGGTATGGCGCTGCTGTACGCACAGTCCGGTGATTTGTCCTTCGCGTCATTGGGCAAGAATCTGGGCGACGGACAGATGCTGCATCAGCCGCTGCTGATGGCCGGTCTGGGCATGATGATTGTTGGCCTGGGCTTCAAACTGTCACTGGTTCCGTTCCACCTGTGGACGCCAGACGTGTATCAGGGCGCACCCGCACCGGTTTCGACTTTCCTGGCGACCGCCAGCAAAATCGCCATCTTTGCCGTGGTCATGCGTTTGTTCCTGTACGCACCGGTGGCTGACAGCGAAGCCATCCGCATTGTGCTGGGCATTATCGCCTTCTGTTCGATTCTGATCGGTAACCTGATGGCTATCAGCCAGAGCAACATCAAGCGTCTGCTGGGTTACTCGTCAATCGCTCACCTGGGTTATCTGCTGGTGGCGCTGATTGCCGTGCAAACGCATCAGCTGTCGATGGAAACTGTCGGTGTGTATCTGGCCGGTTACCTGTTCAGCAGCCTCGGCGCGTTTGGTGTGGTCAGCCTAATGTCCAGCCCGTACAAAGGCCCGGACGCAGAATCGCTGTTCTCTTACCGTGGTCTGTTCTGGCATAAACCGATCCTGTCCGCGGTAATGACTGTGATGATGTTGTCACTAGCCGGTATTCCGATGACGCTCGGCTTTATCGGTAAGTTCTACGTGATTGCAACCGGTGTGACCGCGCATCTGTGGTGGCTGACCGGCGCTGTGGTTGTCGGTTCTGCGATTGGTCTTTACTACTACCTGCGCGTGACCGTGAGCCTGTATCTCAGTGCGCCGGAAACGCTGGTTCGTGACACCCCGAACAACTGGGCGTTAACGGCAGGCGGCGTGGTGGTTCTGATTTCCGCGATTCTGGTGTTGTTGCTGGGTATCTTCCCGCAACCGCTGATTTCGCTGGTGCAGATGGCCCAACCGTTGCTCTGACAGCCCGCGCAATAAATGACGAAGCCGCTCACCTGAGCGGCTTTTTTAATCGATAAGCTTTAATTATGTGATGTGAATCACATTTATATGTACGTTCAACGAATCATTACATCAAATTTGTGATCTTACCCATTCCATTCTTCCCATCAATGCGTAAACTGCGCGCTTGTTCAAATTTGTGCAGGTTTTAAACATGAATGTTTTAGTGATGATCGCGATTACCACCGGGATCCTCTCCGGTCTCTGGGGCTGGGTGGCCGTCAGTCTGGGGCTGATCGGCTGGGCAGGTTTTCTGGGCTGCACGGCGTATTTCGCCTGCCCGCAGGGCGGGTTGCGCGGGCTCGTGATCAGCACGCTGACCTGCATGAGCGGCGTCTTCTGGGCGGTCGTCATTATCGCGGGCAGTGCGATGCGCCCGGAACTGAGCATTCTCGGCTACATGCTGACCGGCGTTGTCGCTTTCTTCATGTGTATTCAGGCCTGGCAACAATGGTTGGCTTTTGTGCCAGGCACCTTCATCGGCGCGTGTGCGACCTTTGCCGCGCAGGGCGACTGGCGTCAGGTAGTCGTTTCGCTGCTGGTCGGTCTGGTGTTCGGTTATGCGATGAAAAACAGCGGATTATGGCTGGCGAAACAGCGTGAAAAACCGCGTGCGCAGCCGGAAAAATCTGCCGTTTTTGCGAAAACCGAAGGGTCAGAAGGTTCTTAAAACTCCCGAATTTACGGCAGTTTATGCGGATCCGGCGGGCAATTACTCCCGTTCTGCGCTAGGGTTATAGGCAGTGTGAACTTTCACATCCTAAGGAGATAAACATGGCTGACCAATTTGAGACACAGCAGAACTCGTTAGATGACGATTTGCGTATGCTGACTGAAACTCTGGAAGAAGTGCTGAAATCTTCCGGTGATAAAGCCGATGAGAAGTATGTCCAAATCAAAGCGCGTGCAGAAAATGCACTGAAAGATATCAAATCGCGCATTGATCCGCAGGCTCGCTCTTACTGTAAAAAAGCCCGCAAAGTTGCAGAACAAACTGACAGCTATGTGCGCGACAATCCATGGCACGGCGTCGGTGTTGGCGCGGCCGTAGGTCTGGTGGTTGGCCTCCTTCTGCGTCGCTAATCCCGCTGAGCAGGAGCGGTTTTCGCTGCTCCTGCTGCCTCACGTTTGATTACTCCTTTCTCTCCTCCTATACTCCTTCTTAGCTAACGCCACTCACTTAGGCTTGATCTGTCGCATATTTTCATTTTTCGTATCGCCGCATAATTCATCCGTAACTGATCCAACCCGTTTTTTGATCCAGAAGGGTATTTCTACCCGTCACAAAACATCCGGTATGGCCCGAGGTAGCGGTGAAACAAATATCAGCAATCATTGAACAGCTTGATACAGCGCTTGCAGGCGAATGGCCTGATACCGCAGGCATCCGGCAGTTTAGTTATTCCCTGCAAAAACAGCCTGACACCGGCCTGCTTGAATGGTTATCCGCACAACCGTGCTATCCGAAATTCTACTGGCAGCAGCGAGATGGCAATGAAGAAGCCGCTGTGTGTGGCGATGCCTATGCGTTTGGCAACCTGCCGCAGGCGCAGGATTTTATCCGCGAACACCAGCATATTCCCGATCTGCATATCTGGGGGCTGAACGCCTTCAATGCGGACAACGATGACGCCGCATTTGCCGCCAACGCACTCTTTCTGCCACGCATTGAACTCTGCCGTAAAGGCACCACTTACTGGCTGCGCTGTACCGTTTTCAGCACCCGCTCATTGTGCGATGAAGCACGTCGCACCCGGTTGTTCCTGCGTTCTCTGGTCGCCAGCCGGGATTTGCCGCCGATCACTTCCCGCGTCATCCAGCACCAGCATTTGCCCGCACAACCGCAGTGGAACGAACTGATTTCACAGGCGCTGACCTGCATTGAACAGCAGCAATTCGACAAAGTCGTTCTCGCCCGTAAAACGACCTTAACGCTCAGCCAGCCGCTGAACGCCTGCGCTTTTCTCGCCGCCAGCCGCGAAGTCAATCATCGCTGTTATCACTTCATGCTGGCGTTTACGCCGCAACAGGCTTTTCTGGGCTCCAGCCCGGAACGTCTGTTCCTGCGCGATCATACTGAATTATTCACCGAAGCGCTGGCGGGCACCGTCGCCAATCATCCTGATGATGATGAGGCACAAACGCTCGGTGAATGGCTGCTGAATGACGGTAAAAACCAGCGTGAAAACCTGCTGGTGGTTGATGATATTTGCCAGCGTTTGCAGGGCGGGGCGCATTCTCTGGACGTGATGCCCGCTGAGATTTTGCGCTTACGCAAAGTGCAGCATCTGCGCCGCAGCATCCACGGCGAGCTCGCCGAAGCCGATGACGCCGGATGCCTGCAACGTCTGCAACCGACAGCGGCGGTGGCCGGATTACCGCGCCAGGCCGCGCGTGCATTTATCGCCAGTTATGAGCCGTTTGACCGCCAGTGGTATGCCGGTTCTGCCGGATATCTCAGTACTGAACAAAGTGAATTTACCGTGGCACTTCGCTCTGCGGTGGTAAAAGGACATCAGCTTGAACTTTACGCCGGGGCGGGGATTGTCGCCGGTTCAGACGCTGCAGAGGAATGGCAGGAAATTGAAAACAAGGCCGCAGGATTGCGGACTTTGTTGGAAGAGCATTACACGCCTGCCGTTCAGGCCGGATAATTCTTTGCCGGAGTGAGTTCATCATGTCTGTTGCCGTCTTTAACCGTCGCTGGGCGACGCTGATCCTTGAAACACTGACCCGCCATCAGGTGCAGCACGTCTGTATCGCCCCCGGCTCCCGTTCCACGCCGCTGACCCTTGCGGCCGCGGCGCATTCGCACCTTATCAGCCATACCCATTTTGATGAACGCGGTCTCGGCCACCTGGCGCTCGGTCTGGCAAAAGCCAGTGGGCAACGTGTGGCGGTGATCGTGACGTCCGGCACCGCCGTGGCGAATCTCTATCCTGCGCTGATTGAAGCCGGGCTGACCGGTGAAAAACTGGTGTTGCTCAGTGCCGATCGTCCGGCAGAGCTCATCGACTGCGGCGCGAATCAGGCCATCCGCCAGACCGGCATGTTTGCCAGCCATCCCGTTGAAACGCTGGATTTGCCGCGCCCGACGCCGGAAATCAGTGCCCGCTGGCTGGTGTCGGCACTCGATAACGCACTGGCTCAGCAAACGCACGGCGCTCTACATGTCAATTGTCCGTTTGCTGAGCCGCTTTATGGCGAAGATAACGGTGAGCATCAGGACTGGCTGCAAACGCTGGGTGACTGGTGGCAGGGAAATCAGCCGTGGCTGTCTTATTCGCTGGTACAGCATCTGGCAGTGCAGCCTGACTGGTTTTCATGGCGGCAAAAACGCGGCGTGATCATCGCCGGACGCATTTCTGCCCGCGAAAGTGAGTTGCTGGCGCAGTGGGCTGAACAACTCGGCTGGCCGCTGATCAGTGACGTTCAGGCGTCAACCGGCAATCCGCTGCCGTGCGCAGACTTGTGGCTGGCATCGCCGCAGGCGCAGGCAGTATTGGCGCGTTCGCAACTGGTGATTCAGTTTGGCGGCGGGTTGACGGGGAAACGGTTACTGCAATGGCAGGCCGCGTGCCAGCCGGATGAATATTGGCTGATCGACGCCTTGCCGGGCAGACAGGATCCGGCGCAGCACCGTGGCCGTCGCATTCAGGCCGACGTGGCTGGCTGGTTGCAGGCGCATCCTGCGCAGCCTCAGCCAGACTGGGCGGAAGAACTGGAGCATTGTTCTCAGCGCGCGTTAAACGCCGTAGAAAATTGTCTGGAAGGTACCTTTGGCGAGGCCGCAGCGGCGTGGCTGTTACCGGCTTTATTGCCGGAACATGGCCAGCTCTTCCTCGGCAACAGCCTGATTGTCCGCCTCGTGGACGCTTTCGCGCAGTTGCCCGCCGGTTATCCGGTCTTCGCCAATCGCGGCGCCAGCGGAATTGACGGCCTGCTCTCGACCGCCGCCGGTGTACAGCGCGCAACCTGCAAACCCACGCTGGTGCTTCTCGGAGATATCTCCGCACTTTACGATTTAAATGCACTGGCGCTGATGCGTCAGTGTTCCGCCCCGACGGTCATCATTGTGGTGAATAACAACGGTGGGCAGATTTTCTCTTTGTTGCCGACGCCGGAAGCCGAGCGTCAGCGTTTCTACTGCATGCCGCAGAATGTCGAATTCAGCCACGCGGCTGCGATGTTTGGTCTGGACTACGCCTGCCCGGATTCCATGAGCGAGTTGCGCGACACCGTCAGCCAATGCTGGCAGCAGGGCGGGGTAAAACTTATCGAGCTGAAAGTCAGTGAAACGGAAGGCGCGGAGTGTCTGCGTGATTTAGTCAGAGAGGTCAGCGCATCATGACGCTGGCCTGCACGCGACTCAGTGGCGAAGCCGAAGGGCGTCCGTGGCTGGTCTTTCTCCACGGCCTGTTAGGCAGCGCTGAAGACTGGCAGCCGCTGTTACCTTCACTGACCGGATGGTCGTGCTTACGGGTGGATTTGCCGGGGCACGGACATTCCGCCGATATTACCTCCGCCGGTTTCGCCGACGTCAGCCAGTTGCTGACTGATACGTTGCATGAGCAAGGCATTACGTCTTACTGGCTGATCGGTTACTCACTGGGCGGCCGCATCAGCCTGTATCACGCCTGTCACGGTGATACATCCGGCTTGCAGGGCGTGCTGGTGGAAGGCGCCCATCCCGGGCTGACCTGTCAGGCTGAGCGCGCGCAGCGCCGTCATCACGATCAGCAATGGGCTGCCCGTTTCACGCAAGCGTCCTGGCCGCAGACACTCGCCAGCTGGTATCAGCAGCCGGTGTTTTCCGGCCTGACGGACGAACAGCGCGCACAGCTGGTGTTATTGCGCGAAAGCAATAATCCCCGCGCCGTTGCCGCGATGCTGGCTGCCACGTCGCTATCGGTGCAGCCGGATTTGCGTCCGGATTTGCATCTGCTTCCCCGCCCGCTGGCATGGCTGTGTGGCAGTGCCGACACCAAATTTATCCATCTCGCACAGCAGTCCGGTTTCGAACTGCGCACCGTCGCCAATGCCGGGCATAACGCCCATCGTGACAATCCGACGGAATTTGCCCGTCAGGCGCTGGCGTTCATTAATTCACCTGTCTTAAAGGAAGTTGAGCATGATTTATCCTGATGAAAAAGAACTCTATGCGCCGGTTGAATGGCGAGACTGTACCGGCGAATTCGAAGATATCCGCTATCACAAATCGATCGACGGCATTGCTAAAATCACCATCAACCGCCCGCAGGTGCGTAATGCGTTTCGCCCGCTGACCGTGAAAGAAATGATCCGTGCGCTTGATGATGCCCGCAACGACGAAGGCATTGGCGTGATCGTACTGACCGGCGAAGGCGAGAAAGCCTTCTGCGCAGGCGGCGATCAGAAAGTCCGCGGCGATTACGGCGGCTATCAGGATGCCAGCGGCGTGCACCATCTGAACGTGCTGGATTTCCAGCGTCAGATCCGTACCTGCCCGAAACCTGTTGTGGCGATGGTGGCCGGTTTCTCCATCGGCGGCGGACACGTTCTGCATATGATGTGCGATCTGACGATTGCTGCGGATAACGCCATCTTCGGTCAGACCGGACCGAAAGTCGGTTCCTTCGACGGCGGCTGGGGGGCTTCTTACATGGCGCGTATCGTGGGTCAGAAAAAAGCCCGCGAAATCTGGTTCCTGTGCCGTCAGTACGACGCCAAAGCCGCGCTGGAAATGGGTCTGGTCAACACCGTGGTTCCGCTGGCCGATCTGGAAAAAGAAACCGTGCGCTGGTGCCGTGAAATGCTGGAAAACAGCCCGATGGCGCTGCGTTGCCTGAAAGCTGCACTCAATGCAGACTGCGACGGTCAGGCCGGGTTGCAGGAACTGGCGGGTAACGCCACCATGCTGTTCTACATGACCGACGAAGGTCAGGAAGGCCGCAACGCGTTTAACGAAAAACGCCAGCCGGACTTCAGCAAATTTAAGCGTAATCCGTAATGCGCCGCGCCACGGTGTACCGGTATAGCCTGCCGATGGAGGCGGGCGTGGTGCTGCGCAATCAGCGTCTGAAAACGCGTGATGGTTTGCTGGTATCACTGTGGCAGGACGATAAAATCGGTTGGGGCGAAATTGCGCCGCTGCCCGGTTTTAGTCAGGAAGCGTTGCCGCAGGCGCAGGACGCCGTTCAGCACGGACTGAGCCAGTGGGTGCAGGGCGCCTCGCTGAGGGCGGTGGCCTCAGCGTTCAGCAGTTTGCCTTCCGTGGCGTTTGGCCTCAGTTGCGCCGACGCGGAATTGCGCGGTGACTTGCCGGAAGTCATGAGTTTGCGCTGTGCGCCGCTGTGTCATGGCGATCCGAATGAACTCTATGCGCGTCTGGGTGAACTGCCGGGTGATTTATTTGGCAAGAAAGTCGCCAAAGTGAAAGTCGGTTTGTATGAATCGGTAGGCGACGGGCTGAATGTCAGCATGTTGCTGGAAGCTTTGCCGGAGCTACGTTTACGCCTCGACGCTAACCGCAGCTGGACGCCGGTCAAAGCCGAAGGGTTTGCCCGTCACGTCGCACAAGAGCTGCGTTCGCGTATCGCGTTTATCGAAGAACCCTGCCTGACACGTGAACAATCCCGCGACTTTTCACGTACCACTGGCATCAACATTGCCTGGGACGAAAGCGTGCGCGAACCTGGTTTTACCGTTCAGGCCGAACCCGGTCTGGCGGCGATCATCATCAAACCTACGCTGACGGGAACCTTGTTGCGCTGCCGCCAGCTGATTGCGCAGGCCCACTCGGCGGGTCTGGAAGCGGTCATCAGTTCATCAATTGAATCCAGCCTCGGGCTGACGCAGCTGGCGCGTATCGCGCAATGGCTGACGCCGGATGCCGTGCCGGGGCTTGATACGCTGGATCTGATGCAGGCACAGCTGGTCCGGCAATGGCCGGGTTCCGCACTGCCGCTGATGGATGTTTCTCAACTGGACAGGGTATGGCAGAGCCAATGATCAACGACTGGCCGTGGCGTGAATGGGCAAAACGTTCACCGTTTGCCGTGGCGCTGAAAGCCGGGGATATCACCTGGTGCTGGCGTGATTTACAACATCGTGTCGATTCACTGGCCGCCGGATTTATTCAACAAGGCGTCAGTGAAGGCGCGGGTGTTGTGCTGCGCAGTAAAAACAGTCTGGATGCGCTGCTCAGTTATCTGGCGCTGTTGCAGGCTGGCGCGCGTTTACTGCCGCTGAATCCGCAGTTGCCGCAGAGTCTTTGCGAAGAATTATTACCTCAGCTCGACATCCGTTTTGTTCTCGATCTGACTGGAAAGCCGCTGTCCCTGAGCCAGACGTTGCTGAATTTGCGTAACGCGTTTTCCGTCAGCTGCGTTTCATGGCAGCCGGAGCGCATTGCGACAATGACGCTCACTTCCGGTTCCAGCGGGTTGCCGAAAGCCGCGGCGCATACCCTTTCTGCTCATCTTGCCAGTGCGCGCGGCGTTCTGGGTCTGATTCCGTTTACGCACAACGATAGCTGGCTGCTTTCGCTGCCGCAGTTTCATGTTTCGGGGCAGGGGATTATCTGGCGATGGCTTACCGCCGGTGCCACGCTGGTGCTGGCTGCGGATAAAAATATCGCGGCCGCGCTGACGGAATGCAGCCACGCGTCACTGGTACCGACGCAGCTCTGGCGTTTACTGCAACAACCGGCATTCCCGGCGTCCCTGCGACACGTACTGCTCGGCGGTGCGCAAATCCCGCTGGAGCTGACCACGCAGGCCGAAAAGGCTGGCGTTCAGTGCTGGTGCGGTTACGGTATGACGGAAACGGCGTCCACGGTGACGGCCAAACGCGCTGATGCGTCGGCGGGCGTGGGCATGCCGCTGGCTGGAAAAGACGTCCGTATTGCTGACGAAGAAATCCTGATCCGTGCCGACAGTCTGGCGGCCGGTTACTGGAAAAACGGTGATCTGATGCCGCTGACGGATGGCGATGGCTGGCTGCATACTCGTGATCGCGGCGAATGGCAGGGCGAAGAGCTGTTTATTGCAGGGCGTCTGGATAATCTGTTTTTCAGCGGTGGCGAAGGCATTCAGCCGGAAGATATCGAAAAGGTGCTGGTCAGCCATCCTCAGGTTTCGCAGGCTTTTGTGGTTCCCGTGGCTGATGAACAGTTCGGACATCGTCCGGTGGCGGTTCTCGACGCACAGGCCGGGCTGGTTTATGCGGAACTGAATCTCTGGCTGAGCCGGAAATTGCCGCATTTCCAATTGCCGGTGGCGTATCACGCGCTGCCCGAAACGCTGGCGCAGGGTGGTATCAAAATCTCCCGGCTGCGCATCCGGCAGTGGGTTGAAACGCTGAACGCGTAGACGTAAAAAGGGCCGCATCGCGCGGCCCTTATCAGTGCTTAAGGTGTAAATCGGATCAGGCTTTTAGTGCTTCTTCAACGCCTGCGCCATACGCCGGATCGACATTGTAGAACAGGTCGAGCTGGCGTTGTTGCGTTTCAGGCGATGCATGTTTGAGTTCACCCGCGATGCGCGCAAACATACGCTGATGTTCTTCGGCGCCAAGCAGGTTGAACAGCAGGCGCGGCTGCGTGTAGTAATCGTTATCTTCGTGGTGGTTCCAGTGGTCTGCCGCGCCTTCAATCGTCAGCGGTGGTTCGCTGTAATCAGGCTGTTCCTGGAATAAACCTGCGCTGTTCGGCTCATACGTCACGCCGTTGCCGCTGTTGCCGTCAACGCGCATTGCGCCGTCGCGGTGATAATTGTGGAACGGGCATTTCGGTGCGTTCACCGGGATCTGATGATGGTTCACGCCCAGACGATAACGATGCGCGTCGCCGTAAGAGAACAGGCGGCCCTGCAACATTCTGTCCGGCGAGAAGCCGATGCCCGGCACCACGTTCGCCGGGCTCATCGCCACCTGCTCAACGTCGGCAAAGTAGTTTTCCGGATTACGGTTCAGCTCGAATTCACCGACTTCAATCAGCGGGTAATCGCTGTGCAACCAGACTTTGGTCAGGTCAAACGGGTTGTACGGCAGTTGGGAGGCTTCCGCTTCCGGCATGATTTGCACGAACAGTTTCCAGCGCGGGAAATCGCCGCGTTCAATGGCGTCATACAGATCACGCTGTGAACTTTCGCGGTCGGTGCCGACCAGCTTTTCGGCTTCATCGTCCATCAGGTTTTCAATACCCTGCTGGCAGCGGAAATGGAATTTCACCCAGAAACGCTCGTTTTCTGCATTGATAAAACTGAACGTGTGGCTGCCGAAACCGTGAATGTGACGGTAAGACGTTGGCAGACCGCGGTCACTGACGTCGATCGTCAACTGATGCAGCGCTTCCGGCAGGTGCGAGAAGAAATCCCATTTATACGCCGGGTTACGCAGGTTAGTGCGCGGGTCGCGTTTCACGACGTGGTTCAGATCCGGGAATTTCAGCGGGTCACGCAGGTAAAACACCGGTGTGTTATTACCGACCAAATCCCAGTTGCCTTCTTCGGTGTAAAACTTCATGGAGAAACCACGAATGTCACGTTCCGCATCCGCCGCGCCGCGTTCACCGGCCACGGTAGAGAAACGGATAAACATGTCGGTTTGCTTGCCGATTTCGGAGAAGATTTTCGCGCGGGTGTATTGCGTAATATCGTGCGTCACGGTGAACGTCCCATGCGCGCCGGAACCTTTTGCATGCATGCGACGCTCAGGGATCACTTCGCGGTCGAAGTGGGCTAATTTCTCAAGAAACCAGACATCCTGCAAAAGCAGCGGGCCACGTCGGCCAGCGGTGATGACATTGTTATTATCGACGACGGGTGCGCCAGCGGCTGTTGTTAATCCTTTCTTCGTCATGACAATTCCTTCCAGTTTTAAAACGGGTGTGGGACAAAAGGTGTGTAGTAAGCCTTTTTACATTCCATGTCTGAGGGGTGCTTTCCTAAGCGAAATTCAGGTTACCCATTAGTAATAAACCCTATATTGATCAGGGGCAAATTGGCTGGAGTTATCATTCCAATAACAAATCATCGTTTCATGAATGAAATCGATGTTTCTTACAATTTACCGCCTTTTAGCGAATGTTTTAAAGTTCCAAAAAGTTGTTACAACTGAGTGAATTGCTTTAGACTTCACGCGGAAGAATTATTGTCGTTTAGCAATTATTTAGGATAAATAATGAAAAAGTTTCTTGTCGCTGGTATTGCTGCCAGCCTGATGTTCGCGGCTGCTTCTGCAAATGCAATCAGCGTGAATGGTGAAGTTGGCGAGCATTACACTCATTTGGGCGCGGGCTTCGGCACCACTTCTCCGGGTCTGGCGTTAAGCGGTGACTGGACGCATAACGATGACGATGGCGATGTCGCGGGTCTGGGTCTGGGCTACAACATCCCGTTGGGTCCGTTCATGGCCACCGTCGGCGGTAAAGGGCTTTACACCAACCCGAAAGACGGCGACGAAGGTTACGCAGCGGCAGTTGGCGGCGGTCTGCAATTACCCATCGCTAAACTCTTCACCCTGTACGGCGACTACTATTACTCTCCGGATTCACTGTCCAGCGGCATTGGCAACTATAAAGAAGCCAACGCGGGCGTGCGTCTGACGGCGATTCCGTTGGTGACCGTGAGCGTGGGTTACCGTTATATGGCGCTGGACGGTAAAGACGGCAACCGAGACAACATCGTAGCCGATGGCGCGTATCTCGGCGGCGCTGTTAATTTCTAATTCCTCTTCATCTTTCGAGGAACCGCCTGATAAAGCCTGCTTAGCGGGCTTTTTTTTCGTCTTGATGCTCACTTCCGCACTCTCACTTTGTGCTTTAGCAATTGTGTTTCGGCCTGAGCCTTTCTACAGTGGAGTGACAAAAAACAGAAGGAGAACGAGATGCTTAGGGTTGAGATGCTGAGTACGGGTGATGAAGTGCTGCACGGCCAGATTGTGGATACCAATTCCGCGTGGCTGGCGAATTATCTGTTCGAACAGGGTCTGCCGATGACCAGCCGCGAAACCGTCGGCGACAGTCTGGAAGCGCTGGTAGCCGTTCTCAAAGAACGCAGCCATATCGCCGATGTGCTGATCGTAAACGGGGGTTTAGGACCGACAACGGATGACCTGAGTGCGCTGGCTGCCGCCAAAGCCTGCGGCGTTGAGCTGGTGGAAGATGCCGGTTGGATCAAAACCATGGAGGCATTCTTCAACGAACGTGGCCGCCCGATGGCGGAATCCAACCGCAAACAGGCGCAGATCCCGGCCAATGCCGAACTGCTGGATAACCCGGTCGGCACGGCCTGCGGATTCAGCGTCAGGCTCAACCGCTGCCAGATTTTCTTCACGCCGGGCGTCCCTTCTGAATTCAAAGTGATGGTTGAACAGCAAATTGTGCCGCGTCTTCACAAACAATTCCCCGCACTCGAAGCACCGTTGTGTCTGCGTCTGACCACTTTCGGACGTGGCGAAAGCGATCTCGCCACCGAACTGGATAAACTCGAGCTTCCAGAAGGTGTGGTAATGGGCTATCGCTCATCGTCACCGATTATCGAACTGAAAGTCACCGGCCCGCGTTCGCAGGAAGCGGCGATGCATAAAGCTTTCGAACGCGTCCGCGAAGTGGCGGGTGAGAGCACAATTTTTGAAGGTCTGGGGAGTTTGCCGGATCGTCTGGCTGAGCGTCTTCTGGCACAAAACCTGCGTCTTGCGGTGAGTGAAAGTTTCACCGGCGGCCTGCTGAACTGGCGGCTGCAAAGCGCAGGCGTTCCGCTGGCCGAAGGAGAACTGCTGGCACACAGCGAAGAAGCTTCGCCGGAGAAATCCCTCGAATGCCTGCTGGCGCGTGCACAGGGTCTGGCGGAAAAAACCGGCGCACAACTCGCGCTGGCCGTCGGCGCAATATCCGGCGATCAGCTTAGCCTTGCCTTGCATACGCCGTCCGGTACGAGCGGATTAACGATTCGTTATACCGCCACGCGGCATGGTCTGACGTTACGGCAGGAGACGATGGCGATGGTCGCGATGGATATGCTGAGGCGTTATCTGAACGGATGGGAAGTGGTGGCGGATTATCCGTGGTTGGATCGAGTGGCGAAGGTCTAGCTTTGCAAAGCTAAGATCAAGACCTTGGGTTGCCACCCAAACTGGCCCAAAGGGCGCGTTAACGCGCGCGCCCTTTGGTCGGTGTGAGCCGATGCCCACGACCTTGATTTTGATTTTGATTTAGAATTTAAACCGGAAGCCAATCTGAACAGCGGGTACGGGCAGCAGCCCGCTAAAATTCAACTTCAATATCCCCCACCGGCAAGCAGCAGCATGGAAGGACATCTCCTTCCGCCACAAACGCCAGCGGTTTTTCACTGTACTCAACCGTCCCGCGAACGAGCTTCATGCGGCATGATCCGCAATAACCTTCCCGGCACTGATATTCCACTTCAACCTGATGATGCTCAAACACTTCCAGCAAATTCCGGTGGCCGGATTTGCAGGCCAGTTGCTGGCCGCTTGCTGAAAGTGTGATCGTCCTGTCCGTCATTTAAAGCTCGAAATCACTCAAATCGTCGGCGTGAACTTCAGAGTCAATCTGCCCCACCAGATAGGAGCTGACTTCCACTTCCTGCGGAGCCACCTGCACGTTGTCAGAAACCAGCCACGCATTGATCCATGGGATCGGGTTAGAGCGGGTTTTGAATGGTGCGGTCAGGCCCACAGCCTGCATGCGGATGTTGGTGATGTATTCCACGTACTGACACAGAATGTCTTTGTTCAGGCCGATCATGGAACCGTCTTTGAACAGGTATTCTGCCCAGTCTTTTTCCTGTTGCGCGGCCAGCACGAAGAGATCATGGCATTCCTGCTCACACTCTTTGGCAATCTCAACCATTTCCGGGTCATCCTGACCTGAACGCAGCAGGTTCAGTGCGTGCTGGGTGCCGGTCAGATGCAGCGCTTCGTCGCGGGCGATCATCTTGATGATTTTCGCATTCCCTTCCATCAGCTCGCGTTCCGCAAAGGCGAAGGAACAGGCGAAGCTGACGTAGAAACGCACGGCTTCCAGCGCGTTGACGCTCATCAAACAGATGTAGAGTTTTTTCTTAAGTTCACGCAGGTTTACCACGACGGTTTTGCCGTTTACCTGATGCGTGCCTTCACCCAGCAGATGATAGTAGCTGGTCATTTCGATCAGCGTGTCGTAGTAACCGGAGATGTCTTTCGCGCGCTTGAGGATTTCTTCATTGGTCACGATATCGTCAAACACAATCGCCGGATCGTTCACGATGTTACGGATGATGTGCGTATAAGAGCGGGAGTGAATGGTTTCGGAAAACGCCCAGGTTTCTACCCAGGTTTCCAGCTCAGGAATGGAGATCAGCGGTAACAGCGCCACGTTCGGGCTGCGTCCCTGAATGGAATCGAGCAACGTCTGGTATTTCAAGTTGCTCAGGAAGATGTGTTTTTCGTGATCCGGAAGGGCCTGAAAATCGATACGGTCGCGGGACACATCAATCTCTTCAGGACGCCAGAAGAAGGACAGCTGCTTTTCGATCAGCTTCTCAAAGATTTCATGTTTCTGCTGATCGAAACGGGCAACGTTGACTGACTGGCCGAAAAACATCGGTTCCAGCAGTTGGTTATTTTTGTTCTGAGAGAAAGTGCTATAAGCCATATTGTCCTCGGACAAAAGCCCCGGTTAAGGGGCTTTGTTTAAAATGATAAATCAAAACAAACGATTAGATTTTGCAGGCACCGCTTTCGCAGTCGTCAGCCACTTCCGCTTTCATGTCTTCCTGCACATCGTCAGCACCGTCGCGGGTGTTCTGATAGTACAGCGTTTTTACGCCGAATTTGTAGGCCGTTAGCAGGTCTTTCAACAACTGTTTCATCGGCACTTTGCTGTTCGGGAAGCGCGACGGGTCGTAGTTGGTGTTCGACGAAATCGCCTGGTCGATGAATTTTTGCATCACGCCAACCAGTTGCAGATAACCGTCGTTGTTTGGCATGTCCCACAGCAATTCGTACTGATCTTTCAGACGCTCATACTCAGGCACAACCTGACGCAGGATTCCGTCTTTCGAAGCTTTAATGCTGATGTGACCGCGCGGTGGCTCGATGCCGTTGGTGGCATTGGAGATTTGCGAAGACGTCTCGGAAGGCATCAGCGCGGACAGCGTGGAGTTACGCAGGCCGTGAGTTTTGATGCTTTCACGCAGGGAATCCCAGTCCAAATGCAGCGGCTCGTCGCAAATTGCATCAAGATCTTTCTTGTACGTATCGACCGGCATGATGCCTTGCGAGTAAGTAGTTTCGTTGAACCACTGGCAAGCACCTTGTTCTTTCGCCAGTTCGTTGGAGGCTTTCAGCAGGTAATACTGAATGGCTTCGAACGTTTTGTGCGTCAGGTTGTTGGCGCTGCCGTCAGAATAACGCACACCGTTTTTCGCCAGATAGTAAGCGTAGTTGATCACGCCGATACCCAGAGTACGGCGACCCATCGCACCGCGTTTTGCGGCCTTGATCGGGTAATCCTGATAATCGAGCAGGGCGTCGAGCGCACGAACGGCCAGAACCGCCAGCTCTTCCAGATCGTCCAGGCTTTCAATCGCGCCGAGGTTAAAGGCAGACAGCGTACACAACGCAATCTCACCGTTTTCATCGTTAACGTCGTCAAGCGGTTTGGTTGGCAGCGCGATTTCCAGGCACAGGTTGGACTGGCGAACAGGTGCGATAGACGGATCAAACGGGCTGTGGGTGTTGCAGTGGTCAACGTGCTGAATGTAAATACGGCCGGTAGAGGCACGTTCCTGCATCATCAGTGAGAACAGCTCAACCGCTTTCACTTTCTGCTTACGGATGTTGCTGTCTTGCTCGTATTTCTCATACAGACGCTCGAACTCGTCCTGATCGGCGAAGAACGCGTCGTACAGGCCAGGCACGTCGGACGGGCTGAACAGCGTGATATCGCCGCCTTTCACCAGTCGCTGATACATCAGTTTGTTGATCTGCACGCCGTAGTCCATATGACGGACGCGGTTGCCTTCAACACCACGGTTATTTTTCAGTACCAGCAGGCTTTCTACTTCCAGATGCCACATCGGGTAGAACAGCGTCGCTGCGCCGCCACGAACGCCACCCTGAGAGCAGGATTTCACCGCAGTCTGGAAGTGTTTATAGAATGGGATACAACCGGTGTGGAACGCTTCACCGCCACGGATCGGGCTACCCAGCGCACGAATGCGACCGGCGTTGATGCCGATACCGGCACGTTGGGAAACGTATTTAACGATGGCGCTGGACGTCGCGTTGATGGAATCCAGGCTGTCGCCACATTCAATCAGAACGCAGGAGCTGAACTGACGGGTTGGGGTACGCACGCCAGACATGATCGGCGTAGGCAGGGAAATTTTGAACGTAGAAATCGCGTCGTAAAAACGTTTGATGTAGTCCAGACGGGTTTCACGCGGGTAGCCGGAGAACAGGCACGCGGCAACCAGAATATAGAGGAACTGTGCGCTCTCGTAGATATCGCCGGTCACACGGTTCTGCGCCAGGTATTTCCCTTCGAGCTGTTTAACCGCTGCGTAGGAGAAATTCATGTCGCGCCAGTGGTCAATAAAACTGTCCATCTGCTCGAACTCTTCAGCCGTGTAGTCTTCCAGCAGATGTTTGTCGTATTTACCCATTTCAACCATGCGGGTGACCTGGTCGATCAGTTTTGGCGGTTCAAACTGGCCGTAGGCTTTTTTGCGCAGGTGGAAAATCGCCAGGCGGGCAGCCAGATATTGGTAATCCGGGGCATCTTTAGAGATCAGATCGGCAGCCGCTTTGATAATCGTTTCATGAATATCAGCGGTTTTAATCCCGTCATAGAACTGGATGTGTGAACGAAGTTCTACTTGAGAAACTGATACGTTTTGAAGACCTTCCGCTGCCCAGTCAATGACACGGTGGATTTTATCAAGGTTGATGCGTTCTGTGCGGCCATCACGTTTAGTAACAAGCAGACTTTGGTTCATTGGGTGCGATACCTTAAAGGTTTATAAAGGGTCTGACCTGGCCGTGAAAACACGCGCGACAGCACAAAGAGTCCCTTGTGTGCTGGTCAGGATATAAACACAATATATTGTGGGTTTGTTATTTTCTGATGACAAGATAGTGACTGAATGACCCTTTGGCAAGTGAACAAAATGGTCAGTTTTGTGGATAAGTTGGGGAGAAATTTTTGCGCCACGGCTGAGGAGTCCGTCATTGCTGGCGCGACAAACCTGTCAATATCTGAGATACGATTTTCTTATATTTTTGCGAAAGGTGATCGACTGCCGGTTTATTAAACGTTAGAAAAAAACGCTATATTGATCTGGATAATTATTCTAAAAAAACATGTTGCGTCTGCCGGGTGAACCAACGCCCTAAAAACTAAGGTTTAAGTGACATTAAGAGCAGGGATGTTCGGGAGAACTCTGAAGATTTCAGCCCGGAATGCATCTTCCGGGCTTGACGCGGGCGGATTTCGCGCACTCAGCTTGCGCTGTTATTTTCAGCCTGGGTATGAATCATGTAATTCACATCGACGTTTGGCCCGAGCTTGAAATGGTCGGTCAGCGGGTTGTAATGCAGCCCCATGATATGGCGTTCAAACAGCGGCGTGCGGTCAATCATGTTCAGCAGCTCAGACGGCTTGATGAACTTTTTGATGTCATGCGTGCCCTTAGGCACCATCTTCAGCACATATTCCGCGCCGAAAATCGCCATCAGCCAGGCTTTGTTATTGCGATTGATGGTCGAGAAGAAAACATGACCACCAGGTTTGACAAGACGGGCGCAGGAAGCAACCACAGACGCCGGATCCGGTACGTGCTCCAGCATTTCCATACAGGTGACCACATCGTATTGCTGCGGATGGGCTTCGGCGTGGGCTTCAACCGTTTCCTGCACGTAAGTGACTTTCACACCGCTTTCCAGCGCATGCAGACGCGCGACCTGCAACGGCTCGCCGCCCATGTCCAGACCGGTCACGTCTGCGCCGGCCACCGCCATGCTTTCACTTAAAATTCCGCCGCCGCAGCCGACGTCGAGAACCTTCTTCCCGAACAGGCCGTCGGCGCGCTCAAGAATGTAATTAAGACGAAGTGGATTAATGCGGTGAAGGGGTTTGAATTCGCCTTCCAGATCCCACCAGCGCGAGGCGACGGCCTCAAACTTGGCGATTTCTTCGTGGTCAATATTCTGTGCCTTAGCGGCCGGTGTGGTTGTCATGAGCGTGATGAACTCCTTATGTCCTGATGAGCGGATTATACATATTCCGTCCGGTTTGGTTCAGTTTTGTCGCCGCTGGCTAATCTTTGTACGAATTCACACGCTTTGCGCAAAGGTTTGAATCATGTTGGATAATACTGCGCAAAAGGGGGCGGTTGTTTTCCACGTTTGGCTGGTTTGTGGTATAGTTTTACACCTTTGCGCTATATATGCCTACGTGGGCAGCGGCCATGAATAATCAGTAGAGGGATAGCAGCTCCATGAGCGACCTTGCCAGAGAAATCACACCGATTAACATCGAAGAAGAGCTGAAAAACTCTTACCTGGATTATGCGATGTCCGTTATTGTCGGGCGTGCGTTACCAGATGTGCGCGATGGTTTGAAACCGGTGCACCGCCGCGTACTTTTCGCAATGAATGTCCTCGGTAACGACTGGAATAAAGCCTACAAAAAATCGGCCCGTGTGGTCGGTGACGTTATCGGTAAATATCACCCACACGGTGATACCGCAGTTTATGACACCATCGTTCGTATGGCTCAGCCATTCTCACTTCGCTACATGCTGGTGGACGGGCAGGGTAACTTCGGTTCTGTGGATGGCGACTCCGCCGCCGCCATGCGTTATACCGAAATCCGCATGTCAAAAATTGCACACGAATTGCTGGCAGACTTAGAAAAAGAAACTGTCGATTTCGTGCCAAACTATGACGGCACCGAACAAATTCCTGCGGTAATGCCAACGCGTATTCCTAACCTGCTGGTTAACGGCTCGTCAGGTATCGCGGTCGGTATGGCGACCAACATTCCGCCGCACAACCTCACTGAGGTGATCAACGGCTGTCTGGCGTACATCGAAGATGAAAACATCAGCATTGAAGGGCTGATGGAACACATCCCAGGGCCTGATTTCCCGACGGCGGCGATCATCAACGGTCGTCGTGGTATTGAAGAAGCTTACCGTACTGGCCGTGGCAAAATCTCCATCCGTGCCCGCGCTGAAGTGGAAGCAGATGCCAAAACCGGTCGCGAAACCATCATTGTTCACGAGATCCCGTATCAGGTGAACAAAGCCCGTCTGATCGAAAAGATCGCCGAGCTGGTGAAAGAAAAACGTGTCGAAGGCATCAGTGCACTGCGTGATGAGTCCGACAAAGACGGTATGCGTATCGTCATTGAAATCAAACGCGACGCCGTCGGTGAAGTGGTTCTGAACAACCTCTATTCACTGACTCAGCTACAGACTTCTTTCGGCATCAACATGGTGGCATTGCACCAAGGTCAGCCGAAAATTCTCGGTCTGAAAGAAATCCTGTCCGCGTTTGTTCGTCACCGCCGTGAAGTGGTGACGCGTCGTACTATTTTCGAACTGCGTAAAGCCCGTGACCGTGCGCATATCCTTGAAGCACTGGCGATCGCGCTGGCAAACATCGATCCTATTATCGAACTGATCCGTGCTGCACAATCTCCGGCTGAAGCGAAAGCGGGCCTGATTGCGCGTTCATGGGATCTGGGTAACGTTGCTGCAATGCTGGCAAGCGCCGGTGATGATGCGGCACGTCCTGAATGGCTTGAACCTGAGTTTGGTATTCACGACGGAAAATACTTCCTGACTGAACAGCAGGCTCAGGCGATTCTGGATCTGCGTTTGCAGAAACTGACCGGCCTTGAGCACGAAAAACTGCTGGATGAATACAAAGAGCTGCTGGTACAAATCGCCGAGCTTTTGTACATCCTTAACAACCCTGACCGTCTGATGGAAGTCATTCGTGAAGAGCTGGAAGCGATCCGCGATCAGTATAATGATCCGCGTCGTACCGAAATTACCGCAAACTCTTCTGACATCAATATCGAAGATCTGATCAATCAGGAAGACGTTGTGGTGACCTTGTCGCATCAGGGTTATGTGAAATATCAGCCTCTGACCGACTATGAAGCGCAGCGTCGCGGTGGTAAAGGCAAGTCAGCCGCACGTATTAAAGAAGAAGACTTTATCGACCGTCTGCTGGTGGCTAACACACATGACACCATTCTGATGTTCTCAAGTCGCGGACGTCTGTACTGGATGAAAGTCTATCAGTTGCCGGAAGCCAGCCGCGGTGCCCGTGGCCGTCCGATCGTCAACTTACTGCCGCTTGAGCCGAACGAACGTATTACCGCCATTCTGCCAGTACGCGAGTACGAAGAAGGCCGCCATGTGTTTATGGCAACCGCCAGCGGTACCGTGAAGAAAACGGCTCTGACCGATTTCAGCCGTCCGCGCAGTGCCGGCATCATCGCCATCAACCTGAACGAGGGTGATGAGCTGATTGGTGTTGACCTGACCGACGGTAAAGACGAAGTCATGCTGTTCTCTGCAGCCGGTAAAGTGGTGCGCTTCTCTGAAGAAGCCGTCCGCTCGATGGGCCGTACAGCGACCGGTGTTCGCGGTATCCGTCTGGGCGAAGGCGACAGCGTTGTGTCCCTGATTATCCCGCGCGGCGACGGTTGTATTCTGACTGTGACGCAAAACGGTTTCGGTAAACGTACTGAATCCACCGAATATCCAACCAAATCCCGTGCAACGCAGGGCGTTATCTCCATCAAAGTGAGCGAGCGTAACGGACCGGTTGTTGGCGCGATTCAGGTAGATGAAGCGGATCAGATCATGATGATCACCGACGCCGGTACGCTGGTGCGTACCCGTGTTTCTGAAGTCAGTACCGTTGGTCGTAACACCCAGGGTGTGACGCTGATCCGTACGGCAGAAGAAGAACACGTCGTCGGCCTGCAACGTGTTGCAGAACCGGTAGAAGATGAAGAACTGGATGGCGTTGCCACCGAAGCGGGCGAACTGGAAGCGGCACAAGCAGCCGATTTGTCAGATGATGCTGAAAGTGAAGACGAGCAGCCAGACGACGAAGAAGAATAAGTTTTCGTAGTCAGATGAATGAAGGGCATAACATGGCAACGTGTTATGCCTTTTTTTATTAACATCGTATTTTTTAGAAACCACGACAATAGTGTATTCTGAATCCTAATCGTATCCTGCTCACTGAGCCGCTACACCAATGGTTAATCCTTGAAATATCTTGCATCGTTTCGCACAACGCTGAGAATCTCCCGTTACCTTTTCCGGGTGCTGGCGCTTATGTTGTGGACACTGGGTGTGTTGCTGACCACCTTTTATGTGCTGAATATCTTTCACAACAAAGAGTCCGAGGTCCGTGATGAGGATAACCTCAACTACGATCTGGCGCAGAGTTATGTCAAAAACTCCAATGACGTGATGCACAGCATAAAGTTTATGGCCGAAAAGCGTCTCAGCGATTCCATGAGCGGGCTGGATATCATCAATGGCATGATCAGCACCAAAAATACGCCACCGACGTATCTCTCGCTGTTTCCGGAGTCCGACTGTTCCCAGATAAACAGCAGCTACCGTAATTCTCTGGCCTCACTCGGCAACATGATCCATTACTGGAAAGACAATTTCTCCGATGCCTATGATCTGAACCGCGTGTTCTATATCAGCGGCGAGAATTTGTGCCTGGTGGATTTCGGTATCAGCAGCGAACCGCTTGAGCGTGAAAGTCAGGAACAGCTGAAATCTTTGCACGAGAAAATCCTGCAATACCGTAACGGCAAGAATCAGGACAAAGCCAACAGCCTGTATTGGGTATCACAGTCTGGCAATAAAGATTCCGGCTATCTGTACGTGTTAACGCCAATTTATGTCGGTAATAAACTTGAAGCGCTGATGGGCATTCAGCAGAATCTGCGTCTGGAAGATTTGCTGAACCCGAACGCCCAGCACACAGGCGTGACTCTGCTGGATGAAGACGATCAGCCATTGCTGAGTATCTCTGAAGACGAGGGTTACACTGCGACTTTGGGGAATTACCCGCAGGAAAGCTCCTATTTTGGCTACACCAACGGCTATAAAGATCTCATCTACAAAAAGCCGCTGACGCCATCCACGCTGAGCGTGGTCTATTCCATGCCGTTCAATACGCTGATTGAACGGTTCAAGATACTGATTTTCAATGCCATATTACTGAACATCTTCTCCGGCCTGTTGCTGTTTATTCTGGCCTGGGTGTTTGAGCGCAAGATGTTTTTACCGGCGGAAGAAAACGCTTTTCGCTTGGAAGAACATGAACAGTTCAATCACAAAATTGTCGCCTCGGCGCCTGTGGGCATTTCCATCCTGCGTATCAGCGATGGCGTGAATATTCTCAGCAACGAACTGGCACATAACTATATCAGTATGCTGACGCAGGAAGATCGCCAGCGTATTACGCGGATCATTTGCGATCAGCAGGTTAATTTCGTCGATGTGATTACCAAAAATAACAACAACATCCAGCTGAGTTTCGTTCACTCACGCTACCGTAACGAAGACGTGGCGATCTGCGTTCTGATTGACGTCAGCTCGCGGGTGAAAATGGAAGAGTCGCTTCAGGAAATGGCGAATGCGGCGGAACAGGCCAGCCAGTCGAAGTCTATGTTCCTCGCGACAGTCAGCCACGAATTGCGTACGCCGCTGTACGGGATTATCGGTAACCTCGATTTGCTGCAAACGCAGGGCTTGCCGCAGGGCGTTGACCGTCTGGTGACCGCGATGAATAACTCTTCCGCGCTTTTGCTGAAGATCATCAGCGATATTCTCGACTTCTCGAAGATTGAATCCGAGCAACTGAAAATAGAGCCGCAGGAATTCTCATGTCGCGAAGTGATCACCCACATTGCGGGCAACTATCTGCCGCTGGTGGTGAAGAAACGTCTGGGACTGTACTGCTTTATCGAACATAACGTGCCGCTGTCGTTTAACGGCGATCCGGTGCGTTTGCAGCAGGTCATTTCCAACATTCTGAATAATGCGATCAAATTCACTGATACAGGCTGCATCGTCCTGAATGTCAGAACCTGTGGCAATTATCTCGAATTCCAGGTGCGCGATACCGGTGTGGGCATCCCCGAGCGTGAAATCACGCGTCTGTTTGACCCGTTCTTCCAGGTCGGAACCGGCGTGCAGCGTCATTTCCAGGGCACCGGTCTGGGGCTGGCGATTTGCGAAAAACTGATCAACCTGATGGATGGCGATATTGACGTCGAATCCGAGCCGGGTCTGGGCAGTTCGTTCACCGTGCGTATTCCGCTGTATAACGCCACCTTCCCGTCGGAAGAACCGCTGGATAACTGGCAGGATAAAACGGTCTGGCTGGATGTGCGTAACGCCTATCTGGAAAGCTATCTGATGCAGTTGCTGCGCTATCATGGCGCGAATATTCAGCGCTGTGAGGCGGGAATGCAAATTCAGCGCGAAGACGTGCTGATCACCGATACGCCGCTGATCCACAAAGGTGAACTGGCGGCACAGATTGAGTTTTCTATCGCGCACATCGGGCCGCCTGTCGAGACGCGTCCGGGATACTGGGTTCACAGCACCTCGACGCCGCTGGAAATCACCGCGCTGCTCAACCGCATTTATCATCTGGAAACGTCGGCGGAAGAGGGAGGTTTACCGGCACCGGAAGTGTCAGTGGCACACGATTACAGCGATGTCACCTTGCTGGTGGTGGATGATCATCCGATCAACCGGCGTCTGCTGGCCGATCAGCTGGGCACAATGGGGTACATCGTGGTGACCGCCAATGACGGTATGGACGCACTGGACGCCATGCGTTCTCACGACATTGATATTGTTCTCAGTGACGTCAACATGCCGCGTCTTGATGGTTATGGCCTGACCCAAAAACTGCGCGAACTGGGCCATACACTGCCGGTTATCGGTGTCACGGCCAACGCACTGGCCGAACAGCGTCAGCGTTGTCTGGAAGCGGGCATGGATAACTGTCTGTCAAAACCGGTTACGCTGGATACGTTGCGCAGCACGCTGAGTTACTACAGTGCGCTGGTGCGTAAGAAGCGGGAAGGTGAGCCGGAGTAGAAAAGCAAAAGGCACCCGGGGGTGCCTTTTTCATGTCTTAACGTTCATAAACCAGTGAAACGTTAGTCTCGGTCCACCGGCTGGGAACTGACGGAAGACAGATAGTTAAGCAGGGCGATATCGTTTTCCACGCCCAGTTTCAGCATCGCAGATTTCTTCTGGCTACTGATAGTTTTGATGCTGCGGTTCAGCTTTTTCGCAATCTCAGTCACCAGGAAACCTTCTGCAAACAGACGCAGAACTTCGCTTTCTTTCGGAGACAGACGTTTGTCGCCGTAACCGTTGGCGCTGATTTTTTCCAGCAGTTTGGCAACGCTGTCAGGCGTGAACTTCTTGCCTTTCTGCAACGCGGCCAGTGCCTTCGGTAAATCGGTAGGTGCGCCCTGTTTCAGGACAATCCCTTCAATATCCAGATCCAGTACAGAACTCAGGATCGCCGGGTTATTATTCATGGTCAGAACAATAATGGACAGCTGCGGATAGTGACGTTTGATGTACTTGATCAGCGTAATGCCGTCGCCGAATTTGTCGCCCGGCATGGAAAGGTCAGTAATCAGAACATGGGCGTCAAGTTTACTTAAGCTGTTAACCAGTGCTGTCGAGTCTTCGAACTCACCGACAACGTTCACCCATTCAATTTGTTCAAGGGACTTACGAATACCAAACAGGACGATAGGATGGTCATCAGCAATAATTACGTTCATATTATTCATGTGATTAGCTACCTTGCTGGAGCAGTCTGGAGACAAAAGAATCAATGTGATTGATGGTTTCAGTAATCTGTAATGCATCGCCGTCTGCGATGTATTGTTCTAACGCTTCGCACATTTGCTTGCCGGGAGTCAGATTCAGCATGGCGAATACCCCCTTAAGGCGATGTGCTGTTTGTGACAGTGATGTAAAATCACGACGTTGGTTTTCATTATACAGTTTCTCAAGATCTTCCGGTACTGTCTCGACAAAAAGCTGATAGTAATCGCTTGATTTTAACTGCTTTTCGTACTGGTCGAGAGAGTCTTCGCCGGGTTCTTCGGGTGAAACACTGTCATCGGAAACAGAAAATTGCTGTTCGATTAACAGTAAGGTTGCGTCGATCAGCGCACTGCTGATGTTGTAATTGACGCGGATAAAATGCTTTTCGAGTGGCTGGAAACCGGCTTCATCGTCGGTCAGCAGCAATGTATATTTGTCGCTGTTTTGCGCATTGTCGGTCAGCAAAACATCATATTCCCGCAATACCTGGCGTTCATCGGCCACAATGCACATCGCGCCATACGCATTCATGGTCCGGGTGACAATGCCGCGAACTTCTTCAGACGTGATGTCGAGCAAAACGGTGACATCATTGAGCAGCTTCTCATGTTCGGCTTCCACTTCCTGTACTTGCGGACGTTGCTTCACGCGAACGGTGTAGCGGGTACCGATATTCAGCTTGCTGCGGATTTCGAGCTGGCCGCCAAGCTTTTTACACAGCTGATTGCACAGGAAGAACGTCATTCCGGACCCGTGGTTAAAGCGATCGACTAACGTCTGGCTCAGGAAAGGATAATTCAGATTGCTCAATTCTTCCTTCGAAATTCCGCTACCGGTGTCGTTAATGTGGAATATCAGCTGATCCGGGCGGTCTTCGTCCTGCTCACTGGTCAGCGTGATTTTACCCAGTGATGTGGTGACGATGGCGTAATCAAGCAGCAGGGACAGAATTTTCTTCACCGCCTGCATATCGCCCGCGAACGTCGCTTCCGGCGCAACATGGAAATGATTCAGCAAACCGAGCCCTTTCTGGCTAAGTCGCGGCAGGGCCTCGAGTAGTAATTCATCGACCATCGCCGACAACACATAGCTGTCACTGGATGGCTGCCAGTCCTGTGTTTCCAGACGCGTCAGCAGGGTAATGTTATCCACCAGCGTCAGCGCGTTACGCGATTCATTCAGCAACTTGGCTTCCAGCGTCAGACGCTCTTCCGGTTTCTGTTCTTCGGTCAGTGCCAGTGCAAGTCCGTTCAGCTCCTGAAGCGGCTGATTAAGCTCGATGCCCAGATTATGCAGCATCAGTTTTCGGGCCTGCAGATTCTTTTCGAACTCGCGTCTGGCCTGTTGCAGTGTCCGGTTCACCATCACTTCTTTATCCTGATCGTGCAGCATAAACAGGTAAGTTTCCGGTGAAATCTGGCTGCGGATCATGCGGATTTCATACACCTCGTTATTGACGGTGGCCTGAATAGTACCGTGATGCTGCTCGGCCATATTGGCGATTTTATTCAGGCTCAGGTGCGGCAACAGCTGATCGGCAATTTTGTTGCTTAAAATGACGCTGTGGTTACTGAAATTATAGACCAGTAAACCGAGCGGCAGACCGGAGATAATTTCCTGATTCAGCGCCTGCTGCATCTGCAACTGCGCCGCCATATTTTCGCTCGGGCGGATGTACTGATGGCGAATGAAATAGATGCTGGTCATCGCCAGCCCCATTAGGAACAGATTGATGAGGATCAGCCAGAAGTTATTGCGAGACAGATCCACCACCAGGCTAAACAGCGGCACATGGTACGTCAGCGACAGCGGGGAGTTGTTCAGCGGGACGTTAAAGACCAGCGACCAGCCTTGCAGCGTGATGGTACTTGCGGCGCTGTCGTCGGTCGGATCGCCTTCGTTAACGTCAGCGGTATTGCCGTTGAACTGGAAATTGTCCCGCGCCATGCTCACCGGGATCAGGTCACTCATCGGCAAATCGAAGGCAATTACGGTCGCAAGATGGCCTGGATTATTGAACGTTGTACGCAGTGAAAATGAATAATCACTGCTCTGACGGGATTTGCGTAACGGGGAATAACTTTCCCGCTCATCCAGCGTATTGGCTTGCTGGAGCATTTCCGCACGTCGCGATTGCAGCGTGCTGGTGAAATAGTTTTCTTTCAGCCGGGAATCCTGCTGCTGCAACGGCACGGTGGTGATCAGCATCATGCTGTTATCCTGGCCGTTCAGGTAATACAGCGAGTAAGGCAGGGTGGTCGAGCCCCATTGGTCGTCGAGAAATGCCGACACTTTCAGGGTCAGATCCAGCGTTGAACTGTCGTGCGTACCGAAGATCAGGGCATCGGTTTTCTTGTGGGGTTTGGAGACGAAGAACATATCCTGACGCAGACGGACTTCCTGCGCATTCACGGCATCGGGCGTTAATGGCTGGCCCGTGAAATTGTCGTAAATCTGGTAGGTCATGTAACGGTATTTATCGATACGCTTTTGCAACAGATCGGCTAAGGTCTGCGTTGTGTGCAGTTTGTCGTTCATGTACGCATTGGTGTAGTTGTAACCGTAAAGACCCAAGCCCACCACTAGCAGCAGAATGAACAACCAGAAGAAGCGCGTGATGTTGGTTGATGTCAGCGATAAATATTTACCAGCCATGATGATGAGTCTTTTCCTTCATTCTTGTTATCACTCTTTTATCGGAGTACGGCTTTGGCGCAGGCCGTGACACATAACATCATAGCGGCCACGAAGCCCAATGCGACGGACAAACTGCTCAGTTGTGCGATAAAACCAATCAGCGCAGGACCCGCCAAAATACCTGCATAACCCAGTGTTGTCACGGAGGCGATAGCCATGCTGGCAGGCATCGCCGTCTGGTTTCCTGCTGCGCTGAACATGATAGGCACCAGATTCGACGCACCAAATCGGATCATGATAAAGCCCAGCCCGGCAAACCAGAGATTGTCCACCGTGGTCAGCAAAATCAGCCCGAGGCTGGCACACAGGCTGTCTAAAGTCAGCACCTTATAGCGTCCCATTGCCGCAATAATACGGTCGCCGGTCAGGCGACCAATGGTCATCGCAATGGAATATATGGCATACCCCAGACCGGCCTGATGGGCGGATACGCCGCGTTCCGTGGTGAGGAACCGCGCGCCCCAGTCCAGCATGGAACCTTCATCCATAAACATCACAAAACATAAAAACCCGAGCAAAATCACCCAGCCGCGCGGCAAAACAAACATGGGCGCCGTCGCCATTTAACCGCTATCAGATTCTGAAAAACATCACACAAACTTACTAACCGGGTATTTTATCAGAAAGCATAAGTCACTGTGATTGCGCATAGTCTTAATTATTTACCGGCGGAATACATTAGTGCCAGAAAATCTAAGAGGCGATCACACAATTGGTAAGTCAATTTGATGAGTTATCAGTGCGGCTAATGCTTGATTTTATTAATAATGATCCCGCTTAGTCTTTAAGGAGAAGTTGCAAACTTGTTGTTTATCATCATGTTGTTTTTAACGCGTTGGGCTAGAACAGGAATTGCCCCCCGTCAAACTTATATTTCCACTCCGAACGATAAATAATTTTTGTCTTAAAGATTATCTTTTTTTTATGCATTTAACTTAAATCATGCATATAACTTATGGAGTTTCGGGCAAACAGTTACCGTAACGATTACATAAAAAGAACATTTAGACCTTCATAAATTTGTAGATTGCACAATTTGTAATCTATGGAATTCCCCAACACCAGTTGGAAGTTAACCCATTTTCGTAATGGTCTTCATACCTGCTGAACCTCCCTTCTCCGGAACCGGAAAGCGTGGGCCATGCGCGTGTGAGTCTCAACTGGATGTTATAGGGGTACAACATGGCTCAGAACGGTAGCGTTGTTATTGATGTTCTCTCTCGTAAAAATGGTGCAGTCATCTCTCAGGTTTCCAGCGCCAGTCAGGATGTTACCCTCAATCAGGCCAGCATAATTCGCATTCACGGAACTCGTGAAGCGGTGTCCAGCTATGAGCGCGTGGGCAATGATCTCGTCATCCACATGAAAGACGGCAGCACCGTTCGTTACCACAGCTTCTTCAACACCGAAGGTGCCGAAGACAGCGTTCTGGTGTTCGATGATGGTGTTCATCCGATTGAATACGCCGCGTTTGTGGATACCGGTGCCACCGCGGGTGCTGTACCGATTGTTCCCGCTTATCAAACCATCCCGGATATTGGTGTTTTACTCGAAGATTCCTCCAGTTTTAGCCCGGGCGTATTAGCCGCGGTGCTGGGCGTTGTGGCGCTCGGCGCGGGAATCGCGATTGCAGCAGGTGGCGGCGGTGGTGGTGGTGGTGGCAGCAGCAGCAATAACGGCGGAAGCGATGGCGGCAACAACGGGGGCAATAACGGCGGCAACAACGGCGGCAATAACGGGGGCAATAACGGCGGCAATAACGGCGGCAACAACGGGGGCAATAACGGCGGCAACAACGGGGGCAACACCGGCGGAAATGGTCAGGCTGCCACGTTATCCCTCGGAGCGTTTGCCGGTGACAACATCCTTAATGCTGCAGAATCACGCATAGCACAAATTTTCTCGGGTACAGCAGGTAACGTGACTGCGGGTCAGACAATCACCCTGACCATCAACGGAAAATCCTACACCAGCACAGTGGGTGCAGACGGCAAATGGGATATCAACCTGCCGTCGCTTGATTTACAAAATCTGGCCGATGGTACCTATGTCGTTTCCGTCACTGTGACGGGTACTGACGGGCAGTCTGTATCAAAAGGCGTGACCGTGGTGGTTGACAGAACACCACCGGTTGTCATGGTGGATCCGATTAGCAATGACAACATTCTTGATGCCGCTGAACATCAGCAACCGCTGGTGGTAACCGGTACCGCCTCGGTGTCTGAAGCGGGGCGTACGCTGGTTGTCACCCTGAACGGCACTAATTACAACGCCATTGTGGGTGCAGATGGCACGTGGTCCGTGACCATTCCGGCGAGCGCAGTTCAGGCACTGGCAAATGGAAGTAATATTCTGACTGCCTCGCTGACCGATGCCGCCGGCAACCAGACCACCACGCCGCTCGATTTTTCTGTCAATGACAACGCGGGCATTCTGACCGTTAACCCGATTTCCGGCGACGGTCAGCTTAATGCGGTTGAAGCTCAGTCTCCGCTGGTGATTTCAGGAACGGCGACGAACGTTGCGACTGGCACGACGATAACCGTCACACTCAACGGTGTCTCCTATACCGGCACTACCGGAGCAAACGGTGTTTGGAATGTCAGCATTCCTGCCGGGGTTTTACAGGCGCTGACCGATGGCAACGCGACACTGACCATCAGCATGACCGATGCCGATGGCAATAAAATTTCTACCACCAGCGACTTCAACGTGGCTGTTCATCCAGGCGAGTTAACCCTCAATACCCCGTTTGGCGACGGCACGCTCAATACCGCGGAATCCGGTGATGTACAAACGCTTACAGGGAATACCGGTCTCAAGGGCGAAGGCCAGACGGTCAGTATTGTCATTGATGGAAAAACCTATACCGGCACCGTAGCTGCTGACGGCAGTTACAGCGTCAGCCTGCCGGTTGCGGCGCTGGCGACGTTGCCGCAAGGCACCAGCGCTGTCGTGATTAACGTCACCGACGCCGCCGGTAACCACACCACGCTGAACTCGTCTGTTTTAGTGGATACCGTTGCGCCAACGCTGACTGTCAATCCGCTTGCAGGCGACGGGCAAATCAGCCTGACAGAAGCAGCCAGCGCATTAACGTTGTCCGGCACAGCATCGGCCTCCGAAGCGGGCAGAACGGTTACTATCACCATTGGCACGCAGACCTTCACTGCCATCGTGGCGGATAATGGTACCTGGAGCACGACACTTCCGGCAGGCGCACTCACAGGCTTGAACGGCGATTTCACGGTGACGGCAACGCTGACTGATGCTGCCGGAAATACCACGACCAACTCAGGCACGCTGCACGTTGTTGCGGATCCGGCTATTCAGCCTGCTATAACCGTCGATCCTTTCGGGGGGGATAATGCTGTCGATGGCGCCGAAGTTAAAACAGCTCAGGTTCTCAGCGGCACAACAACGCGCGTCGAAGCCGGACAAATTGTCACAATTTCTCTGAATGGCCATCAGTATCAGGCAGAAGTTCAGGCTGGCGGTAAATGGAGTGTTGTGATCCCCGCTGCCGATATGATCACTTTGGGCGACGGGCCGCAAACAATTCAGGTCAGTGTTTCTGATAAAGCCGGTAACCCGGCATCCGGCAGTGATAACTTCATCGTTTCCAGCACCGACGACGGAATTGCGATTGACCCTGTGACTGGTGATAACGTCATTAACGCCGTGGAAACCGCAGCCGGTATCACCATCAGCGGGGCAACATACGGCGTCTCCGTGGGTGCCCAGGTGACCGTGCTTTTTGGCACGCTGACCCGGTATGCACTGGTCGGTGCAAACGGCAAATGGAGTCTGTTGCTGAGTTCTTCAGACATCGCAGGAATAGATACCTCGACGACCGCGGTTTCTGCCACCGTGGTCGGCACTAACGGCGATGTATTGTCTAACAGTGTGAACGTGGGTATCGACAACATCGAACCAACGCCGGTACTGAACACGCCATTTGGCGACGGATTACTGAATCTCACAGAAGCCGCTGCCGCGCAAACTCTCAGCGGAACCACGGGTAAAACCGGCGACGGTCAGACCGTCACCGTCACGTTGGGTGGGCACACTTACACCGCGACAGTAGCGTCAGATGGCACCTGGACAGTCAGTATCCCTTCCGCAGATTTGCAGACTCTGCCTCAGGGGCCGGTACAAATTTCTGTCACCGCGACGGATACCGCGGGTAACACGGCAACGGTCGTTTCCACGGCGACAACTGATTTTACCGCACCAGTATTGACCGTAAATCCGGTCGGCGGCGACGGATACGTGAATATTGCTGAAGCTGCTGCCGCAGTAGACATCACCGGTACGGCCTCACTCTCCGAGGCCGGGCGTACGGTTTCCCTCGTGCTCAATGGCGTGACTTACACCGGCACCGTACAGCCAAACGGTCAGTGGATCATCACCGTTCCGGCGGGCACGCTTTCTGCGTTGGCCGACGGTCAATACCCGCTAAGCGTGCAGATTTCGGATGCCGCAGGTAACAGCACAACGGTGACGTCGAGCGTTCAGTTGGCCGGTAATCCTGGCAGCGCACCAACCCTCACACTCAATACTTTTGCCGGTAATAACGTGGTGGATGGTGCGGAGCAGCAAAACGCGCAGATCCTCAGCGGAACCACCACCCATATCGAAGCGGGTCAGGTGGTCAGCATTACCCTCAACGGCGTGACTTACACGGCAACAGTGCAGGCTGGCGGTAACTGGAGTGTAAGCATTCCTTCAGCGGATTTGCAGGCGCTGCAAAACGGCTCCCTGACCCTGACGGCGACCGTGGCGGACAAAGCTGGTAACCCGGCGACCGGCACTGAAAATATTACTGTCGATAACACCTTGAGTGGTTTATCTGTTGCGCCGGTTACCGGTGACAACCTGCTGAATGCATTTGAGGCGGCGGCGGGTATCACCATCAGCGGAACCTCGGTCAACGTGCCGGTGAATGGCGTCGTGACCCTTACGCTTAACGGCAAAACCTACACGGCCAGTGTTGGTGTGGGCGGCGGATGGAGCGTGCAGGTTTCAGCCACAGATCTGGCAGCGTTGTCCGACGGAAAATATACCATTAACGTCTCTGCCACGGATGCGGCGGGTAATCCTGTCAGCAACAGCCTGAGCTTTGATGCGATCACTCACAACCTGCCAGCCGTTACATTGAACACACCGTTTGGTGACGGGCTGCTTAACGCAGCAGAAGCGGGCACGACACAAACCCTGAGCGGTTCCACCGGGGTCAGCGGCGCGGGTCAGACGGTCACGGTTACACTGGGTGGCAAAGACTATCAGGCGACCGTAGGTGCAAATGGTATCTGGACCGCCAACGTGCCTTCAGCAGATTTGACTGCTCTGGGGCAAGGCGGAACTAACGTTCACGTGGTGGCGACAGATGCAGTCGGAAACTCAAGCGTCAAAGATGTCGCCGTCACAGTTGACACCCTTGCGCCTGTGGTAACTGTTGAGCCGGTAACGGCGGATGGCGTGATTAATAACGCCGAAGCGACGGCGCTGATCCCGGTTAACGGGACCGCAGGCATCGAACAAGCAGGGCAAACGGTCACCGTGACCGTGGCGGGTCACACCTACACGGGCATTGTGCAAAATGATGGTAGCTGGACGGTGAACATTCCGGCGAATGCACTGCTGAATGTGGCTAACGGAGAGTACCCGCTCACCGCCAGTGTGACTGACCTTGCTGGCAATATCGGCACGGCATCAGAAAACGTGTCTCTGGTGGCTAACCCGTCTCAACTGCCAACCATCACCGTGGGCATTTTTGCCGGAGACAACATCGTTGATGCGGCAGAAAATCAAGTCACGCAAATCCTGAGCGGCACGACCACGCACGTTGAGGCGGGCCAGATAGTACAAATTACCATTGGCAGCCTGACCTACACGGCAGTTGTGCAGGCAAGCGGCGCATGGAGCGTTAATATTCCGGCGGGTGCCCTGCAAAATGGGGATGCTACCGTTAATGTCACTGTGACTGACCGCGCAGGTAACGAAGTCTCGGGTTCCGGCGCTTTCACGGTGAATACTACGCTGGGCGGGATTGCCATCAATACCATCAGCGGTGATAACAAAATCAATGCAGATGAGGCCGCGCAGGGCGTGCTGGTTAGCGGTACCACGGTCGATGTACCGGAAGGAACCCCGGTCACCATCAAACTGGGTGGGATCACCTATACCACGACCACACTGGCTGACGGCAGCTGGAGTTACACGATCCCAGCCTCGGCCCTCGAGAGTCTGGCAGACGGCACCAGCCATGTCATTGTCTCAACGGTCACGACCAACAATGGCACCGTCACCAGCCAGCAGGATGTGGGAATTTATACTCAGGTACCGACGCCAACGCTCAATACGCCATTTGGCGATGGTTTGCTGGGAACTACCGAAGCGGGTTCCGACCAGACGCTGAGCGGCAAAACAGGTCTGACCGGCGACGGTCAGACGGTGAAAGTCGTATTAAACGGTGAAACTTACACTGTGACAGCGGCGACTGACGGTTCATGGTCTGTCAGTATTCCAAGTCTTGCGCTGCAAAATCTGCCTACCGGAAGTGACCCGATTATCGTAACGGTTACCGATGCGGCAGGGAACACCGGTGCCATTACCGGCAATGTTGTGGTTGATTTCGACGCACCAATCCTGTCTCTTAACCCGGTTGCAACGGACGATGTTATTAACCGCAGCGAAGCCGTGAACGGCCTGACGCTCAGTGGTACGGCTTCACCGGACGATGCGGGACAAACGGTTACGCTGACCTTCAATAATCAGACGTACACCGCGCTGGTACAGGGGAACGGTACCTGGAGCACCAGCATTCCGGCGGGTACGCTCACCGGTGCACCTGATGGTACCTACACTCTGACCGCCACGCTGAAAGATGCCGCAGGCAACACGACCGTCACGACCGGGCAGGTCACACTCGATCAGACTCCGCCAGTGTTAAGCATTACGCCGGTGGGCGGCGATGGTCTGGTCAGTGCCGCAGAAGTGACCACGGGAATTACCCTCAGTGGCTCAACTTCGCCGGACGAAGTTGGACAAACAGTCACCATCAGTTTCAACAATAAATTCTTTACTGCCATTGTGTTGGTTGATGGTTCGTGGTCCACCACCGTACCTTCCACGGCGCTGGCTGGTCTACCTGCGGGCAGTTATACCGTTTCGGCGCTGGTTAATGATCCTTCAGGTAATGCCACGACGACTACCAGTCAGATAACTCTGGATCTCACTCCTCCGTCGCTGACGGTAAATCCGCTAACTGGCGACGGGCGGGTTAACGTCGTCGAAGCGGCAGGAAATCTGGCCGTGACGGGATCGACCGATGCGGCTGAAGCCGGGCGCACTGTTACAGTTTCTGTGGCGGGTCTGACGTACACCGCGATTGTTCAGCCTGACGGTACCTGGTCGGCTACTGTCCCGGCCGGTGTATTGGCTGGTGTCACGAACGGAGCTTATACGCTGACCGCAACGCTGTCTGATGCAGCCGGTAACACGGCGACGGCCAGTGAAACAGTCAATCTGGCGGCAAATCCGGCAACATTGCCGGCAATCACTATCGATAACTTTGCCGGAAACAACCTTCTGGATGCGGCTGAACGTCAGGTTTCGCAAACCCTGAGCGGTACGACGACGAATGTTGAAGCCGGACAGATTGTTAATATCACGATCGGCACCGCAACCTTCTCGGCGACCGTGACGGCAGGCGGTGTCTGGAGTGTTTCTGTTCCTGCCGAAACACTCAGTGCGCTGGCAAATGGCACGGTGACTATCAATGTTTCCGTCAGTGACCTGGCCGGTAACCCGGTGAGCAATTCAGAAAACTTCACCGTAGATAACACGCTGGGTGGTGTGAGCATTAACATCATCGCCGGCGACAACAAAATCAATGCGCAGGAAGCGGCCGCTGGCGTGATTGTCAGCGGGACGACTTCTGATGTACCAGCAGGCACGGACGTCACTATTCAGGTTGGCGGTCCTGGCGGTATCAACGTCACGGTGCAGACTGGCCCGGATGGGACCTGGAGCTACACATTAACCCCAACCGAACTGGCTACTCTGCCGGAGGGCACCACCGCGGTCGTTGTGACCACAGTGACGACCGCTAATGGCACCGTGACCAGTGAACAACCGCTGGGGATTTACACCACATTGCCTACGCCGTCGATTCTTGATCCGTTTGGCGATGGTTATCTGAGTGCTACAGAAGCCACGACCGCGCAAACGCTGAGCGGTTCTACCGGTCTGACCGGCGACGGCCAGACAGTGACCGTCAATATTGGTGGTCAGAACTACACCGGCACTGTTGACGTTGATGGCAACTGGGTGGTTTCTATTCCCGCCACGGCGCTGCAAAACCTCACGTCACCGGCAGCTATTCTGGTGACTGTGGCAGATGCGGCGAATAACAGTGAAACGCTGACCAGTTCCGCGATTGTTGATTTCACCGCACCGACGCTGAATGTCGCGCAGATTACAGGCGATAACATCATCAATGCGGATGAAGTCACCGGGGATGTTGAACTGTCAGGCACTGCGAGTGTGGGAGACGCAGGACGTACCGTTCAACTGACCTTCAACAATGTTACGTATACGGCAATAGTTCAGGGGGATGGAAGCTGGACGACGGTAATCCCTGCGGGAAATCTGCTCGGGTTGCAGGACGGCAATTATATTCTGAACGCCAGCCTGTCTGACCTCGCCGGTAACACCACTTCGCTGCCGGTCACGATTACCCTTGCGACCGCGCTGCCGACGCCAACCATTTCGGCACCGTTTGGCGATGGTTATCTGAACAGCCTGGAGTCAGCTGCTGACCAAATCATCACCGGCAGTACCGGTGCAACGGGAGCAGGGCAATCTGTAACCGTTACCTTTGCTGGTGGAACCTACGTTGTGACGGCAGACGAGCAGGGCCAGTGGTCAATCACTATTCCGTCAACCACTTTGCAGGCTATCCCGGATAATACACTGCCAATGGTTGTTACGGTCATTGATGCGGCCGGTAACGAAGGCTCCGTTACTAATCAGATTACGGTGGATCGCACCGCACCAACATTGAGTATTGGCGACGTCGCTGGCGACAACATCATTAATGCGGCCGAAGCGTTGCAACCGGTGGTGATCTCCGGGACATCAGATTCCGGCGATGCGGGGCAGGCGGTATCAGTGGTGCTGAGCTTTAACGGCGTCACTTACACTGCATTGGTGCAGCCTGACGGAAGCTGGAGTTTCACATTGCCGGGCAGTGTTGTTCAGCAACTTTCCGATGCGCAATATACGCTGACGGCGACCCTCACCGATGCGGCCGGTAACCAAACCGTCGAAACACATACCTTCACAGTCGATGCGGCAAAAGCCAATTTGCCAACGCTGACCATCACGCATATTGCCGGTGATGACTACATTAACGTGGCCGAAAAAACCAACGGCTTCACCATTACCGGGACCTCCACTCATCTGGAGGTTAATCAGACTGTCAACGTACTGTTTAACGGCGTGAGCTATCCGGCCACGGTGGGGGCGGACGGAACCTGGACCGCGACCATTCCGTCTTCTGCGCTGGGCAGCCTGGCTGAAGGGCCACTGACGGTAACGGCCACGGCCACGGACACCTCCGGTAACCCGGCCAGCGCAACGCACGGTGCAACCGTGATTGCACAGGCAGGCGATTTGCCAACGTTAACCGTCAACACCGTCTCCGGCGATGACGTGATTAATGCTCAGGAACACAATCAGCCACTGACGATCACTGGTTCTTCGACGCATGTTCCGGCCGGCAATATCATCAGCGTGTTGCTTCACGGTGTAACGTATTCGCCAGTGGTGCAAGCCGATGGTACCTGGAGTGTGGCGCTGACTGCCGCGCAGGTTCAGGCGCTGCCAGAAGGCAGTAACCCGATCACTGTTTCAGCCTCGGATATTGCCGGTAACCCGGTAACAGTAATTCATGGGCTAACCGTCGATACACAGCCAGCGCTCCTGACCGTGGAAGTGGACACCGGTGTAGACAACATTCTCAATGCCGCGGAAGCACTGGCCGGTTTGCCAGTCAGCGGGTTGGCTGATGCGAATGTCACTGTCACTGTGAAACTTAATAACGTCACCTATACCACCGTTTCGAATGAACTTGGCGAATGGTCTTTGACGATACCGGCCATCGATCTGCGGGGGATTACGAGCGACGGATTGCAAACGGTTCAGGTCAGCGTCGTGGGAACGGATGGCAACACCAATACCGTCAACGACAACTTCACCCTGGCGATTAACAACCTGCCAACACTGACCCTCGGGCCAGTTGCCGGAAACGATATTCTGAATATCGCTGAGGCCGCGGCAGGATTCCTGGTCAGCGGTGTGGCGACCAATCTGGCGAACGGTACTGCGGTCGTTCTGAAAATCGGAACCGAAACCTTTAACGGGATTGTCACGAACGGTACCTGGGTGGCTACCGTCGGCGCTGCTGCGCTGAATGTGCTCACGGGCAACGTGGCCAGCGTTTCAGTAACTGCGGTTGATACCACAACGGGTAATACGGCTTCTGCCAGCGGCAGCCTCACGGTTGACCTCACGCCAGTACCGGTGCCGGTTATCACCACGCCGTTTGGCGATGGCAAACTGAACTATCCCGAAGCCACCGCCGATCAGGTAATTAGCGGAACTACCGGTATTACGGATGTGAAGTCAGTCATCGTAACTGTCGGAACCACGCAAATTACTGCGACGGTAAATCCTGACGGTTCGTGGTCAGCCACTATCCCATCGTCGGTTCTTATTGCGCTTCCGGACAGCACGACCGGTACCACGGTTTCTGTGGTGGTGACGGATGTCGGTGGCAATACCAATACGAACTCAGTCAGCGTGCCAACCGTGGTTAATGATCTGCCACTGGTAACTATCACGGACAGTTTCGGTGGCTTGATTAACGTGGCAGAAGCCACACAGGGTGGTTCGCTTAGCGGGCTGACCGGTACGTTGACCGCAGGGCAAACGGTGGTGGTCAACATCAATGGCACCAACTTTACCGGTGCGATCATCAATGAAGCCAACGGAACCTGGGAATTAGAACTTCCGTCGTCGTTGCTGCAAACGCTGCCAAATGGCGTATGGACAGTGACGGTGACGGTGACCGATGCGGTCGGTAACAGCAGCGCACAAACTGAATTGCTTGAAGTGCAGCTCACACCTCCGTTAGCACCGGTTATCAACCAGCCGTTCGGTGACGGCGTACTGAACTTTGCCGAGTCCAATGCTGCGCAAGTTCTTACCGGTTCGGCGGCGGCCGGACAAATTGTCACCGTGACTATCCCGATCGGTGCAGGTAATACGTTTACTGCGACGGTGACGGCGGATGAAACCGGCGCATGGTCTGTACCTCTGAGCACCGCCATTATGGACGGGCTGGCGGCTTCCGGGAGTTACACCATTACCGCAACCACCACGGATCAGTACGGCAATATCAGCGCGGGGTCTTCTTCTTCGTTCGACACGGCTATTGTCGAACTGTTCCCGAGTATTGCTTCCAGCTTCGGGTCAGTGCTTAACATTTCCGAAGCCGCAGGCACGGTAACCTTAAACGGTAATACCGGGGTCACCAACCTGGGGCAAAGCGTTACGCTGGCGGTGGATATCAACGGCAACAGCTATCCGGCTACGGTTAACACGACGACCGGTGCATGGTCTGTCAATATCCCGGCTGGCGTACTGAGCTCTCTGACCGGCATCGATCATACGTTCACGGTGACAGTGACGGATGCCCACGGCAATACCGGTACTAACACGCTTAATTTCACAACCGACTTCACCCCACCGACCCTTGCTATCAGCACCATCTTTGGCGATGGCTATCTGAATGCGGCTGAACTGGCGGGGGCGTCAATTACCGGGACCACGGATGCGCCAGATAACAGCACCGTTACCGTGTTCATTGGCACTGCCGGACCCTTCACGGCAAACGCCACCGGAGGAACGTGGACGCTGACGCTGACTAACACTGATCTGATTACGTTGGGTCAGGGCAGCCAGGCGATCACCGCGACGGTGAACGATGTAAACGGCAACCTGGGTACGGCTTCCGGCAGCGTGATCGTGGCTTCTGCTGGCGCAGGTCTGCCATCCATCGACATCAATACCTTTGTCGGCGGTGACGGCCTGAACTATAACGAAAGCCGCAGCCCGCAAATCCTGTCAGGGACGACCACTAACGTGGCCGTCGGTCAGACTGTGACCATCACCATTCCGGGCGTGGCCGGGCCGTTAACCGCAGTGGTCGGTAATGGCGGGACCTGGTCGCTGTCGCTGACACCTGCTCAGCTCCAGGCGATCACCAACAACAGCACGATTACCGTGGCGGTGAATGATGCCGCCGGAAACACAGCGACCGACACGATCCCGAACTTCAGTGTCGATCTGACTATTCCAACCCTGCCATCGGTCAGCATTAATAAAATTGATGGAGACAACTTCATCAATCTCGCTGAGCATAATGTCGGTACGGTGACGATCTCTGGTGCGGCATCGGGCACGCTGGTTCTCGTGGGAACTCAGGTGGCGGTTGTGGTGGGTTTGACGCCTCTTGTAGCAACGGTTCTGGCGGATGGGACATGGAGCCTCACGGTTAACGCCGCTCTGTTTGTCGATGGTTCAAGTACTCTGGTTACCGCAACGGTGCTTACCGCCACCGCCAGTCAGACCGTAATCACCGATCTGACACCGCCAGTGCTGACGCCAGGGAACATCAGCGCAGATAACAACGTGCTGAACAGTACCGAAGCGGCAGCCAACCAGGCGATTAGCGGAACGGCCAGCACAGATGATGTCGGGCGTACCGTTATCCTCACCCTGAACGGTAAAACCTATACCGCCGTGGTGCAAAGTGGCGGGGGCTGGAGCGTTAGCGTTCCGGCTGCTGACTGGAATGTCCTCGGGCAGGGCGATAACAGCTACACTGCAACGCTCACCGATCTGGCTGGTAACACCACCACCGTGACGCACTCCTTTACCGTCGATACCGTCGGTGCGTTGCTTAGCGCAGGTATTACAGTCGGCAGTGGTCAGGATCTGGTGGATAACGTTCTGAGCCTGACAGAAGCAACGCTGGGCACGGTCATTGGCGGGACATCAAATGCCGGTACCGGTTCTCTGGTGACGGTGAAAATTGCCGGTATCACCGTGGGAACGGCGCAGATTCAGGGCGACGGCACATGGAAACTGACGCTGTTGCCTGCAGACTTCGCTAACTTTGCGATTGGTGATGGTACGCATCTGGTTTCGGCTTCCGTGGCAGATAACAACGGCAACGTCACCAACGTTAATCTCGGCCTTAACCTCCTGTTCAACGAGCTGCTTGATCTCAATCTGCTGACGGGCCTGCCGGTACTTAACGGCGCGGCTTTGCTGGTAAACCAGGTGCTGAGTGGGACATCCACGAATGCAGGCGCCGGGTCAGTCGTTAATGTGAAACTCGGCAATACCGTACTGGCGAGTTCAGTTGTAGGGGCAGACGGTAACTGGAATGTGACGCTGCTACCTGCGGTCCTGCAAGGTTTATTACAGGGAAGCAACGCGCTGACGCTGTCGATTACCGACCAATACGGCAATGTGCATTCTGAACCGCTAAGCATCAATGTGGCTTCTATCGCGCCGGTAATTGATACCGTCGGCGGTTTGCTGGCTGGTGCTTCGAGTCTGCTTAACACCACGGCAACCGGTGTTGAACAAGTTGTTAGCGGAACCACGACGGCGGTCAACGGCACGCTGGCGACGTTGAAAATTGGTGGTCTCGCATTCACAGGCATTGTGACCAATGGCCAGTTTGCTATCCGGGTTGGTGCACATGCGCTGGACACTCTCGCAGATGGCGTGGTGCCGGTTATTCTCTCCGTAGCTGATGCCGCAGGCAACGTCACGACCCAAACTCTGGGTAATCTGACAGTTGCGGTACATAACCTGCCGCAAATCGTCCTGGATCCGCTATTTGGCGATGGCCTGCTCAATGCCGCCGATTTGCTGGTAAATCAGGTGGTCAGCGGGACCGTGAAAAACGTGGCAGCGGGTTCAACCATCGCGGTGACCGTGGGCAATAATACGGCCATTTCAGCGGTAGTCGATTCCAGCGGTCACTTCTCCGTCACCGTTCCGAGCAATTTGATCAGCAATCTGGTGAATGGATTGTTGGATGTAAAAGTTGACGTGAATGCCACCAACGGCAATACCGGCACCATCACCAGTTCAGCCACGGTCAACGTGACATTGCCAACCATTACGCTCAATACGCCATTTACCGATGGCTTGCTGAGTGCCGCAGATGCGCTGCTTTCTCAGACAATTAGCGGTGTGGCGAGCGGTGTGGCAATTGGCTCGACTGTGAGCGTGGTCGTGAATGGCAAAACCTATCTGGGCACCACTACCAACGCGGCGGGTAATTTCAGCGTCACATTGCTACCCGGTGATCTGGGCTTACTGGGCGATGGCACGCTGAACGTGAGCGCGTCGGTTGCAAACGCCGTCGGCAACGTGGGCAGCGGGCTGGCAACGGCTAATGTCATTATCCACGCCTTGCCAAAAGTGATTCTGGATCCGCTGTTCGGTGGCGACGGAATTCTCAACATTGCGGAATCTGCACTGTCACCGGTTATCAGCGGGACGATCCTCAACGGTCGTGCCGGTGAAACCGTCACGATAAGTCTGGGTGTGGTGACGTTGACGGCAACCGTCGGTGCTGACGGAAAGTTCAGCGCAGCGCTGAGCGCCATTAATCTGGCGAATCTGCTTGACGGCAATCCGACATTAAACGTGACCGTTACCGATACCGTCGGCAATACCGCGACGACATCCACGGGTGTCACCATTGGTATCCACGCTGTACCAAGTATTGTGCTTAACCCGATCTTCGGGGATGGCATTCTCGATGTGGTGGATCTGCTGACGGCGCAAACCATCAGCGGTGTGGCGACAAATGTGGCGCAGGGTACACAGGTCAGCGTAACGCTGGGCGGCAAAACGTATCTGGCGACAGTAGGTGCGGGTGGAGCATTTAGCGTCGCCGTTCCAACGCTGGATCTCGGTGCTTTGCTGAACGGTACGCTGAACGTTGTGGCAAGTGTGGCGGATGCCGTGGGTAACCCGGCGACCAAAACGGGCGTCCTGAGCGTTATCGCGCAGTCGCTGCCAACCATTACGCTCGACAGCATCTTCGGTGACGGGTTGCTTAACGCCGCCGATGCGCTGTTAACGCAGACCATCACCGGCCACACCACAAACGCGGTGGGGTCAACGGTTTCCCTGAAAATCGGGAACTCGACGGTCACTGCATTGGTGAAAGCGGACGGGACATTCAGTGCCAACGTCGGGGCATCGATTCTGGGCGCACTGACGGATGGCGTGCTTAACATCGGCGCCTCCCTGACGAACGCCGCGGGTCACAGCACTACCGGCTCGGGATCAGCAACCGTCGGGCTGCATTTGCCGAGCCTGACAATTCCCCTGGCCTCCCTGTTTGGTGGCGACGGTTATCTGAACCTGAGCGAAGCCAGCAGTAATCAGAGCGTGACAGGTACCACCAACGCCGCTAACGGCAGTCTGGTGTCTGTCACAATCGGCGGGATCACGCACACAGGCACCGTCGCGAATGGCACCTGGACGGTTGGATTCACCACCACTGAGCTGAAGGGAATTGCAGACGGGGCGCAGCAGGTAGCGGTATCCGTGACCGACCTTCTGGGTAACGTCACCAACTCCACACAACCGCTGACCATCAAAACGCACTCTCTTCCAGTGGCTTCACTGGATGCGCTGGGCTCTCTGACGGGGCTGCTTACCGGTATTCTGGGTGCGGGTCTAACCCTGAGCGGTAAGAGCCGTAACGTGGGTGCCGGTGGCATCGTGCTGGTCACCCTCCTGGGGAATACGCTTTCTGGCGTGGTGCAGGCCGACGGTTCCTGGACCGTTAAATTTAGCAGCGCGGTATTTAACGCCTTCAGCATCCTGAACCTGCCGGCTTTACTGGCCGCGCTGACCGGGGATGTTGTGGAGCTGCGTGCAACGGATGTTGCCGGTAACGGTTTCGACGCTCACGTCGGGTTGTCCGCCGGTTCAACGTTGCCACCAGAAACGCTGGCGACTCAGGCCAGCCTGCTGTCTGCCACTGACGACACCCATACTCTGGCGGCAACAAGCATCACGTCAGATTCTTCCACCTCGGATTCTACCGACTCCACGCATGCGACCAGCACGCTGGTTTCTTCACTGTCGGCTACGGAATCCACGTCAACATCAGAAACCACATCCCATGCAGAGACAGCGTTCTCAATTGGTGGTGTGACCATCGACCTGACCGCCACCAACGGTGAGGCGCATGGCGGCAGCGGCGATGATGTCATTTCAGTGCATACGCTGGACTTCGGGTTGATCGACGGCGGAACCGGTGTCGATACCTTGCTGCTGGCGGGTACCAACCAGCATCTGGATCTGACCCTGCTCGGGCTGAAAGTTGAACATATCGACATCTTCGACTTGGGCACGTCCGGCACCAACAGCATCTCGCTCAATCTCCATGAGGCGCTGAACGTGAAGGACAATCCGACGGATGAAGTCATCATCAAAGGGGGCGAGGGCAGCCTGGTGAATCTGCAAATCGGGACGGACGGCGCGTGGGCTGAAACCGGTCAACGCACGGTGGATGGCCTGACCTTCGACGTTTACCACAATGCCTCACTCGAGACATCCAACACGTTGGGAGACGTACTGGTGCAACACGGTTTACACGTTCAGCAAAACTAGTTGTCAATCGGAACGCGGTCTGCTCCCTCCCCTGGAAAGGGGAGGGTTGGGGTGGGGGATTAATGGCGACTCGGGCATTGCCAGCCAAACCCTCTCCCAGCCTCCCCCTTGGCAGGGGGAGGAGTTAAACCAAATCTATCGGCGTAATTAAGTGGTGTCGGTAATGAAAAATAAGAAAGTGATACGGCCCGTGGCCGTCATCTTGGGCACCTTGTGCCTGACCGGATTAACAGGGAATTTCAGTGTTGTGGCGGCTGATAAACAGCCGGAGTTTAACTGGCAGGCGGCGCCGACAGAGGAAATGCGTGCCAGCCTGACGTTACAGGACGCCATCTTGCGGGCGTTTGCGCGTAATCCGCAGATTTCGGAAGCGGCGGCCCAAATCCGCGTGGGCAAAGGCAATCTGGATGAAGCGAAAAGTGCGTGGTATCCACAAATATCATTGCAGGGAACGGCGGGTAAATCCCACCAGACGGATTCCGCAGGCAGTCTGAGCAATAATGCCTCGGCGGGCGTGCAGCTCAGCCAGCTGCTCTACGATTTTGGCCGCACCGGCGGCAGCATCAGTCAGCAGGAATACCTGTCTGATTCCTATCGCTATTCTCTCTACAGCACCATGACTGACGTGGCGCTCAGCACGCTTCAGGCCTATCTCTCTGTTAAACGTTATCAGGCGCTGAGTCTGGCTGCCCGTGACAATATTGCTTCGCTGGAACGGGTGAAAGATACGGCCAAATTACGCGCCGACGCCGGGCTGAGTTCCCAGTCAGACGTTTTGCAGGCAGAAACCCGCATTGCAGGCATGAGGGCCACCGTCGAGCAATACCGCGCACAACAACGTTCCGCACAGGCGCAGCTGACCGTTCTGACCGGCGTGGTCTCAGATAACCTGCCTGATTTGCCGCAAAGCCTCCTCGATCAGCGCGTAACGCTCGACAAAATCCCGTATGAAAACAGCACGCTCGTGCGGGCGGCGCAGGCCAAGCAACAGGCCGCTATTGAAGAAGTGAATCAAACCCAGGCGCAACACTGGCCGACGCTGAAGGTACAGGCAGGGCGCACGCGCTATGAAAACACCGGTGGTGGCGGGTCTTACTGGGATGACCAGATCCAGCTGGCGGTTGATGCACCGGTCTATCAGGGCGGGGCTGTCAGCGCCAAAGTCCGCGCTGCAGAGGGGCAGCGTCAGGCCGCGCAGGCGGAAGTCGAAAAGGCCAAGCTGGATATCAACCAGAAAGCGTCAACTGCCTATGCCGACATGATTGGCGGGCAACAGCGCAACGTCGCCGGTGAACAGCAGTATGCCAGCGCCACGCACACCCGAAGTGTGTATCAGGATGAATACAAACTCAGCAAGCGCAGCCTGAACGATTTGCTCAGCGTCGAGCAGGACGTTTTTCAGGCCGACACCATGCGTATTGGTGCGCTGTACGACGGCTGGGACGCCACGGTGCGTTACGCCGCGGCGGTCGATAATTTGGTGGATATGCTGGGCATTGACCGCCAGAAACAAACCGGTGACACCATCCCGACGCTGTAGAAAGAACCGGCGGGAATAGCCAGAAGCATTCGATAACGAGGTTGAAATGAGCAATGAAGCAGCAACACCTTTGTCGATCGACGTCTGGATAAGCGCCATGGGGCGCGTGGCCGAAACATTCGGTAAACCAGCAGATCCTCTTTTTCTTCGCCAGCAAATGCGCTGGTTTGAGCATCAGCCGTTACGCCGTCAGCTTGATCGCCTGAGCGGCCTGATGGGATTGCAAATCGGCATGGTTAGCTGGAATCAGGTGCGCTGGCGGCAGGAAGTTTTGCCTGCCGTTATTACGCTGGAGCAGGGCGGTATCGCCGTTCTTGAACAGCTGCATGATGACGGCAACGTCGATTACTGGCTGAGTGACGGCGGCGATTTATTGCGCTCGGCGGAGCTGGTCACGCTGCTTGAACAAAGTACCGGCCCAGTCTTTCTGGTCGGTGTGGCGCCGCGCGGGCGCGATCAGCGTATCGACCAGTTTGTTCAGCCGCATAAAAAACACTGGTTCTGGGAAAACTTCCGCGGTTCCGGGCGTAAAATCGCAGAAATCTCGCTGGCCTCTGTTTTGGGTAACGTGCTGGCGCTGGCGGGGATTTTGTTCTCCATGCAGGTCTACGATCGGGTGATCCCGGCGCAATCTTTCCCGACGCTGTGGGTACTGTTCTTCGGCGTGGTGCTGGCGGCGGGGATGGAATACATCATCCGCCTGATGCGTACGCTGGTGTCGGATCTCATGGGCAAAAAGATTGACCTCAAGGTGTCATCGCTATTTTTCGTGCGGGCAATGAGCATCAAAAATGACGACCGGCCAAAATCCACCGGCTCCTTTATTTCCCAGCTGCGCGAAATCGATCAGGTGCGCGAACTCCTGACATCCACCACCGTCAGCGCCGCCGCCGATATGCCGTTTGTCCTGCTGTTTCTTGGCATCATGTTCTTCATCGGCGGCCCGCTGGTGATCATCCCGCTGCTGGCTATTCCGCTGATTGTTATTCCCGGCATTCTGATCCAGTGGCCGATGGCAAAACTGGCGAAAGAAGGTATGCGTGAAAGCGCGCTGCGCAATGCCGTGCTGGTGGAAACCATCGAAGGCATTGAAGACATCAAAGCCTTGCAGGCGGAAGCGTATTTCCAGCGTCAGTGGGAGCAGACTCATGAAGTCAGCGCCGCTGTGGGCATGAAGCAACGTTTGTGGGGCGCGCGCCTGACCGGCTGGGCATCGACGGTTCAGCAACTGACTTACGGCGGCATGCTGGTGTTCGGGGTCTATCTGGTGCTGAGCGGCGATATCACCACCGGGACGCTGGTCGCCAGCAGCATGCTTTCCTCGCGCACCATCGCGCCGTTAATGCAACTGACGATGGTCTTTTCCCGCTGGCAGCATGCTAAAAGCGCCATGCGCGGGCTGGATGAACTGCTAAAGAAACCGGTCGACCGGCCAGCTGATGCGGAACTGTCGCATTGCCCGACGCTGAGCGGCCATTTCAACGTGCGCAATTTGCAATACACCTACGACAAAGAGAATTCGCCGAACGTGCTCGGCATTGGTCAGCTGGAAATCAAACCCGGCGAACGCGTGGCGATTTTGGGCAAAGTCGGGGCAGGTAAATCGACGCTGCTGAAATTGCTTTCCGGCCAGGCCAGCCCGTCGCAGGGCAAAATTCTGATTGATGGCGTCGACATGACAAAAGTCGAACCGGCGGATATCCGCCGCCAGATGGGTTATCTGTCCCAGGATTCGCGGCTTTTCTTCGGCACATTGCGCCAGAACCTGATGCTCGGTTACCCGCATGCCACCGATCAGGAAATGTTGCAGGCATTACGCATCAGCGGCGCGTTATCAATGGTGCAGGCCGATGCCTCCAGCCTCGATAAAATCATCAATGAAGGCGGGCGCGGATTGTCCGGCGGGCAACGCCAGATGGTGATGCTCAGCCGCATGATTTTACGAAATCCGCAGGTGGTGTTGCTCGATGAACCGACCGCGTCGATGGATGAACAGCTTGAGGATTACGTGATCCGCCAGCTTCACGCCTGGCTGGTCGGACGCACGCTGATTGTGGTCACGCACCGTCCGGCGCTGCTCAAACTGGTCGACAGAATTGTGGTGATGGATAACGGACGGGTGGTCGCCGACGGGCCACGGGATCAAATTCTGGCAACTGCCGCCACTAACACACCGGCTCCGGCCGCGGCGGTGGTGGCTGAAACCAAACAGGGCGCAGCCTGAGCTGCTAAGGGTCCCGCATGGCACACGTAACATTGAATGATGAGTTCGAAGCCGAAAGCCGGAAAGTGTCGTGGATTATCTGGGTGACGCTCGGCAGCCTGCTGGTCTTCTTCGTCTGGGCGCGTTTTGCCGTGCTGGATGAAGTGACGGTCGGTACCGGCAAAGTGACGCCGTCGAGCAAAGCGCAGCAGATTGATTCTCTGGACGGCGGCGTGATTTTAAAACTGATGGTGCAGGAAGGCTCGGTCGTCAGCCGTGGTCAGCTTCTGGCACAGCTCGACCCGACCCGTTCGCAATCAAACTACGGCGAAGCGGCGTCACGCGTCAGAACCCTTCGCGCGTCTTCTGAGCGTCTGAGCGCGGAACTGACCGGCGCACCGCTGAAATTCAGCCCGGAAACCATGAAATCCCCGGAACTGGTGGCGCGCGAACGTCAGCTTTATTTATCGCGTAAACAGAACCGTGATGAGACGGTGACTAACCTCAATCAGTCCCTCAAACTGGTGAACGACGAAATCAACATGACCCAACCGCTGGTCGCCAAGGGCGCTGCGGGGCAGGTGGAAGTCATCCGCCTGAAACGGCAGGCCAGTGAACTGCGCGGCAAAATCGACGATGCGACCAACCAGTACGCGGTGCGTGCGCGTGAAGAGCAGGTGAAAAACAACGCCGATCTGGATGCAGAGTTGCAGGTCATGGCGGGTAAAGAGGATCAGGTGACGCGTTCCGAGCTGTATTCGCCGGTCCACGGTATCGTAAAAGACATTCAGGTCTCCACCGTCGGCGGCGTTCTCCAGCCGGGCGGCAAGCTGATGGAAATCGTCCCGATTGAAGACCAGTTGCTGATCGAAACGCGCATCAACCCGCGTGACATCGCCTACATCCGGCCAGGATTACCGGCCACGGTAAAAATCTCAGCCTATGACTCGTCGATATATGGCGATCTCGAAGGCAAAGTCGAAGGCGTTTCGCCGGACACCTTGCAGGATGAAGTGAAGCGCGACCAGTATTACTACCGGGTTTACGTCCGGACGGACAAAGCGTTCCTGACCAACAAAGCCGGGCGCCAGTTCCCGATTGTGCCGGGCATGGTGGCGAACGTGGATATCAAGACCGGGCAGAAAAGTGTTCTGGATTACCTGATTAAACCATTGAATAAAGTGAAGGAGTCGTTGAGGGAGCGGTAAGTTAACCCGTAGGCCAGCCCAGGCTAGCCTCAAGGTTTTACAGGGATCGAGAAAGTTTCGGTTTTTCATGTAGGGTGATCGCTCGGTTCAGGTCAAAACCTTGGGTTGCCACCCAAACCGGCCTCAAGGACCGCCTATCGCCGCGCCCTTGAGAATCCCTGGCTCTTAAACTGCGTGCTATCGCTGGGACGATGGACATGTTCTGGAACATCGGTGTGTGGGCGAAATCTTGCCGCTACGCGGTGCCTTCCTCGAGGGCTTCGAGCCCAAGGTTTTGACCTGAGCCGAGTGATCACCGCACATGAAAAACCGAAATTTGCACCTTTCTAAAAGGTACAAAACTCCAGTATTAGCTTATTCCAGCGGCTCTTGACGCAGAAACTCCGCGATCGGATCTTCCACTTCGGCTTTCCGTTTATCCTGCCATAAATTCATGCGTGCCCGCAGTGAGCCGTTGAGATCCTGATGCACCTGTCTGGCGGCTTCGGATTCGGGATTCAGTTCGAGAGCAAACTCAATAAACTTGCTCGCGGTGTAACGGTTTTTCTTCGTACCGGTGCCCGTCAGCCATGCCATTCCCAGCGTGTAGGCAGCTTCGGCACGATCGGGATGCGCGGCGTTATGCAGAATTTCCGGCAACCATTGTCCGGTGGCGAGACGTTTTTCCGCATCCGTGCCGTTATCCAGCGCACAGCTGGCGCGGAAGTAAGCGGCGGAGAGATGTCCGGCGTCTGCGGCGCGCTGATACCAGTGCATGGCTTGCTCGTAATCCGGCTCTGCGCCGAGGCCCTCACGCAGGGCGTTGGCGCAGGTAAACATCGCCGGAACCAGTCCGGAACGTGCCGCGCTGAGCACGCAATCCATCGCGTTGCTGTCGTTGTGATATTGCTCCGGTACATCCTGGTGCCAGCCGTTGCGGTAGAAAAAGTACAGTTCGTAGCAGTGAATGGCGCTGCCGTGACGAGCCATTTCGGTCATCAGGAAATGCGCGGCGTCCAGATCGTCGTTGATCGCCATATCGTGCGCCAGCGTGACCAGATCTTTCACCGGCTGTTCGTCACCGGATTGCTGCATCAAAGACCAGGCGTGTTCCATTAATCCGCTGCTCAGCTCTGGTCTGGCGGGCAATCCGTACAAACCATATTGCAACGCGGCGGCGGCGAAGCTGACCAGCACAGGATCGGTGGCCTGACTCAGCGCACGGGTCAGAAGCTGCGTCAGAACCGGCAACCCTTCCTGATGGCCGTTTGCCAGCACCGCACGGGAAATAAAGAGCGCGGCAAAATGACCGGGCATCGCCTGCGGGGAAACCGCGAACAGATCCTGATAAACCGCCAGCCCCGCCTGATCGTCATCCTGCCAGTACGCCATGCAGATCCCGGCCAGATCCAGCAAACGGACGCGGGTGGCGGGCTCCAGCGGTTGAGCAAGTAAACCTGCCAACTGTTGCTGTAATTGCGCGGCGCGCGGGGATTCCCGGTCAGCGATTTCGCCGGATAACGCGTCGCACAGCGCATTTGCGCGGAACTGGTTGCGTTCATCGTCGCTGAATTCCGCACACAGCGGGCTGTCGATAATCAGCATCTGCTGCTCATCGCTGCCTCCCCAGAATGCGGAATGGAATAAAAGGTAGGATTCCATCGTGCCGACGTCCGCGTGGCGTACCGACATCGCCATGCGCAGCCAGTAACTGAGCGCTTCATCGTCTGCTTTGCGGGTTTGTTGCAGGGCAGCAGGCAAAGACTGAGGCCAGTGTGTCGCGGGTTCGAAACCGAGAGCATGAATGTGGGTGATACCTGCCTGCCAGATCTCGCTGCCCTGAATCGAAAACTTTTCATTCAATGGTTTGGGGATTTCACCGGCGAATAAAGATTTAAGCCAGTAAGGTTCACCGAAGCCGCCGCTGAGATTCATCATATGACGGAAAGCGTGGGTCGGGCGGGGATGCAGCCCAATGGCTTTCAGAAAAGCCAGCACGGCGTAATCGCAGCACAGCTGGGCGCCGAGCCACTGGTGATCTTCAATGTCTGCTTCACTGGGCGCCTGACGGATGATCCAGGCATTTTCGTGCCAGACCATCCCCAGCAAAACATGTGCGTGATAGCTCTGCGGATATTGCTGCGCCCAGTCGCTGAGGATCTCCAGCGGATTCAGTGCCTGGAACTCCGTGCCGCCAAACAGCGTGGACGGATGCATTAATAATCCGTAATCGCTGTGGCTTTCGCCCTGATTCTGCCAGCTACGCATATGTGACAACAGCCACTCGTCGAGTTTGAGAAAACGGCGGGTTGCCAGAAGCATTCTGGCTTTGGAAATGTTATCTGGCTGGTCCTGTTGTGGCATGAGTTTCCCTGAACAGTTGAAAAATAAGGTATTGCGTGGCACCGGCAGTCTACCGGTCTCCCCTGAAGCGATCAGCGGGATTGGTCTGACTTTGCGTATAGTAGCGGATCTGAACCGTCGCTGACCAATAAACCCTCTCCACAATATTCATTAATAGTATTCCGGGAATTCCTTATAAATCCTGGGGATTAGATATCAACTATTAAGAAAATCGGGTTGCGAATAATGGAGAAACTGTGAGGTAATTATGGAGAAAAGTACTTTTCGAGCGCGATATAATTAAGTGATGAATATCACATTAAGTTATTATTTCTTATAAAAATCAAAAAAAACCGACCACTAAGGGTCGGCTGTTGTTTCCACAAGACGGGGAATGAGGGTAATAGAATAACAAATAATGATGATAGCGAGGTGAAGTATATATTATTTACGGGGAGACCCTTTATCACTTAGTGCGGTAACTATATTTTTTAACCTGTTGTTTTAAAAGATAATTAAATTAAATTAGCTTTGAGTGCTTTATTTTAACATCTATATTAAGCTCTAAAAACGTCCAAAAATAATAAATTGTTACACCTTCTAAATAATAGGAAATATCTTAACTAATCTCGTATCATTTTCTTTCTGGATTAATAGTAATTATATCCTGAGAATGGATTTGCCATGTCGGGCCAAAATTCATACAAGCGTTATGCAATATCTAAAGCAGTAAAAAAACGTGTAATTCACATTCAGTGGCACGGTCCGACACCTATCGAGGACAGAAAAATGAAACTCCGTGTTCTTTCACTCACGATCCCTGCATTGATGGTTGCAGGCTCAGCAAGTGCGGCAGAAATTTATAATAAAGATGGTAATAAACTGGACCTTTACGGTTTAGTTGATGGTTTGCATTACTTTTCAAACAACGCTGGCAATGACGGCGATCAGAGCTACATCCGTCTGGGCTTCAAAGGGGAAACACAGATCACCGACCAGCTGACCGGTTACGGCCAGTGGGAATATCAGGTTCAGGCCAATCAGGCTGAAAGCTCCGACAACACCGCATTTACGCGTTATGGCTTCGCGGGTCTGAAATTCGGTGACATGGGTTCTTTCGACTATGGTCGTAACAACGGCGTAATGTACGACGTTGCCGCATGGACCGACATGCAGCCTGAGTTCGATGGTTCCACCTACGGCGCTGACCAGTTCCTCTATCAGCGTACCAACGGCGTTGCGACTTACCGTAACGACAACTTCTTCGGCCTGGTCGACGGCCTGCATTTCGCTCTGCAATATCAGGGTAAAAATGACAGCGGCGGTTCTGAACCTGGCACACGTAATGTGCTGACGCAGAATGGCGACGGTTACGGTATGTCCCTGAGCTACGATATTGGCGCGGGTGTCAGCGTAGCGGGTGCATTCTTCAACTCTGACCGTACCGACGAGCAGAACTCAGCAGCCGGCATTATGGGCGACGGTAAAAAAGCCGAAGGTTACACCGGTGGTCTGAAATATGACGCCAACAATGTCTATCTGGCAGCCATGTTTACTCAGGCTTATAACGCTTCACGCTTCGGTTCTACCGACTCAGAAGCTTACGGCTATGCTAACCAGTCTCAGGCATTCGAGGCCTACGCAAGCTACCAGTTCGACTTCGGTTTGCGTCCTTTCGTGGCGTATAACCAAACCCGCGGTAAAGATTTGGGTAGCGACCGTCTGGGCAACAATTACCAGGATCAGGATCTCGTTAAATTCGTCGACCTGGGTGCGACTTACTACTTCAACAAAAACATGTCGGCCTATGTTGACTATAAAATCAACCTGATCGACAGCAGCACCTTCACAGACAACGCCGGTATCAACACCGATGACGTGACTGCGGTAGGTCTGGTGTATCAGTTCTAAGAGTGCCTTTCTCAGACACAGAATAGCGCTTAGTTTTGCAAGACTTTGAGTACAAGCAGTCAAAAAAGCAGTATAAGAACGCGGCCTCTGATGGCCGCGTTTTTTATTTCTGTAAGGTTGCGATCCTCAGGCTGATTTCTGATGGATCAGATGAAGCGGGGGAGAAACGTCGAGTTCGATGTCAGGGTTTTGGCGGAATTCATGAGGCGTGATGTTAAAACGCTTACGGAACATGTAGGTGAAATGCGACTGCGAACCAAATCCAAAATCCATCGCGATATCGAAAATCGGGGTTTCACTGCTGCTCAGCTGATAAACAGCGCTCGCCAGACGGCGCTCCCTGATGTACTTCCCCAGAGAAATGCCTGTCGATTCTTTGAATAATTTTTGCATGTGCCAAAGCGAATAGCCTGAATACTCAGCCAGTTCTTCAAGATGGATGACGCGGCCAAGGTGGCCTTCAATCCATTTGCTGAGTGCGCAGACGATAGCGATATGAATGTCCTGAGCCATAACCAGTCTGTATTAAGGTTGAATACCGCTATTATACACGACTTCGCCATGATGGCGTGGCAGGTGTTGCTCAGTTGATGGCGGAGCAGGCAACTTGCAGAAATGGCCCTGTGGGCAGAACGACGAGCGTCGTCTGGCGGGCCATGATGCTAACGTAGCAGGATCCAGTGAATCAACCGCGCTATACCATCGTCAACCACAACAATCCCGACGAGAATAAGAACGATCAAAATAACGAAGTTCTTACCGGTTGGCACAGTGATTTCTCCCTCATGAGCGCTGTTTACCAGGGGCCGCTACCCTGCATATTGAGGGCAATAACGCCCAGACAAACCGCGACAAAAACGATAAAAACGATAAGAAGCCGTTTCATTTTTTTTCTGACAGAGCGCGCCGCTCTTCCTCCGCGTGGACTTCAACTGACAAAACATCCGCACGTTAACCGCTTCTTCAGATGAGATCCAGCGGGTCAGCGTTTTTTCGCGATTTTTCTACGCTTCGTTTAACCATCAGTCGCCGGGCGACGCACCAGATCGGTTTTCTGACCACCATTAATCACAGTGGTTGGCGGCGTTTCCGGCACCAGCGCATCCGGCGCAATGTTCATGTGGTTAAGCACCTCACCCATGATATGCCCGAAAATTGGGCCGGCGACCGAGCCACCGAAGTGTTTGCCGGCCTGCGGGTTGTTGACCATCACCACCAGCGCCACACGCGGATTACTGGCCGGTGCAACACCGGCGGTGTAGTTGATATAACCGCCATCGTATTTGCCGCTGGCCCCCATTTTTTCGGCAGTACCGGTTTTAATCGCTAAACGGTAACCGGGCACCGCGGCGCTGAGGCCAGAGCCACCGGGCAGGGCGTCACTTTCCATCATATGAATGACCGTTCTGACCACATCGGCGGACATCACGCGGGTGCCGAGCACCGGAGGCGTGACTTTGGTGATCGACAGCGGACGGTAAATGCCTTCCGCGCCGATGGTGGCGTATTCACGGGCGATTTGCAGCGGCGTGACGCGCAGGCCGTAGCCGAAGGAGAACGTGGCGCGTTCGATGTCCGCCCAGCGGTCACGGTGCGCCGGGAAGTAACCGCTGCTTTCGCCGCCAATCCCTAAATCAGTGGCTTTACCCAGCCCGAATGACTGATAAAGCTGCACCAGCACGTTGGCAGGCATCGCCAGCGCTATGTGTGATACCGCGATATCGCTGGATTTTTGCAAGATGCCGGTAATGGTCAGCGCAGGCCAGTGGCCAACGTCTTTAATCAGGTGACCGTTAACGGTGTACGGATGGGTATCGAGCACGGAATCCGGACGGATCATGCGACGCGCCAGACCGGCCATGACCACCAGCGGTTTTACGGTGGATCCGGGTTCAAAACTGTCGCTGATGGCCACGTTACGCATATCTTTAGGCTGAACGCCCGCGTAGTTGTTCGGGTTGTAAGACGGGAACGAGGCCATTCCCAGAATCTCACCCGTATTCACATCAACCAGCACGGCCGCACCAGATTCTGCCTGGTTGAGCAATACGCCTTCACGCAGTCGTGAATACAACACGTACTGCATAAAGCTGTCGATGCTGAGGTTAATGGTCGGTGGCTGTTGCGGCGCGACTTCTTTCAGTATGCCGATGACATTGCCGTGGCGATCCTGACGGTATTGGCGCATGCCAGGTTTACCCTGAAGCAGGGCATTAAAGCCTTTTTCGATGCCGTTCAGGCCTTCGTTATCTGTCCCGACCACGCCGACCAGATTCGCAGCGGCTTCACTCATAGGATAATAGCGGCTGTCATCGTTCTGGCTTGAGACACCACCGAGGTGCAACTGACCAATATCGCCGGCAATGCCTTCTTCGATTTTGCGTCCGAGATAGACGAAACGACGTTGCGGATCGCTGTTGATAGTTTGCTGTAATTGCGAAAGCGGGACATTCAGCGCGGAGGCCAGATATTGCCATTTTGGACTGTTAAGATCGCTGTGTAATTCCAGAATACGGAACGGGTCTGCGATGATGTCTTTCGAGGCGACGCTGAGTGCCAGAGGGTGCCCGTTGCGGTCTGCAATGGTGCCACGTCCGGCGGGGATAATACTGGAGCGCAATGAACGCGAATCCGCTTCTTTCTCCAGCATAGGCTGGTTGAGTAACTGAAGGTAGCCGACACGGCCGAGCAGCAGTGCCAGACAGCAGACAATCCCGAGGCAAATTAGCGCAAAGCGCTTGGCGTAAAAATGAGGTTGGGCGCTGTTTTTCTTGTGGCTCGGTGGCATGGCAGTTTCGCAAAGTCGTTGACGCGTGTGAAGCGAAAAGCGATGTCGCGTCAGGCCATTATCCGGATGAAATTAATCCCGGCTGTACCCGATAAAACGGCGGTTCATCGCTCTGATAGATAATGAATTTTATATAACACGCACATCTTATCTTAAGCCATACAAATGGATTGTTTATTTCAATTGCCCTTTGTAACCAAGTGCAACCGGAAAGCACTTTTTTACTCCACCGAAAGCCATTCGTCTGCTTCTTCAAACATTTCTTCCAGCATTTGATTTAATTGCGAACGTTCCTGCTTGCTGGCACCGTGCGTATTCAGCCCGTTGGCCTGCATCGGTTTCACTTTTACTTCAGCGTCAGGAAACATGCGGTGTACCCGCTTAACCAGTTCTGCCTCAATTTTTTCACTGGCATTTGGGATCCGTGCGACATTCCGTTTGTCAAAAATCAGTTCGACCCGCATAGCTTTCCTCGTTTTCAGGCTGGAAGAAAAATAACTGTTGAAATATACAGTGTTATCTTTGCGGGTCCAAGCAATTTTTAGCGTAGTTTCTGGATGATGCCCAGACTGTTCAGACGTTCTCGGTTATGGGGGCGTCGTAAAGCCAGTTCGGGGCCCGCCGGGACAATTCCGGTCGGATTCAGCCACAAAATTCCGTAATAGCCTTGCTTAATATGCGCCAGATTGACGGTTTCGCTGATCCCCGGCCACTGATAGATTTCACGCAAATAATTTGAAAGATTAGGGTAGTCCTCAATACGGCGGATATTGCATTTGAAAGCGCCGTGATACGCGCTGTCGAAACGTACCAGTGTGACAAACAGACGCCAGTCGGCTTCGGTAAGAGAGTCTCCGGCGATATAACGGTGGCTGTCTAAATGCGTTTCCAGCGTATCAAGCGTGCTGAAAAGTTGGGTGACGGCGGCGTTGTAGCTTTCCTGCGTTTTCGCAAAACCGGTTTTATACACGCCGTTATTGACGTCGTGATAAATAATTTCGTTCCAGTGGTCGATTTCCTCGCGAAGCGGGGCAGGGTAGAAATCATCCTGATTGCCGCTGAGGGCGTCGAAAGCGTGGTTAAGGATGCGGATGATGTCGGCTGATTCGTTGTTCACGATGCGGCCCGCCTGGCGATCCCACAAAACGGGCACGGAAACTTTTCCGGTGTAATGCGCATCGCTGGCGGTATACAGTTCATGAACATGTCGGATGGCTGGGATTTTATCTCCGGCATCCTGCGGCTCGTCGAACGTCCAGCCATTTTCGCCAATGACCGGTTGTGCGATGGAAACGGAAATAAACTTTTCCAGCCCTTTCAGATGGCGGAATATCAGCGTGCGCGAGGCCCACGGGCACAGATAGGAAACGAAAAGCTGATAGCGGCCAGCTTCTGGCTCAATGTGTGTTTCACGAAAAGCCGTTTCTTCACGATGAAACGCGCCATTTTTAATCTCTTCTTTTGCGACGTCGCCGCTTACCCATTTTCCGTTGACCAGTCCCGACACGATGGCTTTACTCCGATAGCGTTTTTATTGTTGATGAACCTACCGTAGCGATTTTGTATCAGCCCATAAACGACATAATTTTCATAAAGAAGGTCAAATAAACTGAAGGGGATTTTGACGGGAAAGGGAGGGGGCTGATTCCATAAAAAAACCAACCGGTTAAGGTTGGTTTTTCAGGTGTCCTGCAAAATGATTAATTGGCCAGGAAGCGTTTTTCGTCGGTCAGGACCTGCAACAGCAGGCCAAGTTCCGGTTTCTGATCCTTAATCCGTTTGCCGTTAATGTCGAAGGCGCGGTAATCCCCGTCGCTTTCCAGCTCAAGCGTCTGGTCCGGCGTGGTGATCACCAGCGTTCCGTCGTCGCTGGTCGTGACCCAGTTATGACGGCGTTTCGCGGCGAACAAATCCTCACCCTGCGAATAATCTGCCGGTGACGTGGTGACGTGAAGCAGACGTTGCATCAGCGTGGTCATCACATCTGCGTGATCGGTAAGCTTGCTGATACTCTGAGCCGGTGTGCCCGGCCAGTGGATAATCAGCGGAACCTGCAACTGACGGCGGTTCATCGCGTTACCCGAACCCCAGGTGCCGTTCTCGTTAAACTCGATGCCGTGCGAGGCGGTGATCACCACAACGGTTTTATCCAGATCGCCGCGCTCTTTAAGAGATTGCAGCATGACCGCAATTTGCTGATCAACGCTTTGTGCGCCGCGCTGATAACGATGAATAAAGGTATTCCCGACCGGCACGCTGTCGCCGTCCTGACGTAGCGTGCTGCTGATGCCGTTCAGATTAATGAACGAGAACCACGGGCCGTTTCCACGCACGTTCAGCCATTGCTGCCACTGCGAAACCGTCTGTGCATCCGACTGTTTTACCGGCGGCGGCAGGGTGAAATCGGTCAGCAGCGCCTGACGGTAAAGCGGGCTGTCAAAGCCGTCCGAAGCAAACAGACCAAATTCGTAACCCTGTTGCTCCAGCGATGTCACCAGCGCAGAAGGTTTACGTGCGGACAGAATGCCCTGCATATAGGTTGGTGAAATTCCGTAGAACAGGCCAAACTGGCCGGTGTCGTTACGATTGCCGGAGCTGAAATGCTGGTCAAAACGAATATTGTGTTTGGCGAAATCAACCAGCGCAGGCATGTCCTGATCGAGCGTCGCTTCATGCACGCCGTCGAGCACGACCATCAGCAGATTATATTTCGAGCCGGTTTTGGCAAAACTGATGCTGTTAAGCGGATATTCCACCGCCAGCGCTTCCGGATTCCCTTGCTCAATCAGCCGCTTCTGGTATTCCTCGGCATTCAGAAGGCCGTGTTTTTCGAGGAATTTACGCGCCGTCATCGGGTACGACAGCGGAAGATTCGCGCGCTGCATGGTAATCGGACGATAGAAATTTGCATCTGCCCAGATGTACATCAGGTGCGACGCAAAGAAGCTCACGATAAATACCACAACGATTGGCTTGGCGAAATTACGGCGGTTCAGGCTGCGCAGCTTTTGCCACGCCCAGGTGCCGAACAACATTTCGAGCAGGAAAATGACCGGCACGGCAATAAACATCAGCTGCCAGTCACGCGCCATTTCGCCCTGACCCGGGTTGACGACCAGTTCCCAGACCACCGGATTAATATGCAGGTGGAAGCGGGTGAACACTTCAGTGTCGACCAGAATCAGTGTCAGCCCGGCGGTTGCCAGTATCGCGGATAAGAATCGTAACAGCCGTTGTGACATCACCACGAACGTCAGTGGGAAGATAATCAGTAAGTAGGCGGCAAAACCGATAAAGCTGAAATGTCCAAGCCAGCTGACCAGCGCGTAAATACGCCCTTCCAGAGAGGAAGGCCAGTCAGAAACAAACAGGTAGCGGCTGCCGAGCCCAAGAATCAACAGGATATTGAAGAGGGCGAACCAGTGGCCCCAGCTGATCATCTGGGAAACTTTTTCGCGATAGCGCTGACTATTTGTCACCATGAGAGGGTCTGGGCAGTGAGTGAATTAATGGGCTTTATCTTCTCTTATCGACGCTTGCAAAGCTTTAGCAAAAGATTGGGACAATGCTTTGCGCTGTGCAGGAGCGACGCTGGTGTTAATAAGGTTTGTCACCATATTGCCCAAAACCATCAAAGAAAGGTCGGTCGGGGCGCGGTGTTTTTCCAGAACAGTCGCCAGCTCGGAAAGGATCTGTTCAACGTGTTCGTCACTGTAACGGGATGATTGTGCCATAGAGTAATGTGCTTCTTGATCTGACAAAGTCCAATATCTTAGCCGATCACGCCACCACTTTCCGCATTTTTATAACGGGGGTTGTGTCGGGGTAGCGATCGCATCTATGAATCAGTATTTCAGGGGCTGGAACAGGTTGCGGCTTTGGCGCTTCGGTGTTTGAATACGCCCCGCAGGCAAACCCTTCTTACACGGCTGCAATTCTTACAGGAGAAAGTCCCCATGAGTCTGGATATTGAGCAGATCGCTCTGCACCAGTTGAATAAACGTGATGAGCAAACGCTGGATGTTGTGCTGCGCGATACGCTTTTGACGCCGAATGCCGCCGTTGAAGAAATGATGGCTGAGCTGCATCGTGTTTACAGTGCGAAAAGCAAAGCGTACGGCCTGTTCAACGAAGACAGCGAACTGGCGGTGTCACTGCGCAGTTGCCGCAAAGGCGACGACGATTTCCTGTCATTCAGCCGTGCTGCGACCGGGCGTCTTCGCGATGAGCTGGCAAAATATCCGTTCGCAGAGGGCGGCGTGGTGCTGTTTTGCCATTACCGTTTCCTGGCCGTGGAATATTTACTGGTTGCCGTGCTTAACAGCCGCAGCAGCATGCGTGTCAATGAACAGCTGGACGTCAGCAGCATCCATTATCTGGATATCAACCACGCCGATATCGTGGCGCGTATCGATCTGACCGAGTGGGAAACCAATCCTGAATCCACACGCTACCTGACGTTCCTGAAAGGCCGCGTCGGGCGCAAAGTGTCGGATTTTTTCATGGATTTCCTGGGCGCTGCCGTGGGTCTGGATACCAAAGCGCAAAACCGTGGCTTATTGCAGGCGGTTGACGATTTCTGTACTGAAGCACAGCTCGATAAAAACGAGCGTCAGAACTATCGCCAGCAGGTTTATACCTACTGCAACGAGCAGTTGCAGGCCGGTGAAGAAATTGCGCTGGATGATTTATCTGAAGAGTTGCCACCGTGGAATGACAAAAAATTCAAAGAGTTTACGCAGGAACAGGGTTATCAGCTCGAAGAAACGTTCCCAGCCGATCGTGGTACATTGCGACAGCTCACCAAGTTTGCCGGCAGCGGCGGCGGAATTAGCATTAACTTCGATGCGATGCTGATGGGCGAGCGTATTTTCTGGGATCCGGCGACCGATACGCTGACCATTAAAGGTACGCCACCGAACCTGCGGGATCAGTTACAGCGTAAAGCGGGCAAATAAATACCCGAAAATGGCGCGATCCACTTCCTCCCCTGCTAAGGGGAGGGGTTGGGTGGGGGATTAAAGCAGAATCATTACGTTAAGTTTGCTTTAACGGGGTGTTTGCCCTTAAACCCCCTTCTCGGCCTCCCCCTTCGCAGGGGGAGGAGCAGGAAACTGGTGAATCGCAGACAATAAAAAACGCCGCCTATATTGCTATGGCGGCGTTTTTTATTTGTTCTCGCACGGCGTCCCGATGCGCAACAACTCAGTCAGCGATTAAACGCGAACGAAGTCGATGTGAGCCAGTTTTGGCTTGAACGGGTGACGCTGTACAGCCTGAACTTTAACTTTGGTTTCTTTACCGTCGATAACCAGAGTAATAACTTCAGAGTAGAACTCCGCTTTAACTTCCATGTTCTTCACAGAATCATGGTCCAGTTTGATAGAAACTGGAGCAGCTGAGCCACCGTAAACGATAGCTGGGAATTTGTTTTCTGTACGCAGGCGGCGGCTCGCACCTTTGCCCTGCTCGTCCTGTGGACGTACTTCTACATTGATAGTGAACATGTATATTTCTCTATATAAGAACTGTTTGTTTTAAAACAAGAGCCCGCCACCTGCGACCGAGTGACGAGTTGAGTACTGCAGCCTTCGCATGGCGAAAGCGGGCGGTATGATACCGGATAATGGGTAGGACTAAAAGACCTATTGTTTATTACCCGCGCAGTTCATTTGCCCGCCGGTAACGCCCTTCATAATCGAACATCTTCTCCCGCACCTGCCAGAACTGGCCTTTCATCCGCGCGACAACAAAATCCGGATAACGCAGTAAAACCTGCTGCGCCACGATATCTGAGGCGCTATTCCATTCCAGCGGCACGCCCGGCGCGCGCTGATGCGGACGCAGGAAGTTATGCAAAAACGCCATCCGCTGGGCGGGTGTTTGCAGGCGGAAACGCTCGGAAACGTCCGCGCCGTCCTCATCGTAATAAGTAATTTTCAGCCATTCGCCTTTGTCGTCGCGCCCGTGTTCAAGATTCATGCCGCCGCAGCGCAAGACCAGCGCATCTTTCAGGCGCAGCGCGGCTTTCAGCATATCGTCCGGGTCGACCAGAATTTCCTGACACTGATGGCAGCGCCGCGCCGCAATATCGTTTTCCGCGCCGCAGTGCGGGCAACTTTTGAAGCGGAAACGGAAATCACACTGCTCGCGGTTGCCGTCGTCATCTTCCAGCACGCCCTGACAGCGGCGGCCAAAATGTTCGATGACTGTGCCGTCTTCGGTGGTTTTTCCCCAGAATATATTGGCAAAACCGCATGCCGGGCAAAAAACCTGCACCGGTTTATTGTCGCCCGCCGGTTTGTGACTGCCCACTTCCGGCGTAAACAGGTCATGCGGATTGCCGGCGTAATCGAGGATCAGGCAATCCGTTTTGCCCGGCGACAGACGCAGCCCGCGCCCGACAATTTGCTGATAAAGGCTGACGGATTCGGTGGGGCGCAAAATGGCAATCAGATCCACATGCGGCGCGTCAAAGCCGGTGGTCAGCACCGAGACGTTCACCAGATAGCGCAGTTTCTGCTGCTTAAAGGCCGTGATCAGCCGGTCGCGTTCGACTGCGTGGGTTTGTGCGCTGATCAGCGCCGCTTCGCCTTTGGGCAGCAAACCGAAAATTTCACCGGCGTGTTCCACCGTTGAAGCAAAAATCATCACACCTTTGCGGTCGTGCGCGAACTCAATAATCTGGCTGATGATGTGCGGTGTGATGCGTTTTTGCTGACGCAACTCATCGTTAAGATCTGCCTCGCTGAACAGCCCGTTGCTGTTGGCCTGTAACCGGCTGAAATCGTAGCTGACGACCGGCATATCGAGCCGTTCCGGCGGCACCAGAAAGCCGTTTTTAATCATGTAGCGCAGCGGCAGTTCATAAATACAATCGCGGAACAGGCTGTTGGAATCGCCGCGCACAATGCCCTGATGGTGATACTGATAAATCCAGCCTTTGCCCAGACGATAGGGCGTTGCCGTCAGTCCGAGCAGCCGCAGACGCGGGTTTTGCGCTTTAAGATGGCCGATAATTTGCTGATACTGGCTGTTATCGTCGTCGGAAATTCGGTGGCACTCGTCGACAATCAGCAGGGAAAACTCACCGCTGAATTCTGCCAGATTAGGCGCGACGGACTGCACGCTGCCGAACACCACTTTGCCGCGGCTTTGTTTGAGATTCAGGCCCGCCGCGAAGATATCCGCATCCAGCCCGTAAGAAAGGTATTTACTGTGATTCTGCGCGACCAGTTCTTTGACGTGCGCCAGAACCAGCACGCGCCCGCGCGCCACCCTTGCCAGCTCTGCAATCACCAGGCTTTTTCCGGCACCGGTAGGCAATACGATCACCGCCGGTTCATCGTGCTGGCGGAAATGACGCAGCGTGGCGTCAACGGCATCCTGCTGATAGGGACGAAGGGTAAAAGCGGTCACGGGGAGAATCACCTCAGACTGACTTATTAAAAAGCCTGTTATTTACGATCACTGTTAATAACGATTACTGTTAATAACTACAGTGGTGAAGTATGCCAAGAAATCCTCTTCATGGCGATCTGCAATCAAATCACCTGCCGTGAATGTTTAGCCTGCTTATTTTTCCTCTTCCTCCTAGGATGCGCCGCCAAGCACGGCTATACTCTTCCGCTCAATGCGGCAGTGAATTTGCCCCCTCGAAGTAATCATCACTCGTTGCAGCTATACGAACTGAAAGTATTACGAATCGAACAACCCTGAACCCTGTCAGTTGCCCTGTTGCAGCGGCGGGGTCTTGTGTTTTATCAGTAACGCGATCACTCAGATCGCCATGAAGGCAAGACTATCCAATGCGTCTGGACAAGTTTCTATCTCAGCAATTAGGTGTAAGCCGTGCGCTCGTTTTACGTGAGCTGCGCAACAAACGTGTCACCGTTGACGGCGAAATCGTCAAAACCGGCTCGATGAAAATCAGCCCTGAACAGCGCGTCGAGTTTGACGGCAATGTGCTGGATCTCATCACCGGCCCGCGTTATTTCATGCTTAACAAACCGCAGGGTTACGTGTGTTCCACCGATGACCCGGATCATCCGACCGTGCTGTACTTCCTCGAAGAGCCGGTGGCCTACAAGCTGCATGCCGCAGGGCGTCTGGATATCGACACCACCGGTCTGGTGTTAATGACCGATGACGGCCAGTGGTCGCACCGCATCACTTCGCCGCGCCATCATTGCGAGAAAACCTATCTGGTGACGCTCGAAAATACGCTGGCTGACGATACCGCCGCGCAGTTTGAAGCGGGCGTGCAGCTGCACAATGAAGATTCCCTGACCAAACCGGCGAAACTTGAGCAAATCGAAGAAAACCTCGTGCGTCTGACCATCAGTGAAGGCCGTTACCATCAGGTGAAACGCATGTTTGCGGCGGTCGGTAACCGCGTGGTCGCGCTGCACCGTGAGCGGATCGGTGAAATTGTGATGGATGAAGATTTAGAACCGGGCCAGTACCGGCCTTTGACTGAGCAGGAAATTGCCAGCGTTGGCGTTCCCTCGCGCTAGTTTTTTCTGTTAACTGGAGCAGCTGAAAGTGCAAGAAAAACCGGTATCCCACATCGGACTGATTTTCATCCTGGGATTGATATCGATGCTGATGCCTTTGGCTATCGATATGTATCTGCCAAGCATGCCCGTTATCGCCGAGGAATATGGTGTGGCGGCGGGCAGCGTGCAAATGACCCTCAGCGCGTATGTGCTGGGTTTTGCGATAGGGCAGCTGTTTTACGGACCGATGGCCGACAGCCTCGGGCGTAAGCCGGTTATCTTCTGGGGCGTACTGATCTTTGCTGTGGCGGCCGGAGCCTGTGCGCTCGCGCAGTCCGTCGAACAGCTGGTGTGGATGCGTTTCTTGCACGGTTTAGCAGCGGCAGCGGCCAGTGTGGTCATTAACGCGCTGATGCGCGACATGTTCACCAAAGACGAATTCTCGCGAATGATGTCTTTTGTGGTGCTGGTGATGACCGTTGCGCCGCTGCTCGCGCCAATGCTCGGCGGTTTGCTGATGGCGATTTTCAGCTGGCACGCGATTTTCTGGGCGATGGCGATTGCGGCGTTGATCGCCGCCACGCTGGTGGGCGTTTACATCAAGGAAACGCTGCCGAAAGAGCGGCGGCAAAAATTCCATCTGCGCACCACCGTTGGCAATTTCGTTTCCCTGTTCCGCCACAAGCGTGTGCTGAGCTACATGCTGGCGAGCGGTTTTTCATTCGCCGGAATGTTCTCTTTCCTCAGCGCCGGACCGTTCGTTTACATCGAACTCAATCACGTTTCGCCGCAGCATTTCGGTTTCTACTTTGCGCTGAACATCGTGGCGCTGGTGATCCTGACGCTGATTAACAGCCGCAACGTGCGCCGTGCTGGCGCGGTGAAGATGTTCCGTTTCGGCCTGTTTGTTCAACTGACGATGGGCATCTGGCTGCTGGTGGTCTGTGCGTTCGGGCTACCGTTCTGGGCGATGGTGATTGGCGTGGCGGGCTATGTCGGCGTGATTGCGATGGTGACCTCCAACGCGATGGCAGTCATCATGGATGACTTCCCGCACATGGCGGGCACTGCGGCCTCTCTGGCCGGAACGATTCGTTTTGGTACCGGCGCGGCCATTGGTTCCGTGCTTTCGCTGTTTACCGCCAAAAGTGCCTGGCCGATGGTCGGTTCGATGGCGTTTTGCGTCATTGCCGCTACGTTACTGTATCTCTACGCCAGCCGTCCGGCTAAAGTCACGGCGCAGGCGCTGGCCGACTAAGGTTTCCGCTTTCCTGCTCTGCGTCACTCAGGTCGGAAATGACCTGAGTGACGTCGTTAAGATGCCCAATTTGCACTTCACTGGTCCGGTTCAGTTTACTTTTATCAAGCAATAAAAGGCTTTGCGCCGCGCGCCGGAGCAGCGCTATTTTGTATTCCGCATTGCTGTCGTTGGAATCCCAGATTGCGCCAGCGGCGTCAACCGCCTCGCAGGAAAACAGAAACAGATCGATTTCCAGCGTTTTCAGCTGTGAGAACAGCGCCGGATTAACGTAACAGTCGTATTTGCGCAGAAGCCGGCCGCCGGAGCTGATGAGCTGAATATTCTGGCGTTTGGACAGTTCCCGGCATACGCGGGCGCTGTTGGTAAATACGGTGATTCCGATATCCGGCAGCTGCCGCGCCAGCGACCAGCAGGTCGAGCTGGCATCCAGCGCAATCACCATTCCTTCATCAATCCACGACAGCGCCTGACGGGCAATGTCCGCTTTACGGCTCTGATGGCTCTTTTGCCGGGCACGGAAAGAATCCCCGCTGTCCTGCGTTTCCCGTTTAACGATCTTCGCCCCGCCGTGGCGGCGGATCAGCTGACTCTGCGTTTGTAATTGCTGCAAATCGCGGCGGATGGTTTCCTTACTGACCTGCAAATGGCTGGCCAGATTTTCAGTGCTCTGGCTGCCCGTTTCACGGATCAGTTGCAGGATGGCCTGGTGACGCACAGCTTTCATTTTTTATTCTTCTCCCGGCAACGACGGCAATCCCGATTGACCGTTTTTAACATTTTGCGCTGAAACGGACACGCCAATGCGTGGCGGTTTGCGCGGATCGCTCCCTGAATGCGGGATAATCTGAAGTCAGTCACATTTTTATCGCCCGGCCACCGGTCAGCGCCGCCTGCGTTACAAAATAAGGTGACAGAAACCAACGAACGCAGACCAAAACCGACGGGGCAAGCATGAAAAGAGAACAGCTGGCTGAACAAATTATAGAAACCTGCCTGCAAATGACGCGCATGGGGCTGAATCAGGGAACGTCCGGCAATGTCAGCGTGCGTTACGGTGACGGAATGCTGATTACTCCAACTGGGATCCCTTATGAGGAGCTGACGCCACGGCAAATCGTCGAGGTCAGCGATGATGGCAGACACGATCCGGTCAAAACACCGTCCAGCGAATGGCGTTTCCATCAGGCCATTTATCGTGCACGGCCCGACGCACAGGCCGTTGTTCACAACCATGCGGTGCATTGCACGGCGGTTTCGATTCTTAACCGGCCCATTCCGGCCATTCATTACATGATTGCGGCGACCGGCAGCACGCTGATCCCGTGCGCGCCGTACGCGATTTTCGGGTCACAGGCGTTGTCTGACCATACGGAAGCAGCGATCAGACAATCCAAAGCGATTCTTCTGCAACATCATGGAATGATTGCCTGCGGCAGTAATTTGCAGAAAGCGCTGTGGCTGGCGCAGGAAGTTGAGGTGCTGGCGAGGCTTTATCTGTTGCTGTTGCCGGTGACGCCGGAAGTGCCGGTTCTGTCCGATGAAGCGATGGAAGCCGTGCTGAACAAATTCCATCACTACGGAATTATCACGCGGGAAGAAGCCTGAAGGCTGGAATAAAAATGCCCGTCAGACCATGACGGGCATCAGCGGATCAAAAGTACTCAGTTCACGCCCTGGGTTTCCATTTGCTGAAGTTTGCGGGCTTTCTTGGCGCGGGCATATTCATCCGCCATTGCCTTGGCTTTTGCGCCCGGAATCAGCGCCATATCGCACTCTTTCGGTAACAGCGTGGTGACCAGTGCGGCAATCAGCAGGGATGCGACCAGCGCATAAATCGCCGTGCTCTGGCCGTACAGGCTGACTAACACGCCGACCAGATACGGGCCGCAGAAACCTCCGAGATTTCCCAGACCGTTAATCACACCGCGTGCGCTGCCTGCCACTTCTGGTGTGGTGACTTTGCCCGGAATGGTCCAGAAGGCGCTGGTCGCGGCTTGCAGGAAGAAGCCGGCACCGACCAGAAAACCGTAGGCCGCCATAATATTGTGACCAAACGCCACGGACGCGGCCAGACAGGCGGCGAAACCGCACAACGGCAGGGCGATAAACATGCGGCGTTTGCCGGTTTTATCGGACAGCACGGACATCGCCAAAATCCCCAGCATGGTGCCGACGTAAGGGATAATCGCCAGCATGCCGACTGAACTCATGTCGCCGCCGGTGAGGTTTTTCAGGATAGTCGGCAGCCACAGCGTGTAGCCGTAAATCCCGGTCTGGTAGAAGAAGTTAATGACGATCAGTTTGACGATAGATTTATTGCGAAAGACCTCTTTGAGCGGCGCGTTATTGACCGGTGCCAGCGCCCGCAGTGCTTCGCGTTCACGGTTTAATTCGGTAACCAGATAATCGCGTTCGCGCTCAGACAGCCATTTCGCTTCTTCCGGACGGTCGCTGATGGTGAACCACCAGAACAGCATCACCACGAAAGATAATGCCCCTTCGATGATGAACAACCAGCGCCAGTCGAGCGTATCCAGGATCAGGCCGGACAGCGGCGCGGTGATCATTCCGCCGAGCGGCGCGAACATCAGCACATACGCATTGGCGCGGCCACGTTCTTTATCCGGGAACCAGTTGCTGACCATTGTCAGCACGACCGGCAACATCCCGCCTTCCGCCACACCGAGCGCAAAACGCAGGAACAGCAGCTGATACTGGTTAGTGATAAAGCCGGTCAGAATGGAAATCACCGCCCACGCAATCAGCGAGCAGGCGATGAATTTACGGCCGCTGCCGTGTACCGCCAGGCTTCCGCCGGGCACTTGTAAAAACAGATAACCGATGAAGAAGATACCGGCAGCCAGACCGGCCATTGATGCAGTGATGCCTAATTCGGCATCCATTCCGCCGGGCATGGCAAAACTAATATTGACCCTGTCCATGAAAGAAATAATACAGGCGATAAGTATTGGGGCTATTACACGTAACCAGCGGGCCTTAGGAATTTTATTATTCATCGTCTTTCCTCTGTGTGCTTGTATCCGGCGATGACCTAATAAAAGCATTTTGAGGAAAGTATTTCGTGACAGGAGTCACGTTGAATTATGTTAAGAAAAGGTGTTACCTGCAACGTGATCCTGCACCGCAGTTGGCGTGCAGGACGAAAGGAGGGAAATTGCAGAAAATGGCACGTTAAATCGTGCCGCCGAGGGAAATCCGGTAGTGCAAATCGACACGCTCAATGGTTGGCAGGTTTTTGATTTTTTTGAGCAATATCTCGGCGACAACCTTGCCCATTTCGAAGCGCGGCGTGATAACACTGGCGAGCAGTGGCGTGGTCGCCAGCCCGATATCCAGTCCGTGAAAACCGGAAATCGCCATGTCCTGCGGGACGCGGATGCCTATCTTTACACATTCCTGTAACACACCGACGGCAATATCGTCGTTGGTACACAAAATTGCATTGGTGTGCGGATACACCTGGCGTGCCATCGATAACATTCCGGCACCGATAGACACTGATGAAACCTTATTCGGCGTGATATGCACCGGCGTCAGCCCGCGTTCAGTCATTGCCCGGCTGTAGCCCTGATAGCGTTTCTGGTCACGCGCGTCTGACATCGAACCGAAATACACCACATGCTCTTTGCCGCTGGCGAGCAGCGTATTCGCCATGTCATATCCGGCCTGCTGATTATCAAAACCTACCGCAATACGGCCATTCTGATCGTCGAGATCCATCACCTGCGCAACCGGAATTTCAGCCGCATTCAGATACTTATCGGCTTTGAGCGTGTGCACGGAATCCGTGAGGATCAGCCCCGCCAGCTGATAACCGAGCAGGTTGATGATGTGCTCTTCTTCGCGGTCTTTGCTGTATTCGTAATTCACCACCAGCGTCTGGTAGCCCTGCGCGGACGTCACGGACTCAATACCGGCCAGCAAATCGGAGAAAATCTGATTGTTAAAAGAGGGCACCAGAATGCCGATGCGTGGCGCTTTGGCCGGTCCGCGGGCTTCTTCCAGCGGAAAACCGACTTCTTCCATGACTTTGGTAATACGCTCGCGGGTTTCCAGAGAGACTTTTTCCGGCGTGCGCAGAAAACGGCTGACCGTCATCTTGGTCACATCCGCCAGTTGGGCGATGTCCTGTAATGTCACGCGCTGGTTTCTCATGCGGGTTTTCCCTGATCATTTCCCTAAAAGATACCTGATTATTGAAACAGAAAGCGCCGGAGATTGTTATCAAAATGATGACGATCACATCGGGAGTAACAGGGTTTTTTAACATTCTTCAAAGTGATCTGCATCACAGTTTGGCCGCCGGTAAACCGTTGTAGTGGGGCTAACTTTTCATAAGCAGCTTTTTAATAAGGCCAACGTCATGACAAATCTCTTCTCCCTGGATAATAAAAAGATTCTGGTCACAGGTTCCACGCGCGGTCTGGGTTTCCTGCTGGCGAAAGGGCTGGCGCAGCACGGGGCGGAAATTATCGTCAATGGCACGCAGCAGGAATCAACCCAGAAGGCCGCTGAGGCGCTGCGTGCAGAAGGGTTTATCGCACATGCCGTATCCTTTGATGTCACGGACAGCAAGGCGGTGAATCAGGCGATTGACCATATCGAAAAGGTCATCGGCCCGATTGATGTGCTGGTGAATAACGCGGGGATCCAGCGTCGCCACAAATTTACCGATTTCCCGGAAAAAGACTGGGACGACGTGATTGCGGTGAATCAGAAGTCTGTTTTCCTGGTGTCGCAGGCGGTTGCGCGTTACATGATCCAGCGCGAGCGCGGCAAGATTATCAATATCGGTTCGATGCAAAGCGAGCTGGGCCGCGACACCATTACGCCATACGCCGCCTCCAAAGGTGCCGTGAAAATGCTGACGCGCGGGATGTGTGTTGAACTGGCACGCTACAATATTCAGGTGAACGGTATTGCGCCGGGCTATTTCAAAACCGATATGACGCAGGCGCTGGTCGATAACAAAGAGTTCTCCGAATGGTTGTGCAAGCGCACGCCAGCCGCGCGCTGGGGTAACCCGGAAGAGCTGGTCGGCGGCGCGGTTTATCTTTCATCGAAAGCGTCAGACTTCGTTAACGGGCATCTGTTATTTATCGATGGCGGCATGCTGGCCGCAGTTTGATCCCCGTCATTCTTCAGGCAGCCTCTTCGTTGGCTGCGTTCGTTCACCCCGGTCACTTAGTGATCTAAGCTCCCGGGGATTCACTCATTTGCCGCCTTGATGCAACCCGAATGAATTAGGGGATGGGAAAGAAAATTATGAGCAAAATCGCACTGGTCACCGGCGGTGGCAGCGGCATAGGGCTGAGCGCCGCGAAGTCGCTGGCGGGTATTGGGTTTACGGTGATTCTGGCGGGGCGTAATACGGAAAAGCTGGCGCAGGCCGTGGCACAGGTTGCACCGGGACAAGCGGTGGCGCGTCAGCTGGACGTGACCAGCCCGCAGTCGGTCGCCGCGCTGTTTGCCGATATTCAGGAAACCTACGGACGGCTGGATTTACTGTTCAATAACGCCGGAAACAACGTGAAAGAGGTGCCCATCGAAGAACTTGCGGTGGAAGACTGGCTTTCGGTGATCAACACCAATCTGACCGGCGCATTCTTGTGTACGCAGGCGGCGGTCAGACTGATGAAACAGCAGTCTCCGCAGGGCGGTCGTATTATCAATAACGGCTCGGTTTCGGCGCAGTCGCCGCGTCCGAATTCCGCGCCTTACACCGCCAGCAAGCATGCAATAACCGGTCTGACCAAATCAACGGCACTTGATGGCCGCGCATTTAATATCGCGTGCGGGCAAATTGATGTCGGTAACGCCGCCACGGATATGGGCAATAAAGCGCTGGCTGGCAGAATGCAGGCCGACGGGCATATTGCCGAGGAGCCGGTTATTGCGGTGGATCGCGTCGGTGAAGCCGTGGCTTTTATGGCCGGATTGCCGTTGGGCACCAACGTTCTGACCATGACGGTGATGGCCAGCGCCATGCCGCTGGTCGGGCGGGGGTAACGCTTTTCGTATTCAAAAAACGGCCCAAATCGGGCCGTTTTGCATTTCATCTTTCGTGATTATGCTTTTCTGACTTTACGCTTTCTGCCGAGCCAGAAAATCAGCACCAGCAGAATGATCACGCCGATGACCATCGCCGGCGCCATGAACGGTTGCAGTTTCGCCAGAAGTGTCACCGGGCCGCCTGCGCGTAATACCGCCACATCCTGCGCGCTGACCTGAACGCCCGCGTTGCCGTAGTTTTTCAGCACATAGTTGGAGATATCCGCAATCTGCTGATCGTCGAGCTGACCGACATACGAACCCACGCCAAATTTCGGCATCAGAACATGATGATCCCCCACCTGACGGTCGACGCCGTAAAGAATGGCAGAGATCAGGTTCGACGCATTCCCGAGGCCGGTCGCGGTGTTGTTAAACAGCGACGGATACGCCTGATTCTTGCTGCCTGAGCCGTCCGGCTGGTGGCAACTGGCGCAATATCCGCTGAACAATGCCGCGCCGTTATCGATAGTTTTGTTCGCGTTGAACGGATGTGTGCCGCGCAGGCCGTCTTCCACATTCACCGGCTTACCGAAGGTATCTGCCGCCTGTGTATCGCGTGGATCGCGAACCGGCGTGCTGTTTTTCAGGTAGAAGGCAATCGCGTTCAGATCGGCGTCAGACATGTATTGCAGACTGTTTTGCACCGCTTCCGCCATACCGCCCGCGGCCTGATTTTTCCCGGCGGTCCGGCCTGTTTTCAGGTATTCCACCAGCTGAGCCTGCGACCAGTTGCCAATGCCGCTGACCGGATCAGAACTGATGTTCGGCGCGTACCACGGGCCGACCATGCCGCCCGCCAGCGGTTTATCCGTCACCGAACCCATCATCAGGTTACGCGGCGTATGGCACGTGTCGCAGTGCCCGGCACCGTTCACCAGATACGCACCCCGGTTCCATTGCTCACTTTTGGTCGGATCCGGCTTAAACGGCGAGCTGTCGAGATACATCAGGTTCCAGCCCGCCATCGCAATACGCATGTTGAACGGGAACGGCAGGGTGGTTTCGGTATTAGGCTGTTCGACCGGCTTCACACCCTGCTGGAAGTAGACATACAGCGCGTGCATATCGGCATCGCTCATATGGCTGTAAGAGGTGTAAGGCATGGCCGGATAGAGATTTGCACCGTCCGGACGCACACCTTCGCGCACCGCGCGGGTGAACTGTTCTTCGGTGTAATTCCCGACACCAAACTGCTTCGACGGCGTGATGTTGGTGGTGTAAATCGTGCCCATCGGCGAATGGATTTCATATCCGCCCGCGAACGGTTTTCCACCCTCAGGTGCCGTATGGCAGGCCTGACAGTCTGCAGCCGTCGCGACTTCCTGGCCCTGACGGACGAGTTCAGCCTGATTGTCTTGTGCAACGGCAAAACCACTGAGGGACGCACTTAACAGGCAGGCGGTGAGAAGTTTTTTCATGCTGCACCTGCCAGTTTTTTCGACATGTCGTCTGCGGCTTTCAGCGCCAATGCGGCCATGGTCAGCGTACTGTTCACCACGCTGGAAGACGGGATCGCGCCGCCGCCCGGCAACCACAGGTTGGCGTGATCGTGAGTCCGACAATCGCCGTTCACCACGGAATCCTTCGGATCGTTGCCCATAATCGTGCCGCCCATGATGTGGTTGTTGGCGTTCAGGCTGGTGGTAATGTTGAATTCTTCCGCCATAAACAGCGAGCCGATGTGCTCAAGTTGTTTATGCGCCGCTTCCGCGCCTTTACGCACGTAATCGCCGACGTCGTAATGAATGTCCGGGCACGGTAAACCGTGCGGATCTTTACGGGTTTTGCTCAGCGTAAGGCGGTTATCCGGGTCCGGCAACGGCTCCAGGCTGATGGACAAGTCCACGCCGAAGATAGAACGGCGGCGGATTTCTTCGTCCAGCTCCTGACCCACCAGCCCCATCTGCAACGCTTTGGACGTTGCCGGGATCACGCGGCTGATATTGTTGAGGATCATTTTGTTGGCGGAATAATCTTTGCGGAAATCACCGTCGCGCGGGCCGACCAGACAGCTGCTCTGCGCCGGGCCACGGCCAATCCACAGCGGCTCTTTAGCGATGAACGTACAGTGGAAACCGGAGTGATCCATCATGTTACGGCCCACGTGATCGGAGGAGTTAGCGATGCCGTTCGGGTTTTTGTCGTTGGCCGCCATCAGCAGCAGACGCGGAGTCTCGATGCCGTTACAGGCCAGCGCGAACACTTTGCCGGTCGCTTTGTGGGATTTTTTCTGGTTATCCAGCCAGTGAACCGCCGTCACATTGTTATTTTCGTCGGTATCAATCTTGTAAACCACGGCCTCGGCCAGCACTACGGCACCTTTGTTTTCGGCGCGTTCGACGTGCGCGATACCGTTGTACATCGCACCAATCGGGCAGATTGGCTGGCAGTTGTTATTGCCGCAACAGGTCGGGCGGCCGTTCCACGGACGGGTGCTGCGCCCTTGCGGAATTGGGACCGAGCGGTAACCGTGCGGGTTCACAATCTCGGCAAAACGCGTATCGCCATAGCCGTAAGGAACCTGTTCCATCGGGTATGGCTTGCTGCGCTCGGAAGGGGATTGCAGCTCTGGATCGTTCGGGCCAGCAACGCCGATTTCTTCTTCTGCGCGGCAGTAATAAGGTTCGAGTTCGTCATACGAAATCGGCCAGTCGCGGCCCACGCCGTACAGCGTTTTCATTTTGAAATCGTTCGGGACGTGACGCCAGCACGACGCTGCCCAATGCCAGGTTGTGCCGCCGACGGTGCGCAGATAGCCTTGTTTGAAACTGCCCGCACTGGGACCAGTCAGATGAACGTAGTTATTTTCCGGGAAATACAGCGGAGCAGGGGCGTTTTCGGACTGCGGATACAGCCCCTGAAAATCAGAACCTGCGCGGTTTTCGAACGGCATGTTGCGCCAGTTTTCGACGGCCTGCGCACGTTCGATGCGTAAACCGGCTTCCAGCACCAGAACGGAATAACCTTCGCTGACCAGCTGATCGGCAATCATGCCGCCCACGACGCCGGAACCGACAACAATCACATCAGCAGACGCATCGCCGTCTGCGGTAAATACGGGTTTTTTCATCAGGCTTTGCTCACATCAGATTCAGAAGTACGGGTAAAACGATCGGCGTTCATGGACTCAGGCATCGCGGCATCAGGCGGCGCGGCGGTGAAGTACAGCGGTCCGTTACCGCAGTAGGTCGGCACAATCAGGCCGTCGCTCACCGGGCGATACATCAGCGCATCTTTATAAGAAATTAAAATGGAATCGGTTCCATGCCCGACCGTGCCGGTGTACCAGGCAGTGACGATACTCGTCACCAGTTCGCCCAGACCGTTCTGCTGCGCGGCTTTCTGCAAATCTTTCGCAGCCTGCCCCGGTTTAACCAGTGCATGCAGTTTGCTGACCTGAGCCGGGAAGTCAGGTTGGGAGCGGAAGAAGGCATTGAAAATCTGGGCAGAAGTTCCTTCACTGATATTTTTATGCTCGGTGATGGCCTGTGATACCAGATAGAACTGACCGAAGATGACCGGTGACTGCGTGGCTGTTTCTTTCTCCGCTTGGCTCAGGAAGGGAAAGCCGAGAAGGGTCGTTGCGACCATCGCGGAAGTCAGCCCTTTCAGCAGTTCGCGACGACTGAAACCGGTTCCATTTTCGGTTTTATTGCTTGCCATGATTGAAGGATCGTTTTCCATCTCATTTCTCGCTGGGATTGGGTGTGAGCTAAATAACTCAGGATTTGCTTATCTGATTCTTATTATATGTCGCTAATGTCGAGACTTATCAGCAGGTTGATGATGCCCTGTAGTCTCTGCGATAGGGTATACCAGTAATAACGATGCGGATGATAAGCCAAAGAAGAAGAAATTGTGCAAACAAATTGTGCGGATTTATTAACATTAGATCCAGATTTTAACGTATGATGCGACGCCGTGAATTTTGTAACCAACTGGTTCGTTTCAAGTTGAAATTAACACCATGAAACGGAGTGTGAAAAGTCAGGATTGATTTTAACTGTCTGATTTTATGCTTTTTATTCACGTTTATCCGATGGTTGATAGCATTGATTTGTGTATTAAATGTAAATAAAAATGCAATGAAAAGTAGCGCCATTTGATTAAAATGGTTGTGAATCAAGACGGAAAAGGTTACAAATAAGCCAAAATGAGATCTGCCTCTCAGATTCATCGTGAGCAGACATAACAATAGCTGGGTCTGTAAGCTTGCGCTGGAATGACGTTAATTTAATGTTAATTATTTGAGCGAGAAGTGGGCAAAGCAAAGTCTGTCGGCTATAACTTAATCAGTGCAGTTGTAGCTATTTTGTAAAAATATCGTGAAGATGATTGGTTAACATCATTGTCTGGGGAACCACGTGAATAATATCCAACTTTCGGTAGTACATCGTTTGCCGCAAAGTTATCGCTGGTTGTCAGGTTTTGCCGGTATCAAAGTTGAACCGATTCCGCTGCCTGGTAACGATGAAGATAACAATCTGATCGGCCTGAAACTGCTGAGCCATGAGGGCGAATTCGCCTGGCAGGTGATGCACCAGTTAACTGATGCCTTAGAAGATATTCAGGTTAAAGCGGCGATTGTTGAAATCGACGGTGAGCCGTGTTTATTCGTCCATCGTGAAGATGAAAGCGCGACCCTTTGTTGCCTGAAAAATATCGGCGCGGCGATCGCGGAATCTGTCACCGCACTTTATCCATTCTGAACCGCCTGATAACAACGTCAGGCGATTTGCTCCTGCGAATCGAACGCATCTGACGCACTCAGTAATTCACGGGTGTAAGCCTGCTGCGGCGCGGTAAAAATCTGCTCGCAATCTCCCTGTTCGACCACTTCCCCGTTCCTGAGCACCAAAAGCTGGTGACACAAAGACCGGACGACATGCAAATCATGGCTGATAAATAGATAAGTCAGGCCGTGGCGTTGCTGAAGTTCGCTCAGGATCGCCAGAATCTGCGCCTGTACCGATTTATCCAGAGACGATGTCGGTTCATCCAGAATCAACATTTCAGGCTGTAAAATCAGGGCGCGGGCGATAGCAATCCGCTGGCGCTGTCCGCCGGAGAATTCCGTCGGATAACGGTGACGGCTCTGGGGATCCAGTCCGACTTCCTGCATCGCCCGTATCATTTCCTGTTCGCGCTGCTGCGCACTCACTTTCCGGTGAACCCGTAAACCTTCCGCAATAATCTGCTCCACGGTAAACCGCGGGTTCAGCGCAGAGAAAGGGTCCTGAAACACGACCTGTATCCGGCTGCGGAATGGCAGCATTTGCTTGCGCGAAAACGTGTGCAGCGGCTGGCCGTCAAACCAGATTTCCCCCTGAGATTTCATCAGGCGTAAAAGCGCCAGCCCGGTCGTGCTCTTTCCTGAACCTGATTCGCCCACCACGCCCAGACTTTCGCCACGCCGCAGCTGAAAACTCACCTGATTAACGGCGTGTTTAACGCCGACGGTCCGCCGTAACAAACCTCGTTTAATCGCGAAACCCACATCGAGATTTTTCACGTCCAGCAAAACTGCAGGCTCCCCTTTCAGCGGCTGCGGACGCCCCTGCGGTTCGGCCTGCAACAGGTGCTGCGTGTAAGGATGCTGAGGCTGGCTGAAAAGGGTGGCACGCGGCTGCTGCTCGACCAGACGTCCTTGTTGCATCACGGCAACGTTATCCGCCAGACGCCGCACGATACGCAGGTTATGAGTAATAAACAGCATCGCCATGCCCATTTCCTGCTTCAGTTCGTCGAGCAGGGACAAAATCTGCGCCTGAACGGAAACGTCCAGCGCGGTAGTCGGTTCATCGGCAATCAGCAGTTTCGGTTTTGTCAGCACCGCCATCGCAATCATGACGCGCTGGCGTTCGCCACCGGAAAGCTGATGTGGGAAATCCCGCAGACGGGAAGCAGCCTGACGGATACCCACACGATCCAGGCCGTTTAGGATCTCACTCCGCGCCGCATCACCCCGCAGACCACGATGCAGCGTCAGCACTTCGGTCAGCTGCTTTTCAAGCGTATGCAGCGGGTTCAGTGAAACCATCGGTTCCTGAAAAATCATCGAAATCTGGTTACCGCGAATTTGGCGCAGGGCCGTGCCATCGGCCTTGAGCAGCGACCGGCCTTCAAAGAGAATATCCCCTCGCGGATAGGTGGCGACAGAAGGCAGCAGGCGCAACACGGACAGCGCGGTCACACTTTTGCCGGAACCGGATTCACCCACCAGCGCCAGCGTTTCGCCCGCATGAATATGCAGGGAGACATCGCTGACCACTTCGCGCTGCTGATTTCCCTGAAGGAAAGCCACGCTCAGGTTGCGGATTTGCAATAAAGAGTCCGTCATCTCAGAGCGCCTCGACGTGTTGTGCTAAAGGATTGAAGGCGTCGCGAACCGCTTCGCCGATGAAAATCAGCAAGGACAGCAGTGACGCGAGTACGACGAACGCACTGATGCCCAGCCACGGTGCCTGCAAATTGTTTTTGCCTTCCATCAGTAATGTACCCAGAGAAGGCGAACCCAGCGGCAATCCGAAGCCCAGGAAATCCAGCAACGTCAGCGTGGTGATGGAGCCGCAAAGAATAAACGGCAAATACGTCAGCGTGGCGACCATCGCATTGGGCAACATATGACGCCACATAATGGCCCGGTCGCTGACGCCCATCGCCTGCGCGGCGCGGATGTAATCAAAGTTGCGGGTGCGCAGGAACTCGGCGCGCACGACGCTGACCAGCGTCATCCAACCCGAAAGCACGGTAATCAGCAACAGCCACCAGAAATTGGGCTGCACCACGCTGGCCAGAATAATGATCAGGAACAGCGTCGGAATGCTGGACCACACTTCAATAAAACGCTGTCCGAGCAGGTCGATAAGCCCGCCGTAATAACCCTGCGTGGCGCCGGCAATAATGCCGATGACCGAGGTCAGGACGGTGAGGAAAATGCCGAAGAACAGCGAAATCCGTAAGCCATAGAGGATCTGCGCCAGCACGTCGTGTCCGTTGCTGTCAGTGCCCAGCCAGTTTTTCGCCGAAGGCGGGGAAGGGAAGGGCTGCGTGGTTGAGAAATTAATCGAGTTATAGCTGCTGCGCACTGGTGCCCAGATGGCCCAGCCGTGATCTTCCAGCTGTTTGAGCACAAACGGATCCTGATAATCCGCGGGCGTTTCCAGCTCGCCGCCAAACGTGGTTTCGCTGTAATTCACCATAAAAGGCACATACCAGTGCCCCTGATAACGCGCCAGCAGCGGCTTGTCGTTGGCGAGAATGTTGGAGAGCAGCACCAGAACCAGCAGAACCATAAAGATCCATAAGGACCAGAATCCGCGCCGGTTTTGGCAAAAACGTGCCCAGCGCGCCTGAGTGACAGTGCTGAGTTTGACGAGTCTCACGGTCATCAGTGACGGCCCTCGAAGTCGATACGCGGGTCAACCAGCGTGTAAGTGATGTCGCTGACGATATTGAGCAGTAAGCCAATCAGCGTGAAAACGTAAAGCGTGCCGAAAATCACCGGAAAGTCGCGCTGGACGATGGCGTCATAGCCCAGCAATCCTAAGCCTTGCAGGGAAAACATGACTTCAATCAGCAGAGAACCTGTGAAAAACATGCTGATGAATGTGGCCGGAAAACCGGCAATCACCAGCAGCATGGCGTTGCGAAAGACATGGCGGTACAAGATCTGCTTTTCGTTCAGACCTTTCGCCCGTGCGGTCACGACGTATTGTTTGCTTACCTCATTCATAAAGGAGTTCTTGGTCAACATGGTCAGCGTCGCGAATCCGCCGATGACCGTCGCCAGCACCGGCAGCGTGACATGCCAGAGGTAATCGGTGATTTTCCCGTACCAAGGCAGCGTGTCGAAGTTTGGTGATGTCAGCCCGCGAAGCGGGAACCAGTCGAGATAACTGCCACCGGTAAACAGAACAATCAGCAAGAAGGCAAACAGGAACGACGGTACGGCGTAACCGATGATAATGAACGAACTGCTCCAGGTATCAAACCGCGAGCCGTTACGCACCGCTTTGCGGATCCCCAGCGGGACCGACACCAGATAAATGATCAGTGTGCTCCACAAACCAATACTGACAGATACTGGCAACGCACTTTTCACCAGTCCCATGACGGTTGAGCCGCGAAACAGGCTGTCGCCGAAATCAAAGCGCACATAATTGGAGAGCATTTCGAAATAGCGGACGTGAAGCGGTTTATCAAAACCAAAGCGATGAGTAATTTCTGCGATAACTTCAGGATCCAGCCCGCGTGCCCCGCGATACTGGCCTTCGCCAAACTGCGCCACGCCGGGTGACGCTTTCCCGTTACCGCTGTTACCGGCAGAATTTGGCAACCCGCTGGATTGCCCCATTTCTATTGCCGCAATGGCCTGATCCACCGGGCCGCCGGGCGCAATCTGCACGATAAAAAAGTTAATGGTGATGATGGCCCAAAGCGTTGGGATCACCAGAAGCAGTCGTCTTAAGAGATAAGCGGCCACATTGTGCTCCTCAACGGCGTTGCGCAGGCAAACGCGCTGCGCGGTTCATATCGTACCACCACGTATCCAGCTCCAGTCCGTTGGCCGGAGCGATCGCAGGCATCGAGAATTTATCCCAATAGGCATAGCGTTCGTGGTGGGTGTACCACATCGGGATCATGTACATATTCCAGGTCAGCACCCGATCCAAAGCATGGCCGAGAGACAGCAGCGCGTCCGGTTTGCCTTGACTGGCAGCAATCTCGTCGGTGAGTTTGTCGATGGCCGGATCGCTCACGCCCGGTTTGTTGTAGGTGGAATCCAGATATTTGGTGTTCCAGTAAATCTGCAAATCGCTGCTCGGGTAAGACATCGCCGGATAAACCGTCGGGATCATGTCGTAATCGCGCTGGCGCATGCGGCGGACAAACTGAGAATTGTCGACTTCACGAATCGACATTTTAATGCCCAGACGCTGCAAATTATGCTGAAACGGCAGGACATACTGCGAGTTACCGCCGCCGGGCAGCAGGAGTTCAAAGGTAAACGGCTTGCCGGTTTTACTGTTGACCAGCACCTGATTTCTGACTTCCCAGCCGGCTTCTTTCAGCAGCGCAGTCGCCTTCAGCAGATTTTCCCGGTCATTGCCGGAGCCGTCCGTGCGCGGTGGCTTGTACAGCGTGCTGAACACTTCAGCCGGAACCTGATTCTTGAGCGGCCCGAGCCACGCCAGTTCCGCCACGTTCGGATAATCTTTCGCGGCGTACTCCGTATTCTGGAAATAACTGTCAACACGCTGATAGGCATCGAAGTAAAGCGCACGGTTCATCCAGTCAAAATCAAAGGCCAGCGTCAGGGCTTCGCGCACCTTGCGGTCGGTAAACTGAGGGCGGTGAATGTTGAACGCCAGCCAGCGTGTATCCTGCGCCGCCTGATTTTCCTCATCGGCCTTCACGATAAAGTTTTTGCTGAAATTCCCGCCCTGATATTGTGTTGACCAGTTCTTTGGCGAGGTTTCCATTCGGAAATCAAATGCACCGGATTTGAAAGCTTCAAGGGCGATGTTATCGTCAAGATAGTAGTCGTAGCGGATCGTATCGAAATTATAACGACCCCGGTTAACCGGCAGATTAGCGGCCCAGTAATCCGGCACGCGTGAATAAGTGATGTACTGGCCGAGCTTATAATCACTGATGCGGTATGGCCCGCTGCCCGGCGGAGGCGTGCTTAGCGGTTCATTGAATTTATGTTTTTCCCAGAATGCTTTCGGCAGGATCGGCAGGCCGAGCAGCCCCAGCATCATGTCCTTGTCGGCTTTCGGCAGCACCATGCGTACCGTCAGTCGCGAAATGGCTTTAACTTCGACACCTTTATACACCACGCGGAACTGCGGAACGCCTTCCGTCATGAATTTCTTGAACGTGAATTCGACGTCGCTGGCGGTGATCGGCGTGTTGTCATTGAAACGGGCGCGGGGGTTGATATCCACTTCGACCCAGCGGTACTGGCTGTCGTAACGAGCGGAGTCGGCAATCAGCGGATAGTAGCTGCCGATTTCATCACTCGATGTCGTGAAAAGCGGGTCATACAGCGATCCGCTGCGCACCGCCGGATTACCGCGGGAAGCAAAACGGTTGAAATTGTCATAAGTGCCGATGGCAGCCAGAGTGATCTGCCCGCCCTTTGGCGCGGCGGGATTGACGTAATCAAAACTGGTGAAGTTTGAGACATATTTCGGTTCGCCTAAAATAGCGAACGCATAGCTGTCTTGTATGACCTCGGCCTGTGCGCTGAGACTCAGCAGGCACAGCGCAACGGCAAACACGCGAGAAAACATCCTGGATCTGCACTCCTGTGGTGACGACAGCATGGCGCGGACATGATTGCCGCAGGCTATTGTTCAGTGGTAATCAATTGATCGCTAAGACCTTGTAACACCAGCCTCAGGTTTCATCCCTGATTTCGGCCTTTTTATCACACTCAGGGGCAGACGGCGAAGAGAAAAATGGAACAAAAGGTACAGCGCTGATACCGATTAAATCTGGTAAGTTGCTTCTTTCTCATTGAAATCGCGAATGAAATTCATTAGTTCACCGATGCCCAGTGGTTTGCTGTACAGATAACCCTGAAGATAGGTGACGCCGTGATTGCGCAGATATTGCGACTGCAACTCGGTTTCAACGCCTTCTGCCACGGTCTTAAGTTTCAGCTCTTCGGTGAGCTTGAGAACGGTATCCAGTACTGGCGCAATCAGCGTTTTCTGGTCAATGGACATCACGAATCCGCGATCAATTTTCAGGTAATCAAGCGTGAATTTTTCCAGATAAATCAGCGCGCTGTGCCCGGTGCCGAAATCATCAATGGCAATCTCAATATTGTGGTGGCGCAGCCAGTTGAATTCCCGCAGCGCACCTTCTGTATCGATCATCCCACGTTCGGTAATTTCGAAAATAACCTGAAACGCGTTCTCCGGTAATGCTTCGATAAAATTCAGCACGTCGTCATGAAAGCTGACCCTGCTCATGTGGTGCGGGGAAATATTGATGCTGAGTTTAGATTTTTCAGGTAACGCGTTTTGCAACTGGTGGGCGTCGGCGGCGACCATCGACATCATATGCTGGGTCAGTTCGACAATCAGACCCTGCGTTTCGGCGTAACCGATAAAGATATCCGGCGGAATGCGGCCTTCAATCGGATGTTGCCAGCGCAGCAGGGCTTCCAGGCCGGTGACTTTCAAACTTCTCGATTCAATGACTGGCTGGTATTCCACAAAGAATTCTTTGTTTTTGATGCCACGAAAAATTTCACGTTCAGCGTTGTGCCGGTTGAGCAGGCTGAAGTAGGTCAGCGCACACACCAGCAGGCTGAGCAGCAATCCGCCGAGCAGGGTGAAACGGATGTTGTCGCCGGTCAGGGAAGGGGAGTACAGGCGCAACGTAAACGGGAGATCGCTGGGGTTCACTTCGGTGAAATGGCTGCGCGGCAACTTACTGACCGGAATCAACCCTTCTTGGGAAGAAATCAGCGCGCTGTCACCGATAAGCAGCGCAAAACCGCGATAGCCTGTGCCGGGCAGTGCAAAAAGCATATATGGCGAGAGAGTCAGTTCCAGCGTGGCAATCACGCCATCGTTCGATGCGCCGGGATTACGCTGCCAGACAATGATCACTGGACGATTGGGGACTGCCGGGGTGCCCATTTGCAAATCAATGCTCATTATTTTATCGAAATCAATATCGTGAAGTGAGCTTGTGGCCGAAATGTTCTGGTTACCGGAAGCAGAAGAACAGAAAACCATGCCGTTGCGCACCAACTGGAAATCGCGGACACCGATACTGAACGCGGCGTCGCGGTTAATTTCACTGGCAACGGAAGGGCAGGATTCGGACGTTAGCAGACCGATTCTGCGCATTGTGTCGGTGAGTTGATGAAAATAGCGGGAACTAAACTCTGAAGTTCTTTCGGCAATCTGCCCCTGCTCTCGTGCATTGTTGGCTTTGATTACGGTCAGCGTGACGATAATAAACAGAATAAAGAACAACACTGAAAAAAGAAGGCTTCGTATCAAATAACGGCGCTTGGGCAATACGGTGTGTGTTAGCGCCGTTCGTAAACCCATGTGTTTTGCCCTTTTTCTCGCGAAAGAAATAAAAGTATAACGTAGATAAAAAACACCAGACCCTTAATACACTTTATTACAGGCATAAAAAAACGCCATCCGGAGATGACGTTTTTTTATTCGCTTGGTATAGGACAACAAGAATTAAATCATGGGGTAACGGAATCAGCCGTTAGCCAGAACTCGTCTTGCTTCGCGGTACCGTTTATTCCAGTAAGTCTCGTTCAGATTCGAAATCATCACACCCGCGCTGGTGGAAGCATGAACGAACTGATCATTACCTAAATAAATTCCGACGTGGCGCCCTGTTGAGCCCGCACCGAACAATACCAGATCACCCGGGCGCAATTTAGAACGCTGGATTTTCTTACCTTTTTCTTCCTGTTCATACGTTGAACGTGGAAGGTCCATACCAAATTGTTCGCGGAATGTTACCTGAACGAACGCTGAGCAATCGATACCACGCTTGCTGTCACCGCCTAACCGATAACGAACGCCTTTCCAGCCAGCGTACTGATCCATAATTTTGGATTTAACGTTGACGTTACGAACCATTGCTTCGAATTCATCCTGAGAGGCTTGCAGTAGAAGACCGTCTTTGTCATTTACTGCACGCATATCAGTTTGTGCGTTTTCTGTGTTCGAAGAATGTGTACCACTACACGCAGAAAGAATAATTGCTGCGCCAATCGCGGGAATCAGCCGCGTGATATATCTCAGAAACGGTTGAGACTTGACCATTATTGTTGTTATCCCTTGCTGTCCTTAACGATGAAATCGTTATTAAAATTACCAAACCAAGCGAGACTACCTGCCGCGATCAGATGGGACAAACACCTAACGGGCAAAATGTGCGTCAGAGCACGTTTTTTCCTTCAAACCGAGTGTTTTTGCCACATTTCTGTGCAGGCGTTTTGGAGATTACCGTAATGAATAAGGGATTGCGAGAGGTTTTACCGGATTTTTTATAAGAAATTGTGATGTAAGCTGATGTAAGTAAAGATGTTAAAAACGATGGGTGATTTTTATGCTAATTTGGGTTAAAACCGCATCACAACCGGGTTTTCAAGCAATAATTTAGCAAAGTATATCTGGGAATTGTCTGGAAAAAAGATCATGCAGAACAAAACGTTCTGCATGATCATAATTAAATTATATGTATGGAAAAATTAGGCTGGTGTATCAGGTATATTTTTTACCAGGGAGTTTTCTCTCCAGCCAGTTAATCAGCAAATCACTGGCGGGCGTCATCAGCCACCAGCTTGCTCCGACTAGCACCACAGACAGTGAACCTACCGCGATATCCGTAAACCAGTGCGCCCCGATCATCACGCGCGGCAGCGAGAAGATGGCGGTGATCACCAGTGCAATCACAAATGCGGTTTTGCTCAGGTAGCGCAACATGAAGCAGGAGAAAATAATCAGCATCATGCCGTGGTCGCCCGGGAAGCTGTCTGCGGACGAATCTTTGGTTGGGATCCCGGTCAGCTGACTGACGCGGTTAACGCCCTCAAAACTCAGCGACGGGCTCTTGTGGCTGACGGGCAGTAAATGCCCGAGCTGATTGAGTACCACAGCGGTGAGCAGCATCACAAAGCCAATAATGACGTAACGACGGCGGCCGGCGGTATCTTGTTTCAGGAAGTAGCTCAGATAGAGCACTCCCATTGCCAGCAAGGAAATCACGTCGAAAGCACGGTTATTGGTCACCGCGACCAGATGCAGGAACCAGGCGTCCGTCGTCAGGTGACGGTTAAAGAAGAAGAAAATCGATTTATCAATCGGGAACCAGAAACCGTGGTTTGCAGGTAAATAGAAAGATAAGAAAAGAGCAACACCTAATACGTTGAGTATCAGGATTGCGGGAATATTTCGGCGCCACATAGCAGGAAGCCCTATTGTTAGCAGGATAAGTATTAATTTAGTCAGCGTTAACTTAGTCGGTTGAACTTAAACGAACCTTCAACAAAGTGGATTGTAATGTGTTCCATTGTGCTTTATCGCGAGTAATCAGCTCAATTCTGCTGTCTAACGGCGCCATTGGTTTGGTTTCAATACTCAGGTCATTACCCTGACGATTTACCAGCAACGTCCCTTCTTTAATACGCAGAATGCCTTTTACGCGGTCGACCGGTGCCAGACGCGCCCAGTCGAGAATACCCGCGGTATCAAATATGGTTTCAGCATCAAAAATCCACCCGCAACTGGTGTAACCGTCGGCCTCGTTCAATGCACGACGCCAGCGCTGTGTTTCCGGCAGGCTCAGAGCGGCCAGCCCGCGCACCGGGGCGTGCGCATGATGATGTTTACCCGAGGGCAATTCGGCCAGATTAAGACGTGGTAAATCGAGCAACGCCGGGTCAATCTCCCCCTGAGAGGCAATCACCAGCTGACGTCCGCCGCCGTTCAGGCTGAACCAGGCTTCCAGTAGCTGATTGTCCTGCGCCTGCGCCACGTCGGACTTATTGGCGACAATGATGTCTGCCGCAGCAAGCTGATCGCGGAAGTTTTCATTATCGATGACGCGCTGATCGCTCAACTGGCGGGGATCCATCAGGCATAACGTTGCGTTGAGCGTCAGCCAGTTTTTGTAAACCTCAGATGTTAATAAAGAAAGGATCTGCTTCGGATGGCCCAGCCCGGTAGGTTCAATCAGCAGACGGTCAGGCTTTGCCTGCTGCAATAACATATTGAGGCCCACCTGCATCGGCAGGCCGTTCACGCAACACATGCATCCGCCGGGAATTTCTTTCAGCACCGCGCCGCTGTCAGCCAGCAATGCCCCGTCAATCCCGACTTCCCCAAATTCATTTACCAATACAGCCCACTTTTCTCCCTCAGGCTTCTGAGCCAGCAAATGGCGCAGCGTCGTTGTTTTTCCGCTGCCCAGAAAGCCGGTAATCAGGTTGGTTTTGGTCATTTTCATGCGTCCTTTAAATAAATTTACACGCCAATGTGCAATGACGACTTAAGAAAATCCAGCATTGTGCCGATGGATAACATGGATTGCTTAGTTTTGATGTCGGGGCACCCAATTATTTTGAGCGGGTAGGTGCTAATTGGTTTAGATGTATTAATGTTAAATGGAAGTTGCGTGAAAATTACAAATGTAAATTTTAAATGAGGTATGCCATGAACAGAATCAAATGTGTGCTGTTTTTGGGAGTCTTGGCCTCAGGGATGATGCAGTACGCCAATGCGGGATCGACCGGAACTATCCATTTTTATGGTGCAATTGTTGAAGGCGGCTGCAACTTTAAAACCGGCGGAAATCAGCTTGTCAGCAACTGTGAACGGGGCGGTGCTAAGGTCACGCAGGCACGTCAGATCAGTGCGACAAATCCACTCTCATTCAGCCTGCCGATGTCTTTAGGCCACGTCACGACGCAACAGGTGAACAACAATCCTCATTTGGCGCTGATGACGGTGTCGTATAACTAAAGCCGCAATAAAAAAGATGAGCATTTCTGATTAGTTCATCACCGGTCATTTTTATCCTGGCATTGCAGGGCAAAGGTGGCCCGACAACTTTGAAAACTGGCTGGCCCAATTTTGATCGGGTCGTCAGTTTTCCCCTCAGGTTCTTCCCCTTTGTGTCCACATGTTATAATTTCCTCTCCTGTATCAGGCATCCGTAGCGCTAAAAATGCGATTTCAGATGTAGGACCAATTTCATAGCATCACCAGCGGGGCGACATTATGCGACTTTATCAGGAGATTGGCGGCCATCTGCGCCGTGATGTCCATACCGGAAAATACGTCCCTGGCGATCGTCTTCCACCGGAACGCGATATTGCTGAATCTTACTCAGTGAGCCGCAGCGTGGTGCGTGAAGCGCTGATTATGCTTGAGCTTGAGAAGGTCGTAGAAGTCCGCAAAGGTTCCGGTGTTTACGTGCTGCACCAGCCTGATGTATTGCCTCAGGAAGACGCTGACAGAGGTTACGGCCCGTTTGAACTGTTGCAGGCGCGGCAGTTGCTGGAAAGCGAAGTGGCGGCATTTGCGGCCATGCAGGCCACCAAAACCGACATTCTGCAAATGCGTGATGCGATTGAGGCGCAGCGAAGCTGCATTGCGCGCGGTGTTTCGGACGATGTTGAAGATCAGCGTTTTCACGCCCTGCTGGCGCAGGCATCGCAAAACAGCGTGCTGGTCAAACTGGTGGATGATTTATGGCAAATCCGTCAGCGCAGCTCAATGTGGGAAGGGATCCATCAGCACGTCGGGGATAAAAACTACAGTCAGATATGGCTTCTTGATCATCAGACTATCCTGCAGGCGGTATTAAGACGCGATGCCAAAGCCGCAAAACAGGCGATGTGGCAGCATCTGGAAAACGTGAAAGATATGCTGCTTAAAGTCTCTGATGCCGATGACCCTTCTTTTGATGGCTTCCTGTTTTCGTCCGTCCCGTCGGAGCTGAACGACTGATCCTGCTCCACAATGAGAAACGGCTGCCGGAGCAGCCGTTTGGTTCTGATTAAACTTAACCTAGCCCACGTACTTCGCAACCGCTTTCTTCGCGCCAATCCTTTGCAGGTCGGCGTAAGCATTCAAGATGGCTTGCACCACTTTTTCTTCCTGTGGCAATTGCTCACCGAATACACCCGTCAGCGCAAGCAGCGCTTTCACACGCGGTTCGCCATCAGCGGTAGATGCAACGATTTCAGCTAAAGTTTCAGCCATCGGATCTTTAATCTCGATTGCCTGACCCGCATCATCCGTTCCGCCGATATAACGCATCCAGCCCGCAACGCCGAGCGCCAGTAACGCGTAAGAACCGCCGTTTTTCACATGCCAGCGGATGGAGTCTAGCATACGCTGGGGAAGCTTCATCGTTCCGTCCATGGCGATTTGCCAGGTGCGGTGTTTGAGTGCCGTGTTGCAGTAACGGGCAATCAGGCTGTCGGCATAAGCGGTGAGATCGACACCTTCTACACTCAGCGTCGGTGCCTGTTCGGACAGCATCAGGCGATGGGCTGCTGCTTTATAATTCGCATCTTCCATGCAATCGTTGATGTGCTGATATCCGGCCAGATAACCAAGATAGGCCAGGAACGAGTGGCTGCCGTTCAGCATCCGCAACTTCATCTGTTCAAACGGCAGAACGTCGGAAACCATCTGCGCACCGGCTTTTTCCCAGTCAGGACGGCCCGCAACAAAGTGATCTTCCACTACCCACTGAATGAACGGTTCGCAGGCAATGCCGCACGGGTCAGTCACGCCGCCCAGCGCTTCGGTGATTTCTTCCAGCGTCTTGTCGGTCGCGGCCGGAACAATGCGGTCAACCATGGTGCTTGGGAAAGAAACATTTTCGGTGATCCATTTTGTCAGTTCTGCGGAGCGGGCTTTCGCCATACCCAGAACGGCGTTTTTGACCACCAGACCATTTTCAGGAATATTGTCGCAACACAGCACTGTAAAGCCAGGCAGGCCGCGTTCATGGCGCAAACGCAGGGCTTCCACTAGCACGCCGGGCGCTGTGCAGGGCGACTGACCACCGGCCAGATCCTGCTGAATTTTTGGATTTTGCAGATCCAGCTCGCCTGAGCCGGGTTCAATGCAATAGCCTTTTTCGGTAATGGTCAGCGAAACGATCGCCACCTGCGGCTCGGTCAGTTTTGCCAGCACGGCATCCAGCCCGTCGATTCCGCCGTGGACCGACTCATGCGCTGAGCCGACGATAATAGCCTGATTCCCTTCAGCACCTTTTTCCAGCACGGTAAAAAGATGGTCCTGCCCGCGTAAGCTTTTGATTAATGACTCATTGCCAAACAGGCTGACTTCACAGATCCCCCAGTCGCCACCTTGCTGATTTAACACCCGGTTGGTCAGCAATGCCTGATGGGCGCGATGGAAAGCGCCAAATCCGAGATGAACAATGCGGCTTTTCAATGCGTCACGATCATAACCAGGTAATGACACTGCTGCTGGCAGGGACGCTGTGGCAATAGTTTTCATGCAATACTCCAGGCAAGTCAGAAATTGAGGAATTGGTCAGGCCAAATTGGGGCTGTTTACCCGTAAGCTGAAAATTATGCTGGATAAAGCGACGATTTAAGCCGAAATCAGGCTGTAGAGTGTAAAGTCATATGATAGAAAGGGGAATTGGTAAGTCCAGACGTCCACTCATTTTGTGATGCAGATCGAGTGTCTGAGATATTTATGATGAGAAATGCAGGGCAAAAAAAAGGAACGCCGTGGCGTTCCCTTCGAAATCTGGAGCGGATGACCTTAGTCAGCGCGGCCCATGTAACGGCGTTCAGCAATATGAATGCGGATTTTGTCGCCGGAGCTCAGATATTCCGGCACCTGAATATTCAGGCCGGTAGCCATCACAGCGGGTTTGGTACGTGAACTTGCAGACGCACCTTTGATGCCCGGCGCGGTTTCAACGATTTCCAGATCCACTGTTTGCGGCATTTCCAGCGCCAGCAGCTGGCTGTCCAGCGTCAGAACCTGCATACCCTGCAAACCTTCTTCCGGGATGAACAGCAGTTCGTCTTCAATCTGCGCTTTATTGAAGGTGTAAGGCGTGAAGTCTTCGTCATCCATAAAGATGTACTCGTCGCCGTCAACGTAGGAGAAATTCACCTTACGGCGGGTCAGGGTTACGGTGTCGAGAATATCATCACCCTTGAAGCGTTCTTCCACTTTGCCGCCGGTACGCACATCGGCGAAACGCATTTTGTACAAAGTGCTGGCACCACGGGCGCTCGGGCTCTGCACATCAATGTCTTTTACCAGCAGCAATTTGCCGTCGTAGTTCACAACGAAGCCGCGTTTAATTTCGTTAGCACGTGCCATATAAATAACCTGTCAGCAGAGAGAATAATAATTTGCGACACGTTACCCGCGCCGCTGATTTCAGGCAAGCAGATAGCGTAAAAAGAGTCGGGAAAACCCGCTTTCTGACGCAATTTTTGTGGTCTGCCAGCCGACATTAAAAATGTTCGATATACAGTGTTAAAGAGTCGTAAATATTTCGCTGGTGGCGCTGTTGCGCGCCTGCTATTGTCGCGCCTCAAAATGAGGCCTGAGGAGGTTGTTAATGGACTGTCGTACCGATTGCGGAGCCTGTTGCATAGCGCCTTCAATTTCCAGTCCTATCCCCGGAATGCCGGATGGCAAACCCGCCAACACCCGCTGCATTCATCTGGCCGATAATTTTCTGTGCCAGATTTTCACCTCGCCGCTGCGACCAAAAGTTTGCGGCAGCCTCCAGGCCAGCCGCGAAATGTGTTTCACACACCGCGATCAGGCGCTGACCTATCTCATCAAACTCGAAGCCGATACTGCGCCTTAAGCTGCGGCTTCCGGCGTTTCTTCCGCTGGCTTATCGACGTTTTTCACATTCCAGATGCACGCAACCGCGCCCACTACCATCACCAGTGCGGCGTAAAACACCGCGTGATACGTCCAGAACTGTGCAATCACGCCCGCCAGAGAACCGGCGAGGATCCAGCCTGCACGGGTCGAGTTAGTGAACAGCGTTGTCGCCGCTCCCGCCTGACCCGGCATTAAATCCTGAAAATACAACATGCCGATACCGGCCAGAATGCCGATGAAAATGGCGTTCAGCAGCTGTAAAGCAATCATCGCTGCCGCGCCCGTCGTGAACAAAATACAGGTGTAGAAAATCACTCCCGCCAGCACGGCAAACCGCATCAGGAAACGCTTACCTAACTGTTTTGCCAGATATCCGGCAATCAGCATGGTCGGGATTTCGAGACAGGCGGCGCTGCCCATCAGCACGCCCGCCAGTTTCTCAGGTAAGCCCAGTTCGCGCACCACGTACAGCGGCATATTAATCAGATAAATACTGTTGGCCGCCCACATCAGGGAACAGGCTATAAACAACATCAGCGTGTCGCGGCGGTTGCGGCGCGGGGCTTCCAGTGTCGCGGTCGTTTTGATGTGGGCTTTAGGCATGGAAGGCAGGAACATCCAGACCATGACGCCACACAGCAGAAACGCCAGCGTGGCGGCGCAATACATGAAAGTAAATCCGAATCCCATCGACAGGGCGAATGCCAGCGGTGGCCCGACAACCCAGGCCAGAGAAACCTGTGCGCGCAAAATAGAGCTGAACATCACGGCTTCGCGCCCGGTTTTTTCGGAATGCTCGCGCGCAAGGGCAAACATTTGCGGGTTGGCGGTTGACCCGAAACTCGACAATAAAACGCCGATAAACAGCAAAATAAAGTAGTTACGGTTGAAGGCGAAGAGGACACACGCCAGCGCGCCCAGAACGCAGCAATACAGGATCAGCGTTTTGCGGTCACCGCGTTTGTCCGACCAGGTCGCCAGCAACTGGCTGACGAAAATACCAATCACTGCGCTGCCGGTAAAGAAGATGCCGACCATAAACGGGCTGACATGTACCTGAGAGGTCAGGAACAGGCTGAGCGTCGGAGTCTGTAAGGCACCGGCAATACCGGTGAGAAAGGCGATGATCAAAAAAGCAGTCGACGTCATGTCGGGTAAGCGGCGGGCTGACGTTGTAGAAATTCGCATTAGATAGCTGAACCAGAGTGAAGAGAAGGGGGACGAAATTTGCGCGAATGTTACGACAGTTTAAAAAAAACAAAAACCGGTTTTGATCATCAAAAATGTAAACCGGAGTGTATTTGCCATACTGAATAATAAAACCGCACATTGTGTTAAAAACAACCCGCTCAGGCATCAGTCTGATCACAGGAGGTCATCAACGTAAACCCCGTCAGCTGACTTCAGCTATTCTCTTTTGGTAGCTTCAGCCTGACTTCAGCATTTGCGTTAAGTCACGGGCTTCTGGGCGTCTTAAAAAAGGAAACTGTGCGTGGCATCAAAAAATTGTTACGCCAAATCAGGGAAAGCTTGATTTAAAAACAGGCCGGATTAAGACTCCTTGAAACGTTTCAGCGTTATCAGTTTCTCTTCTGAAATTCGATGGCGCTCCTTTTTTCTCAGTAAAGCTGAAACGATTCAATTTCAGCAGGAGAGGAGAATTATGTTCCAACTGTCACAGCAAGATATTCATCTCGGTGCGGCTGCCAGCGATAAGCAGGAAGCAATTCGCCAGGTCGCAGCAGCACTGACTCAGGCTGGCCGTGTCAGCGAAGGCTATGTAGACGGCATGTTAGCGCGTGAGCTGCAAACTTCTACATACCTTGGCAACGGCATTGCTATCCCACACGGCACTACCGATACCCGTGATCTGGTGCTTGATACCGGCGTGCAGGTTTTCCAGTTCCCGCAGGGCATCGCGTGGGGCGAAGGTCAGACGGCTTATGTCGTTATCGGCATTGCAGCGCGTTCTGATGAACACCTCGGTTTGCTGCGTCAGCTGACGCACGTCTTAAGCGACGACAGTGTGGCTGAGCGTCTGGCAAAAACAGATTCAGCTGAAGAACTGCGCAGCCTGCTGATGGGCGAGAAAAATGCCGCTGAATTCCTGTTCGATACCCAGCTGATTGCTGTTGATGTGGCGGCGGAAAGCCTGATCACATTGCAGGCGCTGAACGCAGGCCGTCTGCAACAGGTTGGCGCTGTAGATACCGCTTTCGTCAGCGATGTTATCAGCCGTAAACCCCTGAATCTGGGACACGGCATCTGGCTGAGCGACAGTACGGAAGGCAACCTGAAAAGTGCTGCCACCGTCAGCCGCGCGCAGCAGGCGTTTGATCTGGCCGGTGAAAAGGTTTCTATGCTACTGACGATTTCAGTCGCTGACGACCAGCCGCTGGACGTGCTGAATTACCTGAGCGATCTGCTGATTGCTAATAAAGCTGAACGCTTGCTGACGGCGGATGCCGTTGGCGTGCTGGCATTGCTGACCAGCGAAGTCGAAGAGCAAGCCAACGTGCTGACCGCTGAATTCGTTATCCGTAACGAACATGGTCTGCATGCGCGTCCGGGTACGGCATTAGTGAACGTGATCAAACAGTTCAGTAGCGAAATCACCGTGACCAATCTTGATGGCAGCGGTAAACCTGCCAACGGCCGCAGCCTGATGAAAGTCGTGGCGCTGGGCGTGAAAAAAGGTCATCACCTGCGCTTTACCGCCAGTGGTGAAGATGCAGAACTGGCATTAAAAACCATCGGTGAAGCGATTGCCGAAGGTCTTGGGGAGGGCGCATGAGCCGTCGGGTCGCCACAATTACCTTAAATCCTGCATACGATTTAGTGGGCTATGTGCCTGAAATCGAACGCGGTGAAGTCAATCTGGTACAGACCACCGGTCTGCACGCCGCCGGTAAAGGCATCAACGTTGCGAAAGTGCTGAAAGATCTCGGCATCGACGTCACCGTTGGCGGCTTCCTGGGCAAAGAAAATCAGGACGGCTTCCAGTTGCTGTTCAGCGATCTGGGCATTGCTAACCGCTTCCAGGTCGTCAATGGCCGTACGCGCATTAACGTCAAACTGACCGAAAAAGATGGCGAAGTCAGCGACTTCAACTTCTCCGGTTTCAATGTGACGCCAGCTGACTGGGAACGTTTCGTGACGGATTCCCTGTCCTGGCTGGGCCAGTTCGACATGGTTGCCGTGAGCGGCAGCCTGCCAGCGGGCGTTGACCCTGACGCATTCACTGACTGGATGAAACGTCTGCGCGCGCAGTGTCCTTGCATCATTTTCGACAGCAGCCGTGAAGCACTGGTGGCCGGTCTGAAAGCCGCACCTTGGCTGGTTAAACCGAACCGTCGTGAACTGGAAATCTGGGCTGGCCGTAAATTGCCGGAACTGAGTGACGTGGTAGAAGCCGCGCACGCCTTGCGTGATCAGGGAATTGCCCACGTGGTGATTTCTCTGGGTGCTGAAGGCGCGTTGTGGGTTAACGCCTCCGGCGCGTGGATCGCCAAACCGCCAGCCTGTGAAGTTGTCAGCACCGTCGGTGCCGGTGATTCCATGGTCGGTGGCCTGATCTACGGCTTGCTGATGCGCGAATCCAGCGAACATACGCTACGCCTGGCAACGGCTGTTGCCGCACTGGCTGTCAGCCAGAGTAATGTCGGTGTCACCGATCGTCCGCAGCTCGCGGCGATGATGGCCCGTGTTGATCTGAAACCCTTTTAATCCGCAGGAGGCAGAATGAAAACGCTGCTGATGATAGACAGTTCGCTGGGACAGGCTCGCAGCCATCTGGCGAAAAATTTGCTCGCTGCTGCTGCGGCGAAAGCAGGCCATCAGGTGGTCGATCAGGCCGCTGACGCTGAAGTTGTGATCGTGGCCGGTGAAACCGTACCCAACGATGCGGCGCTGGCAGGTAAAAATATTTATACCGGTGATGTGGCGGATGCCGTTCGCGATCCTCAGGCATTTCTGGCACGCGCACTGACAGAAGCCAAACCTTACGTGGCACCGGCTGTTGCCGTGTCGGCACCTTCCGCTGCGGCTGGTCCAAAACGTATCGTTGCTATCACCGCTTGCCCGACCGGTGTTGCACACACTTTCATGGCGGCTGAAGCTATTGAAAGTGAAGCGAAAAAACGCGGCTGGTGGGTGAAAGTGGAAACCCGCGGTTCCGTCGGTGCCGGTAACGCCATCACGCCTGAAGAAGTGGCGGCGGCGGATCTGGTTATCGTTGCGGCTGATATCGAAGTGGATCTGGCGAAGTTTGCCGGTAAGCCGATGTACCGTACCTCTACCGGTCTTGCATTGAAAAAGACCAAACAGGAGCTGGATAAAGCACTGGTTGAAGCGGAAGTGTTTGCCCCTAACGCACAGGGCGCAACTTCCACGGCGAAGAAGAAAGAAGCGGGCGGCTCTGGCCCATATCGTCATCTGCTGACCGGCGTGTCTTACATGCTGCCGATGGTTGTGGCGGGTGGTTTGTGTATCGCGCTGTCCTTCGTTTTCGGTATTAAAGCGTTTGAAGTAAAAGGCACACTGGCGGCGGCTCTGATGCAAATCGGTGGCGCTTCAGCCTTCGCGTTGATGGTTCCGGTTCTGGCGGGCTTTATTGCCTTCTCCATCGCTGACCGTCCGGGCCTGACGCCGGGTCTTATCGGCGGTATGTTAGCCGTGAGCACCGGTGCCGGTTTCCTCGGTGGTATCATCGCTGGTTTCCTTGCGGGTTACGTGGCGAAAGCCATCAGCGGCAAGCTGAAGTTACCGCAAAGTATGGAAGCACTGAAACCTATCCTGATCATCCCGCTGGTCGCGAGCCTGATTACGGGTCTGGTGATGATTTATGTTGTCGGTACACCGGTGGCAAAAATCATGGCAGGTCTGACCGCATGGCTGCAATCTTTGGGTACTGCGAACGCCGTACTGCTTGGCGCAATTCTCGGTGCGATGATGTGTACCGACATGGGTGGCCCGGTAAACAAAGCGGCTTACGCGTTCGGCGTTGCGTTGCTGAGTTCTTCCGTGTATGCACCAATGGCAGCCATCATGGCTGCCGGTATGGTGCCACCACTGGCGATGGGTCTGGCGACCTTGCTGGCGCGTAACAAGTTCGAGCAGAGTGAACGCGAAGGTGGTAAAGCAGCGCTGGTCCTGGGCCTGTGCTTTATCTCCGAAGGTGCGATTCCGTTCGCTGCCCGTGACCCGATGCGTGTTCTGCCGTGCTGTATCGCCGGTGGTGCGCTGACCGGTGCGTTGTCTATGGCATTCCATGCACAGCTGATGGCACCACACGGTGGTCTGTTTGTTCTGCTGATCCCTGGCGCAATCACGCCGGTTCTCGGTTACCTGGTGGCGATTATCGCCGGTACCGTTCTGGCCGGTGGCGCTTATGCGGTTCTGAAACGTTCAGATGCGCAGCTGGCGGCTAAAGCAGCCTGATAATTGCTGTTCAGCAGATGTTGAAAGCGCGGCGAACCCGCTCGAAAAAAGACTCTCGCTGTTCTGATTTGCTCCTTCCCCTCTCACGAGGGGAAGGCCGGGATGGGGTGTTGGCTTTGGCAACTCAGTGGCCTGCTACCCCCCCTCCCGGCCTCCCCCTTCGCAGGGGGAGGGGCAAGGCAACCGATTGTTATCTATGAAAAAAATCCCCCTCCCTCTTTGTCGGTTTCGGCGCAGCGCGCCAAGTGATCACCGCACGTGATAAACCGAAATCGTCTCGATCCAAGCCTTTAAGGCCGCCACTTTCAGCGGCTATCTGCAAATTTAAGCCGCGACTTCAGCCGCCGCTTCACCTTTTAGCCACGCGATCTCATCTTTCCAGATCTCCGGAGCAACCGTTTCGAGGATCATCGGGATGCCGTCAAACCGCGCGTCGCGCATCATCCAGCTGAATACAGTGTTGCCAATGTTACCCTGACCGAGGCTGTGGTGGCGGTCGACGCGGCTGTTGAATTCGCTCTTAGCATCGTTGAGATGCATACCGCGCAGGTACTTAAATCCGACAACGTCTTCGAAATGTTTGAAGGTCTTCTCGCACTCTTCAACCGTTCGCAAATCGTAACCGGCGGCGAAAGCGTGGCAGGTATCGATGCAGACACCGACGCGGCTTTTGTCTTCGACGCCATCAATAATTTTTGCCAGATGCTCAAAGCGGAAACCCAGATTGCTGCCCTGACCGGCGGTGTTTTCGATGACTGCGGTCACGCCCTGTGTTTGTGCCAGCGCGATGTTCAGGGATTCAGAAATGCGTTCGAGACATTTGTCTTCGTCGATTTGCATCAGGTGGCTGCCCGGATGGAAATTCAGCAGCGAAAGGCCGAGCTGTTCACACCGTTGCAGTTCATCAAGAAAGGCTTCGCGGGATTTTTCCAGCGCTTCCGTGATCGGATGGCCGAGGTTAATCAGATAGCTGTCATGCGGCAAAATCTGGTTGCTCTGATAGCCATATTTTTCACAGGCTATTTTGAATTTTTCGATGACGTCTTCTGGCAACGGTGCCGCTTTCCACTGACGCTGGTTCTTGGTGAAAAGCGCAAAAGCCGTGGCTTCCAACTCGTGTGCCCGCAGCACGGCCTGATCGACGCCGCCTGCAGCACTCACGTGTGCTCCTATAAACTTCATTTCCGCTCCTCATTTATTCTTCATCTAAGTGAGAATGATAGCGCCTGCACAAGGCAGGCGCAGCAGAGAAGTGTTAAAACCCGCAACATTAGCCAAAAAGATGCTGAACCAGTTCGTTGATCCCCGCGCCGCCAGCAATCAGCCAGACAAACAATATCGCCGCCAGTAACATCGGTTTCAGCCCCGCCTGACGCAGCGCGCTGATGTGTGTTGTCAGGCCAAGCGCTGCCATCGCCATCGCAAGCAATACGGTGTCGAGCGTGATGAGCGCCGGGATCCAGCTGTGTGGCAGAATATCCAGCGAGTTAAACGCCGCCACCAGAATGAACATCAGTGCGAACCACGGGATGGTGATGTTACGCAAACCTGATTTCTCATCGGCTTCTTTCACACTTTTACCGCGGGCAATCCAGCCGGATAACAGCAGAAGGAATGGAGCCAGCATCATGACGCGGATCATCTTGGCAATCACCGCCGCGTTTTCAGCGTCCGGGCTGACACCCTGACCGGCGGCAACCACCTGCGCCACTTCATGCACCGTCGAGCCGGTATAAATCCCGAACTGTGCAGCCGTGAAGTTCACCCAGTGATAATGCGCGTTAAGCTGCCATAACCATGGATACAGGAAGATGGCGGCGGTGCCGAAAATAACGACCGTAGCCACGGCAACCGTAACTTTTTCCGCTTTAGCGTTGAGTACCGGCTCTGTCGCCATTACGGCGGCTGCGCCACAAATACTGCTCCCAGCGCCGATAAGCATTGAGGTGTCGCGGTCTAATTTAAACACGCGTTGTCCGAGCCAGCAGGCCAGCGCGAAGGTGGAACACAGCATCATGGCGTCGATCAGAATGCCGGTTGCGCCGACATCCGCGATCTGCGCGAACGTCAGCCGCAGGCCGTAAAGAATGATGCCAAGTCGTAACAGACGCTGTTTTGCCAGCGAAACGCCTTCCTCGCACCATGGCCGGGCGGCAGGATAAAACGTATTACCGATAACCATGCCGATAACGATCGCCAGCGTCAGCGCGCTCAACCCTAGCTGGCTTAACGCCGGAAAATCACTCAGCCAGATAGCCAGAGCGGTAATGACGCCGGTCAGCGCCAGGCCGGGAATAACACGACTGATGCGCAGCGGTTGCGGAACGGTACTTTTGAGGGGGGCGCGTTTATTGAGCGGCAATGTGTTCATCGTCGATTCCTCATTTAAGGAGTGATGCGATAAGGCTACGCCGCGCTTATATAAAAATGAAATTGATTATAACTTTATAACCTATCTGAAAAACTGGTATAGAATGCGCTGAAAACCGGGGGCAAAATGGTTGCCCCGATCTACGGGTCTATACTGAAGAAAGAGAAAGCGTGCGGTACGCGGCGGTTTTTCTTCTGAACAGATTTCTGAGCAGACATTTTTGAACAAGCCATCAACGGACCGGAGGGCTTGTAAGGATAGCGGGACATTTATGCACATTACATTGCGACAACTTGAAGTTTTCGCCGAGGTGCTGAAAAGCGGGTCGACCACGCAGGCGTCGGTTGTGCTGTCATTATCACAATCCGCCGTGAGTGCTGCGCTGGCCGATATCGAAGGGCAACTTGGCGTGCAGTTATTTGACCGTGTCGGTAAGCGGCTGGTGATTAATGAGCATGGGCGTCTGCTGTACCCGAAAGCGCTGGCGCTGCTCGAGCAGGCGGGTGAAATCGAGCGTCTGTTTAATCACGACAACGGTTCGCTGCGTATCGGCGCGAGCAGCACCATCGGCAATTACATGCTACCGGCGATGATTGCGGATTACCGGCTGGATTTCCCGCATACGCCTATGGAGCTCAACGTCGGCAACACCAATGACGTGATTAACGCCGTCTCTGATTTTCGGGTAGACCTGGGACTTATCGAAGGGCCGTGCCAGTTGCCGGAGCTGATTACCCAACCGTGGCTGGATGACGAACTGGTGGTGTTTGTCGCGCCGGAAAATCCGCTGGCAGGGCAGACGGTTTCACTGGAAGCGCTGGCGCGGGAACCGTGGATTTTGCGTGAACGCGGCTCGGGTACGCGCGAAGTGTTAGATCACATGTTGCTGCCGCAGTTGCCGGATTTCAATCTGGTGATGGAGCTGGGGAATTCCGAGGCCATCAAGCACGCGGTGCGTCACGGAATTGGCATCAGCTGTCTGTCGCGCCGGGTGATTGCCGAGCAGCTTAGCAGCGGCTCGCTGGTGGAAATCCGCCTGCCGGTTGCCCCGCTGGTGCGTAAACTTTATCTCATTCATCACCGCCAGAAACACATCTCCAACGCCTTATCGCGGTTTTTAACCTATTGTCGCGAATCCTGATTACGGTCTTTCTCTAATGATCCACGGCCTGTTATGAAGGTGTCTTATAACAGGTCGTTCCTGCTATTCAGAGCGACAGGTTTTGCTACAATCCGCGCTTAAATTTTATAATGACGAGCGGATATAGGGTAAAAATGGCTCAACAACCTACAAAAAATGCGCAGGTGCCTCCCACACTGCGACGCGAGCTTAAGGCACGTCACTTAACGATGATCGCCATCGGCGGTTCAATTGGTACGGGTTTATTCGTCGCCTCCGGCGCGACAGTTTCACAGGCAGGCCCGGGCGGCGCACTGCTGTCCTATGCACTGATCGGCATCATGGTTTACTTCCTGATGACCAGCCTCGGTGAACTCGCGGCATTCATGCCGGTGTCCGGTTCATTCTCCACCTACGGCTCCCGCTATGTAGAAGAAGGTTTCGGTTTCGCACTGGGCTGGAACTACTGGTACAACTGGGCGGTGACCATCGCCGTTGACCTCGTGGCCTCGCAGCTGGTGATGAACTACTGGTTCCCGGATACGCCGGGCTGGATCTGGAGCGCCTTGTTCCTCGGCCTGATCTTCCTGCTTAACTACATTTCCGTACGCGGTTTCGGCGAAGCGGAATACTGGTTCTCGCTGATCAAAGTGGTCACCGTCATCATTTTCATCGCCGTGGGCGTGCTGATGATCACCGGCATTATGCGTGGTGCTGAAACTGCGGGCTGGCATAACTGGACTATCGGTGATGCGCCGTTCGCAGGCGGATTTGCCTCGATGATAGGCGTGGCGATGATCGTCGGTTTCTCCTTCCAGGGAACCGAACTGATTGGCGTGGCTGCCGGAGAATCTGAAAATCCAGGCAAAAATATCCCGCGTGCAGTTCGTCAGGTGTTCTGGCGTATCCTGCTGTTCTATATTCTGGCGATTTTGGTCATCAGCCTGATCATTCCTTACACCGACCCAAGCTTGCTGCGTAACGAAGTCGGCGATATTTCCGTCAGCCCGTTCACGCTGGTGTTCCGTAATGCCGGTCTGCTGTCCGCCGCTGCGGTGATGAACGCCGTGATCCTGACCGCCGTATTGTCTGCCGGTAACTCAGGCATGTACGCATCAACCCGTATGCTGTTTACGCTGGCCAGCGAAGGCAAAGCGCCACGCATGTTCGCCAAACTGTCGAAAGGCGGCGTGCCGCGCAACGCACTTTACGCAACCACCATTGTGGCCGCGCTGTGCTTCCTGAGCTCAATGTTTGGTAACCAGACCGTTTACCTGTGGTTGCTGAATACGTCCGGTATGACGGGCTTTATTGCCTGGCTGGGCATTGCGGTGAGCCATTACCGTTTCCGTCGCGGCTATGTTTCACAAGGTCTAGACCTGAAGAAACTGCCTTATCTGTCCGGTTTCTTCCCGTTCGGCCCGGTTTTTGCGTTTGTGCTGTGTCTGATCATCACGCTGGGTCAGAACTATCAGGCGTTCCTGAAAGATACCATTGACTGGGGCGGCGTTGCGGCGACGTACATCGGTCTGCCACTGTTCCTGATTATCTGGTTTGGCTACAAGTTGACCAAAGGCACCAAAGTGGTGAAATACAGCGAGATGGAATTCCCGGATCACGTTGATAAATAACTGACCGGTACGGCTATTTTGTTGCGAAGGCGGAGCTCAGGCTCCGCTTTTTTATGCCTTACTGTTCGTAATGCTTTGTTACTTCAGCCCTGTTTCCCCGCGCTCAATCTATCTGTAACCTTGATAGGTTCTGTAAACTACATTGATAATCGTTATCATTTCTTTTATTGTTAGCCCCACTTCAGGGAAACGTAAAGGAATCGGAAGAAGATGAATTATCAGCAGAATTTTATCAGTTTGCTGTTCAGCAAACGAATTGCTGGCGGATTAACAGGATGCGCACTCGGCATGTTGAGCCTGAGCGCTCAGGCGGTGACGGTCACGGATATCGCCGGAAGAACGGTCTCTGTGCCGGATGATGTCCAGCGTGTAGTGCTGGGCGAAGGGCGGTTGTTCTTTGCCGTTTCCCTGCTCGAAGGCCAGAAGCCGCTCGACCGTATTGTGGGCTGGCAGGGCGATTTCCGTAAGCTGGATCCGCAAACGTACGCGACGTATCAGGCTAAATTCCCGCAGATCGACAAAATCCCGCTGATTGGTAACACCAGCGCCGACAGCATCAGCCCGGAGAAGGTGTTGACGCTGAATCCGCAGTTAGCGATTTTCGGTTTGTCGGGCCACGGGCCGGGCAAAGAAAGCGCGCTGGTGACACAGTTGCAGAAAGCTGGTGTACCGGTGGTCTTTGTAGATTTCCGAACGTCGCCGCTGAAAAATACCCTGCCGAGCATGGAATTGCTGGGCAAAGTGCTGAACCGCGAAAAACAGGCGCAGGACTATATCCGCTTTTATCAGGACAACATCAAACGCGTCACGGATGTGACGAAAGACATTCCTGAGCAGGATAAACCGAAAGTCTTTATCGAATTACGCGCCTCAACCGCTGATGAATGTTGCCGTTCTGCCGGGAAAGGCAACATGGGTGATTTTATCGATCAGGCGGGTGGGGTTAATATTGCCAAACCGTTGCTGCCGGGGCCGCTGGGTCTGGTCAATCTCGAAAAAGTGATTGCGGCGCAGCCGGATGTTTATCTGGTCAGCGGCGGCGGGAAACCGGCGAAATCGGGTGATCCGGCGCCAACCGGCTTAGTGCTCGGCGCACAAACCACGCCGGAAGAGGCGCATGCCAGCCTGACGCCGCTCTTGCAGCGCAAAGGCATCAGCACGCTGAAAGCCGTGGAAAATGGCCGCAGTTTTGGCATCTGGCACAATTATTACAATTCGCCGTATAACGTGCTGGCCGTGCAGGTCTTTGCCAAAGCGTTTTATCCGGCGAAGTTTGCGGATTTGGATCCGCAGGAAACCCAGAAACAACTCTATAAGCAGTTCCTCGCCGTGGAACCGACAGGCACTTACTGGACGGACGCGGTTAAACCGGAAAGCGGCAAGTAATTTCGCCGTCAGTTTTTACGTTAAAGAGACAGAAGCGAATCATGAGTACAACGACCGAACCCGCGCTGACGGTGAAAGCCACTACCGACAACAGCGTGATGGGGCGATATCAGAATATCGTTCGCCGCCGTCTGTTAATCATGCTGGTCCTGGTGCTGGCGATTATCGTCTCACTGGTGATTGATTTCATTATGGGGCCGTCGGGGTTGTCACTCGGTACGCTGTGGCAAACGCTGTTTGATGCGGCGTCAGCCGATCCGGGCACGCGGGTGATTGTGTGGGATATCCGCATGCCTTACGCGCTGATGGCGGTAGCGGTCGGGATGTCCCTGGGGCTGGCGGGTGCAGAAATGCAAACCATCCTCAACAACCCGCTGGCCAGCCCGTTTACGCTCGGGGTTTCTTCTGCGGCGGCGTTCGGCGCTGCACTGGCTATCGTGCTCGGTATCGGCATTCCGGGGATCCCGGATCAATGGTTTATCTCCGCGAATGCCTTTATCTTTGCGCTGCTCGCCGCGCTGATGCTTGACGGCATCACCCGCTGGACGCGTGTTGCCAGCTCCGGCGTGGTGCTGTTTGGTATCGCACTGGTCTTTACCTTTAACGCACTGGTTTCCCTGATGCAGTTCATCGCCACCGAAGACACCTTACAAGGCTTGGTTTTCTGGACGATGGGCAGTCTGGCGCGTGCGTCCTGGGTGAAACTGGGCGTGATGTTGCTGGCGTTTCTGATTTTGCTACCGTGGTCGATGATGAGCGCGTGGAAGCTGACTGCGCTGCGTCTGGGTGAAGATCGCGCGGTAAGTTTTGGTATCGACGTGCGCCGTTTACGTCTGGGCACGTTGCTGCGCATCAGTATTCTCTCCGCGCTGGCGGTGGCGTTTGTCGGGCCGATTGGTTTTATCGGGCTGGTCGCGCCGCACATTGCGCGCCTGATGTTTGGTGAAGATCACCGTTTCTATCTGCCGGCGAGCGCGCTGATTGGTGCGCTGGTGCTGTCGATGGCGTCGGTGGCGTCTAAAAATCTGGTGCCGGGCGTCATTATTCCTGTCGGTATCGTTACCTCGCTGGTCGGCGTGCCGTTCTTCCTCAGCATTATTCTTCGTCACAGGGGGAACGTCTGATGTCAGCGATGCTCGAAACCGATCCGCAAACATTGCTCAATGCCGCCACGCAGGGGCTGCAAATCCGCGATTTCAACGCCGGTTATCCGAAGCGCCCTGTGATCCGCAACCTGAATGTACCGATGCTGCCGCGCGGGAAAATCACCGTGCTGCTCGGGCCGAACGGCAGCGGGAAATCCACCTTGTTGCGTTCGCTGGCCGGACTGAACCGGGCGGAAGGGCAGTTGCTGCTCGACGGCCACGATCTCATGCCGATGCCGTTTGCCCGTCGTGCGGAGCAGGTGGTGTATCTGCCGCAAACGCTGCCAGCCGGTGTGCATCTGCATGTGTTGGAATCCATTATCGTGGCGCAGCGTGCGTCCGGTGGTAAAGGAAAAGCCGCTGAAGGCACGGACAGCGTGATGGCGCTGCTGCGTCAGCTTGGTATTGAACATCTGGCGCTGAGTTATCTTGATCAGCTTTCCGGCGGGCAGAAACAGCTGGTCGGGCTGGCGCAATCGTTGATCCGCCAGCCATCGCTGCTGCTGCTTGATGAACCGCTCAGCGCGCTCGATCTGAACTACCAGTTCCACGTGATGGATCTGGTGCGCAAGGAAACGCAAAAACGCAATATCGTGACCGTGGTGGTGGTGCATGACATCAACATCGCGCTGCGCCACGGCGACCGCGTGCTGATGCTCAAGGACGGTAATCTGATTGCTGACGGCGAGCCGGAAGCGGTGATCACCCCGGGAAGTCTTGCGCGCGTTTACGGCGTACGCGGGAGAATTGAACGCTGCTCGCAGGGAACGCCGCAGATCCTGATCGACGGACTGGTCAGCGACCCTTCGATTTAAGTTCTGACGAAATAAAAACGGACGCAGCCAACGCAGCGGCGTCCGCCTTTCACATTGTGAGCCTGAAACTAATAAAAACATCCTGATAAACCGGGCGGGTTTGTTCGTGCCGTGTTTACCGGTTTGACGGAATTTAATTACAACGTCCCGCACCGGCGGGGTTGTTTTATCTCATGGAGAGAAGAAATGGTTAAGGTCAAATTTACACCGGCACTCAAAGCCGGGCTGCTCGCTCAGTTATTTGCCGCCGCGTGTCCTGCGATGGCGGAAGATGTTTCTGAAGTGAAAGAAAAAGAAGACCAGATGGTGGTGACGGCTTCCGCCATCCAGCAAAACCTCAAAGATGCGCCAGCCAGTATCAGCGTCATCACCCGCGAAGACCTGCAAAAAAAACCGGTTCAGAACCTGAAAGATGTTCTGAAAGATGTGCCGGGCGTACAAATCACCAATGAAAGCGACAACCGCCAGGGCGTCAGCATCCGCGGGCTGGGCAGCGGCTACACCCTGATTCTGGTTGACGGCAAACGCGTGAATTCCCGCAACGCCGTATTCCGCCATAACGATTTTGATTTAAGTTGGATCCCGGCGGAATCTATCGAACGTATCGAAGTGGTGCGCGGGCCGATGTCCTCACTTTATGGTTCCGATGCGCTGGGCGGCGTGGTTAACATCATCACCCGCAAAGTCGGCACCGCGTGGCACGGCACATTGAGCGCGGACACCACGGTTCAGGAACACCGCGATCGCGGTGACAGCGGCAACGGAAATTTCTTCGCCAGCGGCCCGCTGGTTGACGATCTGCTCGGCGTAAAAGTTTACGGCGCGCTGGGTAAACGTGAGAAAGATCAGGCCAGTTCCGCCAGCGGCAGCGCCGGTGAGCCGCGCATTGAAGGCTATACCTCGCGCAATGCCAATGTGGAATTCTCACTGACGCCCACCGAAGATCAGGATATTACACTCGGCTACGGTATGGATCGTCAGGACAGGGATTCCGACTCGCTGGATAAAAACCGTGTTGAACGCGAAAACTACTCGCTGGGCCACAACGGACGCTGGGGGCTGGCGAATACTGAACTGCGTTTCTACGGTGAAAACATCGAGAACAAAAACGCCGAAACCATCACCTCGAAGAATAATTCACTCGACGGCAAAGTCGTGATCCCGCTGGGGGATTACAACCAGTTCCTGACGTTTGGCGGCGAATACCGTAACGATAAACTCGAAGATGGCGTCAACATGAAGAGCGGCGGCAGCACGCAGGCCAACCAGTACGCGCTGTTCCTCGAAGACGAATGGCGTATTTTCGAAAGCCTTGCGCTGACCGGCGGCGTGCGCATGGACGACCACGAAAACTACGGCGTCAACTGGAGCCCGCGTGCGTATCTGGTCTACAACGCCACCGACACCGTCACGCTGAAAGGCGGCTGGGCATCGGCCTTCAAAGCACCGTCCCTGTTACAGCTCAGCCCGGACTGGCAAAGTGCCTCCTGCCGCGGCAGCTGTAATGTGGTCGGCAGCAAAGATCTGAAAGCAGAAACCAGCGAAAGCGTGGAATTCGGCATGTACTACGCCGGTCAGGAAGGCTGGCTGGAAGATGTGAGCGCCAGCGCCACTGTCTTCCAGAACGACATCGACGACATGATCACCGTTATCCGCACCGCCAACCGTAATCTGGCACAGACTTACGCGAACTTTGTCGGCTTTGATGCCAGCGGTAATCCAATCTTCCGTTATTACAACGTCAATAAAGCCCGCATCCGTGGCCTGGAAACAGAAGTCAGCCTGCCGGTCACCGACGTGCTGAATCTGAAGCTGAACTACACCTATAACGATGCGCGCGACCTGAGCAACGGCGGAAACAAACCGTTATCCGAACTGCCATTCCACACCAGTAACGCTACGCTGGACTGGAAACCGTGGGATGCCTGGAGTTTCTACGTTTCCGCCAACTACAAAGGCAAAAGCCGCACCGTCACCGACGGCAACGTCACGCCGGGCGGATACACTATCTGGAACACCGGCGGTTCGTATCAGGTGAATAAAGCCGTGAAACTGCGGGCCGGGGTGCTGAACCTGACGGATAAAGACCTGAACCGGGATGACTACAGTTATAACGAGGATGGACGTCGGTACTTTGCGGCGATCGACTATAGTTTCTGATTGCAGGAGGCCGCTGCAAAAGCGGCTTTTTTCTCGCTTGCAGCGAGGGTTAATCGGGATAATTTCGGTTTTTCAATTGCAGTGATCATTTAACTCAGGTCAAGACCTTGGGTTGCCACCCAAACCGGCCTCAAAGGGGGGCTGTACAGTCGCCACCCTTGAGAATCCCGGGCTCTTTAACTGCGCGCTACCGCTCGCTGGCTATGTTTCAGCAACTCCTCTTATTGCCGCAAACGCCGCCGCTGCGCGGTACTTTCGCTTCGGGTTCGAACCTGCTCGAAAAAAAGACTCTCGCCGTTTCTCACCTCTCACTCAACGTCGTTTTGAACGCGGCCACAGACTTCCTAATTCGAAAAATTCATGCTGGCTGGTTTTGATTTGCACCTTCCCCTTGGCAAGGGGAAAGACGGGATGGGGTTCGAAATGGCAACTTTAAAGCTGAGTTGTATGCAAAACCCCCTCCCAACCTCCCCCTTCGCAGGGGAGGAGCAAACCAACCGTTCGCAGAAGCTTGCAAATTTAAATGGCCGCCAGCCGCTTTCAGAAAGCTTGCCGAGCGAAGTGTTTCGAGACCAATGGCTCGAAACCGAGTTATCTTCGATCTGAGCTTCCGGTGGAGCCGGAAAAGTTTGCCAGCTTTCTAAAGGCGCTTACTTCCCACTCCACGCCTTCAAATTCTGATCCCGCACCGACAATTTTGCCTCAGGCGACAACTTATTGTAATCCTTCGCCAGACCGCTCTCCCAGTCGCCGTAAAGCGGGTTCGGCAGAACGATATATTGGGTGCCGAACTGCTGATGGTTCTGGTTTACGAAGGCGCGGCGCTGTTCATTGTTCTGATGATAAGTAGCGGAACCGAAGTCGTTCAGATTGTCGCCCACGTATAATACAACGTGATAACCGGCTGCTTTGACGGCGTCAAAGCGTGCCTGTTTGTTCGAAGTATCAGAACTCAGCAGCACGGTTTTGTCGTTGGCGCCGGTGAAGCCCAGACGGTTCATGTTATCGACCGTGGCGGCGTATTCACTGGTTTTTCGGTTCGACACATAGAACATCGTGCCGCCGTGGGTATTCACGTAGTTGGCGAATTCAACAGCGCCCGGAACGGCGGTTGCCTGACGGGCAGCTGTCCATTGTGACCAGGTTTTGCTGTCGAACGGTTGGTTCGCTTTGACCTGCCACGCGCTGTAAGCGCTGTTATCAAGCATAGTTTCATCAAGATCGACGATGACGGCTTTCTTCTGTCCCGCCAGTGGTTTGGCCTGGTCATACGCCATTTTTGCGGTGTTGAACGCCTGATAAGCCAGCGCCTGATATTCACCGGATTGCTGGAACCAGTTCAGCGCCATTACCGACTGATCGTTCAGTTTCTGCTGGGCATCCGGCTTTTGCTGCGCGCAGCCAGTGAGAGCCAGCATGATCAACGCACTGGTGGTGCAAAGCGAAATTTTGTTCATTTGTCATCCCTATGCTTGTTAAGAAAGATTCGCATTCGTGAAAATCGTTAAAACTGTAGCAGATTCAGCGGGGTGTGGAAGAGTTTATGACGATTAACGCGAGACGTGCTGGAAAATGGCAGAAATGAAAAAAGCCGGAGGGTGAGTCCGGCCGAAAAAAATCAAAGACAGAGAAATAACAATGAGGGAGGGTATTTGACTTAAATCAGAACTGATAAACCAGACCGACAGCCGTCACGTCGTCGTTATTCAGAGCCAATTTATTGTCGTCAGACAGTTGGTTGATTTTATAATCAACATACGCGGACATGTTTTTGTTGAAGTAATAGGTGGCTGCTACGTCAACATATTTAACCAGGTCTGCATCACCGATATTCTCAATATCTTTCGCTTTAGTCTGAACATAACCCAGTGACGGACGCAGGCCATTTTCAAACTGATATTGTGCAACAGCTTCGAAAGTTTGTGTTTTATTAGCAAAACCGCTGCCAGCAGGTGCGCCAGCAATACCGCCAGGCACGGTAATCGCGATCATATTACGGGTTTCAGCATACATAGCGGCTAAATAAACACCGTTTGCATCGTATTTCATACCGCCGGTCCAGGCGTCTGCTTTATCGCCTTTACCGTAAGTTGAGTTGCTCTGGCCGGTTGTGCGGTCAGAAGAAGCATAAGCGCCACCGAAGCTCACGCCGGTATCACCCAGTGCGTAAGTCGTCGACAGGGCATAGCCGTCACCGTTTGCGGTGCTGCTGCTGCGGCCGTCGTTTTCGTTTTTGCCCTGGTACTGAATGGCAACGTTCAGACCATCAACCAGACCGAAGAAGCCACGGTTACGGTAGGTCGCCACGCCGTTAGTACGGCCAGTCATGAAGCGGTCAGCTTTGGTGTAACCGTCGCCGCCGAATTCAGGGAACATATCGGTCCAGGCTTCAACGTCGTACAGTGCGCCGTAGTTGCGGCCATAATCGACGGAGCCATATTGACCGAATTTCAAACCTGCGAAGCCCAGACGGGTTTTGGTACCGGTGGTGCTTGGCGTTTTGCTGTCAGACTCAGCATGGTTTGCCATCACGTTGTATTCCCACTGGCCGTAACCGGTGATCAAATCATTAATTTGTGTCTGGCCTTTAAAACCGAAACGAACGTAACTCTGGTCACCATCATTGCCGGGTGCGTCAGAGAAATAATGCAGCCCTTTAACTTTACCGTACAGATCCAGTTTATTGCCGTCTTTATTATAAACTTCCGCTGCGTGAGCTCCTGATGCAATCAGTAAACCAGGAATTAAAAGTGCCAGAATATTACGTTTCATGAATTTGTACCCTGCATTTTTTATTAAAAGCTTTTCGGGAAAGCTTTATATGAAGTCTTGTGGAAAGACGCTAATCATCATTTTTGCTATTCATTCCGTATTGACTGGGAATTTTCTTAGCGAGGATTTTTTACCGTAGATTTGTGATCAATTTATGACAATCAGAAATGAACTTTTCTTTTTTTTACAAGTCCTCCACTTTTTATGCCAAATCTGCTGGCGAATTTCGTCGAGATTTCGGGCTGCGTCAGAAGCGGGTCTGTGTGACAATAGACGCCGACATTCCTGTCCCGACGTACAAAAATAAAGAGATGCATGGCGCTTTCCCCCGCAGTCAAAAATCAGATAAGCCAGTGGTATAAAGCCCTGCAACAGCAAATCCCGGATTTCATTCCCCGTGCTCCGCAACGCGAAATGATTGCAGAGGTCGCGAAGGTTTTTTCCGGTGATTCTGCCCGGCATCTGGCCATCGAAGCGCCCACCGGCGTCGGGAAAACGCTGTCTTATCTTATCCCCGGCATTGCCGTCAGCCGCGAGGAAGAAAAGCCGCTGATTGTCAGCACGGCCAACGTGGCGTTGCAGGATCAGATTTTCAGTAAAGATTTACCGCTGCTGAAAAAGATCATTCCCGACCTGAAATTTACCGGCGCTTTCGGACGCGGGCGCTATGTTTGCCCGCGCAATCTGGCCTCAATGAGCAATGAAAACGCGCAGGGCGATCTGGGATTATTTCTCGGCGACGAACTTGCACCTTCCAGTGGTGAAGAACAGAAAATGTGCAAAACGCTGGAAACCGCGCTCTCGCGCTACGAGTGGGACGGTTTACGCGATCACTACCAGAAAACCATCGACGATCCGTTATGGATAAAAATCAGCACCGACAAAGCCAACTGCCTGAGCCGTAACTGTCATTATTTTCGCGAATGCCCGTATTTTGTGGCGCGAAAAGAGATTGAAAGCGCCGATGTGGTCGTCACCAACCATGCGTTAGTGATGGCGGCGCTCGAATCTGAATCCGTGCTTCCGCCCGCTAAAGATCTGCTGCTGGTGCTCGATGAAGGTCATCATCTGCCGGAAGTGGCGCGCGATGCGCTGGAAGTGGATGCTGAAATTACGGCCGTCTGGAACCACTTGCAACTGGACAATTTTGTGCGCCAGATTGAGCAATGTCTGGCGCTGTTCACCCCGAAAAATCCGCCGCCGCTGACCCATCCGGAGCGCCTGCAAAATCACTGCGCGGAGATGCGCGAGCTACTGTTGCTGATTGAACAATCGGTGAGCCAGTATTTACCGCCGGACCAGCCGGAAGCCGAGTACCGTTTTGAACTGGGCGCGTTGCCGCCTGAGCTGACGGAGCAGTGTAGCCGTCTGTTTAAGCTGACCGACGGGCTGCGCAGTCTGGCGGAATTCATGGTGAACGATCTCAGCGAAAAAACCGGCAAGCACGACATTATGCGTCTGCACCGGGCTATTTTGCACATGAGCCGCATGCAGGGTTATCTCGAAACCATGAGCAAACTGTGGCGACTGGCAGCGCTGGACAAAGCGTCGAACGCGCCAATCGGCAAGTGGGTGACGCGTACATATTTTGAAAACCAGACGCATCTGGTGTTTCACTGCGCGGGGATCCGTGTCAGCGAACAGCTGGAAAAAATGCTGTGGCGTAAAGTGCCGCACGTGGTGGTGACGTCAGCGACGCTGCGTTCGCTCAACAGTTTCTCGCGCATTCAGGAAATGAGCGGGCTAAACGAAAAAGCGGGCGACCGTTTCGTCAGCCTGGATTCCCCGTTTAATCATGTGACGCAGGGCAAGCTGGTGATCCCGCAAATGACGCTTGAGCCGGTTCTGGCGAATGAAGCGGCGCATTTGCAGGAGATGGCAGATTTCTTCCGCACGGAGCTGGCGAAAGGAAAACATACCGGTCAGCTGGTGTTGTTCGCCAGTAACCGCGCCCTGCAACAGTTCGTCTCACTGCTGCCGGATCTGCGTCTGATGCTGCTGGTACAGGGCGATCAGCCGCGCTATCGTCTGGTCGAGGAACACCGCAAACGTGTTTCTGCGGGTACCACCAGCGTGCTGATTGGCCTGCAATCCTTCGCCGAAGGTCTCGATCTGAAAGGCGAACTGCTGACGCAGGTGCATATTCATAAAATTGCGTTCCCGCCGGTGGACAGCCCGGTGATCCTGACGGAAGGCGAATGGCTGAAAACGCTGAAGCGTTACCCGTTTGAAGTCCAAAGCCTGCCGAGCGCGTCTTTCAACCTAATCCAACAGGTCGGGCGATTGATCCGCAGCCATGAATGCACCGGCGAAATCGTGATTTACGACCGACGCTTGCTGACCAAAAGCTACGGTTCGCGCCTGCTGGCTGCTTTGCCGGTGTTCCCGATTGAGCAACCGGAAATGCCCGCGCCGGGGTCGGTAAAACGTCCGAATCTCCTTAAAACCGCGAAAAAAGAGCCCGCTCGTCGCCGTACGCGCCGTCGGTGATTTTTCTCGCAGAGTCTTGTTTACCCTGAATAAGCAGTTGAACTAATAAGGTAACGGTACGATGGATTACACCAAACTCATCAAAGAAGTCGGACGCGGAAAAAACCATGCCCGCGATCTGGACCGGGAGCAGTCGCACGCGCTGTATCGTGAGATCCTCGCCGGTGACGTACCTGATTTACAGCTCGGCGCGTTGCTGATTGCGTTCCGTATCAAAGGCGAAGCCGAAGAAGAAATGCTCGGTTTTTACAGCGCGATGGAAGAGTTTGTGATGCGCCTTCAGGCACCGGAAAATCGCCCGCTGCCGGTGGTGATCCCGACCTATAACGGTGCGCGGAAACAGGCGAACCTCACGCCGCTGCTGGCGATTCTGCTCAGCCGTCTTGGTTTACCGGTGCTGGTTCACGGTGTGGACGAAGACCCGACGCGCATCACCAGCGCCGAGATTTTCCGCGCGCTGGGCATCGAAGCCGCCCGATCTCAGGAGCAGGCTCAGCAGCAACTTGACACAGGTAACGCGCCGGTATTTGTGCCGGTTTCCGTTCTGTGCCCGCCGATTGAGAAACAGCTGGCTCTGCGCTGGCAGATGGGCGTCCGAAACAGCAGCCACACGCTGGCAAAACTCATTACGCCATTCATCGGACAGGATTCACTGCGCTTATCCAGCGTTTCTCATCCGGAATACGTGCAGCGCGTTTCATCATTTTTCCGCCAGATCGATGGCCGCGGTCTGCTCACGCAAGGTACCGAAGGCGAAGTGTACGCTAATCCGCAACGCTTCCCGCAGACGCACTTTATCGCCGGTGGCGGGCAGAGAGTTTTGGCTGAAAAGCAGGAATTTGCTGATGCCGATATCCCGGCCTCAAAAGACGTCGCAGCGACAGTGGCCTTTATTCAGGGATGCCTGAATGGCGAACGTGATATCCCGCAGGCGATCCTGATTCAGCTCGCGTGTTGTCTGGTTGGGAGTGACGTTTCGGGGGATTTAGCGGAAGCAATGGTGATCGTCGAACAGGTGTTTTAATCCCAGACCGGGGATTAGAGGCGGTTTTCTCCCTTGCAGGGAGGGGCTTACAGCGGATCGGGAAAGTTTCGGTTTTTCATGCGCGGTGATCGCTCGGCTCAGGTCAAAACCTTGGGTTGCCACCCAAACCGGCAAGACCTTGGGCTCGCCGCCCAAACTGGCCTCAAGGAGCGCCTATCGCCGCGCCCCTTGAGAATCCCGGGCTCTTAAACTGCGCGCTGCCGCTGGGACGATGGACATGTTCAGCTGCTCCAGCATGTGGCGCAAACCCAGGCACTTCGTGCTGCCTTCACTCGGTCTTCGAGCCATAGGTCTCGAAGCCGCTCCGTTCAGCTGGATTTTGAGCGCGCCATCTCACCATTTTGAAAGACCCCACAAAATTGCCTTTGAATTACATAGCCAGTTGCCGCTTTCAGAAAGCTTGCCGAGCGAAGTGTTTCGAGACCAATGGCTCGAAACCGAGTAAGGGAACCGCGCAGCGGCAAGTTTTCGCGGCAATCACTATTGTGTCTGAAACATAGCCAGCGAGCGGCAGCGCGCAGTTGAAAAGCGCGGGTGTCCAGAGGGCGCGCGCGTTAACGCGCCCTTTGGGCCAGTTTGGGCGGCGAGCCCAAGGTTTTGACCTGAGCTGAGCGATCACCGCCATTGAGTAACCGAAACTTTCTCGATCCGCTGTAAGCCCCTCCCTGCAAGGGAGAAAACCGCCCGGGATATCCGGTCTGATATCCCAAAACTCCTCTTACCCTGTTCAAATGTGTGGTTAAAAGCTAAAATAGGGCATGTGTGAAATTTATTTCATGATTTTAATGGCTTTTTTAAAAGCATAACCTGAGGTTTTAGTTATGGAAACGTTACCAAGTTGCCCGACATGTAAATCTGAATTCACCTGGCAGGACGGTGAAATGCTCAATTGCCCCGAATGTGGGCATGTCTGGTCTCTGGCTGGCGATGCTGCGGGTGATGACGATGCGCTGAAGGTTGTCGATGCTAACGGGAATCTGCTGGCAGATGGCGATTCTGTTACGGTAATCAAAGACCTGAAAGTGAAAGGCAGCTCTTCCATGCTGAAGATCGGCACCAAAGTGAAAGGTATCCGTCTGGTCGAAGGCGATCACAATATCGACTGTAAAATTGACGGTTTTGGGCAGATGAAACTCAAATCTGAGTTTGTTAAGAAAAATTAACCCCAAATTCTGAAGCCTGCCCGCATTCAGCGGTTTTGCCATATCGACAGAACCGCTGACTGAACATACACTCAATGTAAAATCTCTTTAACATTCAGCAGAGAAGATTACATGACACAGGCTCAGGACTATTTTAACGCCCTTAATCACGACTACCTCGAAGTCCACCGGAACAAAGAAAATCTGTTCTGGCAAAACTATATGGGCACCGGTGATGAAAATGTCTCCAGTGCTTTCTCCGCTGCCGAAACGGCTTATAAACGTTTCATCTCCGAACCGACCCGTCCTGCGCAGCTGCGTGAGGCCATCGCACGTCTCGAAAAACAAACGCCGAATGCAGAATGTGATGCGCTGCTGCACGGCCTTCGCGGCTGGCTGAGTTTCTTCGACTGCAACGTCATCGAAGACCCTGAAGCGCTGGCGCTGCTCGATGAAATCATTCAGGCTGAATCCGCGCTGTTTGGCAAACGTAAGCAGTACCGCATGACGCACATCAACAGCAAAGGCGAGCGCGTCAATGCATCACTGGGTGAGCTGCTGACCAATCAGGCGAACAACGAAAATGAAGCGTACCGCCGTAGTTCGCAAAACGCCTTACGGGAGCTGGAAGAGTGGTTGCTGCATAACGGTTTGCCGCAGCTGATCAGCCTGCGTAACCGCTTTGCGCGTCAGCTCGGCTATCGGAATTACTTTGATTACAAAGTGAATAAAACCGAGCGGATGTCGCCGGAACAGTTATTCGCCATCCTCGACCGTTTCGAAGAACAGACGCGCGAGAGCAACACGCGCAGCCTGAATGAGCTGGTTGCCCGCGAAGGCGACGCCGCGCTGTTGCCGTGGAATATCCGCTTCGCCAGCGCCGGTGACGTGACCCGTCAGCTGGATCCATATTTCCCGTTTGCCGATTCCCTGCGTCGCTGGATTGACAGCTTTAAGCGCCTGAATATCGGTTTCAACGGCGCGGAAATGCAGCTGGATTTGCTGGTGCGTGAAGGCAAATTCGAGAATGGTTTTATGCACGGGCCAGTGCCGCCGTTTTATGACAATGGCAAATGGATCCCTGCAGTGATCAACTTCACCAGCCTTGCAAAGCCTGATCAGATTGGCAGCGGTGCGAGCGGGCTGAATACGCTGTTCCACGAAGGCGGCCACGCGGCGCACTTTGCCAATATCCGCCAGAATGCGCCATGCTTCTCGCAGGAATTCCCGCCGACGTCCATGGCCTACGCCGAAACGCAGTCGATGTTCTGCGACAGCTTGCTGGAAGACGCGGACTGGCTGAAACGTTATGCGAAAAATACGGCGGGTGAGCCGGTGCCGGACGAACTGATTCACGCCAGTATTGAAGCCCGCCAGCCGATGCGTTCCTTCAATGAGCGCCACATTCTTCTGGTGCCGTATTTCGAATGGCAACTTTATCAGTGGCCGGATGAAAAACGCACACCGGAAGCCATGATTGCGCTGGCGCGTGACGTCGAAACGCATATCCTCGGCGTGACCGGCAGCCCGCGTCCGACGCTGGCGATCCCGCATTTACTGTCGATGGAATCCGCCTGTTCTTATCAGGGCTACCTGCTGGCGCTGATGGCCGTTGAACAAACGCGTGCGTTCTTCCTCAAACGTGACGGCTATCTGACCGATAACCCGGCGATTGGCCCGGATCTGGCGAAGCATTACTGGACGCCGGGCAACAGCGTCAGCCACGACGATACCTTGCGTAGCCTGACGGGCGAAGGCTTTAACCCGGATTATCTGGCGCAGGCGTGTAATCAGACGGTAGACGCCGCGTGGGAAGATGCTCAGCGCACAATTGCAGGCGCTTCTGAGCGCGAACAGCCGGAAGCCGGTTTCGATCTCAACGTGCATATTCGCGTGGTAGACGGGAAACGTATCCTGGCTGACAGCGCCGACGGCGATGAGGCAATGTGTCAGGATTTCGCGGATTTTGTAGATCAGAATTACGGTTCGAAATAACCGCATCGTAGCGTAAAAAACCGCCATCCGGTGCTGAACCGGTGGCGGTTTTTTGATGGCTTAAATCAGCGGTTACTTGCGGGCGTCGGGGCGTATTAAATCGAAGCGCAAATCTTCAGAAATGCCGTAGTAAGCCGAAGGGCCACCGGCGCGCAGAACCGGCTCGGCGAGGGCGGTCTGATAAATACCGTCAACCAGCAGGTGCGGCGCGATATGCACGGCCACCACTTCACCGAGCACCAGCCAGGTATCAATTTTTCCGCCCGCGGCAGTTTCTAACTGAATGCACTGCGTCAGCTTGCATTCAAAGTTGACCGGGCTCTCCAACACGCGATCTGCCGCCACAATCCTGCCCGGCTGCGGCGTCAGTCCAGCAAACGTAAATTCGTCTTCGCCGCGTTCCAGCGTGGCCGAACTTTCATTCATTTTGACCGCCAGCGGGCGCGTGGTCAGATTCCAGACAAACTCGCCAGTTTCGACGATATTCGCCACACTGTCTTTCCAGCCGCTGCTGGCAAAACCAATGATCGGTGGGCGATAATTGAAGCAGTTGAAGAAGCTATAAGGCGCCAGATTTCGCTGACCGGCAGCATTGCGCGAGGAAATCCAACCAATCGGACGCGGGCCGACAATGGCGTTTAACGGGTCATGCGGCAGGCCGTGACCGCTTGCGGGTTCGTAATAATAACGATCATGAACGCTCATGATATTCCTCAGTTAAAAAATTCATCAAAACTCTGATTCGTACATTACCCGTTTTAAACGGGTACTGAGCGTTTTTATGTGCCCGTATGCGCGCGGCAGGCCGCCCCGGTTTGTGGTATCTTGTGCGCCATTAATGAGTATCAACGCCCCCTCGCATGCTGTATGCGTCGCGCAACACCTTTCGGAGAGTCAATCAGGTGGAAAAAAAGAAAGTCTTCCCTCAGGAAAAAAGCGGTCTTCACCCGCGAAATCGTCATCGCAGCCGCTATGATTTCCCGGCCCTGATTGCCAGCAGCCCGGAACTGGCGCAGTTTGTCAGTGAAAATAAATGGGGCGATCTGTCTGTCGATTTCGCCAATCCGCAGGCCGTGAAAGCGCTGAACCGCGCTTTGCTGCGTGACTGCTATCAGATTGAAAACTGGGATATTCCGGCGGATTATCTTTGTCCGCCAATTCCGGGGCGCGCTGATTATGTTCACCATCTTGCCGATCTTCTGGCCAGCTGCAACAACGGCAATATTCCGCAGGGTAAAGACATTTCCGTGCTGGATATCGGTGTGGGCGCAAACTGTATTTATCCGATTATCGGCCTGCGTGAATACGGCTGGCGTTTCACCGCCAGTGAGATTGACCCGGTTTCGATGGCTGCCGCGAAGAAAATTGTCGCGACCAACCCGCAACTGACCAATCAGGTTCGTTTCCGTTTGCAGGCGAAACCGCCGCGTATTCTCGACACCATTATCCGTCACGACGAGCGCTATGATGCCGTGCTGTGCAACCCGCCGTTCCATGCGTCGGCGGCGGATGCGGCGTCAGGCAGCCAGCGTAAGCGTCAAAATCTGGGGCTGGATCGTCGAGCCGGTACGGCGGATCTGAACTTCGGCGGTCAGCACAACGAACTGTGGTGTGAAGGCGGCGAAGAAGCGTTTGTTGTCCGCATGGCGGAAGAAAGCGCCGGTAAAGCACAGAACTGTTTCTGGTACACCGTGCTGGTGTCTAAAAAAACAACACTTCCGCTACTGTATGACGCGCTCAACGAAGAGGGTGTGACAGATATCCGCACCATCGAGATGACGCAGGGGAATAAGATCAGCCGCTTCGTCGCCTGGACCTTCCTGACGCCATCGCAGCAAAAAAGTTGGGCGATTAAGCGCTGGTCAGTCTGATCACGTTGTAATCTTCTTTATTCCAGCCTGTTATTCTGACGACAAACAGGCTGGAAAAAATACTCATGCCTGACCTTTCTTTTTCATTGGATTAAATTATGCTTAATTCACTATAAGAAAGTTGATTAATTATCCTGATAATGATTTATCGCGTGATTTCATTTAAACGCGCTTTGTTTGGCTTCAGCAAACCTTTCTAAAACCCGCCCAGGGGTCAGACTAATGTTCTGTGGATTATCGTTATTTGATGAATAACCCACAGGTATTAGCACGTGTGTATTTTTTAAATTAATTGCGATTACGCATTAATTCACGTTATCAGCCACAGGGTGTCTGTCCTATGCAATTATTTTCTCATCAGTTTAGTACGGCATGGCGTGATAAATTCGCAGCACTTCAGGACGCTGTTCCGATGATTGTCTTCACGCCAGACGGTGTGGTACTTGAGGTCAATGACCTGTTCCTTAGGGGCATGGGCTACAACAGGCAGGAAGTCGTTGGTCAGCCTCACCGGATTTTCTGCACGCCAGAGTTCGTTGCCAGCGATGCCTATCGCTTGCATTGGGAAGGGTTACGGCAGGGAAAGTCCATCAGCGGGAATATTAAACGTGTGCATAAAAGTGGAAAATTAATCTGGCTCGAAGCCACTTATGTTCCGGTTAAAAATAAACAAGGTAAAGTCACTGAAATAATTAAAATTGCCAGTGATGTCTCTGAAAGAATTACAGAATCGCACGAGCATCAGGGTATTTTACAAGCACTTGACCGCTCAATGGCACTGATTACCTTTACCCCAGAAGGTAATGTGATTTCTGCAAATAATAACTTCCTGAAAGTCATAGGTTATTCTCTGCAACAAATTAAAGGGCATCCCCACGCCATGTTTTGCCTGCCGAAATTTGGTGATACCCATGAATATAAAAATCACTGGCAGCGCCTGCGTAACGGAGAGTTTATCCTTGGGCGTTTCGAGCGGATGAACGGTCGCGGCCAGGCGATCTGGCTGGAAGCCAGCTACAACCCGGTGATGGACGATGACGGCAATGTGCTGAAAATCGTCAAAATAGCGCAGGATATTACCAGCCAGATGGCTCAGCAGCGTCAGCAGGAAAGCATGATGACGCATGTCCACGCGCTGTCCCTGACCACGGACAAAACGGCGGCGGAAGGGGTCACCATCGTCCAGAAAGCCGTGGAAGATATGCAGGAAGTCGAAGCGCTGGCGCGCCGCACGTCGGACATTATCGGTCAGCTTGGGCAAACCTCAGAACGGATTGGTGAGATGGTGGATACCATCCGGCGCATCTCGTCGCAAACCAATTTACTGGCGATTAACGCCACTATCGAAGCCGCGCACGCGGGCGAACAGGGCAGGGGATTTGCCGTGGTCGCCGGTGAAGTGCGTTCGCTGGCGGATCAGTCGCGGAAAGCCGCCGTGGAGATTGACCAGCTGACGCAAAGCATCCGCGACGGTGTGATGGCGGCAATCGACGGCATGGGGAACTGCGTTAACCGCGCGGGCGGCGGTGTCGCGCTGAGCCGCAATGCGGGAGATGTGATTAATCAGGTCAATCTGGGGATGCAGGATCTGGTGCGGATGATGGCGGAGTTTTCGGTTATCGCCGGTGACCAGGGGCAAACGAGGCATTAGCGGGAGGCGGGAGCTAAAAGTAGCTTGTAAAATTTTCAAAGATTACAGACATTTGGTTTTCTCCTCCCTCTGCGAAGGCGGAGGTTGGGAGGGGGTTTAGCAGGCAACTAAGTTGCTACAACCCACACCCCCCTCCCGGCCTTCCCCTCGTGAGAGGGGAAGGAGCAAATCAAAACCATCTTGCAGTGATGCATCGAATTACATAGCTCCCGAGCCGTTTTTGCGGCAACAGAGGCGGCAACGGGATTATAGTCAGCAAGCCCAAGATGTTGACCTTAAACACCGTCTCTGCACCGGCCATCTGTAACCCCCACCGATGGGGCATCGGCATAAAGTTGAACCGCCTGCCTCGGCATCTCAATCCCTGCGGCGGCAAAGTGATTCTTCACCAGACGGTCTAACGCATACTGCACTGTCCACTGTTCCAGCGCTTTTGTGCGCACCAGTACCCGCAGGGTGAAGAACTGATCGCCTAATCCCACAACACCCTGATAAGTCGGTTCGCCGATCAATAACGGTTTGATGCTTTCGTCCTGTTGCAGTGCTTCTACGGCCTTACGTAGAACGGCGTTGGCGGCGTCCACGTCTTCATTGCGGCTGACGTTATAGCTGGCGCGGTAGACGCCAAACTCACGTTCATAATTCGAAAGCGTCGTTATCGAAGAGTAGGGAACGATGTGATACACGCCGTAGATATCGCGCAGGCCAATCGAGCGGATAGTCATGCGTTCAACGGTGCCGCTAATGCCCATCACCGTGACGTATTCGCCGGTATTCATGCCATTTTCGAACTGGATGAAAATACCGGTGATCACGTCTTTTACCAGTGTCTGCGCACCGAAACTGACGGCCAGACCGAGCGCACCGGCACCGGCCAGCAGCGGGGCGATGTTCAGCCCGACCTGCGAGAGCATGATCATAATGGTGATGGTACAAATCACGATCGCGAGAACGTTGCGGAACAGGGTCAGCAGCGTGCGTTCACGGGCGCTCGGACGTGCACCATTACTCAGTTCCTGCGCCAGGCGATGTTCAATCACGCTGGCAAGCAGCGTCCAGGCCACAATGGCGAAGCACAGAATAAACAGCATATGACCCAGACCGCTGATCACTTTCTCGCCGGTTTCCGTCATAAACCATTTGTTTAGATTGAAAATCTGCCACGCGTCGAGCAGCGAAAGCGTCACGCTCAGTACCACCAGCACGCGGATGATTTTCAGACCCGCCGGAATGTATGAATTAATGCGCTTTTGCAGCAGCGGGTAACGGCGGTTAACGTCATCGGGCAGGGTGATACGGCGGTTAATCCAGCGCGAAAGCAGGCCGGAGATCAGCGCACCGATGCCGATAATCACCAGACTTTTAATCGTCGCGGCCATCATGAAGCGCAGACTTCCGGCAAAATCAAACTGCGAAAGGAAGAACAACACCACGAAATAGCTGACCGCCAGCAAATGCCAGACATGCCCGAGGGCGCGGAGAATGACACTGAAAAATGCCATTGAGCGCTCAGCCAGCAGGTTGAATTCATGATGAATCGTGCGGCGGTTATGCAGAATCAGCCAGCTGGCGTAAACCGTCAGGGCCAGCATCACTACGAAATTCACCACCGCGGCTGTGGTGTAATTGATTTGTGTGGCAACCACCGGAACGCCGACCATTAGCGCGTAACCAATCAGTCCGCTGACCCAAGCCAGACGGGTATTCCAGTAGCGCGCCGTGACATCCGCCAGCGGGAAAGGGCGCAGGTAGCTGAAGCCGGGCGCAAAGATCAGGCGCAAAACGGCTTTGAAAAATTCAATCACCGCGAAGGCGCTGAGGAACAAAGCCTGCAGGCGCGCAATCAGCGGGCTGCCGCCGTTGAAATATTGCGTGAACAAATTACCGGCGGCGACGGTCAGCAGCAGAATACCGAGGTCAACCGTGAACGCCCCGATGATGCTGGCGGGCAGTTTGTACCAGTGCGCTTCTTTCAGTCGCGCATGGTTCCCCCAACGCCCGAGGCGCAGATAAAGCGGCCCGATTAAACGGCGAATCAGATAGAAGAATGCAAAGGTCACGGCGACGGTCAGCAGAAAATACCCTAACGCCGGGAAGAAACGCGCAGCATTAAAATGATGCTGCGGGCCGGAATTGATGGTGTCTTTAAGCTGCTGCACGCGCTTCATAAATCCGGAGGCGGTTTGCTGCGTGGTATCCACCAGCTGGTCAATCAGCGAAAGCTGTTCAGCCTGCGGTGCGGTGTTTTTGGCAGGCGCTTTTGCTGCCGGCGTGGTTCCGGCGGCTTCCCGGAGGTGCGTAATCAGTTGGGCGCGGGCTTTATCATCCTGAAGAATATCGGCCAGCGCGGCGTAAGAAGCTTTCTGTTGCTCGGCAGCGGCGGTTTTTTCCTCAGCCGCATGGCTGAAGGCGCTGAACAGGGAGATCGTGATAAACAGCAGAGCTGAAAATATCGGTGTCTGGATGCGGTGAGCCAACGGAGTCCTGTCGTTATGCGGCATTGTTCCTCTCTCAAAATAGCGTTAGTCGGAAGTGTTGCTGCCCTAAGGGTAAAGCATCGGTGACGGTATTGTAGAAAAATTGTGGCAAGAATTTGTGAAAGGACGTGCTACATGGCGCAGGCAGATGATTGGTTCTGGCCGCGAAATCGTCTGCCAAACCCCTTCCGGCCTCCCCCTTCGCAGGGGGAAGAGCAAGTTGGATAATTTTTTTCTATTAAAATTCAGTTAATTAACCGCATTAATCTTTCGAATTACATAGCCAGTGGCCGCTTTCAGAAAATTTGCTGATTGAGTGTTTCGAGACGTGAGGCTCGAAGATCGAAAGAAGGTACCGCGGAGCGGCAAGTTTTCGCGGCAATAAGGAGAGTTTCTGAAACATAGCCAGCAAGCGAAGCGCTTGTTGAAAAAGCAGGGAGGGATCCAAAGGAGGGAAAGCACTTCCCTCCTTTGGTCGGTTTCGGCGCAGCGAGTTATGCGATCACCGCCATTGAGAAACCGAAATATTCTCGATCAGAAGCATTTAAAGCCGCCCCATTAGCAGGCGACCTCCCTGCAAATCAGGAAACGTGTTGCAGGAACTCCCGCAGACGCTCACTCGGTGGGTTATTCACCAGATCCGCCGGTTTACCGTCTTCCGCAATACGCCCTTTATCGATGAAGATTAACCGTGACGCCACTTTCTCGGCGAAGCCGACTTCGTGCGTCACGATAACCATCGTCATGCCTTCTTCGGCCAGTTGCTTCATGACGGTCAATACTTCATGACGCAGTTCCGGATCCAGCGCAGAGGTTGGCTCATCGAACAGCATCAGTTTAGGTTTTACCGCCAGCGCACGGGCAATCGCTACACGCTGTTGTTGTCCACCGGAAAGTTCAGACGGGTAGTGGTTACCACGCTCGGAAAGACCGACTTTTGCCAGCAATTCTTTCGCCAGTTTATTGGCTTCATCTTTCGATGCACCACGAACGCGGATCGGGCCGAAGGCCACATTTTCCAGCGCTGTCATATGCGGGAACAGATAGAACTGCTGGAACACCATACCGGCTTCCTGGCGGATCAGACGTTCATCGACTTTCGGGTCATTCACTTTCAGGCCATCGACGATAAGCTCGCCGGACGTGATTTCTTCCAGCTTATTGATGCAACGCAGCAAAGTGGATTTACCTGAACCGGATGGCCCGATAATAACCACGACTTCACCCTGAGAAATGTTCAGATCGATGTCGTGGAGCACCTGGGTTTTACCAAAGTGTTTTGAGACGTTCTTGAATTCAATCATATAATTTTCAGTTTGCGTTCTAAGCGGCGCAGAACAAAGCTCAGAGCCAGCGTGATGATCAGATAGATAACGGCAACCGCACTCCAGATTTCCATGGCGCGGAAGTTACCGGCGATGATTTCCTGACCCTGACGGGTCAGCTCGGCGACACCGATGACGATAAACAACGAGGTATCTTTGATACTTACAATCCACTGGTTACCCAGCGGTGGCAGCATGCGGCGCAACGCCAGCGGCATGATGATGTAACGCAGAGTCGCACGACGCGACAGACCTAGCGCCAGGCCCGCTTCGCGGAAACCATTATGAATAGACAACACGGCGCCACGCGTAATTTCAGCGATGTACGCACCTGAGTTGATCATGATTGTCACCACCGCCGCGCTGAACGGGTCGATACGCAGATCGGGAACCATCATCGGCAGTGCGAAATAAATGAACATTACCTGTACGACAATAGGCGTACCGCGAATGAGCTCGATAAATACCAGTGCGATGTTGCTGCTAAACCAGCCACCAAACGCGCGGGCAAAACCCGCAATCACACCAATAATCAGACCGCCAACCAGACCGAGGACCGAAATCCACAATGTCATCTTGGCGCCTTCGAGCAGGATAGGCAGAGCGGGCCAAATTACGCTCCAGTCAAACTGCATGGATTATCTCCTGGTAAAACAACAAACTGCGCCTGTCCGGAGAATTCTCCGTCAGGCGCTTCTTATCAAGTCAGATTTCTATATAGAGGAACGACTTAAATGAAAAAATCTTACTTAGGTTCAGTATCGAACCATTTTTTGTAGATTGCCGCGTAAGTACCATTCTCTTTGATGGTTTTCAGAGCCACGTTGGCTTTCTCACGCAGGTCACTGCCTTGCGGGAAGGCGATGCCGTATTGCTGACCCGCCAGTGAATCACCGACGGCCTTGAACTGGCCTTTACCGGCAGTTTTGATGAAATACAGAATGTTAGGGGTGTCGTGCATTACAGCATCAGCACGGCCTGTCCCCAGCTCCATATAAGCGCTGTCGATGTTCGGGAACTGACGCAGATCTTTGGTCTGCACGTTGGCTTTCATGTAGTCAACGGAGCTGGTGCCGCTTTTCACTGCAACCACTTTGCCTTTCAGATCATTAACGCTTTTGATGGCGTCGTTGTTGCTCTTAACCATCACCATCAGGCCGCTGTTGTAGTAGCCGTCAGAGAAGTCGATCGCTTTTTTACGCTCAGGCGTGATGGTGATACCCGCCAGCGCCAGATCGATGTTATGAGTTTGCAGAGCCGGGATGATGCCGCCGAAATCCATCGGTTTTAGTTCATAAGAGACTTTCATCTCTTTCGCGACCGCGTCCCACAGGTCGATATCGAAGCCGACATACTTGTCGCCTTGTTTGAATTCAAACGGTACAAACGCAGTGTCGGTAGCTACGATCAGTTTTTTGTCTGCTGCGTGTGAGCTAACGGCAAAGGCCAGGGTCAGCGCGGCCAGGGAAACTTTTAAGAGTGACTTCATCAGTGAATTTCCTTTGTACATATTATGGGAACGACCTTATGTTACGACGCTTAACTGCAAAATTCATGCCATTATTTACCACTATTAAAATTCAATGGCTTATCGTCTTGCTGAACCGTTCAAGCTGCAGATTAATCCGTGAATGCACATTTGTGGTGCATTGTTACATCTTGCAATGTTCTCTCATGGTGCATCGCGTCATCATTAACCATATGTTGTATTTTAAACAATCATTAATTAACAATCATGCCATCCAAATGATAACTCGCTCTAACTTTTTCAGAACGTGGGTAAAACTACTGCTCAATATTGAAGCAAATGTAAAGAGGGGAAAGGTGGGATTTGAGGAAAAACCGAGGCGCGTTGAACCATAATGGTGCAACCAATTATAAGAAAAAAATCTAGCGCAGCTGGCTGTCTTTACTTCCCCGGCGATTATATCCGGCGTGATCCTGCTGCTTTTTATCCAGCTCAGCCTGGCAGTTGACGCAATACTGAACGCCCTGAAGCGCTTTCCGGCGAGCTTCCGGGATCGGCTCACCGCATTCCCGGCAAAAATGGGCACTTTCGCCATGCCCGAGCGACTGACGTGCGCGGTCAACCGCGTCATTTACCGTTGAATCAATCTGGTCCTGAACTGCGCCATCTTGCGCCCATCCGCTTGCCATGGTGACCTCCTGAAAACTAAAAACGGGCTGGCATTAAGGCCAACCCGATTCGCATTAATCACTCAGATGACCGCAGCCTGATCCTGCGGTGTCGCAATGTGATTACTCGATATTAGATTCGATAAACCACAGGAATTTATCCAGGTCGCGGGATGCGGCAGTGAAAATATCTGCGGTATCTTCGTCTTCCACTTCGCTGATGGCTTTGCGGGTATCGTTAGCCACAACAGCATAACGTTCGGCCAGCGCTTTCAGGTGTTCCTGCACGGTGTGGATATTGGTCGGGTAGCTTTTCAGCGGGGTTTTATCGTTAACAACCTGCACGGTACCCAGCGCAACGCCACCTAACTGAACGACACGTTCTGCGATGGTGTCCTGATGGTCAATAATCGCGGTGCGGAAACCGTCGAGCATTTCATGGACGGCAATGAAGTTTGCGCCACGCATGTTCCAGTGTGCCTGTTTGGTGATCAGCGACAGATCAATATATTCAGTCACCAGACGGTTAAGCACTTTGATGGTATTGAGTTTAACACTCTCATCTAAATCGTTGCGTGTGTAGATAAGTTCAGAAGATTTCGTTTTGACCAGTTTAGCGGTACTCATATTCATATCTCCTTGTTTCATTAAAATAAACGCTAAATAATGTATTTCTTAACTGCATTCAGTATAGCAATAAATCACAATTTTGCAGGACAGTCGTTCCTATCGTTCTGATAGCGTGTGTCTAATAAAGCCTGTCGTTACTCCATCTCTAACCTATCATATTGATTTTCCGAGTAGATAGGATTCATCTGTAAGTGCTTTTTCTCTTTTCTCCATATTAAGTATTAATAGTGATAATTATTTTCATTTAAGTGTGATAAATATTTTTGAATGTAACTTCTGGTGTGAATATATATTCATAATACTTACGCGTGATGGCGGGAAATAACAGTTATGTCGGGTAATTATTTATTTTGAATGGAATTAGCAAAAACGGCAGAGGAATATCTGCCGTTTTATATAAGTAACCTGAAAGGGTTAGAGTGCCAGCGTGCCGCTGTAAAGCACAGCGCCGGTAGGTTGTCCGGTTGGAGAACCGCCGCGAGGTTCGAGGCTGATGGCCAGCGTATAACCCGGGTCCGGCATTTTTGCGGCCAGCAATAGCTGCGTCGGTTGCTGAGTATTGAGCAAGCCGAGCGAACGCGGCTTGCCGCCCGGCGGAATGGCCCACAGTTCCAGACTGCGGTTTGATGCCAGATCCGGCGCGCTGAGCGGTGTCAGCAACAGGCTGCGCGTGCTCACATCGACGCTGACCACCCATTGCCCGTTTTGCTGCCCGGCGCTGCTGGCCAGAATGGCGACCGGCGTTGGCGGGGCGGGTTGTACCAGAAGGTGAGGGATCAGCAACAATGCCGCCAGCCCGGCAGCCAGCGCCCAGCCAATGTATCCGCGCACCGGTCTTTTCGCCGGAGCAGGGCGCCTATCAGGTTTTAACGTGAGATTGTTTTGTAAAGTCAGATTGTGCTGAATGCGTTTCCAGACCGAAGCGGGTGGGATCACCGGGATAATCTGGTTATCGAGCTGCGTAAACGCCTCCTGCCATCGGGCGACTTCCGCCGCTAACGCCGGGTCATTACGCATTTTGCGCTCGAACTGAATTCGCGCTGCGCCGCGCAAGGTGCCGAGTGCATATTCGGCTGCGAGGGCAGCCTGATAATGGCTTCTGCTTTTCATAGTCCGACGCAGCTCTTAAGGTGATCCAGGGCGCGACGGATCCAGCTTTTTATCGTCCCCAGGGGTTGTTGTAAATGTGAGGAAACCTCGCCGTGAGACAGGCCCTGATAGTAGGCAAGGATCAGACTCTGTCGTTGTTCTGCGGGAAGGTGCGCCAGGCAGGCCGCCAGAATTTTGGCATCGCTGTCCTGTTGCAGCCGTTGCAAAGGCTCATCAACGTCGCTGGCGTCGCTGTTCATGACGTCGTCATCCAGCTCATCCAATTGATTGTCGCTCCCGCGCATCCAGTCGATAGCGCGGTTGCGGACAATGTGTGTAAGCCAGGTCATCGGGGAACTGAGCGCCGGGTTGTAAGACGCGGCGCGGTTCCACGCGGTGATATAGCTGTCGTGCAAAACTTCTTCTGCCCAGGCATGTCGCCGCAACATGCGTAATGCGACGGCGAACAGCCGGGGTGATGTCAGTCGGTATAGCTGTTCAAATGCCCGGCGGTCGCCAACGGCCATGGCGCTCATTAACTCGCGCTGTACTTCAAGCGCTTTCTCTGGTGTTGGCTTACTGACTAAATTGTCATGCATTCGTCCGTCCCGACGCTCTGAGATACTGTTTCATAAAGGGATCCAGCTCTCAGTATAGTCGGTATTATTTTGGCATCAGGACAGTATCAATGACGTCGATCACGCCGTTCTTCTGCTGTACGTCATAAGTGCTGATATTGGCGATATTCCCTTTGCCATCTTTAAGCTGAATATTATGCGGGCCGTTGTTCAGGATCCACAGTGGCTGGCCGTTTACGGTTTTCAGCTCTGCGGTGCCGTTGCCTTTTTTCAGAAGTTTTTCGAGATCTTTCATTTCATATTTACCCGCAACCACGTGATACGTGAGGATGCTGGTCAGTGTGGCTTTATTTTCTGGTTTCACCAGGCTGTCAACGGTGCCCGCCGGTAATTTAGCGAAGGCGGCATTGGTTGGGGCAAACACGGTGAACGGGCCTTTGCCTTGTAAAGTATCGACCAGACCTGCGGCTTTAACGGCAGCGACCAGCGTGGTGTGATCTTTAGAGTTCAGGGCATTTTCTACGATATTTTTAGACGGATACATTTCAGCACCACCGACCATGGTGGTTTCTTGAGACATCATTGCAGCCATTGACGCAGAACTCAGCAGGATAGAAGCACAGATAGCGGTACGGAGTAATGTTTTCATGATGGTGTCCTTCGTAGGTTGAGTAGGTAAGGTCTTGCCTCACATCTATACATACGATTGACCCCCTGCTTTTGGATGCAGGAAAAGATGAAATAAAGTGAAAAAGTCGAAAATAGTTTTTAACTAATTGAAAGATAATAAAAAGCCACGCTGTGATAACGAGGCTTTTTTGCAGAATCCGTGCGGATTTACTTCCCGGAAGGATTATTGCCCGGAATATCGACCGTTTCTATTTTGGTTTTACGCTGCAATGTCAGCGTAGAACCCGCTGACGCTGCGATGATTGCCGCCAGCCCCAGCCATTGTGAGGCTGTCAGGAATTCACCCAAGAAAATAATCCCTGAAAGTGCCGCCATCGCCGGTTCCATGCTCATGAGCGTGCCGAAGGTTTTTGCCGGAAGCTTGGTCAGCGCCATCATTTCCAGCGAATAAGGGATTGCAGAAGTGAGCAGGGCGATCAGCAGGCCTAACGGTAAAATCTCCCAGCTGAAAATAGAGGTATGCGCCTGCGCAACTCCGATCGGAAAGAAGATCAGTGCGGCAATCACAGAGCCTATCGCCGCCGTACCCGGCCCGAAGCTGCTGCCCGCTTTCTGACCGGCAAGAATATACACGGCCCAGCACGCGCCAGCGATTAACGCAAAGCAGGCACCCTTGAGGTCAACGCCACCGGCGCTTTGCCCCAGTGGCAGCAGGAACAATAAACCGACCACGGCCAGCACAACCCAGATGAAATCGACCGGGCGGCGTGAGGAAAACATCGCGACAGCCAGCGGTCCGGTGAATTCGAGTGCAACGGCAATGCCTAGCGGTACAGTGCGCAGCGCCAGATAAAAGCTGTAGTTCATGCAACCGAGCGCCAGGCCATACATCAGCAATGCGCGGAAATTACCGCCGCGCACTTTAAGCCGCCACGGTCTGAAATAGAGAAGCAACAAAATGGAGCCGATGCCCAGTCGCAACGCTGTCACACCCTGCGGGCCGACAATCGGGAAAAGTGTTTTGGCCAGAGACGCACCACCTTGCAATGAAAGCATGGCAATCAGCAGCAACAGAATCGCCACCAGAGGAGAGGCTTTTTTGGGTAACGCCGGAACGGGCGGGCCGTTATTTTGCGCCGCACCTTGCAGAGCGATCTGCGTTTTCTGCGGCTGATTTCGTTCTGACTGTGTCATCCATAGCGCCTTTTGAGGTGATCCCATTAATCCGGAGTCTTCAGATTTATAGTTTTGAAAAGAAAGGTAAAGCACAGTCAGTGTAGTGGGAAATCACGCGAGAAAAAATCCTCAAAAAAAAGTATTTTCAGAATGAGTTTCTTAAAAAATTGTCAAAAACTGGCGTTTTTTTGCCCAAAAATTTAGGAATTATCTGCTAATTCCAAAAAGTTCAATAAGTTTAGCTTATGGTTTTAGTGACAAAAACCTGAATAAATTCATGTGCATACTTAGCACTGGAAACTTCCTGTTACACCATATGATGCTTTGGACATCTTAATTGAGGCAGAGTTTCACACTGGTTTTTGTTATATTTTGGAACGTGAAGGTTACTTTGGTTTCTCTTTTTGAGGTGGTTTATGAAAAAAATTGCATGTCTTTCCGCATTAGCTTGCGTCGTAGCACTGGGTGTTTCCTCTAGCGCATTCGCTGGTACCAGCACCGTTTCTGCTGGCTACGCTCAGGGTGACGCACAAGGCGTTGTAAACAAAGCAAACGGCTTCAACCTGAAGTACCGTTACGAGCAAGATAACAACCCACTGGGCGTTATCGGCTCTTTCACTTACATTCAGGACGACAGCAACCCGACTTCTGGTGACTACCGTAAAGCGCAGTACTACGGCATCACTGCAGGTCCTGCATACCGCATCAACGACTGGGTTTCTGCTTACGGCGTGATCGGTCTGGGCTACGGTAAATTCCAGTACAACGAAAACGTGGCTTCTACCGCTAACCGTGAAAAATCAGACACCAGCGATTATGGTTTCTCTTACGGTGCTGGTCTGCAGTTCAACCCAATCCAGAACGTTGCTCTGGACGTTTCCTACGAACAGTCCCGCATCCGCAGTGTTGATGTTGGCACCTGGATCGCAGGCGTGGGTTACAGCTTCTAATTCTTCGCCCTGTGTAACGCTTGCCGTTACCCTATCGCGAAAACAAAAACCGCTCGAAAGAGCGGTTTTTTTATGTCTGTGAACTGGTATAGCATCGTTAAAACTCCTTTTCATTGATCGTACAACCAGCGGCCTGCTTTGGCCGATTCTATTAACATTCCTATGGTGAAATCAGGCACGGGAATAAGAATTCTTTTTTTAAAAGGATTCCATGAAAAAGGTTCATACGGATAATAATTTTCAACAGAAAAGTTATCTCTCTGAACGTTAATTTAGAAAAATACTATCCATTAAATCCTCCGCTTCTCCTACATCTAACTTTAAATCTGTATCAAGATCCGTCTCCGGAGTAAAAACCTTCTGCCTCTTCTTATTATTGAAAAGATAAACGCCGTTAAAAGGCCTGACAAGCGCGTATATGCGTTGTTCAATATCATCTACCATATTTCATCTTCACTCCGCGCAAGCATGTTGTAGTCTCTTAATGGCCTGTTTATGAATCCTTGTATATTACGGGGGACGAAATTCAGCAATATAGAGGAAGTGAACTCAGTCGTTAAAAAGCCTGTTTTTTGATCTCGGTTATATATTTTGTGTTATTTTGCAGGGTTTTAAAAATATAATGGATGAGCCGTTAACTATTTCACTAATTAGTCAGGATTAATTGAAGGGAGAGTTTTTTGAGGCGAGTAATTTAAATAAAGAAGTTGAAATTATGCCTTTCCGGCAGGGATGACAGAAAATGCCCTCTATTATTGATCCGGATAATGAAATCTACTTATTTAATTTCAGCCGGAATATCGAATAAAGGGCTAAGGTATTATCAAATCCCGCTATACCAGTTATAACCCTGATCTTCCCAGTAACCGCCCGGATTAGTATTGGTGACGAAAATCGCGCCGATATGTTTGGCGTTTTTGAAGCCTAGCTTGGTAGGCATTCTCAGCCGCAGCGGGTATCCGAAATCCGGTGGCAGTGGTTTGCCGCCAAAATCCAGTGCCAGAATGGTTTGTGGATGCAGGGCGGTGGCCATATCAATACTCGAGTAATAGCGATCATCGCATTTAAATCCGACATATTTAGCCGTCAGATCGGCTCCGACCTGCTGAAGAAATGTTTTGAGCGGCACGCCTTTCCACTGCCCGATAGCGCTCCAGCCTTCAATGCAAATCAGCCGGGTGATCTGGCTTTCCTGCGGCAGGCGCTGAAGTTGTTCCAGCGTCCACGAGGCTTTCTTTTGCACCAGCCCGGACACTTCCAGCCGGTAATTCGGGATGTCGATTTCCGGCACATTGTATTCGGGGTAATACGCGTTGAAGCGAAACGGTGTCGTAATCTGGTCGGCGCGGTAAGTTTGCGCCAGCTTCTGCCCGCCAAATAACCAGCCCTGAACGCGGTCATTCCAGCGCGACATCGCCCACAGTACTTTGTCGACTTCGTCGCCGTCCTGCAAATTACAGCCGGTCAGCATGGAAACGGCACCGAGCGTTAATCCTGAGCGCAGCAGTAAACGGCGCTGGATATTCACCAGCTGCTTGCGCTGATCGGGCTCCAGAATGATTTTTGGCCGTTGTAATTTATCACTCATCGGCACCTTCCTCTTTATTCATTGCCTTGCCGCCGGTAATCATCGCCACAAATGTTCTCGGCACCAGCAGCACCATCAGGACATGAATGACCACAAACAGCATCACGCCACTCATCGCAAAAAAGTGCACATAACGGGCAATATCGAACCCGCCGAACAGCCACACCAGCCCGCTGAACTGCACCGGTTTCCAGATGGATAAACCCGATAACACCAGCAGAAAGCCCAGTAACAGAACGCCGCTGTACATCAGTTTTTGCACGGCGTTGTACTGGCCGAGTTTATGGGGCAGATGGAAGGTCAGGGCGCGAAGGGTATCGCGCCAGACGCTGCGGGCTGAAAACGGGAAAAAGTCCCGTTTAAAATGACCGCTGAAAACGCCCCACAGCAGATAAAACAGAGCGTTAGCCGCCAGCAGCCACATCACAGCGAGATGCCAGGCGATGTTGCCGCCCAGCCAGCCGCCGAGCGTGGTGTTTTGCGGGAACGTAAAGGTAAACAGGGGATCCGCGTTATAAATCCCCCAGCCGCTCATTACCATGCCAATCATTGCCAGAAGATTAATCCAGTGGCTGATACGCACCGGCCAGGAATGGATCCTGCGTTTTCGAACTGAAGAGGGCTGAGGTTTCACGGTAAATCTCCTGTTAAACAGCCTGATTACATCGGTGGCGCGATGCCGTCTTTACCGGCGGCGATGCCACGGGCAACCAGCGCACCTTTGTCATCTTTCATGGCGAACAGCACGATTTTAGTGCCCGGTTTCAGCAGGCTGCGGTCGCCCGGCGCCAGCAGAACCACAGGAACGTCGTCAGGAACAACGACCGTTTTCTCAGCATCGTGATACTTCACGGTCAGCGTGCGGCCATTGCTGTTGACCAGTTTGCCCACGGTACCGTTGGTCATGGTATTGATTTTCCCGTCAGCGGATTCAAACGGGTTAAAGCCTTCACCGCTGCCGCGCAGGCTTGGCGCAAAGACGTGGACTTCCAGCGCTTTCAGCGTGCCGTTAGCCTGAGGAACTGCGGCGGTACCGATGAAGCTGTCGGGTTTTATATCACTGATCTGGCCTTTGGTGACGGCGTTGATCTTGGTCTGGTCAGTCAGCTTCACATCGAGCTTTTCACCCTGACGGGTGGTGATTTGCACAGATGAGTCATTAACTGAATCAATGGTTCCGCGCGTCGGTTTAATCACGTTATCGGCCGCAAAGGCGGATGTCATACCGCTGCACATCAGCAGGGAACCCAGTAATAAACCGGCAAGGCGTGTAGGTGTGTTCATGATCAACTCTCCATTTTCTAGCGTTATTTCATTCTGTTAGATGAATCACTGAACCGGCCAGTGATGAATAACTTCATTAAGAGTGGACGATAAACCGGGATTGGTTGATGACAATTTAATGACAAAATTGTCATCAAAGGTGTCTGATGAAACTGATAAACTTCCTCTGAATCATTCTTTGGGAGAATGGTCTTGCGGCGCCGAGGGCCTGAATGCGGATACTGGTGATAGAAGATGATGTCAGCACAGGCGACTACCTGAAAAAAGGGCTGACCGAGGCGGGTTACAGCGTGGATCTGGCGCGCAACGGCGCGGATGGCCTGTTTCTGGCGCTGGAAGAGGGCTATGACACCGTGATCCTCGACGTCATGCTGCCCGGCCTTGATGGCTGGCAGGTGATGGAAGTGCTGCGTAAAAAAAGTGATGTACCGGTGCTGTTTCTGACGGCGCGTGACGAAGTGCAGGATCGCATTCACGGGCTGGAACTCGGCGCTGATGATTATCTGATTAAACCGTTTTCATTTACCGAGCTGGTGCTGCGCATCCGCACCTTACTGCGCCGCCCGACGGCACGCGAACCCGATACGTTTTCAGTCGCCGATCTGAATCTCGATGTGCTGCGCCGCCGTGTGACCCGTCAGGATCAGACCATCGCGCTGACCAATAAAGAGTTTATGTTGCTGGAGCTGCTGATGCGCCGGGAAGGCGAAGTGCTGTCGCGCACCATGATCGCCTCGCAGGTCTGGGACATGAATTTTGACAGTGATACCAACGTTGTGGATGTGGCGATTAAGCGCCTGCGCGCCAAGGTGGATCGCGCCTTTGAGGTGAAACTGATCCATACCGTGCGTGGCATTGGCTACGTTTGTGAAGTGCGCAATGACTAACGTGATGAAAGAAACTGCCCGCCCGTCCGCCTCAAAACGAGCGATGTCGCTGACCTTGCGGGCGACATTGCTGTTTGCGCTGATTGCCTCGCTGGTGGTCAGCGCCGTCGGTTTTTATCTCTATTATTCGATGGATAAAGAGCTGGTGCGCCGTGCGGATTATCAGGTCAGCGGACGCGTTCAGTATTTCCGCCATCTGCTGGCGAATGAATTTCCGCTATCGCAACTGAGCCGTAATCCCGGTTTGTTTGAAAATATGCTCGGCAATGAGCGCGATATTCTGACTTTCCGTCTCGAAGGCGAGCCTCCGTTGATTAACGTTAATCCTTCGCAGCTGATCTTACCGCCGGTTGCGCCTGTGGCCGACGGCCAGCCGCTCACCCTGAAAACGGTGCATCACCTGATGGCGCCGGACGGAACGCCGGTGCGCTTTGCCCGTGCAAGTGTGCAGATTGAGGATGGCAGAACGGTAGAAATTACCGGCGCGCATTTCATGACGGAAGAATCGCGTCTGCTGGAAACATTCCGTTGGGAAATCATTGGCGCGGTGCTGTTCGCCTATTTGCTGATTGCCGCACTCGGTTATGTTGTGATCCGCAAAGGCTTAAAGCCTTTACGCAACATGGCGCAGGAAGCCACGCAAATTCATCCGTCAAGCCTGTCTACCCGATTAAGCACGGAGAATGCGCCACAGGAATTGCAGCAACTTATCTATTCTTTCAACGATATGCTGGAAAGGCTTTCGGAAGGCTATCAGCGCCTGACGCAGTTTTCAGCCGATCTGGCGCATGAGATCCGCACACCGGTGGGCGCGCTGATGGGGCATTGCCAGGTTGCGTTGTACCAGCCGCGCTCGGTGGAAGAGTATGAAACGCTGCTGGCAAACAATATGGAAGAGCTGGAACGTATTTCCCGCATGGTGGAAAACATCCTGTTTCTTGCCCGCGCCACCGATGCACGGTCTGTTTTAACAATCACCAGTATTGATGTTTCCTCTGAAATTACTCGTATTCAGGAATATTTTGAAGGTCTGGCGGAAGAGCGGAACATGGTGTTGTACGGCGAAGGACAGGGGATTTTGTACGCGGACGCTATCTTGTTTCAGCGTGCGATCAGCAATCTTGTCGCCAACGCAGTGCGTTACGGGCATGACGGCAGCACCATCACGATCAGCGCGCACCCGCAGGGGAAAGGCATGGAAATTGATGTGACCAGCCAGGGCAATCCGATCCCGCCGGAAAAGCTGGGCAAACTGTTTGACCGTTTCTACCGGGCCGACGCATCGCGCAGCGAAGGCGGTAGCTCCAGTGGTCTCGGGTTATCGATAGTTCAGGCGATCATGGCACTGCATCAGGGAAGCGTTCGGGTAACGAGTTCACCGCAGGGCGAGACCCGGTTCACGCTGTCATTTCCAGGGCCATTATCCGATCCGGATCACAAGCTTTCTTAATAATTCTTCAACGGCGCGGAAAAAGTTCAGAAAATTTTAGAGAAAATTCATTTTTTACTTATTGAAAAGTAAGGGTTTCGTTAATTTAGTTACATTATCACAATGGCAGAAACCTTTGCATTTGAACAAAAATGCTCGTCCCGGGGTCTCAATAGTCCTAAGGAGTGGGTTTTATACTCCGGTTCGAACGGTCAGTACGACGTAAACAGACTCACAAAAGAGCCATTTATTACTAATGCATAAAATACGTTCACTTTCGCTGCAGAGCATTTCTGTTTTCATTGCGCTTTATCTTGGGATCCTGTTAAACCTTCCGATTTTCTTTCGTCGTTACAGCCAGCTGCATTATGACAATGCCCTGTCGATAGCCGTTGAGATGGTCGCGTGTTTCGCCCTGGTTTACTTCCTTTGCATGCTGCTCTCCTATACCGGCAAAACGGTTTTCCGTGTGCTGATGACCGCTATTGTGATTTCCTCGGCGGCGGCCAGCTATTACATGATCCTGTTCAACGTTGATATCGGCTACGGGATTTTGGCGGCAGCACTGGCCTCTGACTCCATTGATTTATCGAAAGAATCTGTCGGCACACATTTTGTTGCCTGGACCGCACTGGTCAGCCTGATCCCGGTTCTGTTGCTGTGGCTCAGCACATTGCCGGGGGCGGCACTAAGACAAACCACTTTCAAAAAAGTCGCGGTAAAAACCGGCCTGTTGGTGATCTCCGGCTTGCTTTGTTACATGCCGCTCCGCCTGATGGGCAAAGTGCAGGATCGACATGACAAAGAAAGTAACCGCATGATGGCAAGTTACGGTGGCGTCGTGGCAGGAACCTATTCTCCGTCCAACTGGCTGTCCGCACTGGGGCTGTACTCTTACAGCAGCTACAGCCAGGCCGAAGACACCAAAAATCTTTACGACCCGGCGAAGCATTTCACTTATACCGCACCGGCAGATGCCAAGGATATGTACGTGGTATTCATTATCGGTGAGAGTGCGCGCCGCGATCATATGGGCCTGTACGGCTACGACCGCGACAACACGCCCAACCTCGATAAAGAGAAAAATCTTGTCGCGTTGCAGGGCTATTCCTGTGATACCGCCACCAAACTCTCACTGCGCTGCATGTTTGTGCGTGAAGGCGGGGCTTCGGAAGCGCCACAACGAACGCTGAAAGAGATGAACGTTTTCTCCGTGCTGAAAAGCAACGGCTGGAGCTCTGAGCTGTATTCCATGCAAAGTGAAGCCTGGTTCTACAACAAAACCCGCGCCGATGATTATTCATTGCGTGAAAACATCGCCTCTGAAAAACGTAACGCAGGCAAGCCGGTCGATGACATGCTGCTGGTCGATGAAATGAAAGACTCTATGACCAATCATCCGCAGGGCAAACACCTGATTATTCTGCATACCAAGGGCTCGCATTACCTGTATTCAGACCGTTATCCTCGCTCATTTGCCAAATATCAGCCGGAGTGTATGGGTATCGACGATTCCTGTTCAACGCAGGAAATGATCAACGCTTACGACAATACGCTGCTTTACACCGACTACTTCCTGTCGCAGGTGTTTGATCAGCTGCGCGATAAAAACGCGATTGTTTTCTATGCTTCCGATCACGGCGAATCGATTTCCAAAAGCATGCATTTCCACGGTACGCCGCGTGATCATGCGCCGATTGAGCAACGTACTGTGCCGATCATGGTCTGGGCGTCAGACAAATTCCTGTCAAACGACCAGAACAAAGCAGGTTTCGAACAGCTGCAAAAAATGGCCGCAGAGAAGAAACCGGCTTTCCATGAAAAACTGTACGACACCATTCTGGGCTGTATCGGCTACACCTCGCCAAACGGCGGGATCGTAGAGCAGCGCAACTGGTGCCATAAGCCTGATCCGGCAGCACCGGCGAAGTAATACTGCTAAAATCGCCGTCTTTTTCTGATGAATGAAAAAGGCGGCGACATCCTTCTGGTCGCTCCACTCTTTTTGAGTCACAATCGGTTAACAAAATTCCCGTCATACTTCACGTTGCATGAGCGTTGGCTACGCTTACTCACCCGAATCACTGACTTATTTCAGCTCATCGGGATTCCTCAACTTGCCGCCTTCCTGCAATGCGAATTATCTAGGGTCTTACTAATTGATTTCTCTTTATCAGGGCTGATAACCGATGCAAGCACTCCGAATTATCGTCTGCGTTCTGACGGTCATCATGACCTTACTGACGCTGCTTCCTCTTTCCAAAAATCAGCGCTGGTGGGTGCGTGTGTGGGATTTCCCGCGCCTGCAAATGGTTTCCCTGTGCCTGCTTTTTCTGCTGACTGAACTGCTGATTTTGCCGTTTGACGGCGTGCTGACCGGTATCGTGATTATCCTGACGGTCGCCTGCATGGCGTATCAGGGCTGGTGGATCCTGCCTTATACCCGTTTGTACCGCGTGCAGGTGAAGAAGACGGTGCCCAACGGCCATTCGCGTATCAAAATCATGAACAGCAATGTGCTCACTACCAACCGGGAGAGCGCGCAGTTACTCATTCAGATTCAGGAACATAAACCGGACATTATCGTGCTGCTGGAAACTGACCAGTGGTGGGAGGACCAGATGACCCCGCTGGAGGCCGATTATCCGCACAGCCTGCGCTGCCCGCTGGATAACCTCTACGGTATGCACGTCTATTCGCGTTTACCGATGTACGGCGAGCAGATTCAGTTTCTGGTGGCGGAAGATATTCCTTCCATGCATTTTCGCGCAGAACTGCCGTCGGGCGAACAGGTGGTGCTTCACTGTCTGCACCCGAGGCCGCCAAGTCCGACCGAAGCGGATGAATCAACCGCCCGTGACGGTGAACTGATCGCCGTCGGGCATACCGCCGCGAAAGCGCATTTCCCGACCATTGTGACCGGTGACCTGAATGACGTCGCGTGGTCGCGAACCACTCGTTTATTCATGAAAATTAGCGGATTGCTCGACCCGCGCCGTGGGCGGGGTATGTACAATACTTTTCATGCGAGCTATCCGTTTTTGCGCTGGCCGCTGGATCACGTTTTCCACAGCAAAGACTTCACGCTGATTGATCTGAAACGGCTGGACTTCATGGGCTCCGATCACTTCCCGATCCTGGTCGAACTGGCGCTGACGCCTTGTCAGGGGAAAGATCAGGAACCGCTGGAAATCGAAAGCGACGATCTGGAAGAAGCCAGGGAAAAATTGGAACTGGCGGGTGTAAAACTCACGGATATCTATCCGCACAATAAAAATCCTGCCAATAACAAATAATGTGAGGGCTTACGGGCTAACCATGACTACTGAACGTGACCGTTTGCCGCTGGCCGAAGACCTGCGGGTTTTTCTGGCAGTAGTGAACAAGCAAAGCTTTGCCGCCGCTGCGACTGAACTCGGGCAGTCTCCGGCCTATGTCAGTAAGCGTATTCAGATCCTCGAAGAGTCCCTGAACACCCGTTTGCTACATCGTTCGACCCGTGGCGTTCGCCTGACTGAAGATGGCGAGCGGGCGCAACGGTGGGCGTTGCAAATTCTCGACACGTTTGATCAGTTTATTGGTGATGTTTCAGATTCCCGCAGCGAGGTGCGTGGCAACGTGCATATTTGCAGTTCGTTCGGTTTCGGACGCTGCCACGTTGCGCCCGCTGTTGCAGAACTTGCCGAACGTTATCCGCAGCTAAACCTGCGCCTCGACCTGTTCGACAGGGTTGTTGATCTGGTCGCCGAAGGTATTGATCTCGAAATTCTGGTCGGCGATGACATTCCCGAACAGCACATCGGAAAAAAACTGGCGCAGCATCAGCGCATTCTTTGCGCTTCTGCGCAGTATCTGGCCACGCACGGCGAACCCGGTTCGCCGGAGGCCCTGACGCAACACCAGTGTCTGGTGCTCAAAGAACGTGACAATCCGTTTGGCATCTGGTCGCTGACCGGAGAAGGGCAGGAACAGCGCGTCCGGGTCAAAGGCGTGTTGTCATCCAACAGCGGCGAAGTGGTATTGCAGTGGGCGCTGAAACATCACGGAATTATTTTGCGCTCTGAGTGGGATGTCCGGCCTTACATCGACCGGGGCGAACTGGTGCAGGTTTTACCGCAGTTTTCCCAGCCCGCCAGCGTCTGGGCGGTTTATCCCACACGGCTGGCAGATTCTGCAAAACTGCGGGTTTGCGTTGAATTCCTGCATCAGCGCTTTAGCCAGTTACTGCAATAACGTTTTCACGCCAGCCACGGGTTACGCTGCAAATGTGCCTGCTGAAATTCACGGATTTTATCGCTGTAACGCAGCGTATTTCCCACCGCATCCAGCCCGTTGAGCAGGGACATTTTGCTCAGTTCGTCAATGTTGAAAGCGATATCTTTGCCATCGCGCAAGCTTATTGTCTGCGCCGGTAAATCGACGGTAATTTCGTTGCTTTCCGCCTGCGTGACCTGTTCAGCCAGCTGTGCCCACTGTTCCGGGGCGAGTTGTACGGTGAGCACGCCGTTACGCTGGCAGTTGTCGAAAAAGATCCCCGCAAACGTGGTGCCGATCAGCGCCCGTATACCCAGCTGTTTCAGCCCCCACACCGCATGTTCACGGCTTGAGCCACAACCAAAGTTCGGACCGACCAGCAGGAATTTAGCCTCCTGCCACGCAGGCTGGTTGAGGATAAACGCCGGGTCGGGTGAGCCGTCGGCCTGAAAGCGCAAATCAAAGAAAACGCCCTGATCCAGACCGCTGCGGTCGATGCCTTTCAGAAACTGCTTTGGCATAATCACATCGGTATCGACGTTGGCCGCTGGGAAGGGCGCGGCTGCGCCGGTTAACACGGTAAATGCTTGCATTTTTTTCTCCTCACGCTTCGCGAACATCGGTCAGATGACCGCAAATTGCGGCGGCGGCAACCATCGCCGGGCTCATAAGATGGGTTCGCGCACCGGCACCCTGACGGCCTTCGAAATTACGGTTGGTGCTCGACGCACACCGGTCACCCGGCGACAGCACGTCGTCGTTCATCGCCAGACACATTGAACAGCCGGACTGGCGCCATTCAAAACCGGCGTCAATAAATATCTCTGCCAGCCCTTCGGCTTCGGCCTGATCGCGCACCTGACTTGAGCCAGGAACGATCATCGCCCGTACCGCTGACGCCACTTTTTTGCCACGCACAACGTCGGCGGCGGCGCGCAAATCTTCGATGCGAGCATTGGTGCAGGAGCCGATAAAGGCGTGGCTGATGCCGATACTGTTAAGCGGTTGCCCGGCGCGTAATCCCATATAGCTGAGTGCGCGTTGCAGGTCTTTTCGCCGTGCAGGATCCGGTTCGTTCTGCGGATCGGGTACGCGTCCGCTAATCGCCAGCGCCTGATCCGGGCTGGTTCCCCAGCTGACCATCGGGGCGATATCTCCGGCGCACAGCTCAACTTCGCGGTCAAACACGGCGCCCGGGTCACTGCGCAGCGTGCGCCAGACGTCGACGGCCTCCAGCCATTGCTGGCCTTTTGGCGCGCGGGGTTTGTCTTTCAGGTAAGTAAACACTTTGTCATCCGGCGCCATAAACGCACCGCGCGCACCGGCTTCCACCGCCATATTGCAGAGGGTCATGCGGCCTTCGACGCTCAGCATATCGATGCCCTGGCCGCAAAATTCGATGGCGTAACCCGTTGCCCCCGAAGCGCCGATTTTCGCCACCAGCGCCATCACCATGTCTTTGGCGGTAATGCTGTTGTGCAGGGTGCCATTTACCGTCACGCGCAGGGTTTTCAGGCGTTTGTAGACCAGCGTCTGGGTTGCCAGCAAATGTTCAATCTCTGATGTGCCGATACCAAAACCGAATGCGCCGAGCGCGCCATACGTGGTGGTGTGGCTGTCACCGGCGGCAATCACCATGCCCGGTAAGATAAAGCCCTGCTCCGGTGCCACAACATGTTCAATGCCCTGACGGGAATCAAGAATATCAAACAGCTCGATGCCATATTCCGCGCAGTTCTCAGCCAGATACGAAACCTGGCGTGCGCCACCGGCGTCCGGCATCTGGCGTGTGCGCAAAGGCGCAGTCGGATTGACGTGATCGACCACTGCCAGTGAGGTTTCCGGTCGCCAGACGCGACGGCTCGCGTCACGCAAACCACTGAAAGCCTGCGGGCTGGTGTACTCGTTAATCACCTGCCGTTCGATGTAGAGCAACACATGCCCTTTGTCGTCCAGCGTTCGGACGGTGTGGCTGTCGATGTGCTTTTCATACAGCGTTTTTGGCTTCATTTCATTGCCCTGATGAACGTAATGGATAATGTCAGCGTCGCAAAATTACCTGTTTCCGGGCAACGGCCAGAGTGTGGTGTCTCAAAACACAGATCGTGAAGCGGCAATCTTCATTTGTGACCTTGTTGCTGAAAAGCCAGCGACTAAGATGGGTAAAAAAGGAGAACACCCATGTTTGAACATTTTACCCAAGGCCGTATGCAGGTCAGCGGAACGGAGATCGCCTACCGGATCGCCGGGCAGGGCGAGCCCCTGCTGTTACTGCACGGACACCCGCAAACACAGGCTATCTGGCATAAAGTCGCGCCGTTTCTAACATCTCTGTTCACCGTCGTTCTGGCTGATTTGCGTGGCTATGGCGACAGCGGTAAACCCGAACCCGATGTGGAACATTTGCGCTACAGCAAACGTGAAATGGCGCAGGACCAGCGGGAGTTAATGGCTGCGCTCGGCTTCAGCCGGTTCAGCGTTATTGCCCATGACCGGGGCGCCCGCGTGGCGCACCGGCTGGCGCTGGATCATCCGCAGGCCGTTAAACGCCTGGTGCTGATGGATATTGCGCCGACGCTTTCCATGTATCAGCAAACCAATGAAGCTTTTGCCCGTGCTTACTGGCACTGGTTTTTTTTGATACGCCCGGCGCCGCTGCCGGAAACGCTGATCACCGCCGATCCGGATCAGTATCTGCGCAGCGTCATGGGCAGCCGCAGCGCCGGTATGCAGCCTTTCACCGAGGAAGCTTACGCAGATTATTTGCGCTGTCTGCAACAAAATGGAACGGCGCGCGGGATTTACGAGGACTACCGGGCGTCGGCAAGTATCGACCTGCAACACGACAAAGAAGATCTGGATGCAGCCCGCAAACTGAGTTGTCCGTTGCTGGTGCTTTGGGGCGAAAAAGGCACGGTCGGTCAATGTTTTGCGCCACTGGAAGAGTGGCGAAAAGTTAGCGAAGACGTCCAGGGGGAAGCGCTGCCTTGCGGCCATTATATTGCCGAAGAACAACCGGAACTGCTGCTGGAGAAGGTGTTGCCGTTCCTGCGATAACGCGGACATCCGGGCATTAAAAAACCCGCTTTCGCGGGTTTTTGTGATTCGGTGTTAAACCGGTTGTTCCGGGAATGTCAGCGTATTCCCAGGCGCTTCGCGGTTAATATGCAGGAAATTCAGATGACGTTCGTACTGGTCCAGAATGTCATTGATCACCTGATGTTTAGTGAAGTCCATCAGGTCATTGCCCTGCGTGCCTTCGAGCAGGAACGTCTCCAGCCGGTAATAGTGCGATTTCCCGGCGCGGGCGCGGTAGGTAAACGCCGGAACCGCGTAACGCACCGGCCAGATCTGGTACAAAAAGTTCTGCTCTTCGCCCAGCGCTACCTGCAATTCCAGCGGCCCGATTTTTTCATCTTCCTGCGGCTCATGTTCGTTGAACGTGACTTTTGCGCCGCGCAATTCCAGTTCCTGCGCCACTTCCTGCATCGCCGGGCGGCACACGGTATCCATCATTTTTTGCGTATGGCGCGTGCCCGGATAATTCATTACGCGTGAAAGGCGTTGCTTCCAGTTCAGCGCCGCGTCGCTTGTCGCCGGAAGTGGTGCCAGCGTTTGCTGGGTGCTGGCGCGGCGATAATCTTCCAGACGCAGGGATTTATACAGCCCGGCCATGATGAAGAAAATCACAAAACTGAACGGCAGACCCATGATCACCGTGGTGTTTTGCAGCGCAGAAACGCCGTCGGTCATCAGCATGCCGAGTGTCAGCACGCCGATAGTGACCGACCAGAAAATTCGCAGCCAGTTCGGCGCATCATTGTTAATATCCGCCAGTTTTGAGGTGAAGTTCCCCAGCACCAGCGAGCCGGAATCCGCCGAAGTGACATAAAACAGCAGGCCGGTGATGGTCGCGACAGACGCACTGAGCGTAAAGCCCGGATACTGCGCCAGCAGGCTGTAAACGCCGCGTTCAGGGTGCGCGATCACTTCGTTCGCAAAATCCAGATTGCCGTGCAGAATCTGATACAGGGCGCTGTTACCGAAAATCGACAGCCATAGCAGGGTGAAGACGAACGGGATGATAAGCGTACCCAGTACAAACTGGCGGATGGTACGGCCACGGGAAATACGCGCCAGGAACAGGCCGACAAACGGCGACCACGCCACCCACCACGCCCAGAAGAACAACGTCCAGCTGTTCATCCACTCGGTCGGGCGGTCGAACGCAAAGGTGTTCAGCGTCATGCCCATAAACCGGTTGATGTAATCGCCGATATTCAGCACCAGCGCGTTCAGCAGGAATTCGGTGTTGCCGAAGAACAGCAGGAACAGAATCAGCCCCAGCGCCAGCAGCACGTTCAGCTCCGAAAGAATACGAATACCTTTATTTACGCCGGACGTGACCGAGACCGTCGCCATGATCACCGACAGCAGGATCAGCGCCGCCTGCACGGTCAGGTTTTCCGGAATATGGAACAGCACTTTCAGCCCGTAGTTCAGCTGCACAACGCCGATCCCAAGCGTTGTTGCAATCCCGAAAATCGTCCCGACGACCGCGGCGATATCCACGCTGTGGCCAATAGGCCCGTTGATTCGCTTGCCAAAAATCGGGTAGAGCGCTGAACGGATGGTCAGCGGCAGGTTATAACGGTAGCTGAAATACCCGAGTGCGATGCCCATCAGCGCATACATCGCCCAGCCGGTCAGCCCGTAGTGGAACAGTGTCCAGGTCATCGCCTGTCGCGCGGCTTCCAGCGTCTGGCCGTTGCCTTCCGGCGGCAACATGTATTGTGTTACCGGTTCGGCGACCGAGAAAAACATCAGGTCGATACCGATCCCGGCGGCAAATAACATCGCCGCCCAGCTCATCATGCTGAATTCGGGTTTGGATTGTTCAGGGCCTAACTTGATCGAACCGAAGCGCGAACAGGCTATGAACACTACAAACACGATGTACAGCGTCGCCGCCAGCATGTAATACCAGCCAAAGGTGGCGGATACCCAGTTGAGCGTCAGGCTGATCCATTTCCCCGATAAATCGGTGAAGAAAATGGTCATCAAAGTGAAGGCTAAAATCAGACCGGCGGAGGTGAAAAATACCACCTTGTTGAGCTGATCCCGTGGTTTCTCAGGTAATTTCTCTTTCGTATCGGCAATCGCCATCTTTTCCCCTGTCTTGTTAATTATTCACTGTTTTTCAATAAATTGGCGCTAAATGCATCCCAATATTCATACAAAATACTAACGTATTGGTAATAAAATATATGCATTTTTAATTGAACGTTCAATCAAAAAAAAGTTAAATAGGTGACGTCAGAGCGTTAACAAGGTTGGACGAAAGCGTAAAAAAACGGTTTTTTAAGCGCGTCTTAACCCGCTCATTTTCAGGAGCCGGATCCATGCCCAAAGTAGGAATGCAGCCCATCAGACGGCAGCAATTGATTGAGGCAACGCTGGCCGCAGTGAACGAAGTCGGGATGCACGATGCCTCGATTTCGCAAATTGCGCGCCGCGCAGGCGTCTCCAACGGCATCATCAGTCACTATTTTCGTGACAAGAATGGGCTGCTGGAAGCGACCATGCGCTATCTGCTCAGCCATCTGGGGGAAGGGGTGCAGTTGCGGTTGTCGCAACTGACGGATATCGCACCGACGGCGCGGCTGCATGCGATTGCAGAAGCCAATTTTGACGACAGTCAGACCAACAGCGCGGCGATGAAAACCTGGCTGGCCTTCTGGGCGAGCAGCATGCATCACCCGCAGTTGTACCGGCTGCAACAGGTCAACAGCCGCCGGCTCTATTCAAATTTATGCTCTGAATTCAGGCGTTTTCTGCCCAAAGGCGAAGCGCGACTCGCGGCGCAAAGTACCGCTGCACTGATTGACGGCCTGTGGCTTCGCGGTGCGCTGAGTGGTAAGGAATTTAACCGCGCCGAGGCGATGCAAATTACCCGCCGCCACATTGAGTCGCAGCTGGTTACGCCGTAATTCATGCAGAGAATTCATCAGACCGCACAGACCGAGGAGAGATTTATGTCCCGCTACGGCAAGCAAAAACTTTATATCAACGGGCGTTTTCAGGACAGCACCGGCGATGACACCTTCGACGCCGTGAATCCGGCTAATGGCGAAGTGATTGCGCAGGTGCAATCCGCCACGCACGCCGACGTTGATCTGGCGGTGAAAGCCGCGCAAAAAGGCCAGAAAGTCTGGGCGGCGATGACCGCCATGAGTCGTTCGCGCATCCTGCGCCGTGCGGTAGATATTCTGCGCGAGCGCAACGATGAGCTGGCGGCGATAGAAACCGCCGACACTGGCAAACCGCTGTCCGAGACGCTGGCAGTAGATATCGTGACCGGCGCAGACGTGCTGGAATATTACGCCGGATTAATTCCTGCCATTGAAGGCCAGCAGATCCCGCTGCGCGATTCTTCCTTTGTTTACACCCGCCGCGAACCGCTGGGCGTGGTGGCCGGGATCGGCGCGTGGAATTACCCGATTCAGATTGCGTTGTGGAAATCCGCACCCGCGCTGGCCGCCGGAAACGCGATGGTCTTCAAACCCAGCGAAAATACGTCACTGACCGCACTGAAGCTGGCGGAAATTTACACCGAAGCCGGCGTGCCGGACGGCGTATTCAGCGTCGTCACCGGTGCGGCAGACGTCGGGCAGGCATTAACGGATCATCCTGACATCGCCAAAGTGTCTTTCACCGGCGGCATCAAAACCGGCAAGAAAGTAATGGCCAGCGCGTCGGCATCGACCCTGAAAGAAGTGACGATGGAACTCGGCGGTAAATCCCCGCTGATTATTTTTGACGACGCAGATCTGGATAAAGCCGCCGACATCGCCATGATGGCGAATTTCTACAGCTCCGGTCAGGTCTGCACCAACGGCACGCGCGTATTCATTCCTAAATCGCTGCACAAAGCTTTCGAGACCAAAGTGCTGGAGCGCGTGAAACGCATCCGTCCGGGTGACCCGGCGGATGAGAACGTCAACTTCGGCCCGCTGGTCAGCTTCGCGCATATGGAATCCGTGCTGCGTTACATCGAAAGCGGCAAACGCGAAGGCGCAACGCTGCTGACCGGCGGCGAACGCGTCACCACCGGCGACTTTGCCCGTGGTGCTTACGTTGCCCCGACGGTCTTTACCGACTGCCGCGATGACATGCTGATCGTCCGCGAAGAAATCTTCGGGCCGGTGATGAGCATCCTGACGTATGAGAGTGAAGAAGAAGTGATCCGTCGCGCCAACGATACCGAATACGGTCTGGCCGCCGGGCTGGTCACGCAAGATCTTAACCGCGCGCACCGCGTGATCCACAAGCTGGAAGCCGGGATTTGCTGGATCAACACCTGGGGCGAATCCGCTGCAGAAATGCCGGTGGGCGGTTACAAACATTCCGGCGTCGGGCGCGAAAACGGCGTCACCACGCTTGAGCATTACACCCAAATCAAATCCGTGCAGGTCGAACTGGGCGAATTTAGCTCAGTCTTTTAATCCGCCGCAACAGAGGAGATTTTAATGGATTACGATTACATCATTATTGGTGCTGGTTCTGCCGGCAACGTTCTCGCCACCCGACTGACCGAAGACAGCGCCGTCAATGTACTGCTGCTCGAAGCCGGTGGCCCTGATTATCGTCTGGATTTCCGCACGCAGATGCCTGCCGCGCTGGCTTTTCCGTTGCAGGGGCGCCGTTATAACTGGGCGTATGAAACTGACCCGGAGCCGCACATGAACAACCGCCGTATGGAATGCGGACGCGGCAAAGGGCTGGGCGGTTCGTCGCTGATTAACGGGATGTGTTACATCCGCGGTAACGCGATGGATTTCGACAACTGGGCAAAAGCGCCGGGGCTGGAAGACTGGAGTTATCTGGATTGCCTGCCGTATTTCCGCAAGGCAGAAACCCGCGATATCGGCCCGAATGATTTCCACGGTGGCGATGGCCCGGTGAGCGTGGCGACGCCTAAAAAAGGCAATAATCCGCTATTCCACGCGATGATTGAAGCCGGCGTTCAGGCCGGTTATCCGCGCACTGACGATCTGAACGGGTATCAGCAGGAAGGTTTTGGTCCGATGGACCGGACCGTAACGCCGAAAGGTCGACGCGCCAGTACCGCTCGCGGTTATCTGGATCAGGCAAAACCGCGCGCGAACCTGACTATCGTCACGCACGCTATGACCGACAAAATCCTCTTTGAAGGCAAGCGCGCCGTGGGCGTCAGCTATTTCAAAGGTGACGGTGATAAAGCGGTGAAGGCCAAAGCGAAGCGGGAAGTGTTGCTGTGCAGCGGCGCGATAGCCTCTCCGCAAATTCTGCAACGTTCGGGCGTTGGCCCGGCCGAATTACTCAATAAACTGGATATTCCGGTGGTGCATGATTTGCCGGGCGTCGGCGAGAATTTGCAGGATCATCTGGAAATGTACCTGCAATACAGCTGTACCCGGCCGGTTTCGCTGTATCCGGCGTTGCAGATGCACAATCAGCCCGCGATCGGCGCGGAATGGCTGTTCAAAGGCACCGGCGTTGGCGCGAGTAATCAGTTCGAAGCGGGCGGTTTTATCCGCAGCCGTGAAGAATTTGCGTGGCCGAATATTCAGTATCACTTCCTTCCGGTGGCGATTAATTACAACGGCAGTAACGCGGTGAAAGAGCACGGTTTCCAGGCGCATGTTGGCTCGATGCGTTCACCAAGCCGCGGACGCGTGCAGGTGAAATCGAAAGATCCGCATCAGCATCCGAGCATTTTGTTTAATTACATGGCGAGCGAGCAGGACTGGCAGGAATTTCGCGATGCGATCCGCATCACCCGTGAAATCATGGCACAACCGGCGCTGGATGCTTATCGCGGCCGTGAAATCAGCCCGGGCAAACATGTGCAGACCGATGAAGAGCTGGATGCGTTTATCCGCGAACACGCGGAAACGGCGTTCCACCCGTCCTGTTCATGCAAAATGGGCACCGACGAAATGGCGGTAGTGGACGGGCAGGGGCGTGTTCACGGCACTGAAGCGCTGCGGGTGGTCGATGCTTCCATCATGCCACAAATCATCACCGGCAACCTGAACGCTACGACGATCATGATTGCCGAGAAGATTGCTGACAAAATCCGCGGACGTCAGCCTTTGCCGCGCAGCACGGCGGATTACTACACCGCAGGCGACGCGCCGGTACGCACCGGACCGTTAAAAAAATCTGCCTGAACGTTTTTACAAGCCGGTTACAAATAATCGTTAAGGCATGATACAAAGAGATATTCTTCGGGATATCTCTTTTTTTTGCAGCCAGATAACGGCGAATTCAGGTAAGGGCGGGGCATCTATTCATGAGCGAATCTTCATCTCTCCACTGGCAGGATTACCACCACAGCGAACTTAACGCCACGCAGATTTACGCCATTCTGGCTCTGCGCAGCGAAGTGTTTGTGGTCGAACAAACCTGTGTTTATCAGGATATCGACGGGCAGGATCTGGCTGGCGAAAACCGTCATATCGTTGCATGGCTAGACGGGAAACCGGCGGCGTACGCACGTATTTTGCGTCATGAAGATGACGTCGCCATCGGACGAGTGATCGTCGCGCCTTCCGCCCGTGGCCTGAAACTGGGGTATCAGCTGATGGAACAGGCGCTGGCGGCGTGCCAGAAACACTGGCCGGGCGAGCGGATTGCGATTTCCGCGCAGGCGCACTTACAACAGTTTTACGGCAGGCTGGGGTTTGCGGCGTATACGGAAATTTATGATGAAGATGGAATCGCGCATGTCGGGATGGAGTTTAAGGTTTAGTTTTCAATTTCAACTTTAAGGTCAAAACCGTGGGCGTCGGCCCACACCGACCAAAGACCCGGTAACGCGCGGATCTCTGGACTCTGCGCTTTTTTAATTGCGCGCTACCGCTGGCTGGCTATGTTTCAGGTGCCACAGCTATTGCCGCAAAATCTCGCCGCTGCGCGGTTCCCTGCACTCGGGTTACAAACCGCGCGAAAAAATACGCGGTTTTCCACCTCTCGCTACGGCGTGATTTTTGAAAGCGGCTGGGGGCTTATCTAAATTCAAAATCAGGCTGGTTTTAATCTTTTACAAAGGCAATCTGGCGCGCTCAGAAATGTTGCTGACCGTGGGTTCGAGACCTGTGGCTCGAACCCACGGGGAAGGAACCGCGCAGCGGCAAGATTTCGCGCCACACGCTGTTGTGCCAGAACATGTCCATCTTCCCAGCGGTAGCGCGCAGTTAAAGAGCCCGGGATTCTCAAGGGGCGCGGCGACAGGCGCTCCTTGAGGCCAGTTTGGGCGGCGAGCCCAAGGTCTTGCCGGTTTGGGTGTCAACCCAAGGTTTTGACCTGAGCTGAGTGAGCACAGCTCATGAAAAACCGAAATTTTCTCGATCCGTTTTTGGCCTCTCGCTGCAAGCGAAAAACCGCTCTACTCCCAATAAGCTGGCTCCCCGAACTTCTCCACCAGATAATCAATCACCACCCGCACCTTAACTGAAGCCCTCCGGGCATTCGGATACAATGCCGAGATAGTCTGTGGTTCCGGCGACGTGGAAACCTGGTACTCAGGCAACACGTTCACCAGTGTTCCGGCGTGGAGTGCATCGCCAATCAGCCAGGTCGGGAAAACCACTAACCCCATTCCGCCGAGGGCTGCCTGCGTCAGGGTTTCTGCATTATTGCTGGTGAGAACACCGCGCAGATTCCATGAGCGCCATTCTTTTTCCGGCTGGCGGAAGTACCAGCGCTGGGAACCGGCAAACCCTTTAAAAACCAAACAACTGTGATTAGAAAGATCGTCCGGCGTGGCCGGTATGCCCGCTCGGGCGAGATACGCCGGGCTGGCGGCGAGACGGAAGTTCTGGTGCCCGAGCGTTCGCGCCTGAAGGGTGGAGTCAGCCATGACGCCAATCCGGATCAGCAGATCGACGCTGTCCTGCAACGGATCGATGAAATCATCCGTCTGCATCAGTTCGATGTTCAGCCGGGGAAAACGTGTACTCAGTTCCGGCAGCCAGGGTGCAACATGACGCTGACCAAAAACCACCGGCGCATTAATTCGTACCAGTCCGCCCGGTTCGCTGCTTTGTTCCTGCAAATCCTGCTCGGCGAGATCCAGCTGTGTCAGCACCTGACGCGCATGCTCCGCCAGCAACTTTCCTGATTCTGTCGGGCTAACCGCCCGTGTGTTGCGGTACAGCAACTGCGTCTCTAATGCCTGCTCCAGCTGGGCAATAACGCGCGAAACCGTTGAAGGGGACATCGCTTCGCGTCGCGCCACTTCGGAGAAATTCCCCTGGTCGAGCACCGCCACAAACAGGCGCAAAGACTGAATATTGATCTGATTGAAGCTTTTCATCTGTGCAATTCCTGCAAAGGTATTTTCCCGATTGTGCTGTTTTTTGCATAACTTTGTCACGCTATAGTCGCGGCTTCTTAAATACCGGGCAGTAAAATAATGAGAGCAGGGCAATGATGAATCTGATGTTAATTCCGCTGGTCGTTCTGGCGGGGATGGGGCTTTCACTGGAAGCGGGGCTTCTCGGCCCGCTGGGAACAGAAGTCGGGCACTTGTGGGCGACGCTCAGCATTTTTGGCGTCGGCGCGGTGCTGACCGGTTTACTGGTGCTGTTTTTCAGCCCGCGTAATGCGCCTTCTTATACTGAGCAACCCGGCTGGCAACTGCTCGGCGGCGTGCTGGGGCCGGTGTATGTGGTGGTGCTGACTATTGCGACACCGGTGATTGGTATCGGGATGACGATGATCGCAATTTTGTCCGGGCAGGTGGCGAAAAGTGTTCTGATTGACCACTTCGGCTGGTTTGGCACACCGCACAAAAAAGTGGGCGGTGAACGCCTGCTGGCGCTGGTGTTCATTGTTGCTGCACTTGTTCTGATTGCCTGGGGTTAACCAATGACTGAAATGATTATGATTGTTCTGGCCATCGTAGCCGGTGCGGCGCTGAGCATGCAGGCGGCGGTGAACGGGCAACTGGGCGAAAAGGTTGGTGTACTGAAAAGCGCATTTCTGACGTTCAGCGTCGGCGCAGCCATCACGGCAGTGCTGATCTTGTTTCTGCAAACGCCTCAGCCGGCAACGTTGCTCACCGTACCCAAATGGCAGCTGATGGGCGCGTTATTTGGTGTGCCTTACATCATTGTGATGGTAACCGCGGTGCCGCGGGTAGGGACGGCGGTAGCGACGGTGGCCGTGATTTTAGGGCAACTGGCGATGGGAATGCTCATCGACAATTTTGGCTGGCTGGATAACCCGCAAATCGCGCTGTCATGGCACCGTATGGCGGCCATCCCTTGTCTGATTATCGCGTTGGCACTGATTTACCGTAGCAACCGGAAAGCGGCATAAAAACCGGGCGATTTGCCTCATATCAGTGACTGGCAAATTATTGCAAACGCGGGTCGAACATCATTGGCTCGCGCTCTACGGAATCGAGCAACGGCGCGAAATCCGGATGCTGCGGATTAAGCAGCACATTATATTCCGTCGGGACAATCACCGACGGAACCCTCAGCCCGACGTGTTCACCTTCAGCCAGCCACGCTTCGCCCTGACGCTGTGTGCTGTCCGGCGGGGAAGGGCTGCGCCAGTCCGCGGCCAGCTCATCGACCTCAAGAGTTTCGAGCAGCGTATCGGGTACCTCAATACTGAGCAGAGTGTATGAGCGCATCAGCATGCTGTTTTGTAAATGCACCAGAATCTCGAGGATCGCCAGCGAGATGCTGGTGGTCAGATACACCACCGGTCTGCCGGGCGGGTTCCACCGGCCACCGTAAATCTGGGCTCCGGCACCTGTCCAGGCTGTGGCTAAATGTTGGGTCTGAATAATGCGAAACAGCTTCAACTGAATACCCCGTGCTGAAGACGTCCAATCAGCCTGTTCACTTCCACCGCACCCGCTTCAGAAGACAATAGCCCCAGTGGCCTCGAACCTGCCAGCGCCGGAGCAGGGCGGGTTATCCAGTCCAATGCCGCGATGCGGTCGCCTTCAAACAGATCCGTCGCCGCATCGATGGTGCGCACCAGCCGCGCCACGCGCTCGCTTTCATCGCTTTTCAGCAATCCATTTCCCGCTTTACGACGCGCATAATTGCGCTCGTTGATCCCCATTATTTCCAGCAAAACCATTTTCGGCCACCCCAGCTCTGTGTTCAGGCGGTTGATACTATCAACCGGAAAACCTTTCTGTATGGCATTTAACAAACTGATTCCGCTACCTGCGGGAAGCCCCGCAGATTCCCACAGCGGGGTTACAGGCTCTTTCATTTGTCTGGAAGACAGCCCGGTAATTTTTGAACTCATGATGTTGATCTCCACACCGTTAATTGTCATAACTATAGCATGACAATTAACGGTGTGGTGGATTTGCGTACACCCTTTGTTTTGCTCAGATGACATGCGGATGAAATAGCCATGAAAGATAAGTGTGATCAGTGTCACATTGGGCATGTATCAGAATGAAACAGAAATTGACAAACCTTGACCAAATCTATTTATTAGCTAAGAAAAGTTAACTCTTGTAGGAAGTGACTGGAAATTGCATGTTTATTGCACTATGTGCAGCAATCGGTTGCGGATCACAGTTTTAGGGTTCTATTTATGCAACGTCTGAAAGTGGCAAGGCGTTGTCCCACCCCCCCGCTTCTGGTAAAAATATGAAAAATAAAATTATTGCAGCAGGCGCTTTGATGGCTTTGTCCTACAGCGCGACCGTGCTCGCTGATGATAGCAAGGGCGAATTTGTTTCTGACTGGTGGCACCAGAGTGTCAACGTTGTTGGCAGCGCCGACACCCGCTTCGGGCCTACTCTGCGTAACGATGTTTATCTTGAATATGAAGCGTTTGCGCACAAAGACTGGTTTGATTTCTACGGCTATATCGATATCCCTAAAACCTTCGGTGCAGGTAACGGCAACGACACCGGTATCTGGGATAAGAACGGTTCTCCGCTGTTTATGGAAATCGAACCGCGTTTCTCTATCGATAAACTGACCGGCACTGACCTGAGTTTTGGTCCGTTCAAAGAATGGTACTTCGCGAACAACTATATCTACGATATGGGCCCGGACAGCGATAACCGTCAGAACACCTGGTATATGGGTCTGGGTACCGATATTGATACCCATCTGCCGATGAGCCTGTCTCTGAACGTGTATGCAAAATACCAGTGGGAAAACTACGGCGCAGCGAACGAAAACAGCTGGGACGGCTACCGTTTCAAAGTGAAATATTTCGTTCCTCTGACGCAACTGTGGGGCGGTAACCTGAGCTACATCGGGTTCACCAACTTTGACTGGGGCTCAACACTGGGCGATGACGATTTCCGCGACCTGAATGGCAACAAAGCGCGTTCTAACAACTCTATCGCGTCCAGCCACATCCTCTCGCTGAACTACACGCACTGGCATTACTCGTTCGTGGCGCGTTACTTCCACAACGGCGGCCAGTGGGCTGACGGCGCTGAACTGAACTTCGGCAACGGTAATTTCGACGTGAAATCTACCGGCTGGGGTTACTACGGCGTGATTGGTTACAACTTCTGATTGCAGTTGTTAACCCTGAAAACCCGGCTGATGCCGGGTTTTTTGCTTTTCTGACCCTCTAATAATCCTGCGCATAACACACTTTTTTAGCTATTGAGTGAAAAATGACCACAACTACAGGCGATCCCGCCGCGCCGTTGTGGCATAATGCGCGCCAAATCACATTTCCCAATGAAGAGCGAGCGTTGTGCTAAGTACTTACAACATCACCATGCAATTCGGCAGCAAGCCGTTATTTGAAAACATTAACGTCAAATTTGGCGGCGGTAACCGCTATGGCCTGATTGGCGCGAACGGTTGTGGTAAATCCACTTTCATGAAAATCCTCGGTGGCGATTTAGTGCCATCAGGCGGCAACGTAGTCCTCGACCCGAACGAGCGCCTGGGTAAATTGCGCCAGGATCAGTTCGCATTCGAACAGTTCAGCGTGCTGGACACTGTGATCATGGGCCACACCGAATTGTGGGAAGTGAAGGAAGAGCGCGACCGAATTTATGCCATGGCAGAAATGAGCGAAGAAGACGGCTACAAAGTGGCTGATCTGGAAGTCGCTTACGGTGAGATGGACGGCTACAGCGCCGAATCCCGTGCCGGTGAATTGCTGCTGGGCGTCGGCATTCCTGTTGAGCAACATTACGGCCCGATGAGCGAAATCGCACCGGGCTTTAAACTGCGCGTATTACTGGCTCAGGCGCTGTTCTCTGACCCGGAAATTCTGCTGCTCGACGAACCGACGAACAACCTGGACATCGATACTATTCGCTGGCTGGAGCAGGTGCTGAACGAGCGTAACAGCACCATGATCATCATTTCGCATGACCGTCACTTCCTGAACATGGTATGTACGCACATGGCGGATCTGGACTACGGCGAACTGCGCGTTTATCCGGGCAACTACGATGAATACATGACGGCGGCAACGCAGGCTCGTGAACTTCTGAGTGCCAATAACGCCAAGAAAAAAGCGCAAATTGCCGAGCTGCAATCCTTCGTCAGCCGTTTCAGCGCTAACGCCTCCAAATCTAAACAGGCAACTTCCCGTGCCCGTCAGATTGATAAAATTCAGCTCGACGAAATCAAAGCGTCCAGCCGCCAGAACCCTTACATGCGTTTTGAGCAGGACAAGAAATTGTTCCGTAATGCGCTGGAAGTGGAAAAAATTACCAAAGGTTTCGACAACGGTCCGCTGTTTAAAAATTTGGGCCTGATGCTGGAAGTCGGTGAGAAAGTCGCGATTCTGGGCGCCAACGGTATCGGTAAATCCACTCTGCTGAAAACGCTGGTGGGTGAGCATGAGCCGGAAAGCGGTTCAGTTAAATGGTCTGAAAACTCAAAAATCGGTTACTACGCGCAGGATCACGAATATGAATTCGATGATACCCTGAACGTTTTCGACTGGATGAGTCAGTGGAAATCCGAGAAAGACGACGAGCAGGCTGTGCGCGGTGTTCTCGGGCGTCTGCTCTTCGGTCAGGACGACATCAAGAAGAAAGTGAAAGTGCTTTCCGGTGGTGAAAAAGGTCGTATGTTATTCGGGAAACTGATGATGCAGCGTCCGAACATCCTGATCATGGATGAACCAACCAACCACCTGGATATGGAATCTATCGAGTCACTGAACATGGCGCTGGAAATGTACGAAGGTACGCTGATCTTCGTTTCCCACGACCGTGAATTCGTCAGCTCGCTGGCGACGCGTATTCTGGAAATGACACCGACCCGTGTCATCGACTTCTCCGGTAACTACGAAGACTACCTGCGCAGCCAGGGCATCAACTAAACCTCGTCATCCTTCAAGCTGCCTCTGCGTTGGCTGCCTTCGCGAACCCCGGTCACATACTGATGTATGCTCCCGGGGATTCACTCAGTTGCCGCCTTGATGCAACTCGAATGATTTAGAGGTTAGTATCATTAAAAAACCGCCATTATCCGGCGGTTTTTTTGTGTCTTAAATCTGAGAATCAGCAATTCCCGCATACCTCGCAACCCGGATCTTTCATCAGGTTCATCTGGCGAAATTGCAGCGTCATGGCGTCGTACATCAGCAGTTTTCCGCGTGGTGTTTCGCCGAAGTGAGTCAGCAGCTTGATAGTTTCCATGGCCTGTAAGCTGCCGATGGTGCCGACCAGCGGGGACATCACACCGGCTTCGACGCAGGTCAGCGCGTTTTCGCCAAACAGACGACTCAAACAGCGATAGCAAGGCTCGCCGGGCTGCCATGTAAACACACTCAGCTGGCCTTCCATGCGGATGGCAGCACCGGAGACCAGCGGTTTTTTCTGCGCAAAACATTGCTGATTGAGCTGATTCCGCGTCGTGACGTTGTCGGTGCAATCGACGACGATGTCGCAGGCGGCGATCAGTTCGCGCAGCATTTCGTCATCCGCCTGTGCATCCACCTGATTGAGCTGAATGTGCGGATTAATTGCCGCCAGTGCCAGCGCGGCGGATCCCACTTTTGACATGCCGATTTTGGCGTCGGTATGCAGTGTCTGACGCTGCAAATTGGACAGCGAAACGGTGTCGAAATCCAGCAATGTCAGCGTGCCTGTTCCGGCTGCTGCCAGATATTGCGCGGCCGCACAGCCCAGACCGCCCAGACCGACAATCAGCGCGTGGCTGGCTTTCAGCTTTTCCTGCGCATCAAAATCAAACCCTTTAAGCACGATCTGGCGGTTATAACGCAGGATTTCAGCGTCCGTCAGTTCCGGCAGCTTTGCCATGATCAGCTCCGAAGCAGGGCGTTGAAAGGTTCGATTTCTACGATTTCGCCTGCGGCGACGTTTTCGCGCTCACGTTCAAGCACCACAAAACAGTTTGCCAGGCTGAATGAGCTGAAGACGTGCGAGCCCTGATGGCCGGTGGTGCGAACTTCGAGCTGGCCTTCGGCATTCGTGCTGAAAACACCGCGCTGGAAATCTAGGCGTCCGGAGGATTTTTTGAGAGGTGTCAAAGCCTTAGCTTTCAGACGTGGCGGGAACTGCCAGGCGGTGTGGCCGGAAAGCTGAGCAATAAACGGTTGTACGAGCTGATAAAACGTCAGTGCAGCAGAAACCGGATTACCCGGCAGGCCGCAGAACCAGCTGTCCTGCAATTTGCCGAACGCGAAAGGTTTACCCGGTTTCATCGCCAGTTTCCAGAAACCAATTTCGCCCAGTTCATCGAGCATTTGCTTGGTGTAATCGGCTTCGCCCACGGACACGCCACCGCTGGAAATCACCAGATCGGCAAACGCATTGGCTTCTTCAAAGGCTTTGCGCAGCGCCTGCGGATTATCGCGGATAATCCCTAAATCCATCACGGTGCAGCCGAGCTGTTCGAGCATCAGACGCACGGCGAAACGGTTGGTGTCGTAAATCTGGCCTTCCTCTAACGGCGTGCCGACGGGTTGCAGTTCGTCCCCGGTCGAAAACACCGCGACTTTCAGCGCTTTCCAGACGTTAACTTCCGTCACGCCTAAAGAAGCCAGCAGTGGCAGTTCAGCTGCGCCGAGACGCACACCGGCAGGCAGCACGCTGTCGCCTTGTTTAATGTCGTCGCCGGTCAAACGGATATTCTGGCCTTTATGCACTTCTGCGGTGAACCGCACGCCCGTTTCTGACACGTCTGCCTGTTCCTGCATGATCACCGCGTCAGCACCTTGCGGAACCGGCGCGCCGGTCATGATGCGGATACAAGTTCCGGCAGGCCATTCACCGTGGAAAGGCGCACCGGCAAAGGCTTTACCTGCCACAGGCAGAACGGCGTCCATGTGCAAATCGGCGCAGCGCACGGCGTAACCGTCCATCGCGGAATTATCAAAAGGCGGGACGAAAACCGGGGATTTCACCGGCGAGGCGGTGATACGGCCTGCGGCGGCGGCCAGCGGAAGAGATTCAGCCTCTTTCGCTGTTTTAGACGGGACATAAGCGCGCATTTTTTCCAGCGCTTCTTCCAGCGAGATCAGACCGGCAGTATTGAATTCCATGAAAATTCCTTTGAGGTTCATCCCGGCGGAACGGGTGTTTTCACCGGAACCGGGCGGGGAAGTGGAGCATGCGCACAGTATGACAGAGAAATGCGGCGAACCAAAAATTGCGGAAGGCGTGAAATTTTCGTGGGGATTCCAGAAAAATTGAGATCGATCCCAAAATTAACAATGTAACGCAGGTATGATGGTTTCCGTTATTTGTGACCTGGGTCACGCAACTGTCAAATATACAGGAATAACCAGTGCTTAAAAAAAATCGCCATCAGGCCATCCTTCAGCTGGTAGAACAGCATGAAGTGCTACAGGTAAGCGAACTGGCACAATCGCTGGATGTGAGTCTTGAAACCATTCGTCGTGACCTGAGTGAAATGCAGGATAAAGGGTTAATTCTGCGTCGTCATGGCCGCGCGCGTCGTCTGGTTGCTCAGCCTGAAACATCCTGGCTAAACAGTTTGCAGCGCTGCCCGCAGCTTTAATGGCGGCAGTGAAATAAATAAAGGGAAGGCTCCACAGAGTCTTCCCTTTATTATGCACAATACTTAAGTAAATCAGTGCGCCGGTTGCTGCTCCAGCGCTTCGGCTTTGCTGTTGACTGAGGCAAAAATTAGCGCTGCCACCAGGAAGACGTAAGCGATGGTCGCGGTATTGAGCGCCCAGAACAGGCCGTACTGGCTGTACACCAGCGACGACAGCGTGGAGAAGATCAGCGTCCCGATAGTGCCGATAGTCAGCAGAGCAGACGTCAGCGTTGGCGGAGAATTTCTGACCTGCAAACTGCCGTAGCTCATGATGCCGGAGAACAGGCCGGAATTGCAGAAGCCAAACAGACCGGCGCAAATCAGGATAAGCATCGGGTTCCCGCTGTTGGCTGCAACGGCCAGACTCACCAGCCCGACACCCGCAGAAATCAGCAGATACGTGCGAAGTTTCACGAAACGAACGGTGAACTGATTCACAAACAGGCCGATGGATTTCACCGTCCAGTAGGTTGTGATGTAGAACGCCGCGCGGTCAGCCGCCATCCCGAAATGCTCTTTCAACCAGCTTGGCAGCCACATGGTGAACACCGGTTCTGCCAGCAGGAAAGCAAACAGCGCGAAGCACAACACCCATACCGAAACGCCCCAGCGGTCGTGCTGATGGTTGTTTGATGATTCTTTCTCAACAGTCTGCGGAATCGACGGGAATTTCTGGCCGACGCACAGCACGATCATCATCAGGCTAAGCACAGCCATGACGCCGTACATCGCCAGCCAGCTTGCGCCGTGCTGGAATAAATATCCCAGCAGCAGGGACAGAATCACACCCGCCAGCGCAAAGAAGAAATCGGTGAGAATCAGGTTCGCCGAGCGTTTTTTCGGATCTTCATTGATGCGCACCACCAGATAGCTACCGATGGACATCATAATGCCGGACGCCGCGCCAATCAGGAAAACGCCGATACCGAACATCGTAATGGTCGGCATCAGGAACAGCGCGATGCAAGTCAACACAGAGACGGTTGAGCCGGTAATCAGCTGTTTGCCCAGATTGAATTTGCGCATCAGCACGCCGCTTATCATGATTGGCAGGAACAGGCCGATGTTCATCAGCGTAAACATCTGTCCGATAAATCCGGGGTCTTTGCCAAACGCCTGCGACACCGGGCTGATCACGATACCGAGCGTGGAAACCAGTGCACCGGTGAAGAAATAGCTCAGCCAGGAAATCATATTGATCCGCTGGCGGTTGAATGCCTGTTCCATAAACTTCCCTTATTTCCCAGCCGCTGACAGGTCGGCGAAGAACGCGCGGATCAGGCGGGTGAAATCGCCCACCGCCAGTTTTGCACAGCTCAGGGTTTGTTCGTGGGAAAGCGGGGTGTCGGATAAGCCTTCGGCGAAGTTGGTCATGGCAGAAACGGCCAGTACTTTGAGGCCGCAGTGTCGCGCTGAAATCACTTCCGGCACGATGGACATACCGACAACGTCGCAGCCGAGGGTTTGCATCATGCGGATTTCAGCCGGCGTTTCGAAGTTCGGGCCGGTGTAGGCGGCGAATACGCCTTCAGCCACGTCGATGTCCAGTTTGCCGGCGACAGCATGAAGCTGTGCGCGCAGGTCTTTGTCATAGGCGTTGGCCAGGCTGAAGAAACGCGGGCCGAAGCGGTCGTCATTCGGGCCTGCCAGCGGGGATTCCGGCATAAAGCTGACGTGGTCGGTGAGCGCAACCAAACGGCCCGGTGCGACTTCTTTGCGCATGGAACCGGCGGCGTTGGTCGCCAGCAGGAATTCACAGCCCAGCAGTTTGAAGGTGCGCACCGCGCTGGTCATCACTGACATACCGTGGCCTTCATACATATGGCCGCGGCCTTTCATACACATCACCGGTACACCTTCGAGATGGCCCAGAACCAGTTCACCGGCGTGGCCGACGACGCTGCTTTGCGGGAATCCCGGCAGGTCGTGATAAGGAATGGTAATCGCACCGGACATATCGTCACACAGCGTGCCGAGGCCGGAACCTAAGATAAGCGCGGCGCGCGGAATAAAGCCCGGGGCACGCTGGCGGATAATTGCTGCACAGTCAAACGCGTTGTTATTGAGCATGATCACTTCTCTCATTATTGACAGTAGGGTTGAGTTGAAGGCAATGCTAGGGTGAGCGGCCTGTGGCGTCTAATACCGTTCGCCGCAGGGATTTATAGTCAAAATCTATAAATCCAATACGCTAATATTTAAGGGAAAATAAATGTTGCTGGAGAATATGTGACGCGTCCATTCACCGATTCAGTTTTCGATCTCGGCCAGATTAATCTCCGCCTGCTGCATTATTTCCGCGTAGTGGCCGAGGAGCTGAGTTTCAGCAAAGCGGCGGTGCGGCTCAATATGTCGCAGCCGCCGCTGAGCCTGCATATTAAAGAGCTGGAACATCTGCTCGGCACGCCGCTGTTTCTGCGCACGACGCGTTCCGTGTCACTGACACCCGCGGGCGCAGCGCTGATGCGTGAGGCAGGGTTGATGCTCGACAGCATCAACCGCTCATTGCATCAGGTGCGAAAAATTGGACGGGGGGAAATCGGGCATATTCAGTTTGGTACGGTCGGGACCGCTGCCTGGGGGCCGCTGATGCCGGTGCTGAATAATTTCGGCAAGAATGCGCCGGAAATCAGCTGGACGATCACCGAACTTACGCCAGTCCAGCAGATCGATGCGTTGCAGCTGCAAAGGATTGATATCGGCATCTGGCGCGAGGCAAAGCTGGCTCTGCCGCAGGGGTTATCAAGCAAGCTGATGGGGCGTGAGAACGTGGCCGTGGCGTTGTCAGAAAATCATCCGCTGGCGGTCAGAAATAGTGTGGCGTTCAGCCAGCTGGCGAATGAAGATTTCATTCTGATGCCGATGAATACCTCGAGTCTGGGCAGTTATTTGTATTCAATGTGCCGTCAGCACGGTTTTCTGCCGCACGTGAAACAGCAGGTTAATGAGCCGCAGACTGCGCTGGCACTGGTGGCGAACGGTTACGGGATTACGCTGTTGCCGGAAAGCTATGCGCGGATCCACTGGCCCGGCGTGCGCTTTTGCGCGCTGAGTGAAATGCTGCCCGCCGATCTCTACGCCATTTATCAGGCGGATTCGGTGACACCGGCAGCGGCGCGTTTTCTTGATCTGCTCTGACGCACTTCGCATCTAAAATCCCATCCAATAAAAAAGCCGCAGGAGTTATCCCGCGGCTTTTGAGCAACTCAATCTGTCATTCAGCCGACAGACATTTCGCGATGAATCTTTTCTGCTTTGCTGCGGATACCGGCAATGATCACTGCCAGCACAAGAAGCACGTAAGAAACGGTAGCGATATTCAGCGCCCAGAACAGACCGTATTCGCGGTAGATGAACGAAGAGAATGACGCGAAAATCAGCGTGCCGACTGACGCGGTGGTCAGCAATGCAGACGTCAGCGTTGGCGGTGAGTTTTTCACCTGCAGGCTGCCGTAGCTCATCAGGCCGGAGAACATCCCGGAGTTACAGAACCCGAACAGGCCCACCGCAGCCATCACCAGCGCCGTGTTTTCGCTGTGCGTCACTACGCACAGGCTGATTAAGCCAACAATTGCGGAGACAAACAGGAACGTACGCAGTTTGACGAAACGCACGGTGAACTGGTTTAGGAACAGGCCAATCGCTTTCACCATCCAGTAGGTGGTGATGTAAATTGCGGCGCGGTCAGTATCCAGACCGAAGTGTTCATGCAACCAGCTTGGCATCCACAGGGTGAAAACCAGTTCGCTGAAGACGAAGGCAAACAGCGCAAAACACAGCACGTATGCGGCGAAACCCCACGGCTCTTTTTCTTCGCGATCTTGTTTCGCCACGGCTTCCGGTTTAGCGACAACCGGGAATTTCTGGCCCACGCACAGCAAAATCATCAGCACGCTCAGGGTGCCCATGATGCCGTACATCGCCAGCCAGCTTGCGCCGTGTTTGAACAGGAAACCGAGTATCAGTGAAAGCGTCATGCCGGAAAGCGCAAAGAAGAAATCGGTGAAAATCAGGTTCGCAGAACGCTTTTTCGGATCATCGTTGATGCGCACCACCAGATAGCTGCCGATAGACATCATCAGACCTGCCGTCGCACCAATCAGGAATACGCCGACACCAAACAGTGTGATCGACGGCATTATAAACAGGGCGATACAGGTCAGAATGGTGATAATTGAGCCGGTAATCAGCTGCTTACCGAGATCGAACTTACGCATCAGGATGCCGCTTATCATGATCGGCAGGAACAAACCGATGTTCATCAGTGAGAACATCAGGCCGATAAATGCAGGCTCTTTATTGAAAGCGGTTGCCACCGGGCCGATGACAATCCCTAAAGTGGAAACCAGCCCACCGGTAAAGAAGTAACTTAGCCATGAGATCACGTTGATCCGACGGCGGTTATAAACAGTTTCCATAACTGATTTCCTAAAAATAAAAAATATAAGAAGGCCACAGTAAGCGTTGCCAGAGGGGCTTTTATCTGCGGTTAGGATGTTTATTATTCCTGTTCTTTGACGGTTTGTCTTGAACGTTTATTCAATCTTCGTATTTGATTTTCTTAAACAATCTAAGCAATTAGCGCGTTTTTGTAGTTTTACATTTCTGCTTTACATACTGTAGCGGGCTAAATATAGTCAAAAAACAGGGCAACATCACTTTCTGTATACATAAATACAACAACTCAGGGTGCAGTTCTAATGAGTTCTTCTACTGATAATTCAGCGAGTTCCGTTTCGGACAAGAAGCGTCCGGTCATTGCCATTCACGGTGGTGCCGGGGCGATTACCCGCGCAGCAATGAGCCACGAAAAAGAACAACATTATTTAGCCGAGCTGGAACGTATTGTTACCAGCGGGCAGGCTATTCTGGCTGCGGGCGGCAGCGCACTGGATGCGGTCACCGAAGCGGTACGTTTACTGGAAGAATGCCCGTTATTTAATGCCGGAAAAGGTGCCGTTTTCACGCATCAGGGCACGCATGAGCTGGATGCCTGCATCATGGATGGCCGCACGCTTGAGGCCGGTGCTATTAGCTGCGTCAATCACATCCGCAACCCGATTCTGACCGCGCGTAAGGTGCTGGAAAACAGCCCGCACGTCATGTTTACCGGCGCGGGTGCGGAAGCGTTTGCCCGCGAGCACGGGCAGGAAATGGTTGAGCCGGAATTCTTCCACACGCAGGAACGTTTCGACCAGTTGCAGCGCGCGATTGCGGCAGACGGCGGCGTGATGCTCGATCACGACGGGGCGTTCCTGAATGTGCAGCCGTCTGGCGACCCGATCGACCCGGAGCATAAATTTGGCACCGTCGGCGCGGTGGCGATGGACGCCCAGGGCAATCTGGCGGCGGCAACATCCACAGGCGGCATGACCAACAAACAGGCCGGGCGCGTCGGCGACAGCCCGATTATTGGCGCAGGCTGCTACGCCAGCAATAACACCGTGGCGATTTCCAGCACCGGCACCGGCGAAGTCTTTATGCGTACGGTCGCAGCGTATGACGTTGCAGCGCTGATTGAATACGCAGGGTTAACGCTCGAAGAAGCCACACACCGGGTGGTGCAGGAAAAGTTGCTGCCGTTGGGCGGGAGCGGCGGAATGATCGCCATCGACCGCTTTGGCAACGTCGTTTTGCCGTTTAACAGCGAAGGCATGTACCGCGGATTTGCCCGCGTGGGTGACGTGCCCGTCGTCAGTATTTACCGATGAGCAGCCCGGTTATTTTGCCGCCCGACCACGTGCTGGCCGTCCGCCAGCTCAGCGTGCAATTTTCGCATGAAGGGCAAATCATTCCGGCTGTGAATGATCTCAACTTTCAGGTCAGGCGCGGCGAAACGCTGGCGATTGTCGGCGAATCGGGTTCCGGTAAATCGGTGACGTCGCTGGCGCTGATGCGTCTGGTGGAGCAGGGCGGCGGGCAGATTTCCAAGGGTGACATGCTTTTTCGCCGCCGAAATGCCGAAGTTGTAGATTTAATGGCGGCGTCACAATCGTCCATGCGCAGCCTGCGCGGTGCCGATATTGCGATGATTTTTCAGGAGCCGATGACCTCACTCAATCCGGTGTTTCCGGTGGGCGAGCAAATCGCGGAATCCATCCGCCTGCATCAGAACAAAGACAGCCGCGCCGCACGTGCTGAGGCGTTGCGGATGCTGGATCTGGTGCGCATCCCTGAAGCCCGAAACATTCTCGACAGCTATCCGCATCAGCTTTCCGGCGGCATGCGCCAGAGGGTGATGATTGCGATGGCGCTGTCGTGCAAACCTGCGCTGCTGATTGCAGACGAACCGACCACGGCGCTGGATGTGACCATTCAGGCGCAGATTTTACAGCTCATCCGCGTGCTGCAAAAAGAGATGCAGATGGGGGTGATTTTCATCACCCACGATATGGGCGTGGTGGCTGAAATTGCCGACCGCGTGCTGGTGATGCATCAGGGCAACAGCGTGGAAACCGGCGACGTGGGCGCGATTTTCCGTGCACCGCAACAGCCCTATACCCGCTCGCTGTTGGCGGCGGTGCCAAAATTAGGTTCGATGGCCGGTAAACCGTTGCCCGCGCGTTTCCCTGTGCAGGAGCAAAAAGAAAGTGACCCGGAACTGGTGCAGGACACCCTGACGCCGGGTGCTCCGCCGGTTTTGCAGGTTCGCGATCTCGTTACGCGTTTTGATTTGCGCAGTGGCATTTTCAACCGCGTGAAGCGCCGCGTTCATGCCGTGGAAAAAGTTAGCTTTGATTTACATCCGGGCGAAACGTTGGCGCTGGTGGGCGAATCCGGTTGCGGAAAATCCACCACCGGTCGCTCGCTGCTGAAACTGGTGAAAAGTCAGGGCGGGACGATTACGTTTAACGGTCAGGTGCTGACCGATGTCAGCGGCAATGCGCTGCAACATCTGCGGCGCGATATTCAGTTTATTTTTCAGGATCCGTATGCCTCGCTCGATCCGCGTCTGACGGTCGGCTATTCCATTATGGAACCGCTGCTGGTTCACAAACTGGCGAAAGACGCAGAGGCCGAGGCGCGCGTCGCCTGGCTGCTGGAAAAAGTCGGGCTGCTGCCGGAACACGCGCAGCGCTATCCTCACGAGTTTTCCGGCGGTCAGCGTCAGCGGATTTGCATTGCCCGAGCGCTGGCGCTCAATCCGAAAGTGGTGATTGCGGATGAATCCGTTTCTGCCCTCGATGTGTCTGTCCGTGCGCAAATCATTAATTTGCTGATGGATTTACAGAAAGAGTTCGGGCTGGCGTTTCTGTTTATTTCGCACGACATGGCGGTGGTCGAGCGCATCAGTCATCGCGTGGCGGTGATGTATCTCGGACAAATCGTTGAAATCGGCACGCGGCGCGCGGTGTTTGAAAATCCACAACATGCTTATACCCGCAAACTGATGGCAGCGGTGCCGGTGGCCGATCCGGCGCATAAAAGAAAAGAACAGGCCTTGCTGGTCGATGAAATCCCCAGCCCGATCCGTGCGCTCAACGATGAGCCGCTGGTTTCCCCGCTGGTGCAGGTGGGCGAAGGGCACTTTGTCGCCCGGCACGCGATTGCGGGGCTTTACTGATTTTTGTGGTGGCTTGTTTTGGGTTAAGTGCAAGCCGTCAATTTGTAAGACAAACGGGTAAGACAGGAAAAGGAACTGACATGAATCAGCAGAAACGTAAAGGTAAGAACGTGATCCGCCAGGCGGTGCTCGCTGCCGCTATTTTCGGTTCTCTGGCTTCAGCTTCAGCATGGGCTGCCAAAGACGTTGTGATCGCCGTAGGCTCTAACTTCACCTCGCTTGATCCTTATGATGCGAACGACACCCTGTCGCAGGCGGTGGCAAAATCCTTCTATCAGGGCCTGTTTGGCTTCGATAAAAACATGAAGCTGGAAAACGTGTTGGCGGACAGCTACACGGTCAGCAAGGACGGGCTGGTTTACACCATCAAGCTGCATCCGGGCGTGAAATTCCAGGACGGCATCGACTTTAACGCGGCGGCGGTAAAAGTTAACTTTGACCGCGCCAGCAATCCTGACAATCATCTCAAGCGATACAACCTGTTTAAAAATATTGCCAGCACGGAAGCGGTGGATGACACCACGGTGAAAATTACGCTGAAAGAACCGTTCTCGGCGTTCATCAATATTCTGGCACACCCGTCGGCCGTGATTATTTCTCCGGCGGCGCTGACCAAATATGGCAAAGAGATCGGTTTCCATCCGGTGGGCACCGGCCCGTATACGCTGGATCAGTGGAATCAGACCGATTTCGTGAAAGTGAAGAAATTCGACGGTTACTGGAAAAAAGGCGAGCCTAAACTCGACACCATCACCTGGCGCCCGGTTGTCGATAACAACACCCGCGCCGCGATGCTGCAAACCGGTGAAGCCGATCTGGCGTTCCCGGTGCCTTACGAGCAGGCCGCGCTGCTGGAGAAAAACCCGAAACTGGATCTGGTAGCCGCGCCGTCAATTTTGCATCGTTACATCAGCTTTAATGTCACGCAAAAACCGTTCGATAACGTGAAAGTGCGTGAAGCGATCAACTACGCCATCAACAAACAGGCGCTGATTAAAGTCGCGTTTGCCGGTTACGCTGTGCCTTCCGAAGGGCCATTGCCGCAGGGAATTGAGTACGCCGCTAAATTTAAACCCTGGCCATACGATCCGGCAAAAGCCAAACTACTGTTGAAAGAAGCGGGTTATCCGGACGGCTTTACCACCACGCTGTGGTCTTCACATAACAACAGCACCGCGCAGAAAGTGTTGCAGTTCACGCAACAGCAGCTGGCGCAGGTGGGTATTAAAGTCACCGTAACCGCGATGGATGCCGCGCAGCGTGCGGCGCAGGTCGAAAACGTCGGGCAGAAAGACGCGGGGATCCGGATGTTTTATACCGGCTGGTCGGCGTCAACGGGCGAAGCTGACTGGGCGCTGTCGCCGCTGTTCTCAACCCAGGCCGCGCCACCGAAACAGTTCAACACGGCGTTCTACAGCAATGCGCAGGTGGATAAAGATTTGTCCGACGCGCTGAAAACGACCGACAAAGCCGAGAAAGCAAAACTCTACGCAGATGCCCAGAAACAAATCTGGACCGACGCGCCGTGGGCGTTCCTGGTAACTGAGCGTCTGGTTTCTGCCAACAACAAACGTCTGACAGGTTTCTACGTGATGCCAGATACGGCGTTCAGCTTTGATGATGCCGATGTGAAATAATATGCGGTGAAGCTTTCAGGGCGCGGGGTTCATAGACACCGCGCCCTGAACTTACGTGTTCCGCAGCCGGAATAGGGATGTCATACCGTGAAATCACAGACAGCGAATCATGCTTAATTATTTTCTGAAACGACTACTGGGATTGATTCCGACATTGCTGATTGTGGCAGTGCTGGTCTTTTTATTTGTACATCTTTTGCCGGGCGATCCGGCGCGTCTGATGGCCGGACAGGACGCAGACGCCAGCGTTATTGCGCTGGTCCGTCAGGATTTAGGGCTGGATAAACCGCTCTATCAGCAATTTTTCACCTTTTTTGGCAACGCGCTGACCGGCGATTTCGGGCATTCGATGGTGTCGAAGCGTCCGGTGATCGACGAAATCAGCTCCCGCTTTATGCCAACGTTCTGGCTCACGCTGACCAGCATGCTGTGGTCGGTGATTATCGGGTTGATCATCGGCGTGGTCTCCGCCGTTTGGCGTAACCGCTGGCCGGATCGTCTGGGCATGGCGCTCGCCGTTTCCGGTATCTCCTTCCCGGCCTTTGCGCTGGGCATGCTGCTGATGCAGGTTTTCTCCGTTGAACTGGGCTGGTTGCCGACCGTCGGCGCTGACGGCTGGCAGCACTATATTCTGCCGTCCATCACGCTGGGCGCGGCGGTAGCGGCTATTATGGCGCGCTTTACCCGGGCGTCTTTTGTCGAAGTGATGCAGGAAGATTACATGCGTACGGCGCGGGCGAAGGGCGTTCATGAAGCCGTTGTGGTGGTCAAACACGGGCTACGCAACGCAATGATCCCGGTTGTGACCATGATGGGATTACAGTTTGGTTTCCTGCTCGGCGGCTCGATTGTCGTCGAGAAAGTCTTCAACTGGCCGGGGTTAGGGCGGTTGCTGGTGGATTCCGTGGAGATGCGCGATTACCCGGTGATCCAGGCCGAAGTGCTGCTCTTCTCGCTCGAATTCATCCTCATCAATCTGCTGGTGGACATGCTGTACGCCGTGATTAACCCTTCTATCCGATACAAGTGAGCAGGCGCATGAAAAACTGGCGGAGAAATGCCGTACTGGCGAGCTTGCCGATATTCACATCCGAAACCCCTCAGGCAGTAAGAACGCCGTGGAAAGCGTTCTGGCGGCGTTTTCGCCGGCAACATATCGCGATGATTGCGGGCGTTTTTATTCTTTTATTAATTGCCGCTGCGGTATTTGCGCCGTGGCTGGTGCCGTTTGATCCGGAGAATTACTTCGATTATGACCGTCTGAACGAAGGTCCTTCGTTGATGCACTGGCTCGGCGTGGATTCACTCGGGCGGGATATTTTCAGCCGTATCCTGATGGGCGCGCGTATTTCACTGGCCGCCGGCGTGCTTTCCGTGGTGCTGGGCGCGGTTATCGGCACCTTTTTCGGCTTGCTGGCCGGATATTACGAAGGGGCGTGGGACCGCATTACCATGCGTATTTGTGACGTGCTGTTCGCTTTTCCCGGCATTCTGCTGGCGATTGCCGTGGTCGCCGTGATGGGCAACGGTATGTCGAACGTGATTATTGCCGTGGCGATATTCAGCATTCCCGCGTTCGCCCGTCTGGTACGCGGGAACACGCTGGTGCTGAAACAGCAGACCTACATCGAATCAGCGCGCAGCATCGGTGCATCGGACGCCACCATTTTGTTCCGCCACATTCTGCCCGGCACGCTGTCTTCCATTGTGGTGTATTTCACCATGCGCATAGGCACGTCGATTATCACCGCCGCGAGTTTGTCGTTCCTCGGCATGGGCGCACAGCCCCCGACGCCGGAGTGGGGCGCGATGCTTAACGAAGCCCGCGCCGACATGGTGATGGCTCCGCACGTGGCGATATTCCCGAGCCTGGCGATATTCCTGACGGTGCTGGCGTTTAATCTGCTGGGGGATGGGTTGAGAGATGCACTGGATCCGAAATTGAAAAATTAGTGTTTTTTGGGGAGTATCCCCAAAGGCTCCTTTTTAGCTGATCGAGAAAATTTCGGTTTCTCAATGGCGGTGATCGAGATCTTGGGTTGCCACCCAAACCGGCCTCAAGGAGCGCCTGTCGCCGCGCTCCTTGAGAATCCCGGGCTCTTTAACTGCGCGCTGTCGCTTGTTGGCTATGTTTCAGTTAACGCCGTGACTGGCGCGAAAGCTTGCCGCTGCGCGGTACCTTCTCTCATCTTCGAACCTAAGGTTTCGGAGCCGCTCCGTTCAGCAAACTTTCTGATTGCGCCATATTGGGTTTTTAAAGATATTTTGTTTCGGCATTTTTTTATTGCTATTATATTTTTATTGAATGTAACTTCGATGTAATCGTTTTATTTTTACTGGAATACGCCTCGTAATAAACAGAACACGTAATTGGAATGCGTTTCGGTGTGCAGTATGTTCTTTGTTTGTGAATGTAAACAAAGGAACTGTTATGTCGATTAATTTTAAACCCAAAGTAGGGCAGGTTCTTGACTGTAATTACGGAGTTTACCCCAGAGATCTCCAGGGGGCGATTATTCCTGATAGGGTTGATGCGCATATGCCGCCGGAAATGATTAAGCACAGGTTGGTGATCGTCCTTAATGGCAAACTTAACGATAATTCATCAATCGTTGTTCCTTTATCACCAACGAAGAATGAATTGAAAATCAGTAAGGGAATACATATTCAGCTGGATTCAGGCGTGAGCGCCGATCTCAAACACTTTCACCCAAAAACATGCTGGGCTAAATGCGATTTGGTGCAGACGGTCAGTAATAACCGGCTGAACCGACCTATGTTAGTTGAACGAGGAAGATTAACTCAGCGAATTCCTAATCAAATAGTTACATTAATCCAGATAGCGGTTATTCGTTCTATCAATGCAGCAAACTTTTTAGTTTAGTAATCATTATTGGCTTGATTAACGCATTATTTTTGATAATATCCTTGCGTTGCCCATTGAGGCCTTTAAGATTTACCCTTTCCCTTCATGGGACCGCGAAGCTTGATTAGAAATCAGGCTTCTGCCTTTTTTAATATTTCAGATTATATATTTTATCTATTAATCTGTAAGCGATATAAAACGAAAACGCTTATTTTAGAATGCTTGCAAGGCGCAATCAGAAAGTTTGCTGAACTGAGCGGAATCCACAGGAGGGAAAGCACTTCCCTCCTGTGGTCGGTTTCGGCGTCAGATACTACGCGATCTCTGCTCGTGAGAAACCGAAACTATCTCGGGCAGACGGCATTCCCGCACTCATGCCTTCGAGTGCAAATACCCCGCATGAAACCGCAGGTGATCTTCCACAAACGAGGCAATCGTAAAGTAGCTGTGATCGTACCCCGGCTGCACGCGCAGCTGTAACGGCCAGCCACGCTGGCGGGCGATTTCGGCCAGTTTTGCCGGTTGCAGCTGATCCGCAAGGAACTGATCGCCATCACCCTGATCGACTAAAATCGGGAATGGCACCTGATCCGCAGGCAGTGAACTCAGCAGATGGCAGCTGTCGTACTGCAACCACTGGCTTTCGTCGTCACCCAGATAGGCGCTGAACGCTTTACGTCCCCACGGAACTTGCGCCGGATTCACAATCGGTGCGAACGCGGAAACAGAGTGGAAACGCTGCGGATTACGCAGTGCCAGCATCAGTGCGCCATGGCCGCCCATCGAGTGGCCAAAGATCGACTGACGGTCGCTGACCCTGAAATGTCCGCTGATTAACGCCGGCAGTTCATCGAGCAGGTAATCATACATCCGGTAATGTACCGCCCACGGCGACTGTGTGGCGTTCAGGTAAAAACCTGCGCCCTGACCAAGATCGTAACCGTCATCATTGGCGACATCCTCACCGCGCGGGCTGGTATCCGGCATCACCAGAATCAGGCCCAGTTCCGCCGCGACGCGTTGCGCCCCGGCTTTCAGCGTGAAGTTTTCATCATTACAGGTCAGGCCCGACAGCCAATACAGCACCGGCGGAGGCGTGTCATCTTTTGCCGGTGGCAGATAGATGCTGAACGTCATGCCGCAATTCAGGCTGGCCGATGTATGGCGGTAGCGCTGCTGCCAGCCGCCAAACATCCGGTGTTCTTCGAGTAGTTCAATCGAGCTGCTCATCGAAAACTTTCCTTACTTGTTAAAATGAATAACCGTACGGATAGACTTACCTTCGTGCATCAAATCAAACGCTTCGTTGATTTCTTCCAGCGGCATGGTGTGAGTGATGAAATCGTTCAGAGCGAATTCGCCGTCCAGATAACGTTCCACAATGCCCGGCAGCTGGCTGCGGCCTTTGACGCCACCGAATGCGGAACCACGCCATACGCGGCCGGTTACCAGCTGGAACGGACGTGTGGAGATTTCTTCACCGGCTCCGGCAACGCCGATAATGACCGATTCGCCCCAGCCTTTATGGCAGCATTCCAGCGCGGAACGCATCACATTCACGTTGCCGATACATTCGAAGGAGAAGTCCACGCCGCCGTCGGTCATTTCGACGATAACGTCCTGAATCGGCTTATCAAAATCTTTCGGGTTAATCAGATCGGTTGCGCCGAGTTTGCGGGCCAGATCGAACTTGCTGGTGTTCAGATCGATACCGATGATGCGGCCTGCGCCCGCCATTACAGCGCCGATAATCGCCGAGAGACCAATGCCGCCGAGGCCGAATATCGCCACGGTATCGCCTTTTTTCACTTTGGCGGTGTTAATCACAGCGCCCATACCGGTGGTCACGCCGCAACCGAGCAGACACACTTCTTCCAGTGGCGCTTCTTTGTTGATTTTCGCCAGTGAAATTTCAGGAACCACGGTGTATTCGGAGAAAGTCGAAGTCCCCATGTAATGGAAAATCGGCTTACCGTCTTTGAAGAAACGCGTGGTGCCGTCCGGCATCAGGCCTTTACCCTGTGTGGTGCGGATCGCCTGACACAGGTTAGTTTTACCGGATTTACAGAACTTACATTCGCCACATTCCGGGGTGTACAGCGGGATCACGTGGTCGCCAACGGCAACGCTGGTCACGCCTTCGCCGACAGCTTCCACTACGCCACCGCCTTCATGGCCGAGGATCGCCGGGAAAACGCCTTCCGGATCTTTGCCTGAAAGGGTGTAGGCGTCGGTGTGGCATACGCCGCTGGCAACGATACGCACCAGCACTTCGCCTTTTTGCGGTGGCATCAAATCCACTTCTTCGATGGACAGAGGTTGATTCGGGCCCCAGGCGACGGCGGCGCGTGTTTTAATCATTTCCATGGTCGTACTCCATTTTCGTCAGGTGTTTTTTAGTTAAAAGGGTTGGCTTATGCCGGATCCATCACCGGGTCATTTTCGCCGGCAAGAGGATGTTTCAGTAACGGGATCACCCCGTCATTTTGTTCAATGATCAGTTCTTTCAGCGCCCTAACATTGGGGCTGAAGGCGTCCCGTCGCCAGATAAGCCAGGTGGCGGTATCGGCGAATTCATCCGGGATTTCGTGAATTTGTACCCGTTCGTGGCCGGGTAATTGTTCCAGTACAGAGCGCGGGATCATCGCAATCCCCGCGCCGCTGGCGACGCAGGCCATCATCGAATGATAGGACTGAATTTCCATGGTGTTTGCCACCGGCACATTCATCTCTTTAATCCACGCCTGCAAACGCTGGCGGTAGGAACAGCTCGGGCGGAATGCGAAAACGGTATGTCCGCTGCGGCCTGCCGGAAGCTCAAGCGGTGATTCCCCAAGCGGAGAAATCACCACCATACGTTCGCGAAAAGAGATGCAGCCGTTCAGATCGTCAAAATCAATCGGGCCGTCCACCAGCGCGGCGGCTAAACGGCCGGCCCGTACGCTGTCGATAGTTTCACCGGAAGTCGCTGTGACCAGCGAAAGCGCTACCTGCGGAAATTTCTGGTGATAGGCCGCCAGCAGCGAAGGCAGGCGGGTGGCTGCGGTGCTTTCCATCGAGCCCAGCGCGAAATTCCCGGCAGGTTCACCGGCGTGGGTAATGCTCATCGCTTCGTCACTGAGCGCCAGAATGCGTTCGGCGTAATTGAGAAAGTTATGGCCCATCGCCGAAAGGCGGATACGCTGCTTTTCGCGGATGAACAAATCCGTGCCCAGTTCGAGTTCGAGCTGACGCAGACGGGTGGTGAGGTTCGAAGGCACGCGATGCAGCTGTTCTGCCGCCCGCGCCAGCGATCCGGTTTCCGCCACGCAGCAAAACATCCGCAACTGGGTGAGATCCATAATGAGTTCCTGTGTTCTCTAATCGTAAACAACTTGGTTTGTATTATTCAGTTTTCGTGATTGTATCCGTAAGGCATCATAGCTGACAACGTCCAATTCACTTTCTTTTCAGAAATCCTCTGTTTTCAGTATCGGCCTTTGAGTATGTTTACTCATTGTTTCTACTATGTTGCATTGCGGTTTCTTACAGCGGAGCAGTTATGGCTTTTCGGATTGCGCTAAGTGGTTTTCTGGCTTTTGTCGTCGCGATGGGTATCGGGCGCTTCGCCTTTACGCCGCAAGTTCCTTTAATGATAGCTGAACATCAGTTCACGCTGACGGGCGCGGGTCTGGTCGCCGCCTTCAACTATCTCGGTTATCTGTGTGGCGCGTTTGACGGAATGCGTGCGACGAAACATCTGGAACGCCGGTTATGGCTGGGCGTGTGGGGCGGCGTGTTACTGACATTACTGTCGGCGGTGATTTCCGGCGAAGTGCTGCACAGTATTGTGCGCTTTCTGATTGGCTGGACCAGCGGCTGGGCGATGGTGATGGTGTCGGCGTGGTGTAATGAACGGCTGGCGCATTATGGCCGTCCGGCGCTGAGCGCGGCGGTGTTTGCCGGGCCGGGCGTCGGGATTTTCCTCAGCGGAATGCTGGCCGTGGGGATCCACAGTTTGCAGCTGACGTCCGCACAGGCCTGGTCGGTGTACGGCGTGCTGGCGCTGATTTTCGTGGCGATTATCACGCCGAATTTACCGCGCAAAGGCGATTTGCATCGTTCGCATGTGGCAGCGGAACCGCTGGTCATGACACCGGCGCTGAAACGTCTGGTGTGGAGTTACAGTCTGGCGGGCTTCGGCTACATCCTGCCAGCTACTTTTTTATCGCAGATGGCGACGGCGCGTTTTCCTGACAGCCTGTTTGCGCAGTTTGTCTGGCCGGTGTTCGGCGGCGCGGCGGTGATCGGCATTATTATTGGTATTCTGACCCGGCACCGCCTGACCACGCATACGCGTTTGGCGCTGACGTTGTGGATCCAGGGGCTGGGTATTTTGTGCGCGGAAGTAGTGCCGGGCGTCAGCGGCCTGGTGCTTGGTGCATTGCTGACGGGCGGCGGCTTTCTCAGCGTGGTTCAGCTGGCGTTACAGTACAGCCGCGAACTGGCGCCGAACCACAGCCGCTACATGGCGGGGCTGCTGACCACCGGATACGCGGTAGGGCAGTTGTTCGGGCCAGTACTGTCGGCGATATCCACCGCGCTGACGCATCATCTGGAACCGGCGCTGTATGTCGCGCTCGCTGGTTTTGTGATTGCAGGCGTGCTGGTGGTTCGGGATAACCGATAACGTACACCTATTTCATCCATTATGGCTTTTTCATCCTTCAGGAAAGCAATCACTGGATTCTGAATCCGCTCTCTACTACAGTAAGCCACCTCACTTTAGCGTGATCTGCGTCAAAGTGATTACACCTGCCGGAGAAGAATGAATGCCAACCCCAATCCTGAGTAAAGAAGCCATTTTGGTCCATGAGGCGTTGTTAGCCCGTGGTCTGGAAACCCCTCTGCGTGAAGCCCTGCCGATCGACAACGAAACGCGCAAACAGCGGATCCAGGAACATATGACTGGCATCATGCAATTGCTCAATCTGGATCTCTCCGATGACAGTCTGGTGGAAACGCCGCGTCGTATCGCGAAGATGTACGTTGATGAAATTTTCTCCGGGCTGGATTACGCGAACTTCCCGAAAATCACGGTTATCGAAAATAAGATGAAAGTGGATGAGATGGTGACGGTGCGTGATATCACCCTGACCAGCACCTGCGAGCACCATTTCGTGACCATCGACGGGAAAGCGACAGTGGCGTATCTGCCAAAAGATACCGTGATCGGTTTGTCGAAAATCAACCGCATCGTGCAGTTTTTCTCGCAGCGTCCGCAGGTTCAGGAACGTCTGACCCAGCAGATTCTGGTTGCGTTACAGACGCTGCTTGGCACGCCAAACGTGGCTGTGTCGATTGATGCCGTGCATTACTGCGTGAAAGCCCGTGGCGTGCGTGACGCAACCAGCGCAACCACCACCACCTCTCTGGGCGGTTTGTTCAAGTCCAGCCAGAATACGCGTCAGGAATTCCTGCGTACCGTCCGCCATTCTTCGTAAATAAAGCCGCAGCTGCGTTCGCCGCGTTCGGAGACCCGAATCACTGACTTGTGTCAGCTCATCGGGCTCTCCTTCCTTGCTGCCTTGCTGCAACTTCATTTACCTGAAGAGTAGCCCCGATGATTCTCTTCACTTATTCTTAAAATCTAAATAATCCTCAAAAGGAATCTCCGGGTGCGCTCACGTATCGCCACACTCGATTTTGCCCGTGGTCTGGCCATTTTTGGCATTCTTCTGCTCAATATCAGCGCGTTCGGCTTACCGAAGGCCGCCTATCTGAACCCGGCCTATGCCGGTCTTCCTTCTGCTTCTGACGCCTGGACCTGGGCGGTGCTCGACGCCGTCGCGCAGGGTAAATTCCTGATGATGTTCGCCATGCTGTTTGGCGGTGGCTTGTACTTGCTGCTGCCGCGTGGCAAACACTGGATCCAGTCGCGTCTTTCGATTTTATTGTTGTGCGGCCTGATCCACGCCACATTGTTGTGGGACGGCGATATTCTGTTGTCCTACGGGCTGATTGGTCTGGTGTGCTGGCGCATGGTGAGGGAAGGGCGCAGCAGCCAGTCGCTGGTTTCGACCGGGATTATCTTGTACCTCATCGGCGTCGCGGTACTGGCGATTTTGGGCGTGATTTCTTCGCCCAAAGCAGGGAGTTTCTGGCTGCCGGGACCGGCTGAAATTCAGTATGAGCAATACTGGCGGCTGAAAGGTGGCTGGGAAGCCATTCAGAACCGGCTGGATCTCCTATCTTCAAGTTTGCTGGCGATTGGTGCGCAATACGGCTGGGAACTGGCGGGCGCAATGTTAATTGGCTCCGGGCTGATGCGCAGCGGATGGCTGAAAGGTGAATTCAGCGAGCGGCATTACCGCAAAGTGGCGACGGCGCTGTTACCGCTTTCATTGCTGATACAAATTCCGGCGATTTACCTGCAATGGAAGAGTGGCTGGGACTACCGCTGGAGCGGCTTTTTATTGCAGGTTCCGCGTGAAATTGGATCGCTGATGCAGGCAGTCAGCTATCTGGCGCTGTGTTATGGCTTCTGGTCGGTAGTTTCGCGCTGGCGGCTGGTTCACTGGATTTCTCAGGTTGGCCGCATGGCGCTGACCAATTACCTGTTACAGACGCTGATCTGCACCACGTTCTTCAATTTCTTCGGCTTCTTCCTGCACTTCGACCGGCTACAACTGCTGGCGCTGGTGCCGCTGGTGTGGGCGTGTAACCTGCTGGTGACGCTGCTGTGGCTGCGTTATTTCCGTCAGGGGCCGCTGGAATGGTTATGGCGAACCCTAACCATCAAAGCCTCGGGCGTTGAGGTGAAAACAGCCTGAGGTAGGCGCTGTTCTATCACCCTAAATTATAGATTTGAGATGGACGTTGCAGAATTGTATGTAAACGTTTTCTTTCCTGTGACGTGATTCACGCAGGCAGTTTCGCAAAATGTTTAGGATAGCGGTCGTGCCAGTCTGACGACCACTACACTAAAAAGGAAACGCCATGAGCACTTCACCTCGCTTCTCTTTGTCTGCATTTTTTACCTCCTGGGTTAACCATTTCCGTATTCCTCCGTACCACTCTCTGGCTGATGACGGAGCGACAAATGGTCACAATTCGTGATGTCGCCCGTCTGGCCGGCGTATCTGTCGCCACGGTTTCCCGAGTTCTGAACAATCCGTCTATCGCCAGTAAAGAGGCGCGCGAGCAGGTTTTGCAGGCCGTCGCTACGCTGGGATACCGGCCGAATGCCAATGCCCAGGCGCTGGCAACACAAAGCAGCGACACCATCGGCGTGGTGGTGATGGACGTGTCAGATCCCTTTTTTGGCGCGCTAGTGAAAGCGGTGGACACCGTCGCTCAGCAGCATCAGAAATACGTTCTGATAGGTAACAGCTATCACATCGCCGAAAAAGAAAGGCATGCCATTGAAGTTTTGATTCGCCAGCGCTGTAACGCGCTCATTGTGCATTCCAAGGCGCTGGGTGATGACGAGCTTTCGCGCTTTATGGATCAGGTTTCCGGCATGGTGTTGATTAACCGCGTTATTCCCGGCTACGAGCATCGCTGCGTGTGGCTCAATAACGTCAGCGGCGCGGAAATGGCCACGCGTTTGCTGCTGTCTCAGGGACATCAGCGCATCGGCTATATCGGCTCGAGCCACGGCATCGAGGATGATTTGCAGCGTTATCAGGGATATTTACAGGCTATGACGCAGGCACATCATTCTGCTGCTGCCCCCCCTGCGGCCTGGCGTGCGCAAAGTTCACCAGATTTGCAGGGCGGAGAAGCGGCGATGGTCGAACTCCTCGGGCGTAATCTGCATCTGAGCGCGGTCTTCACGTATAACGATTCGATGGCGGCAGGGGCAATGGCGGTGTTGAAAGAAAACGGAATTAACATTCCTGACGATTTCTCACTGGTGGGCTTTGACGATATTCCGATCGCCCGGTACACCAGTCCGAAAATGACGACGGTGCGTTACCCGATCGTTTCCATGGCTACGCTTGCTACCGAACTGGCATTAAAAGGTGCGGCAGAACAGTTAGCTACGGGCATTTCGCATTGTTTTATGCCGACGCTGGTCAGACGGCATTCCGTGGCACCGTGGCAAAATGTGGCACCCGTCACTTATTGATCAAATAACGCGATGTAACCGTTTTCAATCTGTGAGAACTTTCACAGTTTATTAACATCGCGACCTTTATGATGCATTCGTTTTCAACATGATTCACTTTGTGTCCGGCGTTACCGGACTGGTTTCACAGCGAGTCAGGATGTTGTAGGTCAAGGATGGCAGGCACCCGCGATAATGACGTGGAGCTGTACTGCTCCCGCATGGATTGCCGGTTCCACCCTGTACCCCTCATATAAACCGGAGATACAAATGAATAAAAAGGTTTTCACACTGGCTACTCTGGCTGCGAGCATGATGTTTGGTTTTGCCGCACACGCTGCTGATACTAAAATCGGTGTCACCATCTACAAATACGATGACAACTTCATGTCTGAAGTGCGTAAAGCCATCGAGAAAGATGCGAAAGCTTCTCCAGACGTGCAACTGCTGATGAATGACTCGCAAAACAGCCAGTCCACTCAGAATGACCAGGTTGACGTCATGCTGGCGAAAGGCGTTAAAGCCCTGGCCATTAACCTGGTTGACCCGGCTGCTGCTCCGGTCATCATTGAGAAAGCGCGTGGTGCTGGCATCCCTGTTGTGTTCTACAACAAAGAGCCATCCCGTAAAGCTTTAGACAGCTACGACAAAGCGTATTACGTCGGGACTGACTCCAAAGAGTCTGGCGTTATCCAGGGTGAGCTGATTGCTAAACACTGGAAAGCGAACCCGGCCTGGGACCTGAATAAAGACGGCGTGATCCAATACGTGCTCATTAAAGGTGAACCGGGCCATCCGGATGCTGAAGCGCGTACCAAATACGTCATCAGCACGCTGAATGGCAAAGAAGGTCTGAAAACAGATCAGCTGCAACTCGACACAGCCATGTGGGATACCGCTCAGGCGAAAGACAAAATGGACGCCTGGCTGTCCGGCCCTAACGCGAACAAAATCGAAGTGGTTATCGCTAACAACGATGCCATGGCAATGGGTGCTGTAGAAGCTCTGAAATCTCATAACAAATCCAGCATTCCTGTATTTGGTGTGGATGCCCTGGCAGAAGCGCTGGCGCTGGTGAAATCTGGCGCAATGGCCGGTACCGTGCTGAACGATGCCAACAACCAGGCTAAAGCCACCTTTGATCTTGCAAGAAATCTGGCAGCGGGTAAACCAGCCGCCGATGGCACTAACTGGAAAATTGAAAACAAAGTCGTTCGTATTCCTTACGTCGCAGTAGACAAAGACAACCTGTCTGAGTTTGTGAAATAAGAGTTCGTCGATAGCAGTCAATACAGACAGCAATAAAAAAACAAAGCTAAGCAGTGGCAAAAATAATTGCGGTTAAGCCGTAAATAAAGATTAAGTGTGATTAGACGTTAATGCTTGTCTGACAGGATGTCATGTCACGATGCAGCTGGTGAGTTCGCTTGCCGGCTGCATTACTGACATCAGGCATTAATAACCCGTTTATTTTTATCTTTAGCCAGGTACAACTATGGCCGATATTTCGCTCTCTGACACAAAAACAGAAAAGCCAGGTGAATTCCTGCTGGAAATGAGCGGTATTAATAAATCATTCCCAGGCGTTAAGGCGTTAGATAATGTGAATTTAAAAGTGCGTCCGTATTCCATCCATGCATTAATGGGTGAAAATGGCGCGGGTAAATCCACATTATTAAAATGTCTTTTCGGAATTTACAGTAAAGACTCTGGAACTATTCTTTTTCAGGGACAAGAAGTTAATTTTAAAAGCTCAAAAGAAGCGCTTGAGCAAGGCGTGTCGATGGTGCATCAGGAATTAAACCTGGTGTTGCAACGTACTGTCATGGACAACATGTGGCTGGGTCGTTATCCGACCAAAGGCATTTTTGTTGATCAGGACAAAATGTATAAAGATACCAAAGCGATTTTTGACGAATTGGACATTGATATCGATCCGCGCGACAAGGTGGGTAAGCTGTCCGTTTCGCAGATGCAGATGATCGAAATCGCCAAGGCGTTTTCCTACAACGCAAAAATCGTCATCATGGACGAACCGACATCTTCCCTGACGGAAAAAGAAGTGAACCATTTGTTCACGATTATCCGTAAGCTGAAAGATCGCGGCTGCGGGATTGTGTATATCTCTCATAAAATGGAAGAAATCTTCCAGCTGTGTGATGAAATCACCATTTTGCGCGATGGCCAGTGGATTGCCACTCAGTCGCTCGAAGGCCTCGATATGGACAGAATCATCTCCATGATGGTGGGTCGTTCGCTGAGCCAGCGTTTCCCTGATCGCCTGAACAAACCGGGTGAAGTCATCCTCGAAGTACGCAATCTGACGTCGCTGCGCCAGCCTTCCATTCGTGATATCTCCTTTGATTTGCACAAAGGTGAAATTCTCGGGATCGCCGGTCTGGTCGGTGCGAAGCGTACAGACATTGTCGAAACGCTGTTTGGTATCCGTGAGAAAGTCGCCGGAACCATTAAGCTTCACGGCAAAAAAATTAATAATCACAGTGCGAATGAAGCCATTAACCATGGTTTTGCGCTGGTGACTGAAGAGCGCCGTTCTACCGGTATTTATGCGTATCTGGATATCGGTTTTAACTCGCTGATTTCCAATATTCGTCAATATAAAAATAAAGCCGGTTTACTGGATACCTCGCGCATGAAAAGCGATACCCAATGGGTTATCGATTCCATGCGGGTGAAAACGCCGGGACATAAAACCAGTATTGGTTCATTATCTGGCGGGAATCAGCAAAAAGTTATTATCGGGCGCTGGTTATTAACCAATCCTGAAATATTAATGCTGGATGAACCGACTCGCGGGATTGACGTTGGCGCTAAGTTTGAAATTTACCAGTTAATCACCGAGTTGGCTAAAAAAGAGAAGGGGATCATTATTATCTCCTCTGAAATGCCTGAGTTGCTGGGTATTACTGACAGGATTTTGGTTATGAGTAATGGACAGGTGGCGGGCATCGTTGATACAAAAACGACCTCGCAGAATGAAATATTACGCCTGGCTTCCTTGCATCTCTAATTTTTAAGGGTTCTTATTATGAAAGCATTAAATAAGAAAAGTGTGCTCACTTATTTAAAAGAGGGCGGGATTTATGTGGTATTGCTGGTTTTGCTGGCGATTATTATCATTCAGGATCCAAGCTTTCTCAGTCTGGTCAACTTAAGTAACATTCTGACCCAGTCTTCCGTGCGCGTTATTATCGCACTGGGCGTCGCGGGGCTTATCGTCACGCAGGGTACCGACCTGTCAGCCGGGCGTCAGGTGGGCTTAGCGGCGGTTGTTGCGGCCACCATGTTGCAGGCGATGGATAACGTCAACAAAGTCTTCCCGCATCTGGAAGTTGTGCCAATTCCACTGGTTATTCTGACCGTGTGTATTGTTGGCGCGTTAATTGGTTTGCTGAACGGTATTATTATCGCTTACCTGAACGTGACGCCATTTATCACCACACTGGGTACGATGATTATCGTCTACGGGATTAACTCCCTGTATTACGATTATGTCGGCTCATCACCGGTGGCGGGCTTTGACCCGGGCTTCTCACAATTCGCACAAGGGTTTATTCACCTGGGCGGCCTGAAGCTTTCTTACATCACATTCTATGCACTGATTGCCATCGCCTTTGTCTGGGTACTGTGGAACAAAACCCGCTTCGGCAAAAACATCTTTGCTATCGGTGGTAACCCGGAAGCGGCGAAGGTTTCAGGCGTAAACGTTCCGTTAAACCTGATCATGATTTACGCGTTGTCAGGCGTGTTCTACGCATTCGGTGGTTTGCTGGAAGCAGGGCGTATCGGCAGTGCGACCAACAACCTCGGCTTTATGTACGAACTTGATGCCATCGCGGCCTGCGTGGTCGGCGGCGTGTCATTCGCAGGGGGCGTAGGTTCTGTGGCAGGTGTGGTGACCGGTGTACTGATTTTCACCGTCATCAACTACGGCCTGACCTACATCGGCGTGAACCCTTACTGGCAGTACATCATCAAAGGCAGCATCATCATCTTCGCGGTGGCGCTGGACTCTTTGAAATACGCTAAGAAGAAGTAACGACCAGATTGTATTCAGGATAAGTGATTTTGAAGTGTGAATAATCCCCGATATATTCGGGGATTATTTTTTGAAAGATTGTGTGGGAGAGGGGAAATCTATTTAGCTATATTGAGTTGGAAGTAAATCGCGTCAGTATTTGCTTCTCTCACTGCAGCATCTAATGCGTTTTTTTATCGGGTATCATTACCGTTTTACATTGCCTAACATCCTCATTATCACATTCACTATTACTCAAGCATTGTTCACAAAAATGCCATCTTGCTTTTAGTCCATTCACTGTCACTGAGGATAAAGTAAGTGGACTTATATAAAAATTTCTTTCCTCGTCATTACAACCAACCAGTGATAGCACTACTGGCGATAATAATCTCAGCATCAGTGTCACAGTTATAATCCATCCTTCAATGTATATCTTTATAAAACAGCAATATTCACCTATGTAATGTTGAATTTATAAAAATCATCGACAGTACGATTTCATTTCATCCGTTGACTTAGAATTATGTATTACCAGAGAGCAACAGTCTGGAATGACAGGGATGAAATTCAACCTATTCCTGTTAATCGCATAATTACAGGCATACCCGATTTTTTCACCCTTAGGTGTTAAAGAAGGATTAGTTCCATTTTTTAGAAGGAAAATTGCAAAATCAATGTTATTTTTCCAAATTGCTGTTAGCAATGCTGTATTGTCTGTTGAGAGACTAACGCTATTTACATCAGCGCCTTTGGAAATTAAGTATTCTGCAATTTGCTTGTGTTTCTGAGTACCATAATAGGCAGCTATCATTAATGGCGTTTCATGATATTCTCCGGAGGTTCCGTTTACATCAGTTTTGGCAACATCAACGAGTAAAAAAACAGCTTCAGTGTTTGGCCTTATCATTGCTAAATTTAGAGCTTTATTTCTATCAGGCAAAGTAATCACTCTGCATTGCGTTTCATCATTCAAATCACACACATTCCCTTTCAAACACTCATCACAGAACAATATTCTTCTCCTTAATCCTTCTACTTCATATGGAGCAGCAGCAACATGACTCAAATAAAAGTCTCTATTAATCTCACTTTCATCACATGCGGTTAGCATTAAAACACTAAAGGCGAGCAGGACAACTATAGGTTTGATATTCATATGCATCCCTATCAATCAAATAACTTCATCAAAAAAATTAATGTTACTTTAACAATTGTGCGCTTTTATTTATTTCATGCTATTGCACCTTTGTATCAGCAATTGCAGCTTTCTGAGCAGCTTCATATGCAGGCCCACCTAACATTTCCACGGCAGACTGATAAATTCCGGACATAGCTTGGCAGTTATAAAGAAGATTCTCTGCTTCAGGTATCCCTTTTAGCACCCCAAACTTATCATCACAGGCTAAAACAATATCTTTACCTAACTGAGCATCACAAGTGGCCTTACTCTTTCTCAAATCTTCATAACATTTATCATGAGAGCGGCATGCAGGCATGAATGTAGCCCCAAAAAGGCCATCAGGCACGAGTTTATCTGTATTCGCATCTCCGCAACCAGCTCCCCAAGGTTGACCGTCTGACCTCAATGAAATTTTCGATTTATTATTCCCAACATTCGAAAAGTATTTACCAGACAGTCCCAGTACATCTACTCGAAGAACCGGATCCAACGCATAACCATATAAATTCCACCCGCCTCTCAACCCAATCGGATCCTGCGTAATATATCTCCCCTGCATCGGGTCATAATAACGGTGACGGTTGTAATGCAGCCCCGATTCGTCGTCGTAATGTTGCCCCTGCATTCTAATTGGCTGACGCAGTTTGTACGGGTTGAAAACATCGACCGCGTTGCCCCAGACGTCCAACACCGCACTCCATTCCACTTTGCTGGTTTTGTGATTAATCAGCGCAATCGGCGTGCCGAGGTGGTCGCAGTGATAAAGGTGTAGTTTGAGTGCGTCACCCTGTGGCAGCGGGTCGAGCCACAGCGCGAGGTTTTCGGCTTTCAGGCCGACGGCGTCCAGCCATTGCTGGTTGTCGTCGCTCAGATGATTTTTGCGGATGTCCTTTTCGATTTCATTCAGGCGCAGATGCAGTTCGGTCGGGAATGCGCTGCCGTTTTCCTCTTCGAGCTTTTCTGCCAGCGAGCGGTGGCTGTCTTCCATCCGCGCGTGCTCGGCGCGCAGCAGCTGGACGAAGCTGTTCGGGTGATAAATCGTGTGCAACTGGGTGTCGCGGTTTTCCGTCAGCATCAGACGGTCACCGTCCCAGCCGAACCAGATGTTTTGGGTTTCTGTTTCGCCGGACTGCGGATTGATTTGCGTGACGTGCTTGCCGACGCGACGTCCGAGCGGGTCGTAGATATAACGCGCCTGCGTCAGTGTTTGGCCGTCCTCTTCCATTTTCAGACGCGTCAGCCGGTGCGCCTGGTCGTAGGTGAAGTGGCTGATGGCGCCGCGCGGAGCCTCCCGCCAGCCGGCGCGGTACGGGCGTTTCTCCGTCAGATTGCCAAATTTGTCGTGTTCATAACTGTACCGTTCGTCGCGCTGGATGCGGTTGTGGTACCAGACCGGCAGCGTATTGGTCAGCGGCGTGTTCAGGTCGGGGTGCGTGCAGTTGCGGTTGCCAGCGGCGTCGGTGAAGGTCGCTAGAAAACCGTCCGGCGAGCTGACGCTGTTCAGGCGACCGGCCGGGGTGTAGGCGTAATGGTGGTCGCCGAGGCCGGTGGTCATCTGCGTCATCTGACCGGCGGCGTTGTAGTGATAATGGCGTTTCAGGTTTGGATGGCCGACCTCCGGCGTGTTCTGCGCGGCGAGTTGTCCGGTGGGCGAATAGACATTTTCGCTCTGCCAGCCGTCGCTGAACCGGCGGGTGGTTTCGCGGTGCAGTTTGTCGCGGGTGAGTTCGAGCACTACCTCGTCGCCGAGTTTTACGCCGAGCAGATGGCCGGGGCCGTAGGTCTGCCAGCGGATTTCCGGGAGTCCGTCGTAGCGGACGACGGATTCAAAGCCCCGTGCGTCGAAGCCGCGCACCGCCGTGTGTTGCCAGAGCAGGTCGCCGCGGGCGTTGCGGATAATCTGCCGCTCGCCGTTAAGGTTGTCATTGGCGTCGTACTGAAAACGCACGCTGACCAGATGGGTTTCACTGCGGTGGGCGGTTTCGGTGACGCGTCCGGCGGCGTCATATTGCCACAGCACGTCGTCCGGGCCGTCGTTTGTCTCCGGCCGCTGCTGGCGGACAAGGTGGCCTTCGTCATCGTAGTGCCAGTGGGTTATCTGCCCAGCGTCGTCGCTGCGGATAAGCTGACCGGCGGCGTTGTACTGATAGCTCTGCACGCGCCCGTCGAAACCGACCTCCTGCGTCAGCCGGTCCATCACGTCGTAGCGAAATTTTGTATCGACGCCGTTTTCATTCACCAGCCGCATCAGCCTGCCCGCGCTGTCGAATTCAGTCTGTCGGGTCAGCCCGCCTTCGTTCTGTGCGGTTGGATTACCGCGCTCATCATATTTTTGCGTGCTTTGGCTGCCGTCCGGTCGGGTGACGGTGATGACGTCGCCCGCCGCGTTATATTCCCAAACCGTTTTACCGCCCGCGCTGTCCTCACGGGAAATCCGCCGCCCGCGCGCATCGTAGGCAAAGCGGGTTTTCATTCCTTCTTCGTGCTGGATTTCCAGCGGCTGACCGTCGCGGTTATAGCGGTAAGTCGTTTTGAAACCGGAGCAGTCGGTAAAACTTTCCAGCAAACCCGAGACGTTCCATTCCAGCGTCTGACGCCCGCCCGCCGCGTCTTCGGTGGCGCACGGCTGCGCGCTGTTATCGTCTGCATAATGATAGCGGCGGGTCTGGCGCAGGGCGTCAGTGTCGGCACTCAGGCGACCAAACGAATCATATTCCTGACTCACGCGACGTCCGTCCGGCGCGGTGCTGCAGACCAGTTGGCCCTCCTGGTTGTAGTAGAACTGGCTGCGTTTTTCGCCGCCCGGATGCAAAATCGCGCCCAGCGTGCCGTTGGCCGGGTTGATATGAAACTCGGTGGTTCGCCCGAGGACGTCGGTCTGGGATATCAGCTGACCACGGTTATTGAATTTATTCTGTACAGCGCTGCCGTCGGCCTGTTCGAGTCTGACCACGCGGCGCAATCCTTGCTCGCCTTCAAAGTGATAGACGCGTAAGCGCCCGAGGCTGTCGGTGACGCGGGTTTGGTTTTCAGTATATTCAAACTGATAGCTCAGGCCACCGGGATTGACCTGTGAAATGGCTTTGCCGGTGGCGTCGTAAACGTAATGTGTGGCAGGGCGTCCGGTGTAGCGATGGGCAATCATCAGACCGGTGCCGGGGCGTTCCGGATGCCAGTCAAACTCCCGGACCACTTCGCCCGCGCGGTCATACACAGTTTTCAGCTCGCCGCGTGGCGTGTAGTCGTAGCGCACCAGCGGTTTTGAAGGTAAATCCGGAAACGCGATATCCTTCGTCAGCCACACGGCGGAAAGCCGCACGCCAGAATCTTCGCCCCAGCCGGAATTCAGTGCGGGTTTGAAGTCCGGCAGCGTCATCAGTTCAAGACGAAAGCGCCGTCCTGCGCTGTCGGTGACGCCGGTGATGTGCCCGGCAAATTCACCTTCTGCGTCACGATGATAGTTAAGCTGATTGCCGAAACGGTCGGTCAGCCCGAACAATAACCGGCTGGCGGGCAGCGGGCGCGGCAGCACGTCTTCTGCGGTTTCAGGCAGCTGCACGCAGCCTAAAATCCACCAGAGGCCGGTGGCGTCATTGGCGACAAAATAATGATGCGGGCTGTGGCGTAGTTCCTCCGGCAACGCCTGCCAGAGCTTGCTGAGCGGATGCGCCTCGTTTTGCTTATCAGCACCGCCGCGTGCCAGCCAGAGATTTTCGCTGTGGCTGAACACAATTTGCCCCGGCGAAAGATGATGGAAATGGATGCTGCGCCCCTAATTATCGTTAAGGATAAGTTCGTCCGCGCGGATTTGCAGACGGATGTCCGCCGCCGCCGACCAGCCGGGGCCGAACATCCCGATGGGCGCGGGCGTGTCGGTTTTAAAACTGCTGTAGGCACGTGAAAGGATAAACGGCAGTTGCGCGGGCAGCGCGATGTCGGTTTCACCCGGCAGGACTTTGGCACCGAGCGACGGGTTAACGGGACTGCCTTCCAGCACACCACCGGGGCAGACCGAGCACGCCACGCCGGTCGGGGCGCCAATCATCACGCCCAGCGAACCCTGAACAATCGGGCCACCGGTGGCGGTCATATCGCCCTGGCGGGCAGCGGGAAATCCGGTCATGGGTAAGTCCTTTTAGGTAAAGCATCCGTGGAATAATTGATTTTAAGGTGAAGTATTTATCGTTTCATTCACGATATAAATACAACTAAATCAATTAGATGGGGGAAGTTAAACTTTTAAAAGGATATGCGTTGTGAAGAGGTTCACAAAGAACTGAGCATTAAGCAGAGGTTAAGTATTCACTGTATCAGCGGGCAGCAGGATTTGGATTCCCCAGGGCAGGTACGCAGAAGGATAAATGAGTGGACCAGACTCAATGAGACTCGCCCCCAAATCACTGCCGGAACGGATTTCTGCCCACCGGTTTCACCGGTTCAGGTGTTGGTTCGGCGTCTTCGGTTTCGGCCTGCGCGGCGTCATTGGCTTCCTGCGCGGCTTTGATTCGCGCAGCTTCGTCGGCGGCTGCTTTATCCGCAGCGGCTTTTTCTGCGGCTGCTTTATCGGCGGCGGCTTTGGCGATTGCCGCTTTTTTCTCGGCTTCCAGCTGTTGCTGTAATGCCAGCAGTTGTTCAGGGTTCACGGCCGGATAGCCCTGCGCATCATCCGGGATGTTATGAATGGCCGGGATGGGGATCAGCGGGCCAAGGAAGCGCGGCTCGCGTTTGAGCAGGTACAAATCGGTCAGCGCGCCGAGGCGGGCGAAGATTTCACGGCCACGCACGCTGAGCATATTTTTCGGTGAAGGCACCGCGAAACATTGCGCCTGAATGCCCATATGCAGCGCGATAAACAACGCGCGTTCGCAATGGAAACGCTGAGTAATGATGATGAAGTCATTGGTATCAAAGACTTTGCGGGTCCGCACGATGGAATCCAGCGTACGGAAACCGGCGTAATCGAGCACGATGTCGCTGGCAGGAATACCGGCGGCGATAAGGTCGCGGCGCATGGTGCTCGGTTCGTTGTAGCTTTGCTGTGCATTGTCGCCGCTCAGCAGCAGGTATTTCACTTTACCGCTGTTGTACGCGTTAATCGCGCCCTGAATGCGGTACAGGTAATACTGGTTGATCACGCCGGTGCGGTAATACTTAGAAGTGCCCAGCACGACGCCAACCTGACGGTGAGGCAGGGTCTGCACTTCATCATAAATGTATGGCTGAGTGCGCAGACTGATCCACTGATCAAGCCCGATAGCGACCGCCAGCATCAGAATAACGATGCCGGTAACGCCAGCTATAAGTCGCTTAATCATAGATATCCCTGTTTATGATCGAATTGAAATCGGATCCAAGGCTACTTTACCTGTTTAGGGGACGCAATACGTTGCACTCTGTATCCACCGGCATCGCGGGTTTTTTCAGCACTTTTCAGTGAATTACTGTCTGATTTGCGCGAAGGGCTGCAATTTAAGTGAAAAGAAAAGACCAATGCGCGGGCATTGGTCTGGATCATGGTCAGTCTGATTCTTACGGATAATGCGGGATCAGAATGATGTGCGTTTGTAGGAACGGTACTGCGGTGCCCAGAAGTTGTGCTCAATTGCTTTGGACAGCGAATCTTCAGACGTCACCATCGCCACGCCCTGCAACTGCGCTGCTTTACCCACTTCCATCGCGATGCATTTCGAGACGCCCTGAATGTCATTCACATCCGGCAGCAGCGAACCTTTGCCTTCCGTCGCCAGCGGTGAGCATTCTGCCAGTGTCCGGCTGGCGGCCATCAGCATGCCGTCGGTGACACGGGTTGCCCCGGACGCAATCACACCCAGCCCGATACCCGGGAAGATAAAGGAGTTGTTGCACTGCGCAATAGGGTACAGCGTGCCTTTATGGCTTACCGGCGCAAAAGGGCTGCCGGTGGCGACGAGTGCCGCGCCGTCCGTCCAGTTCAGGATATCGGCTGGTGTCGCTTCCACGCGCGATGTCGGGTTACTCAGCGGCATGACGACCGGACGGGCACAGTGTTTATGCATTTCACGGATGATTTCTTCCGTGAACAGCCCCGGCTGGCCGGAAACGCCGATCAGCACCGTCGGTTTGGCGTTACGCACCACATCAAGCAGGGAAATGCTGTCGCTGCTCATGCCCCAGCCGGTCAGCGCGCTGCTTTTCTGCACCAGACGGCTCTGGAAATCGAGTAAATTCGGCAGTTTATCCGTCAGCAGACCGAAGCGATCCACCATAAAGACTTTCGCGCGGGCTTCTTCATCGCTCAGGCCTTCGGATTTCATCTGCGCGATAATTTGTTCTGCGATACCACAACCGGCAGAACCAGCGCCGAGGAAGGCGACCGTCTGGTCGCTCAGTTTGCCACCGGCGGCTTTGCTGGCGGCAATCAGGCTGCCCAGTGCCACGGAAGCGGTGCCCTGAATATCATCGTTAAAGCAGCACAGTTCGTCGCGGTAACGTTCGAGGATCGGCATGGCGTTCTTCTGCGCGAAGTCCTCGAACTGCAACAGTACGTTCGGCCAGCGGATTTTTACCGCCTGAATGAACTGATCGACAAACGCCTCGTACTCCTCGCCAGTGATACGCGGATGACGCCAGCCCATGTACAGCGGATCGTTGAGCAGTTGCGGGTTGTTGGTGCCTGCATCGAGTACGACCGGCAGGGTATAGGCCGGGCTGATGCCGCCACATGCGGTATATAAGGACAATTTTCCGATAGGAATGCCCATGCCGCCGATGCCCTGGTCGCCCAGACCCAGAATGCGCTCGCCGTCCGTCACCACCACCACTTTGACGTGTTGTTTGGTGGCGTTTTGCAGCATGTCGTCGATGTGCGCGCGGTTAGGGTAGGAGATAAACAGGCCGCGGGCGCGGCGGTAGATATCAGAGAAATGTTCGCAGGCTTCGCCGACGGTCGGGGTATAAATCACTGGCATCATTTCGCTGAGATGGCTGTCCAGGAGACGGTAAAACAGCGTCTCGTTGGTGTCCTGAATGTTACGCAGATAGATGTGTTTATCGATGTCAGTTTTGAAATTCTGGAACTGACGGTAGGCGCGGTCGGCCTGTTCTTCTATTGTTTCGACGGCTTCAGGCAGCAGGCCGTGGAGGTTAAAATTGCTGCGTTCTTCTTCGGTAAACGCACTGCCTTTATTCAGTAACGGAAATTCTAACAGGATAGGGCCAGCGTGAGGGATGTACAGGGGACGTTTGCTTTCGTATTCAAGTTCCATCGTTTTACTCTTCCGGGGCTCAGAATGTTAATTTTTATAGTTTAGAGACGGAAGGGTAACAGAGAGGAAACGGAGAATTCAAATCAGAGAATGTTATGTAACTAATGACTACAGGAACGTAGTCATTAGTGTTAGGTAGATCACGAAACCCGGCAGACTTAGCAGGTCAGCGTGGTGACATCCTCGCAGCCGATGGCTTTCAGCGTGGCGCGGGTGGCGTCATTTTGGGTGATCAGCGCGCCTTCCTGTTCAACCAGCACGGCGCGACGCACTTTCAGGCAGTCTTCGCCGGAAAGGTTCAGCAGAATCAATGCCGCCTGTAACGGAGGCAGGCTCGGGTTGAAAGCGGCATTTTCCGCGTAGCGCCCGGCAAACTCTTTGCCGTTATGCGTCTCCAGCGCCACCCCGCTGTGCGATTTGCTGTACGGCGCATGGCTTTGGTTGCAGGCATCCAGCGCATGCGCTGCCAGCGCGTCAGGGTTTTTCAGCGTGTAACCGTGATCGACTTTATCCATCAGCAGTGTGGTGATATCCAGATCCTTCGGCCCGAAGGAATGCGGCAGATAATCGCCGAGCGTCGCGACCTCACGATCCGGCAGATGGATATCCAGCGCTGTGCCGCTGGTCAGTTCATTCATAAACTGGCGGCAATGGCCGCAAGGCGTGTAATTGACGGTGATTGAGGCCAGACGCGTTTCGCCACGCAGCCAGGCATGTGTGACCGCAGATTGTTCGGCGTGAACGGTTTGCTGCATGGGTGCACCGGCAAATTCCATGTTGGCACCGAAATACAGATTACCGGAGGTTCCGCGGGCAATTGCGCCCACGTTGAAATGGGAAATCGGCGTCACAGAGCAGGCTGCTGCCAGCGGTAACAGGGCGAATGCCAGCGCGTCGTCGTCCAGACCGGTTGCCTGTTTTATCTGCGCAACCTCGGTGGCCGTGAACATTGCCGGGAAGTCATCATGTCGCAGAAACGGCTCAAGCGCGGAGGATAAATTTTCAGGGAGTGCCGCAAAGGCGGTGTGAAAACGTGCGTGCATAAACATTCGATCTCGACTGTGATTACGGTTGAACAGTGTAGAAGTCATTACGTGAACTAAGTGTGACAGATGTCACTTTTTTGATGAAACAGAAGAAGTGGAGTTGCAGTTTTGAGAGATGTCACGCAGAAAACCGCCATGAAAGGCGGCTTTCTGCCTGAATGATGAAGGGGAATCAGTGTGCCGGGAACCACTTGTCGTTAATCTTTTTGAATTCGCCGTTAGCTTTAATACCATCGAGCGCCGCATTCAGTTTCGCCAGTAATTCTTTATTCTCCGGACGCACGGCCATTCCCACGCCAGTACCAAAGTAATGCGGATCTTTAATCAGTTCGCCCACTTCACCCAGATTTGGGTTGGATTTCAGCCAGCCATTCAGCACGGCAGTATCGCCGAGCAGCCCATCCAGACGACCACTTTTCAGATCCAGAATCGCATTTTGATAGCTGTCATAACCGACGGTGGTGATTTCAGGGTGTTTTTCCATCAGGTATTTCTGGTGCGTGGTGCCGTTTTCCAGGCCGACACGTTTACCTTTCAGATCGGCTATAGAAGAGAATTTACCCTTCGGCCCGATAATCATGGCGGTATTGGCGTAGTAAGGCTGGGTAAAAGTGACCTGCTTGCTGCGCTCTTCTGTGATGTCCATACCGGAAATGATGACGTCAAAACGACGGAATTTCAGCGCCGGGATCAGCCCGTCAAACGGTTGGTTGGTAAACGTGCAGGTTTCCTGCATTTGCTGACAAACGGCCTTCGCCAGATCCATATCAAACCCGACGATCTGGTTGTTAGCGTCCATGGATTCGAACGGTGGATAGGTTGCGGAAGTCCCGAAACGAATGGTCTCAGCAGCGGTAGCGGCGAAAGCGGTGGCAGATAAAACGGCAGCGAGAATCAGCTTTTTCATGCAATACATTCCTGTTCAAAAAATGACATTCCCTTCATGGTTCAGTTTACTGATTTTATTAATGTAATCGGGTAACTGGCAGGAAGTGAAACCTGCGTTTAAATTGCCATTAAATGAATTTGTATGCAATAAATTTGATTAAAAAATTAAATGAAGATTGGCGAGCTATTTTGCAGGCATAAAAAAGGGACGATTTCTCGTCCCTTCACCGTCCGGTGTTCATTAATTTCGGCGTTCAAACGCCAGCGCACGGCGCTCTATCAGGCGCATCATCAGGGTCAGTAACCCGTTTACACACAGATAAACCAGACCGGCGGCGCCAAATACCATCACGTCGTAGGTGCGGCCATACATCAACTGGCTGTGCCCCATAACGTCCATCAGCGTAATGGTGTACGCCAGAGAGGTACTTTTGAAGACCAGCACCACTTCGTTGGAGTAGGACGACAGTGCGCGCTTAAACGCATACGGCAGCAGAATTCGCAGGGTCTGCGGTTTCGACATGCCCAGCGCTTCGCAGGACTGCCACTGGCCGGATGGGATTGCACGTACCGCACCGGTAAACAGTTGCGTGGTATAAGCGGCACTGTTCAGCGCCAGTGCAAACATCGCACACAGCCACGGCTGTGACAGCACTTCCCACAACCACGGGATTTCGCGAATAGAAGGAAACTGACCGGGGCCGTAATAAATCAGGAAGATTTGCACCAGCAGCGGCGTACCGGTAAACAGCGTGATGTAACCTTTAACGATTTGGCTGACCACGGGCACTTTCAGCGTCAGGATCACGGTGAAAATCATCGCCAGCAGCAGCGCAACAATCAGCGCCGCCACGGTCAGTGTCAGGCTGGTGTGCAATCCTTTCAGGACTTCAGGTAAATATTCCCACATCAGGAAGCACTCCGTTCAAAGCGGGTGGTACGCAGTTCGATGCGTTTAATCACGAACTGGCTGAACAGGGTGACAATCAGATAAATGCAGGCCGCAATCACGTACCAGGTAAAAGGTTCCTGTGTCCGCGTGGCGATACTTTTGGTTTGCAGCATCAAATCATTCACGCTGATCAGTGACACCAGCGCGGTGTCTTTGAGCAGAACCAGCCACTGATTGCTCAGGCCCGGCAGCGCGTGACGCCACATTTGCGGCATGATCAGGCGGAAGAAGATCGCCGATTTTTTCATGCCCAGCACCTGACCGGATTCCCACTGGCCTTGCGGAACGGCTTTCAGCGCGCCGCGCAGCGTCTGCGAAGCATAAGCGGAATACAGCAGCGAAAGGGCGATGACACCACAGACAAACGGGCTAACTTCGAAGTTTTCGATGGGCAGCTTTATCGGCACCGTGAACAGCCCGAGATTGAGGTTAAAGCCATCCGCCAGCACCATCAGCAGCTGTGATGAGCCAAAGTAGATGAAAAGCACGACCAGAATTTCTGGCAGACCGCGCAGCACAGTGACCCACGCCGTACCGAGCCAACTGAGTGGCTTCCACGGGGCAGATTCCCAGACTGCGAAGATCATCGCCAGAATCAGGCCGAGGACCAGCGCACAAACGGCAAGGCCGACGGTCATCCCGGCGGCGCTTGCTAAAGGTTGGAATTCAGTCATTGATAGGCAAACTTATTGCTGGAACCATTTGGAATACAGCGTCTTGTAGGTGCCGTCTGCTTTCACTTTTGCCAGAGCATCGTTCAGTTTAGTCAGCAGCTCGGTATTGTTCTGACGAACGGCAACACCCAGACCGGTACCGAAGTAAGTTGGATCAGTGATTTTGTCACCCACAGCGGCCAGATTTTTGTTCTGCTTCAGCCATTCGTTGACTACGGCGGTGTCACCGAACACAGCGTCCAGACGACCATTTTTCAGATCCAGCACGGCATTCTGGTAGCTATCGTAAGGCACGGCAGTGATTTCCGGATGTTTATCCATCAGGAATTTCTGGTGAGTGGTGCCGTTTTGCATACCGACGCGTTTGCCTTTCAGCGCTGCTACGTCAGCAAACTGGCCAGCGTGGGCGATGAAAATAGCGGAGTTATCGTAGTAAGCGTTGGTAAAGGAAACTTGTTTTTCACGCTCAGGAGTGATGTCCATACCGGAAATTACCGCATCAAAACGACGGAATTTCAGGCTTGGAATCAGACTGTCGAAGGCCTGGTTTGTGAATGTGCAGGTAGCCTGCATCTCTTTACACATGGCGTTGGCCAGATCGACATCGAAGCCCTGAATCTGATTGCTGGAGTCTACAAACTCAAACGGAGGATAAGACGCTTCCATCGCGAAACGGATGGTATCAGCAGCGCTGGCAGACAAACTGACGGTCGCCAGAACCGCGGCAATTACTAATTTTTTCATCGCTTACTCCGTAGAAAACATCAATCAATATGTTGATAGGAAAAAGTTTTAGTGGGAAAGGTAGCTCGCAAACTCTTTGGTTTTCGGCTGAGCGAAAATCGACGCGTCACCTTGTTCCACGATGCGTCCATTCTCCATGTACACCACGCGGCTTGCCGTTTTACGTGCCACTTCCACTTCGTGGGTCACAATCACCTGAGTAATCCCGGTGCCTGCCAGTTCGCGAATAATACTGACAATCTGAGCGGTAATTTCCGGGTCAAGCGCGGCGGTCGGTTCATCAAACAACAGAACCTGAGGTTCCATCATCAGAGCACGAGCAATCGCCACACGCTGCTGCTGGCCACCGGAAAGGTGCAGCGGAAAACGATCAGCGTAATCGGTCAGGCGCAGACGGGTCAGCAATTTCTGGGCACGTTGCATCGCGACATCTTTTGTCAGACCCAGAACACGCATCGGGGCTTCCAGTAAGTTGTCGAGTACGGTGCGGTGCGGCCACAGATTGTATTGCTGGAAAACCATGCCAACGTTCTGACGCAGTTCGCGGACCGCTTTTTCATCCGGTTTGCGGGTGAAATCGAAGGTGTTACCGGCGATTTGCAGTGTGCCTGAACGGGGCATTTCCAGCAGGTTCAGAACACGTAACAGAGAGCTTTTACCTGCACCACTTGGACCCAGTAAAACGAGGGTTTCACCGGCAGGGCAGTCGAGCTGAATGTCAAATAGCGCCTGATGCACGCCATAGAAGCAGTTGATGCTATTAAGTTGAATACTCATGCGCAAATAGTGAATAGCCATTGATGCCGCAGATGGTAACTTCCACAGCATAGTTATGCAACGATCACGGCTTAAAAATTATGTGTCGCCGCCCAGGTGGCAAAGTGTAGCACAAGATATTGTTGCATCGCTGTGATGCAAATGTTGGTTAATGACGATATTCAGTATTAACCCCTGTTATGCAGACACATTAAGACGTCAACTTAGGCGGCTTTTTTAAGAAAGCGGGATTACTGGTTTTCCAAAACCTGACGTAATGTCCCGTTAGAAACGAAGTCCAGATTAGCCATATAGCGCACGTCATCAACGGTCCAGCATTTGCCTTCACGTACCATCAGGACTTCATCTTTCCAGTGCGTGGTCGCGCCTTTATCTTTTTCGCGGGTGAACGTGACGCGCAGCGGTATATTGCGGGCGTCGGTGTTGGGAATGGTGGATGCGCTGTCAACGGAGGCGGACGTCGGGCCATCAAACAGGCTTGAGAAAATGTCGCCATCGCCTGAACCTGCACCGGCTTTCTCATTTGGCGAGGCCGCGATATCCACTTTCGGCTGCGACTGTGCTTTGAGCAGCGCAGCGTAAAGTGCGGTGCTCAGATAAGGCCGGTAAGCGGAGAGCTGGCCGGAATCTGGGATTCCGCTGCCGCCCTGTTTGATACGAAAATCATAGAATTGTTGGGCGACGCTGTCGGGACCACCGTCGATACATGGCGCGCTGCGGCTACCAATATCCTTATAGGCAGGGTCAACCGTGGTACAGGCATTTAACATCAATACCAGAGGGATGGCGGCGACAAGAATTTTCTTTTTCATCGTATTCCTTACTGAAAGATTGAACGTTTTCACCATGACTTTCTTAATCCTACAGTATAAAACCGATTTGGCTTAATGCATGGCGCAGAGAAATGATACGTTCAGGTGGGAGACATCGTTTATGCTATCCGGGTGATTTTCTCCGACATGTGGACGACAACTGATAAGGAATACTCATGCAAATTTCAACCACTCCGACCCTGGAAGGTTTTACCATCGCGGAATATTGCGGTGTGGTCACGGGCGAGGCGATTTTAGGTGCGAACATTTTTCGTGATTTCTTCGCGGGCGTGCGCGATATCGTCGGCGGCCGTTCAGGCGCGTATGAAAAAGAACTGCGCAAAGCGCGTGAGATTGCCTTTCGCGAGCTGGAAGAGCAGGCGAAAGAACGCGGTGCTAACGCCGTGGTCGGCATTGATATCGATTACGAAACCGTGGGCAAAGACAGCAGCATGCTGATGGTCAGCGTCTCCGGCACCGCAGTTATCGTGCATCGGAAATGAGGCGTTTGGGCATCAGAAGCGGCGTGATTGCCGCGCTTTTGCTGGCCCTGACGGGCTGTCAGAGCAGTGATCAGGCGGAAAATTTACCTTACCGGCTGGAAATGACGCGGCAGGCGCAGGGCATGGATCAGCGGGTGCGCTTTCTGGTCATCCACTACACGGCTGAAGATTTCCACAACGCATTAAATACGCTTACCGATGAACATGTCAGTGCGCATTATCTGATCCCGGCGCAACCGCCGCGTGAAAACGGGAAACCGGTCGCGTGGCAATTGGTGCCGGAAAACATGCGTGCCTGGCATGCGGGAGCCAGCGGCTGGCGCGGACGCACCAATCTTAACGATACGTCCATCGGCATTGAGCTGGAAAACAAAGGCTACAGCACGACGCTTCTGGGCAAAAAATTCTATCCGTTCCCGTCCGCGCAAATCGATTTGCTGGCAGACCTGAGCAAAGGCATTGTCGCGCGCTATCAGATTGAGCCGCGTAACGTGGTCGCTCACAGCGATATTGCGCCGCAGCGTAAAGATGATCCGGGGCCATTATTCCCGTGGCAACAGATGGCGGCGCGGGGGATTGGTGCCTGGCCGGATGCGGCGCGGGTCAGCCATTTTCTGGCGGGCAGAAATCCGCAGCAGCCGGTGGATCAGGCGCATTTGCTGACTTTGCTTAAACAGTACGGTTATAGCGTGACGGAAAACATGACGCCGGAGCAGGCGCGCCGTGTGATTTCGGCGTTCCAGATGCATTTCAGGCAGAGTGATTATCGCGGGAATGCTGATGCGCAGTCAGAAGCCATTGTTCTGGCGCTGTTGCAGCAATTCCCGGATTCTACTCACTGAGAAAGCGGCTGACCTCGCGGTCAGTCGCGTTTCGGACCGATGCCGTGCAGGCCCTGAAGTTTACCGTGATCGCGCAGCCAGGCAGCGGTGCGGATAATTCCCTGATCCAGCGAAATCACCGGCACATATCCCAGCTCTTTCTGTGCGCGCTGTGTGTCAAGCGTGAGATCGAAATTCAGTTTCGCGACGCTGTAATGCGTCAGCACAGGCTCTTTGTGTGAGCTTTTGCTGATGCGTTCCATGCCGCGCGCCATCATGTCCAGCAGCGGATAAGGTACTGAACGGATGCGGTATTTGATGTCCAGACTTTCCATCAGTTGCTTCACCATGGTGCGCAGCGGACGCGGTTGCTGATTGGTAATGTTAAATGCGCGCCCGGATTCTGTGGATTCGGACTGCGTCGCCAGCCACATCGCGTGAACCGCGTTTTCCACGTAGGTCATGTCGACCAGCGCTTCGCCACCGCGCGGCAGCATCAGCGTACCGCCATATTTCAGCATTTGCAGCAGACGGGGCAGCAGCACGTTATCGTGCGGCCCGAACAAACCCTGCGGGCGTAAAATGGTGAAATGCGTTTGCGGATTGGACATCGCCAGTGTGTGGATCACCTGCTCTCCGGCGGCTTTGCTGCGGGCGAAAGAGTTGGCGAAACGGTGAGGGCGGAAGTCTTCCGGAATGTCGCGGTGATGATGGAAATCGAAATAAATCGCCGGTGACGAAATATGCACGAAATTTTCCACGCCGTACGCCGTGGACCATTCGCCCAGACGACGCGTCGCGCGGACGTTCGCCAGTTCAAATTCCTGTTCGCTCCCCCACGGCGACATCAGCCCGGAACAGTGCCAGACGGTATCGACATCGGCGAGCAAGGCTTTAGCCTGCGCCGAAACCAGCGTGGTGAGATCGGCATGAATAAATTCCGCGCCCATTTTTTGCAAAAGTGAACCCATGGCGGCATTACGACCCGTCGCCCGGACTTTAATCCCTTTATTTCGCAAAAACTCGACCGCATTGCGCCCTAAACCACTGCTTGCGCCGGTAACCAAAACTCTCATAACTACTCTTCATCCTTCACGTTGCAGCGGTGTTCGCTGCTCTCATTCACCCGAATCACTGACTCCAGTCAGCTCATCGGGATTCATTCGTTTGCTGCCTTGCTGCAACCCGAATGATTTTGAGTACATCCCAATGAGTGAAATTACTGAGGCTGGGGCGCCTCTCAGCAATAAGCGCGCCATTCTTTCGTGAAATTGTGCGGGTTGCAATGGGAAAGGGGGGCGGCAATGTCTGAAACTGTGCGATTGCGCTTTAAATAAACCCTTTCAGCTTCCGCAGCGGTCTTTCTGACGGGCCAGACTGGCGATGCGTTTCGCCATGCCTCGAAAAATAAACTGATGAGCGGGCATCATACTGAACCAGTAGAGCAAACCGCTGAACCCGGCCGGATGCCACCACGCGCGAACGTCCAGACTGCGGCTTTCGCCGTGGTCGGTGATCGTGAACGTCAGCCGCCCGAGCCCCGGTGCTTTCATCCCGAATAACAGCGCCAGTTCGCGCTGGGGTTTCAGGCTGATCACTTTCCATCCGTCAATTTTATCGCCGATTTTCAGCGCATCCCGGTCAGGGCGTCCATACTGCACGCCACCGCCGAGCAGATCGTCAATGCGTGCCCGGGTTTTCCATAATCCGTTGGCGTAAAAATAGCCTTCCGCGCCACCGAGTTTCTGCACCACTTTCCACAGGGACGCTTTTGATGCCGATGTTTCCAGCGTAAAGCCCGCCTGTTTCGGGTAGTAACCGTAGCCGGGTCGCCAGCGCGCACGGGCGTCCGGGTCATAACCCCAGTCGGGCGAATCCATGACCTGCTGTTGTTCCTTTTCCAGCGTGCGGCGGATTGCCTCATCAATCGAAATCAGCTCCTGCGGGATCAGCGCCTTAAGTTCTTCACTGTCGGCGGGCAGATCGTGGTTCAACCCCTGAATCAGCGCTTTGGCGAGTGAGGTGGGCACTGAAGTAATGAGACTGAGGAAATACACCGAAACAAAAGAGGTCGGCAGCGGAACAGGAATCAGCCAGCGGCGTTTTCCGCTCTGGGCAATAAAGCGTTCGAACAACGTCTGATAGCTGATGTACTCCGGTCCGGCGGCGTCGAAAATACGGTTTCCGCTGGCAGGTAAAGTCACCAGACCCTGCAAATAATTCAGCAGATTTTCCAGCGCCACCGGCGAGGATTTCGAGCGAACCCACTGCGGCGGCGTGAGAACGGGCAGGTTGTACACCATGTCGCGCATGACTTCGAACGCCGCTGAACCTGCGCCGATCACAATGCCGGTGCGCAGTTCTGTCACCGGAATATTGCTCATCCGCAGCAAGTCGCCGGTCAGTTTGCGTGCCTGCAAATGGGGGGAATGGTTGCCTTCCGGCTGCATGGAGCCGAGATAAACAATGTGTTTGATGGAGGAGTCGCGCAGCGCCAGCAGGGTGTGCTGGGCGGCCTGACGTTCTTTTTCCAGCAAATCATCCTCTTCGGTCATAGCATGAACCAGATACACCAGTACGTCGGCACCTTCGAAGGCGCTGGTCAACGTTTTGCTCTGGTAGACATCCGCAAAACAGCAACGAACGTGGGGCCATTTTTGTTGTTGCAACCATTCGATGCGCCGCGCAGCCGCAGTAACCTGAAAACCGTGCTGGCTCAGGTGGGCAGTCAGATGTTGTCCGATATATCCGCTGGCGCCGAGGACGACAATTCTTGGCATAATCCGTTTGCTCTGAGTGTAGGGGAAATCATGAAAATACGGCGGCAGCCGGAGGGCTGGCCGCCGAAGACAGGTTGACTGTCAGGCGTGCTGGTGCAGGAATTCCTGCCACAGGGTGACGACTTTTTGCAGGTCTTCACGGCTGATGTTTATGTGAGTCAGCACGCGGGTCAGCGGTCCGGCACTGATGATGACACCGCGCTCACGCATCCACGGGCCCATTTTTTCGGCCAGTTCAGCGCTCTGTTTGATGTACAGAACGTTGGTCTGCGGGCCGGGTTCAGCGATTTCCACGCCGATATTGCTCAGCTGTTCAGCCAGCCATTGTGCGTTGTCATGGTCATCTTTCAGACGCGCCACGTTGTTTTCCAGCGCATAAATGGCTGCTGCGGCCAGAATACCGGACTGGCGCATGCCGCCGCCGGTCATCTTGCGCCAGCGGTTCGCACGGTGGATATACTCTTTGCTGCCGACCAGCAGGGAACCAATCGGCGCGCCCAGACCTTTCGACAGGCATATGGTCAGGGTGTCGCAATATTGGGTGATTTCGCTCAGCTCGACGTTCAGCGCTACCGCGGCATTCATGATGCGCGCGCCATCAATGTGCAGCGCCAGCCCTTTTTCGCGGGTAAACGCGTAAGCTTTTTGCAGATAATCGAGTGGAAGCACTTTGCCGCTGTGCGTATTTTCCAGGCTCAGAAGACGGGTGCGGGCAAAGTGAATGTCATCGGGTTTGATGGCAGCGGCAACTTTATCCAGCGGAATGGAACCGTCGGCGGCCATGTCGAGCGGCTGCGGCTGAATGCTGCCGAGAACGGCGGCACCGCCGGCTTCATACATATAGTTGTGGGCTTTCTGACCGACAATATATTCTTCTCCGCGCTGACAGTGCGTCAGCAGGGCAACCAGATTAGCCTGTGTGCCGGTCGGTAAAAACAGCGCGGCTTCTTTGCCACACAGTTTCGCGGCCAGGTCCTGCAAAGCATTTACCGTTGGGTCATCGCCGTAGACATCATCGCCGACTTCAGCGCTGGCCATCGCCTGACGCATAGCTTCGCTGGGGCGGGTTACGGTATCACTGCGTAAATCGATCAACGTAATAATCCTTCTACCAGGTGAATGTTAAGTGGAGGAAAAAGCGGGCAACCTGTGCCCGCCAGACTCTTCACTATATCCCTGTCGGGGTTATCGCAGCCAGTTGGTTTTTGCCAGTTCGATGACTTCGTCACCCCGGCCGCTGATCACCGCCCGCAGCATGTAGAGGCTGAAGCCTTTTGCCTGCTCAAATTTAATCTGCGGCGGCATCGCCAGTTCTTCGGTGGCGGTGATGACATCCACCAGCACCGGCCCCTGATAAGCAAACGCGTCCTGCAATGCCGCGTCCACGTCGGAAGCTTTTTCCACGCGGATCCCTTTGATTCCTGCCGCTTCGGCAATCGCCGCGAAATCCGGGTTTTTCAGCTCGGTGCCGTCGGTCAGATAACCGCCGGCTTTCATTTCCATCGCCACAAACCCCAGCACGCTGTTGTTGAATATGACAATTTTCACCGGCAGTTTTTGCTGTGCCAGCGTCAGGAAATCGCCCATCAGCATGGCAAAACCACCGTCGCCGCACAGCGCCACCACCTGACGCGTGCGGTCAATCGCCTGTGCGCCGATGGCCTGCGGCATGGCGTTGGCCATCGAGCCGTGGTTAAACGAACCGAGCAGACGGCGCTGGCCGTTCATTTGCAGGTAACGGCACGCCCAGACCGTAGGCGTGCCGACGTCACAGGTAAAGATGGCGTTGGCATCGGCGAAGCGGCTGATTTGCTGTGCCAGATATTGCGGGTGGATGGCCTGTTTGTCGTTCGGCGTTGCCAGCGCATCGAGATCTTTGCGCGCTTCTTCATAATGCTTCAGGGCTTTGTCGAGGAACTTACGCCCGGTTTTCACCTGTAATTGCGGCAGAACGGCGGTCAGGGTGGATTTGATATCGCCGACCAGCGCCATATCGACATGGCAATGAGCGCCGATACTGCCCGGATTGATATCTATCTGAATGATTTTTGCGTCAGTCGGATAAAACGCGCGGTAGGGGAATTGCGTGCCGAGCAGGATCAGCGTGTCGGCATTCATCATGGCGTGGAAACCGGAGGAAAAACCGATCAGCCCGGTCATGCCGACGCTATACGGGTTATCCCATTCAATATGTTCTTTTCCGCGCAGAGCATGTACTACTGGCGCTTTCAGGGTTTCCGCCAGCGTGATCACTTCGTCGTGCGCACCGGCACAACCGCTGCCGCACATCAGGGTAATGTTGGTCGCGCCATTGAGCAGTTCGGCCAGCTTATCCAGTTCGGTCTGCTGAGGTTGTACTTTAGGCAACTGCGGCGGATACCAGCTGACTTTGGCGTCTTCCGGTGCCGGTTTCAGCGCAACATCGCCAGGCAAAACAATGACGGAAACGCCGCGGTTCAGGATCGCCTTACGCATGGCGATCGCCAGCACCTGTGGAAGCTGTTCCGGGTTGGTGACTAATTCACAATAGTGGCTGCATTCGCGGAATAATTCGGTCGGATGGGTTTCCTGAAAATAGCCGCTGCCGATTTCGCTGGAGGGAATATGCGCCGCGATGGCGAGTACCGGGACGTGGTTGCGATGGCAGTCGAACAGGCCGTTGATCAGATGCAAGTTGCCGGGGCCGCAGGAACCGGCGCAGACCGCCAGTTCGCCGGTGATTTGTGCTTCGGCACCGGCGGCAAAGGCGGCGACTTCTTCATGACGCGTGCCGAGCCATTCGATGGTGCCCATGCGGTTCAGGCTGTCGCTCAGCCCGTTAAGCGAATCGCCGGTTACGCCCCAGATTCGTTTTACGCCTGCTGCTTCAAGAGTTTTCGCCAGATATGACGCTACGCTTTGTTTCATCAACTGATTCCCTCCGGTGTGCCCGTGATCTTTCGTTATGCATGAAGTCTGCGGGCGGGTTTTAAATAAGTGGATTAAGCATAGTCCACTGATTACATCCATGAATGCACAGCCTTAAACCATACAAAATTACGCAGGGAGGGAAGGTGAAGTTTTGTAAATCTGCCCGCTCAGACTGTAAAAAGTCATGAGCGGGCAGTTTGAGGCTGCGGGGATCAGGCGAGCGTGACGTCGCCCTGAAGCTGGCAACTGCACGCCAGAACATAGCCTTGCGCGACTTCTTCGTCGGTGAGCGTCATGCGGCTGGTGGTTGTGTAATTACCGGACAGCACGCGAGTTTTGCAACTGCCGCAAACGCCCGCGCGGCAGGCCGCTGTGACCGGCAGTTTGTGCTGCTCCAGGGCGGCCAGCAGTGTTGAACCGACCGGCACGCGGTAGTTTGCCAGCGGCGTCAGGCGGGTCAGCGTCAGTTGCTGGTCTGCTGAAACAATCACTTTTGTGGCCTGGAACTGTTCCTTAACGATGTTTTGTGCTGGAACGCCCAGCTCAGCCGCCCATTTCCCGGCCAGCTCCATATAAGGTGCAGGCCCGCAAATCATCACCCGGCGCGCAGCGATATCCGCCATCTGGCTTTGCAGTAAGTCCTGACTCAGACGCCCTGCAATCTGGCCCGGCGCCGCATCATTTTCTGCCAGAATGGTCAGGCGAAGTTGCGGATATTGCGCGGCCATATGCTGCCATTCTTGCGCAAAAATGACGTCCTGCGGGCTGCGGACGCTGTAAAACACCTGCACACTTTGCGCCGGAGAATGCGCCAGAATACGGCGCGCAATGGACATCACCGGCGTTACGCCGCAACCGGCGGCCAGCAGTAATAAAGGCTGCAGTGTTTCACAGGTGAAGTCGCCCTGAGCATCCGAAAGCCACAGGTAATCGCCCGGTTTAACCTGCTGTGTGAGCCAGCCGGAGCCTTCACCGCCATCAATCCGGCGCACCGTCAGCTGGATAAACCGGCTCAAACACGGAGTAGAGGACAGCGTATACGCGCGCTGTACGTCACCGCTCTGGCCGATATTCACCAGCGCAAACTGGCCCGGCTGATACGGATAAACGTCGTGATTGATCAGCGACAGCGTCCAGACATCGGGCGTTTCCTGCGTAACGGAATACACCTGCATGCGGTTCTGGCACAGCGCCGTCGGCTGGTCAGGAAATAAAGGAAAGTTCATCTCAGATTTACTCCGCCAGCATGGTTTTCAGATCCTGCTCAACCGACGTAATCGAACGCAGGCCGAACTGTTCGTTAAGCACCGCCAGCAGATTGTCGGTCAGGAAGGCCGGAGCGGTCGGGCCGGTGGCGATGTTTTTCACGCCCAGAGACAACAGCGTCAGCAGTATCACAATTGCTTTCTGCTCGAACCACGAAAGCACCAGACTCAGCGGCAAATCATTCACGCCACAACCGAGTTTTTCGGCCAGATTGACCGCCAGAATAATTGCGGAGTAAGCGTCGTTACACTGACCGACGTCCAGCAGACGCGGCAGGCCTTCGATGGTGCCGAAGTCCAGTTTGTTGAAGCGGTATTTCCCGCAGGCCAGCGTCATGATCGCGCAATCCTGCGGCACGCTGCGCGCCAGATCGGTGAAGTAACTGCGTTCGCCGCGGCTGCCGTCACAACCGCCGATCAGGAAGATATGACGCAATTTTTTGGCAGCGACTAAATCAATCACGGTGTCGGCCGCGCTGAGCAGCGTCTGGCGACCAAAGCCGACAGTAATTTCCTGCTCGATCTCACTGTAAGGGAAACCGGCCAGTTGCAATGCCTGGCTGATCACCGGCGCGAAATCTTCGCCTTCCAGATGCTGTACGCCCGGCCAGCCGACAATGCTGCGGGTCCAGATGCGGTCGCCGTAGTTGCCGACGTTAGGGTCAATAATACAGTTGGAGGTCATCACTACAGGGCCGGGGAATTTGGCAAATTCAACCTGCTGATTCTGCCAGCCGCTGCCGTAGTTACCGGCCAGGTGCGGGAATTTTTTCAGTTCCGGATAACCGTGCGCCGGCAACATTTCTCCGTGGGTATAAATATTAATGCCGGTGCCAGCGGTCTGTTCGAGCAGCATCTGCAAATCTTTCAGGTCATGGCCAGAAATCAGAATCGCTTTCCCCGCCAGCGGGCGTACGTTAACGGACGTCGGGCGCGGATGGCCGTAAGCGTCTGTTTCGCCTTTATCCAGAATTGCCATCACGCCGAAGTTCATTTTGCCGATCGCCATCGCGTTTTCGAGCAGCACGCCCATGTCGGAAGGTTGCGTACCGAGCCACGTCATCAGGCGGTGATACTCAGCATAAACTGCGGTGTCCGACTGGCCGAGCACGTGCGCGTGTTCCATATAGGCCGCCGCACCTTTCAGACCGTACAGGCACAGCATGCGCAGCCCGTGAATGTCATCGCCGATCTGCGCTTTGTCGCCGTTAAGCGCAAATTGCTGTGCCTGCTGTTGCAGGTCATTCAGGTTATCGCTGACCAGTTCCAGCGCCGACAGCGGGTGATCAACGGTGATTTCCGGATCCATCAGACGGCAGCGAACCGCCAGTGCTTCACGGTGAATAATCGCTTCACGCGCATACCCGACGATGCGGTCGGAATCGAAGTTAACGTTGGTCAGCGTGGAGAAAAAGGCCCGTGGCGCGAAGCTGTCAATGTCTTCATCGACAATACCGTAACCACGCGCTGCCAGCGCCCAGGCCGATAAGCCCTGTAAAACGGCGACCAGCAAGTCCTGCAAATCGGAAGTTTCAGCGGTTTTACCACACATACCCTGCGCATAAGCGCAGCCATTGCCCGCCGGGGTGCGGACTGTTTGTTCACATTGCACACAAAACATAATGAGGTCCTTTTATAAAGTTGCATTTTAAATGCTTGTTTTGATGCAAGCCTATGACTGGTGAGAAAAGAAATGAAGGGGTTTTTAAGACAATGTGGGGGGAAGTTGATTTAAAGCAATTTTTGCAGGGGTATTTCCCGCTGTCAGAATACAGCGGGAAGGACAGATATCAGGCGGAGAAAAAGGCCATCAGCACCGGGGCGATCAGGCTTAACACAAAACCGTGAACCACCGCGGGCGGCACCATATCCAGCCCGCCGCTGCGTTGTAAAACCGGCAGGGTGAAGTCCATCGACGTTGCGCCGCACAGTCCCAGCGCGGTCGAACGGCTGCTGCGTACCAGCGTCGGGATCAACATGATGGCGCAAAGCTCACGCGCCAGATCGTTAAAGAACGCGGCGCTGCCAATCACCGGCCCGAATGAATCCGTCAGAACGATACCTGAAAGGGAATACCAGCCGTAACCCGAGGCTAGTGCCAGACCGGTTTTCAGAGGCAGGCCAAGCAGCACGGCGGCAATCGCACCGCCGATTAACGCACTGACTGCCACCACGAGCGCGACCATCATGCCGCGGCGATTGAGGATAATCTGGCGCAGCGTCATGCTGCTGTTGCGCAGTTGCAATCCCACCAGCGCCAGCAGGAATAGCAGAGCGATTTCGCTGGCCTGCGAGGCGAACGTCAGCCAGTGCCATTGCGTCAGGCCGAGTGCAAAACCGACGATGACCACGCCGCAGAGCTTCAGGGATTCCAGCGCCATATGGACGCGTGAAGGCAGCTTTTCCTGTTTGTGCTGGGTTTTCCACGGACGGCGGCGTTCGAGCAGCCACAGCGCGGCGTAGTTCATCACGAAAATGCACAGGAAGCTGACGGCGGCATATTTGAAAATCAGTAATAAATTCGCACTGAGATTGTCGAGGAAAGCCAGACTGATGCCCATAATGAAAAGAATAACGTACACCATCCAGCTCAGCAGTTGGTTAACCAGATGCAGCATGGACCGGTTTTTGAGCGGAATGAGATAACCGACAATCAGCGGCAAAAGAATAATTAACAGCCCGGAATACATAATGCAAAAATCCCTGAAAAGTGAGGTTCCATAACGGAGCGCGACACAGAAAATGCCGCCCGACACGCTAACGAAAAGTAATCAGACTGTAAAGCGGCTTCGGCCCGCAGAGCGCGTTCTGCGGGCTTGACCTGAACCCTTTTTTAACGCCATGCTCAGTGAAGCACTGAGCGCACAGGAGGCGTCTGATGTATCTGGAACATATTGATATTGTCGGTTTTCGGGGTATCAACCGGCTGTCTTTGACACTGACTCAGCCCGCGCAACGGGGCGCTTCAATTACCGGTTCTGCCAGTCAGGGACAGGCAGAATCCTTTCTGACGAATACGGTTCTGATTGGTGAAAACGCCTGGGGTAAGTCCAGTCTGCTCGATGCCCTGACGCTTCTGCTCTCGCCTGAACCCAAACTTTACTGTTTCAAAGAGGAGGATTTCTATTTTCCCGCCGGGGAACAGGAATCCAAATCACAGTATCTGCACGTCGTGTTTACGTTTTGTGAAAACCAGGCTGGGCACCATACGTCACCGCGTTTTAATCCGCTATCCCCATTATGGGTGAAATGCGCTGACAAGCTGAACCGGATTTATTACCGGCTGGAAGGCGAACTGGATGATGACGGCAGCGTGATGACATTGCGCAGTTTTCTGTCGTCCAACGGTCAGCCGTTAAATCTGACGACGATCGACCCGCTGGCACAGGCGCTGATCCGTCTGAGTCCGGTACTGCGTTTACGTGACGCGCGGTTTATCCGGCGTCTGCGCAGCGAAACGCTGGCGCCGCGGTTAGCGGTGAATAATGAAGAACTGGCGAAACAGCTCGACGAACTGACGCGCGGGCTGGTGCATAACCCGCAAACGCTGACCAACAGCGAACTGCGCAGCGGGCTGTCCGCGATGCAGCAGTTACTGGAGCATTATTTTGCCGAGCAGGGCACATCAAACAGCATGCCGTGGCAGCAAAAACGGCATGGCCGCGCCGAGAGCCGCCGGGCGTGGCGTTCGCTGGATAACATCAACCGCATGATTGCAGAGCCGAACAGCCGCAGCATGCGGGTGATGCTGCTGGGTATGTTTTCCACTTTATTGCAGGCGAAGGGTTCAGTGGTGCTGCATCCGGACGCGCGGCCTTTATTGCTGATTGAAGACCCCGAAACCCGTCTGCATCCGATCATGTTGTCAGTGGCGTGGGGATTGCTGGATCAGCTGCCGCTGCAACGGATCACCACGACCAATTCCGGCGATTTGCTTTCGCTGGTGCCGGTCGAGCAGATTTGCAGGCTGGTACGTGAATCCGGGCGCGTGGCGGCTTATGGTATCGGGCCGGAAGGGCTGAGCATGGAAGACAGCCGGCGCATTGCTTTCCATATCCGCTTTAACCGGCCTTCGTCTTTGTTTGCGCGCTGCTGGCTGCTGGTGGAAGGCGAAACGGAAGTGTGGTTGCTCAATCAGCTGGCGCGACAGTGCGGTTATCATTTCGAATCTGAAGGCATTAAGGTGATTGAGTTTGCGCAGTGTGGCCTGAAGCCGTTGCTGCGTTTCGCCCGGCAGATGGGCATTGAGTGGCATGCTCTGGTCGACGGCGACGAGGCCGGGCGCAAATACGCGGCGACGGTCATTGCCAACGTGGAAAATCATGACGATACACTGCGTTACCGCCTGACGGCGTTACCGGCGCAGGACATCGAGTATTTCCTGTATCGTGAAGGGTTCGAGGACGTGTATCGCAAGAATTCGGCGATAGCGGCGAATGTGCCGATGGCGCCGCGACGAATTATCGATAAAGCGATTCACCGCAGCTCGAAGCCAGATCTGGCCATTGATGTGGCGATGTCGGCGTCTTTGCGGGGAACCGCGTCGATTCCTCCGCTGCTGCGGCAAATGTTTTCCCGCGTGGCCTGGCTGGCGCGCGGCAGGGCGGATTAAACCGCCCGTGTTTCATGTATCGTGACCGGATTGCCGTGTCCGCGGGTGAAGTTCTGGCGGATCTGGCTTTCCAGGTCATCGAGCAACTGATAGCGACGGCGGTATTCGGAACGACGTTTGCTGGCGATTTCTTCCAGCGGGCGGTGGGCAATCTGGCGTGGCAGATGGAAATATCCGTCTTCCCCCTGTTTTGCCTCCATTGTTTCCCAGAAGCTGTCGTAATCGGCAAACACCATGCCTTTGCGTTTTTTATAGCGCGGATTTTCATAAATGTGCGTGTGGTTACCGACCGCCACAATCTGCGTCATGCCCGTGACATCTGCGAGCGTTGTCAGCGCTTCAATCACCAGACGTTTTGGAAATAATCCGTGACAAGCTTTGGTCGCGAGCTGAATTTCCTGATGATCCACATTCGCCTTTGGTCCCTGCAACGCGCCAATAAACAGCGTCGGTTTCCCCTGATATTCAATAAACGAGAACGTCACGATAGCAATGGAAACGCCTTCGGCATTATGGAATGTCAGCGTGGCTTCGCCTTCTTTATCCAGGCGGGCGATAGCGTTGAAGGTGATGGCATAACGCTGCTCTTCTTTGCCGGTCAGCGTAGCGATCGCCATCTCTTTTTTGCTGAGATAACCGTGATTAATCGCATCCGGCAGGCAGTGGCCGATCATGTCGTAGTGATCGGTAATGCGCTTCATCGCCTGTTCCGGCGTGATATTGGCCGTCTGATAAATACGATGCAATTTGCACGGCAGGCTTGGCATCGCCGCCAGAATTTCATCGCGCTGCGGATGATGCGCGAGATAATCGAGCATTGCGAAGGTCCGGCGCGGATGCAGCAGTGCACGGTAAAGGAATTTGAACCGGTAACGCGGCAATTTCCATGACGGACCCGGCACCGTGCGGCAGGAAAGTAACGCCGTCATCAACTGAAGGCCGGAAAGCGGAGCCTTCTCTGCGGAAGGGTAGCTGAAAGTGGTCATGGGATTACCTGTCAAAGTGAACCGGATATCGGTAACGGTTATTTCAACAGGGCGAGAATAAACAGGTATGCAACGGGGCAAATTATGGAGAAATTGAACGTGATTTGTTGAGATTATGTTTAGACTTAATTTGTTTTGTGTACTGTCTTAGCAATTGGTGTCTAAAAAATGACCTTTTTTTTGCGTGCAGGGCTTGAAGCCAGAAGCATTCTCCCCCATAAATAAAAATGCCAGTCAGTGAGTGACCGGCATTTGATTTGTCAATAAACACACGCTGAGCGTGATTCGAGTCTGTATGCTGAAGGGGTCAGGCGACCGCTTCGCTTTCCACCGGAACAATGAGGCTGGCATGATTCCCCTTTGGGCCTTCATGAACGTCAAAATTGACCTGCTGTCCGGCCTTGAGTGTCCGGTAACCCTCCATCTGGATTGTGGAGTAGTGAGCGAAGATGTCTTCACCGCCATTTTGCGGGCAAATGAAGCCAAAGCCTTTAGCATTATTGAACCATTTAACAGTACCCGTCTGCATGCTGCTACATCCCTCTCATGACTAGTCTGGTAGTAAATAGATAAAGCCAGTTGAGTGAGCACGAAGGCCAGAACGCAGCAGATAAACACCTGTTCAGGCCTGTTTACTATCCGTTCAGCTCACGAATTTACACTCTAGTGGAATAGAGTTGGACGTCAAGGAAACGGCATTTGTCCCAAGGGAGCAGATAACCAAACTTTGAAGCAGGTAACGCTATTGACTTATTTTGTTAAAATTTCGGTAGCGGAGTCGGGTGTGGGGAAGACATTTTGTGCAGCGGCAAGGTGAAGCCAGAAATGGTAAAATACCGGAATTACAACATGAGACTCCGCAGAAAGTCTTTATGTCGGTGTATTTGGCTTCCAATATGATCTTCACAGGTGATGAACAGGCAATGGGCAATAATCAAGACTGGCTAAACTTTGAACATTTGACGGCGAATAAACAAAAGGATGAGGTAAAACCGCCATCTATGTATAAAGTTATATTAAACAACGACGATTACACTCCAATGGAATTTGTGATTGACGTTCTGCAAAAGTTCTTTTCTTATGATATTGAACGTGCAACGCAACTGATGCTCCAGGTGCACTATAGAGGCAAAGCGGTCTGCGGTGTTTATACCGCCGAAGTCGCGGAAACCAAAGTCGCACATGTGAATGAGTACGCCAAGGAGAATGAGCATCCGTTGCTGTGTACGCTGGAAAAAGCCTGATTAAGGCAATCTATTTGGGAGGTGCCTATGCTCAATCAAGAACTTGAACTCAGTCTCAACATGGCTTTCGCAAGAGCCCGTGAGCACCGGCATGAGTTTATGACCGTGGAGCACCTGTTGCTGGCGTTGCTCAGCAACCCTGCTGCCCGTGAAGCGCTTGAAGCTTGTACAGTAGATCTCGTGGCCTTGCGCCAGGAACTGGAAGCCTTCATCGAGCAAACCACACCCACCTTACCTGCCAGTGAAGAGGAACGTGATACCCAGCCAACGCTGAGTTTCCAGCGAGTTCTGCAACGTGCGGTATTCCACGTTCAATCTTCCGGTCGAAGCGAAGTGTCTGGCGCCAATGTTCTGGTCGCGATTTTCAGCGAACAGGAATCACAGGCCGCCTACCTTCTGCGCAAACATGATGTCAGCCGCCTTGATGTGGTGAACTTTATTTCGCACGGTACTCGTAAAGATGAAACGGGGGGCCAGGCGCAAAACAATGCGGAAAACCCAGTTAACGAAGAGCAGTCGGCGGGGGAAGATCGTATGGAGAACTTCACCACTAATCTTAACCAGTTGGCGCGCGTAGGTGGCATCGATCCGCTGATTGGCCGTGATAAAGAACTTGAGCGCGCCATTCAGGTGCTCTGCCGTCGCCGTAAAAACAACCCGCTGCTGGTGGGCGAGTCCGGTGTCGGTAAAACCGCCATTGCTGAAGGTCTGGCATGGAGAATCGAGCAGGGTGATGTGCCTGAAGTCATGGCCGACTGCACGCTCTATTCGCTGGATATCGGTTCCTTGCTGGCGGGCACTAAATACCGCGGTGATTTCGAAAAACGTTTCAAATCCCTGCTTAAACAGCTCGAGCAGGATAAGAACAGCATTCTGTTTATTGATGAAATCCACACAATCATCGGTGCCGGTGCGGCGTCGGGTGGGCAGGTGGATGCGGCTAACCTGATTAAACCGTTGCTGTCGAGCGGTAAAATCAGAGTGATCGGCTCAACGACGTATCAGGAATTCAGCAATATCTTTGAGAAAGACCGTGCCCTGGCGCGTCGCTTCCAGAAAATTGATATTACTGAGCCAAGCGTTGAAGAAACCGTTCAGATTATTAATGGCCTGAAAACCAAATACGAAGCGCATCACGACGTGCGTTATACCGCGAAAGCGGTGCGTGCAGCAGTTGAGTTGTCGGTTAAGTACATCAATGACCGTCACTTGCCGGACAAAGCTATCGACGTCATTGACGAAGCGGGCGCCCGCAGCCGGTTGATGCCGGTCAGCAAACGCAAGAAAACTGTTAACGTCAGCGACATTGAAAGCGTGGTTGCGCGTATTGCCCGCATACCGGAAAAAACCGTCTCGGCGACTGACCGTGATGTGCTGAAAAACCTGGGCGATCGTCTGAAAATGCTGGTCTTCGGGCAGGATCCTGCCATTGAAGCACTGACTGAAGCGATCAAAATGAGTCGTGCCGGTTTGGGTCAGGATCACAAGCCTGTCGGTTCATTCCTGTTCGCCGGGCCTACGGGTGTCGGTAAAACAGAGGTCACGGTTCAGCTGGCCAAAGCGTTGGATATCGAATTGCTGCGCTTTGATATGTCGGAATATATGGAGCGCCACACAGTCAGCCGGCTGATTGGTGCGCCTCCGGGATATGTCGGGTTCGATCAGGGCGGTTTGCTGACGGATGCGGTTATTAAACATCCTCACGCCGTGGTGCTGCTCGATGAAATCGAGAAAGCCCATCCTGACGTCTTCAACCTGCTGTTGCAGGTGATGGATAACGGGACGCTGACTGATAACAACGGTCGTAAAGCGGACTTCCGTAACGTGATTCTGGTGATGACCACCAACGCCGGTGTGCGTGAAACGGAACGTAAGTCGATTGGTCTGGTTCATCAGGATAACAGCCCGGATGCAATGGAAGAGATCAAACGTACCTTTACACCGGAATTCCGTAACCGTCTGGACAATGTAATCTGGTTCAACCATCTGTCTACGGATGTCATCCAGCAGGTCGTTGATAAGTTTATCGTTGAGTTGCAGGCGCAGCTGGATGCGAAAGGTGTTTCACTGGAAGTCAGTGATGAAGCCCGCGACTGGCTGACGGTGAAAGGCTATGACCGTGCAATGGGCGCGCGTCCGATGACCCGTACCGTTCAGGAAAACCTGAAAAAACCACTCGCCAATGAGCTGCTGTTTGGTTCTCTGGTGGACGGTGGTTCCGTTTCTGTGGCGCTGGATAAAGAGGCCGACAAGCTGACTTATCACTTCATGAGTGCGCAGAAGAAAAAACCGGAAGGCGCGGTGCACTGATTTCTCATCCGTGACGAAAAAACAAAAGGCGATGTGAAAACATCGCCTTTTTTCTTTCTGAGATTCTTTATTTAATTACAGGAATTAGTGAGGGATTTCAGAAAGGATAATGAAAAAAATGCCGAATTGCGGATACCACAAAACGCCCTTGCAAAAGCAGGAAGGGCGAAGAGGGTATCCTCAGGGATCGCCGGAAAATCAGCGATGAGTGAGCCGCTTATTAACGGCTACGGAAGACAATGCGGCCTTTGCTCAGGTCGTACGGGGTCAGCTCTACAGTGACTTTGTCGCCCGTCAGGATGCGGATGTAGTTCTTACGCATTTTACCGGAGATGTGAGCGGTAACTACGTGTCCGTTTTCTAATTCTACGCGGAACATAGTGTTTGGCAGCGTATCAAGTACGGTGCCTTGCATTTCAATGTTGTCTTCTTTGGCCATCGAATCCTCTAGGTCTAACTACCATAGTTTTTAACCGGCAAGATAATGCCGAAAAACCCACATTATGTAAAGAAGTATGGTCCATGACCGCACCTATTCCCTATCCTTCGGGAACACCGGCAGGTCTTCATCATGTGGGGATAAGTCTTGTGGCAACCAGCAATCCGGCGCTAACGCGCGTTGCGAAAGTTCGGATAACTGCTGCAAAAATTGGCGGCGGGGGATCTCTCTCGCACCCAGCGACGCAGTGTGAGGGTTGAGCACCTGACAGTCAATCAGTTCTCCTCCATTGCGGGAAAAATGTTGGCAAAATACCATCAGCGCACATTTGGAGGCATTTTCCCGGCGGCTGAACATCGACTCACCGCAAAATAATCCGCCGACAGACACGCCGTATAAACCGCCGACCAGCTCATCATCTTCCCAAACCTCAACGGAATGCGCGCGGCCTGCTTCATGCAATTCCTGATAGCCCCGCTGCACCAGAGGGCCAATCCACGTACCGTCTTCGCGCTGCATGGCGCAGGCGCGGATGACCTGCTCAAAACGCTGGTTGAGCGTGTAACGGTAAGGTTTTTTACGCATAAAACGTCGCAGGCTTCGGCTGGCGTGGCGCTCTTCAGGAACCAGAATGGCGCGTGGATCGGGCGTCCACCAGAGGATCATCTCACCGGGTTCAAACCAGGGGAAGATCCCGTTTTGATAAGCTGAAAGCAGGCGTGGCGCGGTGAGATCCCCTCCGATAGCCAGCAGGCCGTTTGGCTCCAACAGTGCAGTGTCTGGATCCGGGAAATGAACAGAATTGGCCTCAAGCTTCACTAACCGCATAGATCTCCTTATCCGGCGACCTGCGGGCCGCCGTTAAAACCTGAAACAACATCAGCCCCGCGAAAGAAAACGCGCGTAACGTCCGTGTGCGGCGGCCAGTGTCTGGTGATCACCTTGTTCCACAATCTGACCCTCTTCCATGACACATATTCTGTCGAGAGTTTCCAGACCGTGGAGGCGGTGCGTCACTAAGAGTAGCGTCTTATTCTGACAATGCTTGTGCAGCAGTGCCAAAATATGTTGTTCCGTTTCGGCATCCAGACCTTCAGTCGGTTCGTCGAGCAACCACAGCGGCGCATCATGTAAAAGGGCGCGGGCAAGGCCTAAACGACGCTGTTCGCCGCCGGAAAGCTGACGACCACCTTCGCCAAGCCACGCGTTCAACCCTTCGTTTTCCAGAAGAACATGCAAATCAACCTGTTTCAGAACGTCGGCAATCTGTTCATCGGAACATTTTGGCGACGCCATCCTCAGGTTTTCACGCAGCGTGGTGTTGAAAACGTGTACGCGCTGACTGACAACGGTGATCGTCCGGCGCAGCGTCGCTTCATCGTATTCCGTGATGTCATGGCCGTTAAGCATCAGCGAACCACTGCTGATATTCCAGCCGCGCGTCAGCAACTGCAACAGCGTAGATTTGCCACAACCGGTCTGGCCGAGCAGGGCGATATGCTCACCGGCGCAGACATCCAGTGTGATATTTTTCAGCACCGGCAATGGCTGGCCCGGATAGGTGAAATTAACGTCTTTTAGCGTAAGGCTGACCTGCTCACCGGCTGCCGGGCCTTGCGGCGGAAATGCCACGTCAGCAGGCTGGCTGATGATCTGGCTTACGCGCTGCGCTGATGCGATAACCTGCCCGAGATGCTGGAAGGCCGCAGCAACAGGCCCGAGCGCTTCAAACGCCGCTAAAGGCGTGAAGACAAACAACGCAATCAGCGCGCCGGGTTGCGGGAAAGCACTCAGCCCACCCGCTGCCAGCCACAACATCAGCGTCACCGTCAGCCCGGCAGCGGCAATAATCATTGCCTGCGACAGACCGGTCAGTTTTGCCTGCTGCTGCTGACGCAACATCCAGCGGCGTTCAATATCATCCAGTTGCTGACGAAATTGCGGCTGAGCGCCAAAAACCACCAGCTCGCCTTGCCCCTGCAACCATGCAGTTAGCTGCGTACGGTAATCGCTGCGCAGCGCCGTCAGTTCACGTCCTGCAGGTTTTCCGGCACGGTAGAAAATCACCGGCAGAAGCACCATCAGCGCCAGCATAATAGCACCCAGCGTCAGGGCCAGCGTGACATCGAGGAAACTCAGCCCGATAGTCAGCAGAATGGTCACCACCAGCGCACTGATAAGCGGCGATATTACGCGCAGATAAAGATGATCCAGCGTATCGACGTCGGCGACAAGTCGGTTGAGCAAATCAGCCTGACGGAAACGCGCAATACCGCCCGGCGTCAGTGGCATGATTTTAGTGAAGGTGAATACGCGAAGGTGAGCCAGTACGCGGAACGTCGCATCATGGCTCACCAGCCGCTCGGCATAGCGTCCTGCCGTTCGCGTAATGGCCGCGCCGCGAACCCCGGCTGCAGGCAGCATATAGTTAAACGTATAAAGCCCGGCCAGCCCGGCAACGGCAGACGCCGCCAGGAACCAGCCGGAAAGCGTGAGCAGCCCGATGCTGGCCATCAGCGTGACGATAGCCAGAATGACACCCAGCGACAGGCGGAACCAGTGACGGCGATATAACGCGAGATAAGGCAGAAGAATTCTCATAATTACAGCTCCTTACTGCGCTGTGATAACAAACTGGCGAACAATCCACCCTGAGCAACCAGCTGCGCGAATGTGCCGCGCTCAGCGATTTGCCCCTTCTCCATGACCCAGATTTCGTCGTAGTCGCGTGTATCTTCCAGCTGATGCGTAACCAGCAGCGTGGTCTGCGATCGGGACGCCTCGTTTAAAGCACTCATCACGCGTTTTTCGCTGTGTGCGTCAAGGCTGGCGGTGGGTTCATCGAGCAGCAATAACCGGCAGGGAGAAAGCAGGGCGCGCGCGACAGCAACACGCTGTGCCTGACCCACCGACAATCGCGCCGCGCTGTCGCCCAGTTCAGTTTCCAGCCCCTCAGGCAGTAGTGGCAGGAATTCATTCACATACGCACGGTTAATTGCGCTTTGGAGCTGTGCTTCGCTGATATCTGGCTGATTCAGCAGAATATTCGAACGCAGCGTCTGTTCCGGCAGATGTGGATTTTGGCCGACCCAGCTCAGTTGTTTACGCCATTCATCATTGCGCAACGATTTCAGCTCAATGCCGCTGGCGTTCAGTGAACCCTGATAAGGCAGAAAACCGAGAAGCGCATTGAGCAGGGAACTTTTACCCGCGCCGCTCAGCCCGACAATCGCAATACGTTGCCCGGCAGGAACCGTAAACGTCAGCGGCCCCGCCAGCGTTTTCCCCTGCGGTGACTGAACAAACAGGTCACGTGCCTCGAGTGAAACGTCCTGACCACGTGGCCAGGTCTTATCGCCGTCACCCATCCCGGTTTCTTCGGCGCTCAGGAACGTCAGCAGGCTTTCTGCTGCGCCGACCGCCTGCGCTTTGGCGTGATAGAACGCGCCTAAATCACGTAACGGCTGGAAGAATTCCGGTGCGAGGATGAGCACCAGGAAACCGGCAAAGAGCGTAACCGGCGTGCCGTAGCTGCCAAAATTAAGCTCACCCAGATAGGAGAAACCAAAATAAACGGCGACGACAGCGATGGAAATCGAAGCGAAAAACTCCAAAACTGCAGAGGACAGAAATGCCAGACGTAAGACATCCATGGTACGCGCACGGAAGTTCTCGGTGGAGCGTTTGATTTTCTCCACTTCGGCGGTGCCGCGGTTGAAGAGGCGTAAGGTGTCCAACCCGCGCAGGCTGTCGAGGAAATTACCGCTCAGACGGGCCAGTGCAACAAAGTTACGACGGTTTGCATCCGCCGCGCCCATGCCCACCAACGCCATAAACAGCGGGATTAGCGGGGCAGTCACGAGCAGAATTAATCCGGCAGCCCAGTTAATCGGGAACACGCTGACCAGAATCAGCAGGGGAATAATCCCGGCCAATGCAATTTGCGGAAGATAGCGAGCATAGTAATCCTGCATATCTTCGATTTGTTCAAGAATGATGCTTGCCCAGCTACCGGCCGGTTTGCCCTGAATCCACGCGGGCCCCAGTTTTTCGAGGCGATCCAGAACCAGTTTGCGCATTTCCTGACGAATAACCCGCCCGCAGATAAAGCCCACCTGTTCGCGCAGCCAGGTCACGACGGCGCGCAGAATAAACGTCAGGGCCATCAGCAGGAAGCTTTGCAAGAGCGTTTCACGCGGCGCTTGTTCGATGATCAGACCGTGTAACAGTCCGGCCATCAGCCAGGCCTGTGCAAGGATCAGTAAACCAGAGAGCAAACCCAGCATCATGGACAGACGGATCCAGCCTTTGGCGCGTGAGCTTTGTTGTTTTAACCAGCGGATAAGTTCTTGTTGTCGTGTTTTATTCATCAGGCATCAGTCTGCGCAGCAATCCGGATGGGAGGCCGCTCATGTTACATGCTTGAGTTAGGACTGAAAACAAGAAGGCGGCAATTAAGCCGCCCAATTCGTTACTCTTTATGTGGACTCTGGGTCCGGTAATTACCTCGGAGAGTAATTATAAATCCGGCGCTTGCGATAAACCGTCCAGATAACGCTCGGCGTCGAGTGCCGCCATACAGCCGGTGCCCGCAGAGGTAATTGCCTGACGATAGATGTGGTCCATCACGTCGCCTGCGGCGAAAACGCCGGGAATGCTGGTCTGTGTAGCGTTGCCATGCGAGCCGGACTGCACTTTGATGTAGCCATCTTTCAGTTCCAGCTGACCTTCGAAAATGCCGGTGTTCGGGCTGTGTCCGATAGCGATGAACACGCCAGCCACGTCAACCTGCGATTTTTCGTCAGTGCGGACATCAAGCAGGCTCGCGCCGGTGACGCCCATCTGGTCGCCGACAACTTCGTTCAGCGTTTTGTGCGTGTGCAGAACGATGTTGCCGCTGGCGACTTTATCGTTCAGACGGTCAACCAGGATTTTTTCCGCACGGAAACTGTCACGACGGTGAATGAGGTGAACCTCAGAGGCGATATTCGCCAGATAAAGCGCTTCTTCTACAGCGGTGTTGCCGCCGCCGACTACCGCCACTTTCTGATTGCGGTAGAAGAAACCGTCACAGGTTGCACAGGCAGACACACCGCGTCCTTTAAAGGCTTCTTCAGAAGGCAGACCGATATAACGTGCAGAAGCACCGGTAGCAATAATCAGCGCGTCACAGGAATATTCGCCACTGTCACCGGTCAGGCGGAACGGACGGTTCTGCAAATCAACTTTATTGATATGGTCGAAAATAATTTCGGTATTAAATTTGGTCGCGTGCTCGTGCATGCGTTCCATTAAACCCGGACCAGTCAGACCTTCCGGATCGCCCGGCCAGTTTTCCACTTCCGTCGTGGTGGTCAGTTGACCGCCTTTTTCCACACCGGTGATTAAAACCGGGTTGAGGTTAGCGCGTGCTGCATAAACCGCAGCGGTATAACCCGCCGGGCCAGAGCCCAGAATCAATAATTTACTGTGTTTAACCGTACTCATGCGTAATTCATCTCCGCGATGGCGACTAGCGATAGACCGATTGTAGGGAAAATAGCGCGTTAAAAAAAGCAAACTCAGATGTTGTTAACGATTTGTCTGATAGTTTTTACTGCCGAACCCGCGTAGAAAGGATTTCGCCGCAGGTAACTGTTTGATGGTTAGAGTAAAAAAACAGCGCAAAGACATGAATGCGCTGGGAGGTTGTTTGCCCGTATGCGGACTTTTGATGACAAATCACGGCAGTTTGTGTGGATTTGACTGAAATAAGGCGTGAACGGAATTGTTATTGTTCAAAGATAAAAGATAGCTAAAAAGGGGGCGCTGGCTTTTCAATCTGGCACGTTCTTCTGATTTTGCTTCTTTTACTTTGACAATCCGCTGTGCATTTGCGAAAACATCAGGGGAAGAAGAAATTAACTGCCTGCCTGTGACTTGAATTTATGCAATTGGCTGCTACCGGACCCGTTCTGGTCTTGCTTTTTGGTTTTTTAGTTCCAGCAGGGTTTAGTGAATCAGGTTGGCTGTTTACAACCTATTAATTTCGCAAGGTTATTTCTTTTGAGTATCCGTTTATACGGCAGTGTTCCTTTTGACAGGGGATCAACACGGCTTTTGGATGCGTAAACCTTAATAATCGGGTCTTCGCTTGGGACAACCCTTAGACATTGAAGTTGGCTGGGGTATGGCAGGTGCAGGGAAGGACAGCAGAGAGACAATAATAATGGTAGACAACAAAAAACGTCCGGGAAAAGATCTCGACCGTATTGACCGTAACATCCTCAACGAATTGCAAAAGGATGGCCGGATTTCAAACGTCGAGCTTTCCAAACGTGTGGGATTATCTCCAACTCCATGTCTGGAGCGCGTTCGTCGTCTGGAACGTCAGGGTTTCATCAATGGTTATACCGCATTGCTCAACCCGCATTATCTGGATGCTTCGTTGCTGGTATTTGTTGAGATCACTCTCAACCGCGGCGCGCCAGATGTGTTTGAGCAGTTCAATGCGGCAGTACAAAAACTCGAAGATATTCAGGAGTGTCATTTGGTTTCTGGGGATTTCGACTACCTGTTGAAAACCCGCGTACCTGATATGTCGGCTTACCGTAAGTTGTTAGGTGAGACTTTGCTTCGTCTGCCGGGTGTTAATGACACTCGTACCTATGTGGTAATGGAAGAAGTGAAACAGACGAATCGCCTGGTCATTAAGACCCGGTAATTGTCAGGTGCAAAACCTTGCATTTTTAGCTACACTCCTGTGTATCTATACAGCTATGGCGCCGGGGTCAACTCTCGGCGCTGTTGCTTTTTCTCAGTTCACAGGAACCTGGAGAGCCTTTCTTGAGCCAGGAATACACAGAAGATAAAGACGTTACCCTGAAAAGACTGAGCAATGGTCGCCGTATTCTGGAGGCTTTGCTGGTTGTGGTAGCGATTTTTGCTGCTTATTTAATGGCAGCACTGGTGAGTTTTAACCCCTCTGATCCAAGCTGGTCGCAGACCGCATGGCATGGGCCCATTCATAACTGGGGCGGTGGTGTGGGTGCCTGGATGGCCGACACGCTGTTCTTCATTTTTGGCGTATTTGGTTACGCTATTCCCCCTATTATCCTGAGTCTGTGCTGGGCGGCTTTTCGTCAGCGCGATCACCAGGATTTCGTCGATTATTTTGCTCTGTCGCTGCGCCTTATCGGGACGCTGGCGCTCATTGTCACGTCTTGCGGTCTGGCATCCGTCAACGTCGATGACCTGTACTATTTCGCGTCGGGCGGTGTAATCGGCAGTTTGCTGAGCACAGCGATGACGCCGTACTTCAATAACGTCGGGGCAACGCTGGTTCTGCTGTGCGTCTGGGCGGCCGGGCTGACGCTGTTCACCGGCTGGTCATGGCTGACTATCGCGGAGAAAATCGGTGGCGCAGTGCTTGGCGTCACCAATATTGTGACCAACCGTTCGCGCCGTGAGGAAGATTACGAATACGACGGGCAGGACGATCCGTTACTGGAAGAAGGCGACGAAAAACCGGCGGCGAAAGTGGTTGCTGCTACTGCGGCGGCCGCTGTGCCAGAGGCTGTCGCGGGTTCAGACGCTGACGAAGACGACGTTCTTTTCTCTGCGCCTTCTGTAACAGAACCTGCGTTGCAAACGCCTCCGGTTACGCAGGCCATTGCGGCCGAACCGGCTCCTGCTATGAAGGCAGAGACAGTGAATCCGTATGCGGCTGAACCTCCGGTGGTAGAAATTGCTCCGCCTCCGCAAGCACCGCAGCCTGCGGCTCCGCCGTTATACAACTTCGAAATTCCGGAAGAGACACCCGTGCCGCGTCACCCGCAGCCGGTACAGCAATCGCCGTCTCCGGCACCGATTCAGCGCAGCGATGACGATGGCCCGAGTATGGGTAACTGGCAGACGGCGGTTGAGCATTCACGTTCTCCGTTTGATTTCAGCTCTGCGGCACCTGATGCGGCGCAAATTGCGAGCGTCGCGGCCACGGCAGCACTGGCAACTGGCCTTGCGCAGGCAGGCCAGTCGGCGGCAACTTCTGCCGGCAATACGTTTATGCCTGCTTTCAGCGCCGTGAGTGATGAAAATCCACAGGTGAAAAAAGGCTTCGGGCCGGAATTGCCGCGTCCAAATCCAGTGCGTATTCCAACGCGTCGCGAACTGGCTTCCTACGGGATTAAATTGCCGTCTCAACGCATCGCCGAACAGCAGGAAAATGCACAGGCTGCCGTGCAAAAAGAGGCTGAACATGCTGACTGGCATAAAGATCCTCTGGCGCAGGCTGATGAGGAAGCCCGACAGGAAGCGGCGTTGCAGGAAGCTTTTGCGGCTCAGCAGCAGGAACGCTACGGTGAATCTGTCACCGATGATGAGCCTGATGAAGAGGCAGCGTTGCAGGAAGCAGAACTACGTAATGCGTTTGCGGCGCGTGAAAATGCCCGTTATCAGCAGGATGTCGAGCCACAAAGTGGTCTGGTTCAGCATCATCACTCGCAGAATCTGCCGCCGGAAACGACAAACACTGTTGCGGATGATTTCGCTGCGGCTGCGATGAAACTGAGCCAGCACGATGCATTCAGCTTCTCGCCAATGGCCGATCTGGTGGATGACACACCGTCAGAACCGTTATTCACGTTGCCAGCTCAGGCAGAAGATGAACCGCAGCCTGCGACATTTGCACAACAGCCGCCTTATCAGCGTCAGGCCGCTTCAGAACCGGTGCAACATTCGCAGGAATACGAAGCGCCACGTCAGTCATCGCCGTCGCCACAGCCTGATATGGACAGCCTGATCCATCCCTTCCTGATGCGTAATGAGCAGCCGCTGGTCAAGCCGACAACGCCGCTGCCGTCTCTGGATTTGCTGACTTCGCCACCGGCGGAAGCCGAGCCGGTTGATGAATTCGCTCTCGAACAGATGGGTAATCTGATTGAAGCGCGTCTGAATGATTACCGCATTAAAGCGGATGTCGTCGGGAAGTTGCCGGGGCCGGTCATCACACGTTTTGAACTGGATCTGGCGCCGGGCGTAAAAGCGGCGCGAATTTCCAACCTGTCGCGTGACCTTGCCCGTTCATTATCCGCCGTCGCCGTGCGTGTCGTGGAAGTGATCCCCGGCAAGCCGTACGTTGGTTTGGAATTGCCGAACAAAAAGCGCCAGACCGTATATCTCCGAGAAGTGCTGGACTGTGCGAAATTTAAAGAAAGTACGTCTCCGCTGACGATCGTGTTGGGTAAAGACATTTCAGGCGAACCTGTTATCGCCGATCTGGCGAAAATGCCGCACTTGCTGGTGGCCGGTACAACCGGTTCCGGTAAATCTGTGGGCGTTAACGCCATGATCCTCAGCATGTTATATAAATCCAAGCCGGAAGATGTGCGCTTCATTATGATCGACCCGAAAATGCTCGAGTTGTCTGTGTATGAAGGGATCCCGCACCTGCTGACCGAAGTGGTTACCGACATGAAAGATGCAGCTAATGCGCTTCGCTGGTGTGTCGGTGAAATGGAACGTCGCTATAAGCTGATGTCAGCGCTGGGGGTGCGTAATCTGGCGGGTTATAACGAACGTATTCTTGAAGCTGAAGCAATGGGCAGACCGATTCCGGATCCATTCTGGAAACCGGGCGACGGTATGGCCGCAGAACCGCCATATCTGCAAAAGGAGCCGTTTATCGTTGTGCTGGTTGACGAATTTGCTGACCTGATGATGACCGTCGGTAAAAAAGTGGAAGAGCTGATTGCGCGTCTGGCACAAAAAGCCCGTGCGGCCGGTATCCACCTGGTGCTGGCAACGCAGCGTCCTTCCGTCGACGTCATTACGGGTCTGATCAAGGCAAACATTCCGACGCGTATTGCCTTCACGGTTTCGAGCAAAATTGACTCCCGCACCATCCTCGATCAGGGCGGCGCAGAATCGTTACTGGGTATGGGTGACATGTTGTATATGGCGCCAAACTCGTCGATTCCGGTTCGTGTTCACGGCGCGTTTGTTCGTGATCAGGAAGTGCATGCTGTGGTTCAGGACTGGAAGGCCCGCGGTCGTCCTAAGTACATCGAAAGCATCGTTTCTGGTGGTGACGATGGCGAAGGCGGCGGTCTGGGTCTGGACGGTGATGAAGAGCTCGATGCCCTGTTTGATCAGGCCGTTGCGTTCGTCGTCGACAAGCGTCGTGCGTCTATTTCAGGTGTTCAGCGTCAGTTCCGTATCGGGTATAACCGTGCGGCGCGAATTGTAGAACAGATGGAAGCGCAGGGCATTGTCAGTGCGCCGGGCCATAACGGTAACCGAGAAGTGCTGGCTCCGCCATCACACGAATAAATCATTGGGTTTTGCCGGGTTTTTGTTAAGAAGGGTCGCGAATGCGGCCCTTGTGCAAAGATGCGTAAAATGACTGCTTTTCAGATGATTGAGCTACCACCGGGGCGTTGCCTCGGATAGAGTTCGCACCATACGTCTTTTGTCTTTATGAAAGGCATCGTCTGAAGTTTAAGGATTTTTAAGGTAACTATAAGAATGAAAAAATTGTTATTGGTAGGGTGTTTACTGACTGCATTTACCTCCGCTTCCGTTTTGGCGGATGCCAGCAGTGATCTCAAATCCCGCTTGGGTAAACTGAACACTTTCCACGCCAGCTTCACCCAGACTGTCACCAGCGATGACGGTTCTGCCGTTCAGCAGGGTGAAGGCGAACTGTGGGTCAAACGTCCAAACCTGTTTAACTGGCATATGACGACGCCTGACGAAAGTATCCTGGTTTCTGATGGCAAAACACTGTGGTTCTACAACCCGTTTGTTGAGCAGGTTACTGCAACCTGGCTGAAAAATGCTACCGGCAACACGCCATTTATGCTGATTACCCGCAACGACAGCAGCGACTGGTCGAAATATAACGTGAAGCAGCAGGGTGACGACTTCCAGCTGACGCCGAAAGCGTCCACCGGAAATCTGAAGGAATTTGCTATCACCGTTACGCCAACAGGTACCATTAAAAGCTTTACTGCGGTTGAGCAGGATGGTCAAAAGAGCGCTTATACCCTAAAGGGTGAGCAAAACGCGTCAGTCGATGATGCGAAGTTTAAATTTACTCCCCCGAAAGGTGTGACGGTGGACGACCAGCGTCAGTGAGGTAAGCTTGAGTAATCTGTCACTCGATTTTTCCCAGAATGAATTCCAGCCACTGGCCGCCAGAATGCGGCCAGTAACCCTTGCAGAATACATTGGTCAGCAGCATCTTCTCGCGCCGGGCAAGCCTTTGCCGCGTGCCATCGAGGCGGGTCAGTTGCACTCGATGATTTTGTGGGGGCCGCCGGGAACCGGGAAAACCACACTGGCAGAACTCATTGGCCGTTATGCAAATGCCGATGTTGAGCGCATTTCAGCGGTGACCTCAGGGGTGAAAGATATTCGCGAGGCTATCGAGCGCGCGCGGCAAAACCGTGATGCCGGGCGTCGCACCATTCTGTTTGTTGACGAAGTCCATCGTTTCAACAAAAGCCAGCAGGATGCTTTTCTGCCTCATATCGAAGACGGCACAATTACGTTTATCGGTGCTACAACAGAAAACCCGTCTTTTGAACTAAATTCCGCCTTGTTATCCCGTGCTCGTGTTTATCTCCTCAAATCGCTGACGGCTGAAGATATCGAAAAAGTCATCGATCAGGCGCTGACGAACGCTGAGCGTGGTTACGCCAACGAAAAAATTCGTGTTCCGCCTGAAACGCGCCGCATGCTTTCTGAACTTGTTAATGGCGACGCCCGTCGTGCGTTGAACAGCATCGAAATGATGGCTGATATGGCTGAGATTGATGCCAAAGGCTATCGCACGCTGACGCCGGAACTGCTGACCGAGATTGCCGGTGAGCGCAGCGCGCGTTTCGATAATAAGGGTGACCGTTTCTACGATCTGATTTCTGCGTTACATAAATCTGTGCGCGGTTCCTCACCGGATGCGGCGCTGTACTGGTACGCACGCATTATTACCGCTGGTGGCGATCCGTTGTATGTCGCAAGGCGTTTACTGGCGATTGCGTCTGAAGACGTCGGCAACGCCGATCCACGTGGTATGCAGGTGGCGATTTCGGCCTGGGACTGCTTTACGCGCGTCGGCCCTGCGGAAGGCGAACGTGCCATTGCTCAGGCCATTGTTTATCTGGCGTGTGCGCCGAAAAGTAATGCGGTCTATACCGCTTTCAAATCGGCAATGCGCGATGCACGTGAAATGGCTGATTACGATGTACCGGAACACCTGCGTAATGCACCGACCAAACTGATGAAAGAAATGGGGTTGGGCGCGGAATACCGTTATGCGCATGATGAGCCTAATGCCTACGCAGCCGGTGAAGATTATTTCCCACCAGAAATGGCCCGCACGCAGTATTATTACCCGACTTCACGGGGACTCGAAGGTAAGATCGGCGAAAAGCTGGCATGGCTCGCTGAACAAGATCAAAATAGCCCCACAAAACGCTACCGCTAATTTTATCGTTGCGGTAAGGTTACCAGTGATAACTCTTTGACACGCTGCTATTTCAGGCAGCGTGCATCGTCAAATTAACATTCAATAACGACACGTACAGGATTAGCATGCTGGATCCCAATCTGCTGCGTAATGAGCTAGACGCAGTTGCAGAAAAACTCGCTCGCAGAGGTTTTAAACTCGATGTGGAAACGCTGCGTTCTCAGGAAGAACGCCGCAAAGTCTTGCAGGTAGAAACGGAAACTCTCCAGGCTGAACGTAACGCACGATCGAAATCTATCGGTCAGGCAAAAGCCCGTGGCGAAGACATCGAACCCCTGCGTCTGGAAGTGAATACGCTGGGTGAGAAGCTGGACGCTGCGAAAGCTGAGCTGGACGCATTGCAGAACGATATCCGAGATATCGCTTCCGCTATTCCAAACCTGCCAGATGATTCAGTACCTGCCGGTAAAGACGAGAACGATAACCAGGAAGTCAGCCGCTGGGGCACACCGCGCCAGTACGATTTCTCCGTCCGCGATCACGTATCGCTGGGCGAAATGGCAGGCGGTCTGGATTTCGCTGCTGCAGTGAAACTGACCGGCGCTCGTTTTGTGGTCATGAAAGGGCAAATCGCCCGCATGCACCGCGCGCTGTCCCAGTTCATGCTGGATCTGCACACCGAGCAACACGGTTATCTGGAAGCCTACGTGCCGTATCTTGTTAACCACGAGACGCTGTACGGTACAGGTCAGTTGCCGAAGTTTGGCGAAGACCTGTTCCACACTAAGCCTTTGGATGAAGAAGCCGGCAGCAGCAACTATGCGCTGATCCCAACCGCAGAAGTGCCGCTGACGAATCTGGTTCGTGACGAAATTCTGGAAGAAGAATCTCTGCCACTTAAAATGACCGCCCATACACCTTGCTTCCGTTCAGAAGCCGGTTCTTATGGACGTGATACCCGTGGCCTGATCCGTATGCACCAGTTCGATAAAGTCGAAATGGTTCAGATTGTTCGTCCGGAAGATTCCATGCAGGCGCTGGAAGAACTGACCGGTCATGCTGAAAAAGTGCTTCAGTTACTGAATCTGCCATACCGTAAAATGTTGCTGTGTACCGGCGACATGGGCTTCGGTTCAAGCAAAACTTACGATCTGGAAGTGTGGCTACCAGCGCAGGACACTTACCGCGAAATCTCCTCATGTTCAAACATGTGGGATTTCCAGGCGCGTCGTATGCAAGCTCGCTTCCGCAATAAAACGGACAAAAAACCACGTCTCGTTCATACCCTGAACGGCTCGGGTCTGGCAGTCGGTCGTACGCTGGTCGCTGTGCTGGAAAACTATCAGCAAGCTGATGGCCGGATAGAAGTGCCGGAAGTATTGCGTCCTTACATGGGCGGTTTAGAATATATCGGCTAACCCCGTTATGTTCTGAATAATATAGCGAAAAAGCGCCTCCGGGCGCTTTTTTTATGTATAAAATAGTGCGATGCGTTAAATATCCGGCAATTTGCCTGAGTCAACCCGACGTTTTTTGATAGCAGACAAAGTTTACTAACCCTTAATAAGTAATATCCACGCTATCTGAGTGGGTACTTTTCTAATCTGAGAATATAAACTTCACGACCCGCTCATTTTCTTGCCAGGGTTTTAGACGCCGGTTTTTATAACCGGTGCGCTATGGCGAGGCAACTTAGCGGAGCGCGAAAATGTCGGTAATCAAATCAGATAAGATCACGGAAAAGAACGGTATCAGCCGCCGTACGCTGATGAAAACATCTACGCTGGCCGGATTAGCCATCGCGGCGGGAGGTGTTTCACTTCCTTTCAGCCGCAAGGTTTTAGCCGACGTGACCGGTGGCAAAACGGTTTCAACACCCGAAGATAAAGTGGTATGGGGCGCGTGCTCAGTTAACTGCGGCAGCCGGTGTGCGCTGCGTCTTCATGTCCGTGATGATGAAGTTTACTGGGTCGAAACTGACAATACCGGCAACGATATTTACGGCGATCATCAGGTTCGGGCCTGTCTGCGCGGGCGTTCGATCCGCCGCCGTATGAATCACCCGGAACGTCTGAATTATCCGATGAAACGCGTGGGTAAGCGTGGTGAAGGGAAATTTAAACGCATCAGCTGGGAAGAAGCCTTCGACGAGATTGCCAACAACCTGAAGCGAATTGTCGCCAAATACGGCAATGAAGCGGTGTATATCAATTACACTTCCGGCGTTGTGGGCGGCAACATTACCCGCTCATCACCTTACGCCTCGCTGGTCGCTCGTCTGATGAACTGCTACGGCGGTTTCCTCAGCCATTACGGGACTTACAGCACCGCGCAAATTGCCTGCGCCATGCCTTACACCTATGGCAGCAACGACGGCAACAGCACGTCCGACATCGAAAACAGCAAACTGGTGGTACTGTTCGGCAATAATCCGGCTGAAACACGCATGAGCGGCGGTGGGATTACCTACTATCTTGAGCAGGCGCGTCAGCGCTCAAACGCCAGAATGATCGTGATCGACCCGCGTTATACCGACACCGCCGCAGGGCGCGAAGATGAATGGATCCCAATCCGTCCCGGAACCGACGCCGCCCTGGTCGCCGGGCTTGCACATGTATTGATCACCGAAAACATGGTCGATCAGGCTTTCCTTGATTCGTATTGTGTAGGTTACGACGAAAAAACCTTACCGGCAGACGCCCCCGCCAACAGCCATTACAAAGCTTATATTCTCGGGCAGGGCGCGGACGGCACCGCTAAAACACCGGAATGGGCTTCGCGAATCACTGGTATTCCTGCAGACAAAATCGTGAAACTGGCGCGGGAAATCGGCCAGGCAAAACCGGCCTACATTTCTCAGGGGTGGGGGCCACAACGTCAGGCCAATGGTGAACTAACATCGCGTGCGATCGCCATGCTGCCGATTTTGACCGGAAACGTTGGGATTAACGGCGGTAACAGCGGGGCGCGGGAATCCACCTATACCATCACCATTGAGCGCATGCCGGTGCTGGACAATCCGGTTCAGACGCAGATTTCCTGTTTCAGCTGGACCGATGCGATTGCGCGTGGCCCGGAAATGACGGCTAAAGCTGACGGCGTTCGCGGTAAAGACAAGCTGGATGTTCCGATCAAGTTCATCTGGAACTATGCCGGTAATACCATTACCAATCAGCATTCTGACATCAATAAAACCCACGATATTTTGCAGGACGATTCACAGTGCGAAATGATCGTCGTGCTCGAAAACTTCATGACCTCTTCGGCCAGATACGCCGATATCCTGCTTCCGGATCTAATGACCGTAGAGCAGGAAGACATCATTCCCAATGATTACGCGGGGAATATGGGGTATCTGATTTTCATTCAACCTGCGACATCCGCTAAGTTTGAACGAAAAGGTATCTACGAAATGATGAGCGAAGTCGCGCGGCGGCTTGGCCCGGATGTTTATCAGAAATTCACGGAAGGCCGTACACAACGGCAGTGGTTGCAGGCGCTCTACTCGAAAATGCTGGCAAACGATCCGGCATTACCGGCCTATGAAGAGCTGCGTGAAATGGGAATTTATAAGCGCAAGGATCCGGCCGGGCATTTCGTTGCCTACAAAAAATTCCGTCAGGATCCTCAGGCTAATCCGCTGAAAACGCCCTCAGGAAAAATCGAGATTTACTCTTCTGCGCTGGCAAAAATAGCCGGTGAATGGGAGCTGCAAAAAGACGAAACCATCAGCCCGTTACCGGTTTATGCCTCCACTTTCGAAGGCTGGGATGATCCGAAACGAGGCCAGTTTCCGCTACAGATGTTCGGTTTCCATTACAAAGCGCGTACCCATTCAACCTACGGCAATATTGATGTCTTGCAGGCCGCGTGCCGTCAGGAAGTCTGGATCAACCCGATGGATGCGCAAACCCGTGGTATCCAAAACGGCGACAAAGTGAAAGTTTTCAACGACCGTGGTGAAGTCCGTGTGGCAGCGAAAGTCACGCCCCGCATCATGCCCGGCGTTGTTGCTATGGGCCAGGGTGCATGGCATCAGGCCAATATGAGTGGTGATCGTATTGACCATGGTGCCTGCATGAACACGCTGACGACTCAGCGGCCTTCGCCTCTCGCGAAGGGGAATCCTCAACATACCAATCTGATTCAAATAGAAAAAGTCTAAAGAAGCGACGGACAAAGAGCCAGGCTCAGTGACACGGTTGTTAAATTTTCGTCCCTTAAACCGGGGCGTATGTGGAGTATGTAATGTCGGAACAAAACAGAACTAAATCCGGTTCAGGTAGCGGGATCAGCCGCCGCGAACTGGTCAAAGGAACTACGCTGGCCGGGATGGCCGCCGCAGTAGGAGGAATATCGCTGCCGTTCAAATTTGTGCGAGCAGATTCAGCCCCCGCGACGACAAAAACGGCCGAAGAGAAAGTGGTCTGGAGTGCATGCACGGTCAACTGCGGCAGCCGTTGTCCGCTCAGAATGCACGTGGTGGACGACGAAATTCGTTACGTCGAGACCGACAATACTGGCGAAGATGATTATGAGGCGCTGCATCAGGTGCGGGCCTGTTTGCGCGGGCGTTCAATGCGCCGTCGTGTTTACAATCCCGACCGCCTGAAATACCCAATGAAGCGCGTCGGCAAACGCGGTGAAGGCAAATTTAAGCCAATCAGTTGGGATGAAGCGTTCGACACGCTGGCTGGCAGCCTGAAAGACATTATTCAGCGTTTTGGCAATGAAGCGATTTATCTGAACTACGGCACCGGCACGTTGGGCGGCACCATGACGCGTTCGTGGCCGCCGGGTAAAACCCTGATTGCGCGCCTGATGAACTGTTGCGGCGGTTATCTCAATCATTATGGAGATTACAGCTCCGCACAGATTGCCGCCGGTCTGAATTATACCTACGGCGGCTGGGCGGACGGCAACAGTCCTTCAGATATTGAAAACAGTAAGCTGGTGGTTCTGTTCGGGAATAATCCGGGCGAAACCCGTATGAGCGGCGGTGGCGTGACGTATTATCTTGAGCAAGCCCGCCAGAAGTCCAACGCCCGCATGATTATTGTCGATCCGCGTTATACCGATACTGGAGCGGGTCGTGAAGATGAATGGATTCCGATTCGCCCGGGAACCGACGGGGCGCTTGCGGCTGCGCTGGCACACGTAATGATTATCGAAAATTTGGTCGATCAGCCGTTCCTTGATAAATATTGTGTCGGTTACGATGAGAAAACCCTACCGGCCGGTGTCCCGCAAAATGCCCACTATAAAGCCTATATTCTCGGCGAGGGTCCGGATGGGATTGCAAAAACACCTGCATGGGCAGCCAAAATTACCGGCATTTCTGTCGATAAAATCGTGAAGCTGGGGCGTGAAATCGGTCAGGCAAAACCGGCCTTTATTACTCAGGGTTGGGGACCGCAGCGCCATGCAAACGGCGAAATTGCAACCCGTGCCATTGCGATGCTGGCGATTCTGACCGGCAACGTGGGCGTTCACGGCGGGAACTCCGGCGCGCGCGAGGGTTCGTACGAAATCCCGTTTGTTCGTATGCCGACGTTTGAAAACCCGATCCAAACCAGCATTTCCATGTTCCTCTGGACTGACGCTATTGTCCGTGGCCCGGAAATGACGGCCACCAAAGACGGCGTACGCGGAAAGGCCAAACTGGATGTCCCGATCAAGTTTATCTGGAACTACGCCGGTAACTGTCTGATCAATCAGCATTCTGATATCAACCGTACGCATGACATTCTGCAGGACGATACGCAATGCGAAATGATCGTAGTGATTGATAATCACATGACGTCGTCAGCGAAATACGCCGACATTATTTTGCCGGACTGTACGGCGTCTGAGCAGATGGATTTTTGCCTGGATGCTTCCTGCGGCAATATGGACTACATCATTTTTGCCGATCAGGCGATCAAGCCACGTTTCCAGTGCAAAAATATTTATGAAATGACCTCTGAACTGGCGCGTCGTATGGGCGTTGAGCAGAAGTTTACGGAAGGGCGCACGCAGGAAGAGTGGATGCGTCATCTGTATCAGCAATCCCGCGAAGCACTGCCGGAACTGCCGGATTTCGACACATTCCGTAAACAGGGCATGTTCAAGAAACGCGATCCTCAACAGCATCACGTGGCGTATAAAGCGTTCCGTGAAGATCCTGTTGCAAATCCGCTGGATACGCCTTCCGGCAAAATCGAAATCTACTCGGCAGAGCTGGCAAAAATTGCCGCCGAATGGGAACTCGCCAAAGACGATGTGATTGATCCGCTGCCGGTTTATGCAGCCGGTTTTGAGAACTATGACGACCCGCTGGCCAGCAAATATCCCCTGCAACTGACCGGTTTCCATTACAAAGCACGCACCCATTCAACCTACGGCAATGTCGACGTACTCAAAGCTGCCTGTCGTCAGGAAATGTGGATCAACCCGATGGATGCTTCACAGCGCGGTATCACGAACGGCGACATGATCCGCATCTACAACGATCGCGGCGAAGTGCGTATTGCCGCCAAAGTGACACCACGCATGATGCCGGGCGTTGTCGCGCTCAGCGAAGGTGCCTGGTATTCCCCCGACAGTAAAAAGATCGACCGCGCGGGCAGCATCAACGTACTGACGTCTCAAAGACCTTCACCGCTGGCGAAAGGTAACCCCTCTCACACCAACCTTGTGCAAGTGGCTAAGGTTTAATGGAGCAAAACATGACAACTCAATATGGATTTTATATTGATTCAAGCCGCTGTACAGGCTGTAAAACCTGCGAACTGGCCTGTAAGGATTTCAAAAATCTGACGCCTGATGTCAGTTTTCGCCGGGTATACGAATATGCCGGTGGCGACTGGCAGCAGGACGGCGATGGCTGGCATCAGAATGTCTTCGCCTATTACCTGTCGATTTCCTGCAACCACTGCGCGGATCCGGCCTGTACCAAGGTTTGCCCGAGTGGTGCGATGCATAAGCGGGAGGACGGTTTTGTGGTGGTCAACGAAGACGTGTGCATCGGTTGCCGTTACTGCCATATGGCGTGCCCGTACGGTGCGCCGCAGTACAACGAAGCCAAAGGGCATATGACGAAATGCGACGGCTGCTACGAGCGGATCGCAGAAGGCAAGAAGCCTATTTGCGTTGAGTCCTGCCCGCTGCGCGCGCTGGATATGGCACCGATCGAAGAGCTGCGTGCGAAATACGGCGAGCTGGCTGAAGTCGCGCCTTTGCCCGCTGCGCATTTTACTCACCCTAATATCGTCATTAAACCCAATGCGAATTGCCGTCCTGTAGGCGATACCACGGGTTATCTGGCTAACCCGAAGGAGGTTTGAGATGGGAAACGGATGGCATGAATGGCCTTTAATGGTCTTTACGGTTCTCGGGCAATGCGTAGTTGGTGCATTTATCGTGCTGGCGATTGCATTGCTGACCCGGCGTAGCGAAGAAGAATGTCGTCGGATCCACCTGTCGATGTTTTTCCTCTGGGTGCTGATGGCGGTGGCTTTTATCGCCTCTGTTCTGCACCTGGGCTCACCACTGCGCGCTTTCAATTCTCTCAACCGTCTCGGCGCTTCGCCGCTCAGTAATGAGATCGGCAGTGGCTCACTCTTCTTTGCTTTAGGTGGGATTTACTGGCTGCTGGCTGTCCTCAATAAAATGCCGCGCGCATTGGGAAAAGTCTGGCTGATCGTGACCATGGTGGCAGGTATTGGTTTCGTTTATGCCATGTGCCGTGTTTACGAAATTAATACAGTACCAACGTGGGATAATGCTTACACCGCGTTCCACTTCGGACTGACGGTGCTGATTGGCGGCCCGGTTCTGGGGTATTTGCTGCTGCGCGGCGCTGATTTTAACGGCTGTGCGCTTCGTCTGCTGCCGGTTATCAGTGTCACGGCGCTGGTCGTCAGTATGTGTGTGGTGGTAATGCAAAGTGCCAGCCTTGCCTCGATCAACAGCGCCGTTCAGGCGGCTTCTGCGCTGATTCCGCAATACGGCATGTTGTCAGTTTCACGGCTGGTGCTGATTGCATTAGGACTGGGTTGCTGGATTTGCCCTTTGATACTGCGCAAGCGTCCTGCGATCGCTTCGATGGTTTTAGCTTTCGTGCTGGTCGTTGCCGGTGAGCTGATTGGACGTGTGATTTTCTATGGTTTGCACATGACCGTCGGTATGGCCGTCAGCGGCTGATTTCAGTTCATCAAGGGGACACGCCGCCGGAAGCGGTGTGCCCCGAAAGAAAGAGTAAACTATGTCAGCAGAATCAATAAGTTTAACCGCGAAGGTGTTGGGCGCGATGTTGTTTTATCCCCCGGATTCAGACCAAGTTCAGCCTTTGGTCGCATTATTGAAAGACAGCGGCTGGAAGCCGATGTGGCCCTGTGCAACGCACGATGCAAAGGCCCGTGCCGCAGAATTGTTTGCTCAGACTAAGGCGTCTGCGGAAGAGTTAAATGAAGCATGGCAGCGCCTGTTCGTCGGGCCATATGCCTTACCGGCTCCGCCGTGGGGCTCGGTCTATCTCGATAAAGAATCGGTCATTTTTGGTGATTCTACACTGGCATTGCGCCAGTGGATGCGCGTGAACCATATTGAACCGCATCTGACGCAGGCCGAACCGGAAGATCACATTGGACTGATGCTGATGATGTCTGCCTGGCTGGCCGAAAATTCACCTCAACTCCTCGGTGAGTATCTGACGGCACATTTACTGCCGTGGTCGGGACGTTATTTCGAATTGCTGCGAATAAAAGCTGAACATCCCTGGTATGAGGGCGTGGCCGTTCTGGCGGAATCAACGCTTAACGGATGGGGTCAGATGCTGGCGCTGAAAATTCCTCCGGCGAAGGAATTGTATTTCTGATGAGTGATCCACGGGATAACCACTATTATCACGCCTGGATGAGCAGCCGGGTTGTCAGCCGCCGGGGATTATTCCGTGGATTATTGTCATCCGCAAAGCCGCACGCAGAAGAAAACACGGTCGCCGCAGATATGTTCCAGCGGGCAGTTCCGCGTCCACCGCAGGCGATTGCGGAACCGCTTTTCCTGCAACAATGCAACGGGTGCGGGCATTGCGCTGACGCGTGCCCGGTGGGACTACTCAGCGTTGAGTCCGGTAAGGCCGTGCTCAGTATCGAGTATGCAGAATGCGATTTTTGTGGTGCCTGTACTCATGCCTGTGACCGTGGCGCGCTTGATCCAGATACTGCGCCGGATACGGGACTGCGCCCGGTAATTTTGCAGCAGTGTTTAGGGCGAATGGATGATTTGTGCAGGATGTGCGAAATTGCGTGTCCGCACACGGCAATATTTTTTAATCAACAGAATCAACCTTCCGCAGATAATCAGAAGTGTGACGGCTGCGGGAAATGCAAACTTGTTTGTTATCATGGTGATATTCAGTTGTCATTGAAGCATCATGATTCCTGATCTCTTTGCTTGATTAGCGTTTTCAATCATCACCCCTCAGTTTGTGCGCGGGCCTCTTTTTGCCAGATTGACATTTTGTTGGCCGGTGGCATGATGCGCGCAATTTCCTCGATTTTGTGGTCGTCAACAACCTATGTCCGCCTATTCCCGTCCTGTCGCTCTGCTGTTGTGCGGACTTCTCCTGCTGACGATTTCTATCGCCGCTTTAAACACGCTGGTGCCGTTGTGGCTCAGTCACGAACAATTGCCAACCTGGCAGGTCGGGCTTGTCAGTTCATCGTATTTCACCGGTAATTTGCTGGGTACGTTGATTGCCGGTAGCCTGATAAAACGCATTGGTTTTAACCGCAGCTATTATCTTTCCTGCATCATGTTTGCTGTCGCCACTGCAGGTCTGGCGCTTTCGATGGACTTCTGGAGCTGGGTTACTGCACGCTTTGTTGCCGGTGTAGGCTGCGCGCTGATCTGGGTTGTGGTGGAAAGCGCGTTGCTGCGCAGCGGTACGGTGAAAAACCGTGGCCAGCTGCTGGCGGCATACATGATCATGTATTACATCGGTACCGTGGTCGGGCAACTGCTGGTCGGCACAGTTCCAACAGCGTTGCTGAGCGTGCTGCCGTGGGTCACGGCGCTGATCGTTATCGCCATTCTGCCGATTTTGATGATTCATATTGAGAATCAGGATATCGACCAGCCGCGGCATGCGGTCATGCCGATGTTCAGACGCCGCAACGCCCGCCTTGGGATCAACGGCTGTATCATTTCCGGCATTGTGTTGGGCTCTCTGTATGGACTGATGCCGCTGTTTCTTGCGCATCAGGGCATGAGCGATGCTGATGTCGGATACTGGATGGCGCTTCTCGTCAGCGCCGGGATTATCGGGCAATGGCCGGTAGGGCGTCTGGCCGATCGTTACGGCCGCCTGATGGTACTCCGTATCCAGATCTTCGCCGTGATCCTCGGCAGTATCGCTATGCTGAGCGGTTATGCGATGGCGCCGACGCTGTTCATTCTCGGATGCGCGGGCTTTACGTTGTATCCGGTTGCAATGTCTTGGGCTTGTGAAAAAGTCAATTCTGAAGAACTGGTCGCGATGAATCAGGCTTTGCTGATGAGTTACACCATCGGAAGCCTTGCAGGGCCGACGATGACCGCGTTACTGATGCAAAGCTATTCAGACCGTCTGCTGTTTGTGATGATCGCTGTAGTTTCACTGGTTTATCTGGTGATGTTGATGCGTAAAGCCGACCATCATCATAATCCGGTGGCAACCGCCTGATACGAATATTTAAAAGCAAAAAAGACGCCTTCAGGCGTCTTTTTTTGGGCAACAATTTTACCATAAACAATCAGCTCATTAATAAATGACTTTGTGTCCGTAGCTGGCAAGAATATTTTTCACGCGTTCCATGATTTCTTTAGTCGGTGGGTTCACGCCATCCAGACCATATTTCTCGCCCATCGCAGTCCATTTGTGTTTGCCCAGCTCGTGATAAGGCAACAGTTCAATCTTCTCGATGTTCGTCATGTCTTTGGTGAACTCACCGAGTTTGTGTGCGGAATCATCATCATCTGACCAGCCCGGCACAACCACATAACGGATCCAGGTACGCTGATTACGTTTAGCCAGATAGCGGGCAAAATCCAGGGTACGGTGGTTAGAGACGCCGACCAGATTCTGGTGGATATCGTCGTTCATCTGTTTCAGATCGAGCATTACCAAATCTGAGACATCCAGTAATTCGTCGATCACCGGATCATAACGGCGGACAAAACCGTTGGTGTCCAGACAGGTGTTAATGCCTTCTTTCTGACACGCGCGGAACCAGTCACGCACGAATTCAGCCTGAAGAATTGCTTCTCCACCAGAAGCCGTTACGCCGCCGCCAGAAGCATTCATAAAATGGCGATAGGTCACCACTTCTTTCATTAAGTCATCGACATTGATCTCTTTCCCGCCATGTGTGTCCCAGGTATCGCGATTGTGGCAATACATGCAACGCATCAGGCAACCCTGGAAAAATACAATGAAACGGATACCTGGGCCGTCAACGGTGCCACAGGATTCATATGAGTGGATGCGACCTTGAACTGACATTGCGGGTTATTCTCCATATTGACCAATGAATAGCAGTCTAAATGTGCGGATGCTGGCCTGGCAGAGATAAACTGGAAACCACATGTTTATGATACCAGACAATCAATAAGGTTGATTGTCAGCAATGGCGGTACTGCTTTGCCAGAGGTCCACAACGTATAGCGCTCTGGCAAAACAGACTGTCGCGAGGACAGTGCGGGCAGGGAGGAAGAAACAAAGGCTCCACGTTGTGGAGCCTTTTTATATCACACTAAATCATTAGCAGATTATTACAGGGACTTGGTGAAAGTACGGGTAATAACGTCTTGTTGCTGTTCTTTAGTCAGTGAGTTGAAGCGTACTGCATAACCAGAAACACGGATGGTCAGCTGAGGATAGTTTTCAGGATGTTCCATCGCGTCTAACAGCATTTCGCGGTTCATGACGTTCACGTTCAGGTGTTGACCACCTTCGATGGACGCTTCGTGGTGGAAGTAACCATCCATCAGGCCCGCGAGGTTCGCTTTACGAACATCATCATCTTTACCCAGCGCATTTGGAACGATAGAGAAGGTATAAGAAATACCATCTTTTGCGTAAGCAAACGGCAGTTTAGCAACAGAGGTCAGAGAGGCAACCGCACCTTTCTGGTCACGACCGTGCATTGGGTTTGCGCCTGGGCCGAATGGAGCACCAGCACGACGACCGTCTGGAGTGTTACCTGTTTTCTTACCATAAACCACGTTAGAGGTGATGGTCAGAACAGACTGAGTTGCTACAGCGCCACGGTAGGTACGCAGTTTCTGAATTTTCTTCATGAAACGTTCTACCAGGTCACAAGCGATATCGTCTACGCGAGAATCGTTGTTACCGAACTGCGGATATTCGCCTTCAATTTTGAAGTCTACAGCCAGGCCGTCTTCGTCACGGATGGTGCTAACTTTTGCATATTTGATAGCAGACAGGGAGTCAGCAGCCACTGACAGACCTGCGATACCACATGCCATTGTGCGATACACATCACGGTCATGCAGAGCCATCAACGCAGCTTCGTAGCTGTATTTGTCATGCATGTAGTGAATGATGTTCAGTGCTGTGACGTACTGTTTAGCCAGCCAGTCCATGAAGTGATCCATGCGATCCATAACTTTGTCATAGTCCAGCACTTCATCCATCATTGGCGCTTCTTTAGGGCCAACCTGGATTTTCATTTTTTCATCAACGCCGCCGTTGATTGCATACAGCATAGTTTTCGCCAGGTTTGCACGAGCACCGAAGAACTGCATTTGTTTACCCACAACCATTGGGCTCACACAACAAGCGATAGCGTAGTCATCGTTGTTGAAGTCAGGACGCATCAGGTCATCGTTCTCATACTGTACAGATGAGGTATCGATAGACACTTTCGCTGCGTACTTTTTGAAGTTCATTGGCAGCTTTTCAGACCACAGGATGGTCATGTTCGGCTCTGGTGAAGGCCCCATGGTGTAGAGGGTATTCAGGAAGCGGAAGCTGTTTTTGGTTACCAGAGTACGACCATCAACACCCATACCTGCCAGGGATTCAGTCGCCCAGATTGGGTCACCGGAGAACAGTTCATCATACTCAGGGGTACGCAGGAAACGAACCATACGCAGTTTCATAACCAGGTGGTCAATCAGTTCCTGAGCCTGTTCTTCGTTCAGTTTGCCTGCTTTGATATCACGATCGATGAACACGTCAAGGAAGGTAGATACGCGGCCGAAGGACATTGCAGCGCCGTTCTGGGATTTCACCGCAGCCAGGTAGCCGAAGTAAGTCCATTGAACCGCTTCTTGTGCGTTGGTAGCAGGGCCAGAAATGTCGCAACCGTATTTGGCAGCCATTTCTTTAATCTGACCCAAAGCACGATGTTGTTCAGAGATTTCTTCACGCAGCTGGATGGTCATTTCCAGATTCACGCCGTTTTCCAGATCGTTTTGCAGAGACTGGAATTGTGCGTATTTATCAGCCATCAGGAAATCAATACCGTACAGCGCAACGCGACGGTAGTCACCGATGATACGGCCACGGCCATAAGCATCTGGCAGACCGGTCAGAACGCCAGATTTACGGCAGTTCAGAATGTCTTTGGTGTAAACGTCGAAAACACCCTGGTTATGGGTTTTACGGTAGTCGGTGAAAACTTTTTTCAGCGCTGGATCCAGTTCACGGCCATAAACTTTACATGAACCTTCAACCATTTTAATGCCGCCGAATGGGATCAGAGCACGTTTCAATGGCGCGTCAGTTTGCAGACCAACGATAGTTTCCAGAGATTTATTGATGTAGCCAGCGTCATGAGAAGTGATGGTAGCCGCAACGTCAGTATCAAAATCAACAGGAGCCTTAGTGCGGTTCTCCAGTTTGATACCTTCCATCACTTTATCCCACAGGGTGGTTGTCGCTTGAGTCGCGCCAGCCAGGAAGGATTCATCACCTTCATACGGTGTGTAGTTTTTCTGAATGAAGTCGCGGACGTTTACGCCGTTCTGCCATTCACCAGCACTAAAACCTTCCCATGCGTTGGTCAATTTTTCATTGAGCTTGGACATTTTGCACCTACCTTCTAATTTGGATTTCTTAAAAATCGCGTGTAAAACTGTCGTAACAAGAGTGCCACGTTGTATCAGTGGTGCTTCTCATCGCGAAGATATATGACCCAATACGTTAACCCTACCAGCAAACCGCCCCCGATGATGTTACCGATGGTCACAGGAATGAGATTGTCGATGATAAAGTTAGTGATGTTCAGTTCTGCGAATTGTGCCGGAGTTGCGCCGACAGCCTGCCAGAATTCTGGTGTCGCAAAGTTCTTCACTACGATGCCTAAAGGGATCATGAACATGTTGGCAATGCTGTGCTCGAAACCGCTGGCGACGAACATGCCGACGGGGAGGATCATTGCGAACATTTTGTCCATCAGACTGCGGCCGGAGTAACTCATCCATACCGCCAGGCACACCATCAGGTTAGCCAGAATGCCCAGACAAACGGCTTCAATAAACGTGTGATGCATTTTATGGTCAGCAGTTTGCAGAACGTTCAGTCCCCACAAACCATTATCGACCATATACTCACCCGAGAACCAAATCAGTGCGACAAAGAACAGACATCCAATAAGGTTACCAATATAGACATTGACCCAGTTACGTGCCAATTGCCCCCAGGTGATACGCCCGCTGGCTTTCGCAATCACGATAAGCACAGTGGAGGTAAACAGGTCAGCGCCGCAGACAACGACCAGCATTAATCCCAGTGAGAAGCAGATGCCCCCAACGAGTTTTGCGAGGCCGTAAGGAACGGTGCCGGTGCCTGTGGTGGCAGTGATATAAAAAGCAAAGGCGATAGAAATAAAGACGCCAGCAGTAATGGCTAAAAAGAATGTTTTTAACGGCTGTTTGGTGGCTTTATAAACGCCGGCATCTTCAGCAACTTTCGCTGTAGCGGCGGGTAATATTAGATCGAAGGGGTTGTCAGCTTTCACATTAACTCTCTTATTCAGGGCTATGCACTGCGCAACGAGATACTAGCAAAGCAGTATAACGTAAAAATTGACGTGGATCATACGAGGCGGGTTTTGGTGCTTTTCGATGTACTACTGAATGGGTGGTTTTTTAGATAACTCAATGAAAATAAACGAATAAAAACATTTTAATTTTTACAAATAAAGTTGATGGATGCTCAATTTATTTTTATTTATGCGTAAATTAAAATAAGCCATTGTTAATGGCTGTGGTCAATTTGACTTTGTATTTTTTACAGATAAGTAACTTATTAAAAAGTCCGTCGTACTTATTTCAGAAAAATGACAGCAAGCCTTTATTTCGCGGCGAATTACACGTCATTTTTTCGGCTGAGTCAAACATTTGGCGGTAAATAACCCCCAAAGCCATTACGAAGGGAAATAAAAAAACCGGCAGAAAATTCCGCCGGTTCGTCGGTTTTTTAAATGCCGGAAAATCAGGCTTTTGACCAGTAACGGCGTTTTGCTACCTGCAGTTTTTCGTAAGCGCCCAGCAGCGCCTGATGAGCTGGCAGCGCCTTGAGGTCAGCGTCTACGGCAAACAAACCGTGGAAACGTTCTTCACCGCTGATGGCTGCTGAAGCATCATCAACCGCTTTTTGACCGTACATTTTCACGAATGCCGTGTAGTACTGAGCCGGATCACGATCTTCTTCCAGTGATAGTTGAAGAAGCGTCTGCAGACAACGGTAATAATTGTTGCGCTCATCGCTGTAAACAGACGCGTTGAATTCATGTGCCCATTCAGCCCACGTCAGCGCCTGATCCAAATCGCCGCCCGCCAGTGCCAGCATAGATTTCAGCTCGCCCACGCGCAGGGTATACCAGCCGTTGTCTTTTCCGCTGGCGATGCCCAGAAGTTCACGAACGCGCGTAAAGTCATCCAGGCCTTCATCATCAAGCTGCGTGATCATTTCCAGATAAGCTTCTTTTGGCAGGTCGCTGTCTGGAAGAGTCAGCAACTGATCGCGAAGATGAGCACCCATGCTGTTGTTGGCCAGCAGCAAATCTTCTGCAGGATAAATGTCAGACATACCCGGAACGATGATGCGGCAGGCGTACACGTCAAGATGCTCGTAATCCGCGATGTAAACTTCAGCGTCTTCTTTATCAAAGATTGCCATCAGCGTGGCGAATTCTTCTTCTGTCGTGCCGCTGAAACTCCAGTCTGCAAACGGATAGTCGGCATCCTGTTTAAACATATCCCAAGAAATCAGACCGCTGGAATCGATGAAATGAGTTTCCAGATTGGCATGTTCAGCCACTTCTTCGTCATCGAAGGTCGGGGCGGTGAAGACGTCCAGATCTTTCAGGCTGCGGCCTTGCAGTAATTCAGTGACCGTACGCTCCAATGCAACACCGAAATCCGGGTGTGCGCCGAAGGAAGCGAAACAAGTCCCGTTTGCCGGGTTGAACAACACCACGCAAATGACCGGATAGTTGCCGCCCAGCGAGGCATCGTAAGACAGGATAGGGAAACCTTCTTCTTCGAGTTTGGCGATGGCTTCAACCACACCCGGATAGCGTGCCAGAACGTCTGCAGGGATCTCTGGAAGGCTGATAGATTCCGCGATGATACGGTTTTTGACATAACGCTCAAAGACTTCAGACAGACCCTGAACGCGGGCTTCGTTCGCGGTATTCCCGGCAGACATGCCGTTAGACACATACAGGTTACCGATGATGTTCATCGGAATATATACGGTTTCCAGGTCAGACTGACGGGTGAACGGCAATGCGCAAATCCCGCGATCCGGGTTACCGGATTGCAGATCAATCAGATCGCTGGCGACCAGTTCTTTATCTGCATCGTAAAATGCGTGCAGACGCTCATCCAGAATACCTTCAGGCAGAAGGTTATCTTCAGGCAGCGTAAACCATTTCTCGTTCGGATAATGCACGAAGTCGCTGTTAGCAATTTCTTTACCCAAATAGAAATCGGCGAAGAAATAGTTGGTCGACAGACGCTCAAAATACTCACCCAAAGCAGAAGCCAGAGCGGCTTTTTTGCTGGCGCCTTTACCGTTGGTGAAGCACAGCGGGCAGTCGCGGTCGCGAATGTGCACTGACCAGACGTGGGGAACCGGATTCAGCCAGGAAGCTTCTTCGATATTAAAGCCGAGATCGGTGAGTTTTTGTTGGAAGCGGGAAATGGAATCTTCCAGCGCCGCGTCTTTACCAGGAATAAAAGTTTGCGTCATTGAGTTCACTTTTGAGCGTGCTAAAAACGCGCAATGATACGGGGTTTTGCGCATTACCTCCATGTATTCGTGTTAACAATGTAATCGTGTTGTGAACTCAAAGGCTTGTAGGTAAAACGGGTGTAAGCGCCACCGCGATGCCAGGGAAAAACCACGATTTGTGCGTTCTCTGCTCATGCAAACATAATCCCGCAAAATCAGTATTAAAAGGAAGAAAGAACCTTGCGTTCAACCTCTCATCGCTGTTTATCAGGTCGTGATGAATAACCGTTGCAGACTGCTTGTCTGGGATGATAAAACCGGTAAATTAGTTGTTACTTTGTGGCTGTCTCAAGAGAAGTGGTGAGGGGAAATGACTCAGGTTTATAATTTTAGTGCAGGTCCGGCAATGATCCCGGCTGAAGTATTGCGTCGTGCAGAACAGGAATTGTGCAACTGGCACGGACTGGGTACCTCGGTGATGGAAATCAGTCACCGTAGTAAGGAGTTTATCCAGGTCGCTGAAGAATCCGAAAAGGATATTCGTGACCTGTTGAATATTCCCTCGAACTACAAAGTGCTGTTCTGCCACGGTGGCGCGCGTGCGCAATTCGCCGCAGTGCCGATGAATCTGCTGGGCGATAAAGCGTCTGCTGATTATATCGATGGTGGTTACTGGGCTCACAGCGCCGTTAAAGAAGCGCAAAAATACTGCACACCTAATGTTATTGACGTCACCACGACCCTTGATGGGAAACGCGGCATTCTGCCAATGAGCGAGTGGAAGCTGAATGCGAATTCTGCTTACGTTCATTACTGCCCGAACGAAACCATTGACGGTATTGCTATCGATGAAATGCCTGATTTCGGCGATAAAATCGTTGTTGCTGACTACTCTTCCTGCATTCTTTCGCGCCCGATTGATGTCAGCCGCTTTGGCGTAATATATGCCGGTGCACAGAAAAATATCGGCCCGGCTGGCCTGACGCTGGTTATCGTACGCGAAGATTTATTAGGTAAAGCGCGCACTGAACTGCCTTCTATCCTTGATTACACCGTGCTGGCTGAGAACGATTCCATGTTCAATACCCCGCCAACGTTCGCCTGGTATCTTTCAGGTATGGTCTTCAAGTGGCTAAAAGAGCAGGGTGGTCTGCGTGAAATGGAAAAACGCAATCAAGCCAAAGCCGAACTGCTGTACGGTTCCATCGATCGCACCGGTTTCTATCGTAACCCGGTTGCCCCAGCGAACCGTTCTTGGATGAACGTTCCGTTCCAGATGGCTGATGCGTCACTGGATAAATTGTTCCTGGACCAGGCTCAGGAAGCCGGTTTGCATGCGCTGAAAGGCCACCGTGTAGCCGGTGGGATGCGTGCATCCATTTATAATGCAATGCCGATTGAAGGTGTCAAAGCGCTGACCGACTTTATGGCGGAATTCGAAAAACGCCATGGTTAAGCGCGCTGGCTTTCGGGCCTGTACAATGCTTTAGTAAGAAGCCTTAAAAATGACCCCGGCTCACTGTCCGGGGTCATTTTATGAAATGAAGAATTGGAGAAAGAGTGGAATCCCTGACATTACAACCCGTTGCATTGGTTAACGGCAGCATCAACTTACCTGGCTCAAAAAGTGTTTCTAACCGTGCGCTTTTACTGGCTGCTTTTGCACAGGGCACTACCCGCCTGACTAACCTGCTAGATAGTGACGATGTGCGTCACATGCTGAACGCGCTGACGGAACTTGGTGTTACACATCGTTTATCAGCGTCCCGCACAGAGTGCGAAATTGACGGGCTGGGCCACGCTTTTTCCAATGCTAAAGGGGCTGAACTGTTTCTTGGTAATGCCGGAACGGCAATGCGCCCGCTGGCGGCGGCACTGTGTCTGGGTGAACAGGATGTCGTGCTGACGGGCGAACCGCGGATGAAAGAACGTCCGATTGGCCATCTGGTTGATGCCCTGCGTCAGGGCGGCGCACAGATTGATTATCTCGAGCAGGAAAATTATCCGCCTCTGCGCCTGCGCGGTGGTTTCCGCGGCGGTGATGTCAGCGTGGATGGCAGCGTCTCGAGCCAGTTCCTGACGGCGTTGTTAATGACTGCACCGCTGGCTGAAAACGACACCACGATTCAGATTAAAGGCGATTTGGTGTCAAAGCCGTATATTGACATCACCCTTAACCTGATGAAAAACTTTGGTATTGAAGTTGATAATAACCAATATCAACAGTTCCATATCAAAGGGAAACAGCAATACGTTTCACCGGGCGCTTATCTGGTGGAAGGTGATGCGTCATCTGCCTCCTATTTCCTCGCGGCTGCAGCCATCAAAGGCGGCACTGTTCGTGTGACCGGCATCGGTAAAAACAGCATGCAGGGCGATATTCGTTTTGCTGATGTGCTGGAAAAAATGGGTGCGACCATTCACTGGGCTGAGGACTATATTGAATGTACTCGCGGTGAGCTGAAAGGCATCGATATGGACATGAACCATATCCCGGATGCGGCAATGACTATCGCCACGGCGGCGTTGTTTGCCGAAGGTCCTACCACGCTGCGTAACATTTATAACTGGCGCGTTAAAGAAACCGACCGACTGGCTGCGATGGCCACAGAGCTGCGTAAAGTCGGCGCGACAGTTGAAGAGGGGGAGGATTACATCTGCGTTGAGCCGCCAAAAGCGCTCAAATTCGCAGAAATCGGTACGTACAATGACCACCGTATGGCGATGTGTTTCTCGCTGGTAGCGCTGTCGGATACGCCAGTGACCATCCTTGATCCAAAATGTACGGCGAAAACCTTCCCGGACTATTTTGATCAACTGGCTGCGATCAGCACTCTGGCTTAAACTCTTCCGGTATGTGTGAAGACGGCGGACATCTTTGATGTCCGCTTTTTGCTTTCAAGGTGTCAGAAACGTCCGCTTTTTAGGCAACTGAAAAATGCGGGGTAACAGTTGCCACAAAGGCAGCGTATAATGCCGCTCCTGAATTAGTCGTCTGAGGCTAATGAAGCGGGTATTCCCCACCGAAAGGAGACAAAAATGACGGCTTTAGCCCCGGTAATCACCGTTGATGGGCCAAGTGGTGCAGGTAAAGGTACTTTGTGTAAAGCTTTGGCCGAAGCCTTTAACTGGCACTTACTGGATTCCGGTGCCATTTACCGCGTTTTAGCGCTGGCGGCTTTACATCACCAGGTTGACATTGTCTCAGAAGAGGCATTAGTTCCGCTGGCCGCACATCTCGACGTTCGTTTTGTCGCTCAGGACGGGCAGTTGCAAGTAATTTTAGAAGGTGAGGATGTCAGCAATGAAATCCGCACCGAGACGGTCGGGAATACGGCCTCACAGGCTGCGGCTTTCCCCCGTGTTCGTGAAGCATTGTTGCGTCGTCAGCGTGCGTTCCGTGAAACGCCTGGCCTGATTGCCGACGGTCGTGATATGGGCACCGTGGTTTTCCCTGACGCGCCTGTGAAGATCTTTCTGGACGCGAGTTCAGAGGAACGTGCAAACAGAAGAATGCTACAGTTGCAGGAAAAAGGCTTTAGTGTTAACTTTGAACGGCTTTTAGCCGAGATCAAAGAACGTGATGACCGTGATCGTAACAGGCCTATCGCGCCCTTAGTGGCTGCTCCTGATGCGTTATTGCTGGATTCAACCAGCATGTCCATCGAGGAAGTCATCGAAAAAGCACTGGCTTATGCCACAGAAATTCTAGGATTGCCGCAAAAACAAACCCGGTAATCGAGCCGTAATCTGGTGCTGAAGAATATTCAGTGCCAGTTTTGGCTATAGTTTTTTTTAACCTCGCCGCAAGGATCTGTAGCGGGGCATTTGAAACAACCCCATCCAGCAGGAAGCCAGATGGACGTTAAACTTAAGAACTTAAAGATTATCAACATGACTGAATCTTTTGCTCAACTCTTTGAAGAATCCTTAAAAACAATCGAAACCCGTCCTGGTTCCATCGTTCGTGGTGTTGTTGTGTCTATCGACAAAGATATCGTACTGGTTGACGCCGGTCTGAAATCTGAGTCTGCAATCCCGGCAGAACAATTCAAAAACGCACAGGGCGAACTGGAAATCCAGGTTGGCGACGAAGTTGATGTTGCGCTGGACGCTGTTGAAGACGGCTTCGGTGAAACTCTGCTGTCCCGTGAAAAAGCTAAACGTCATGAAGCTTGGATCACGCTGGAAAAAGCTTACGAAGAATCTGCAACTGTTACCGGTGTTATCAACGGTAAAGTTAAAGGCGGCTTCACCGTTGAGCTGAACGGTATTCGTGCGTTCCTGCCAGGTTCACTGGTAGACGTTCGTCCTGTTCGCGACACGCTGCATCTCGAAGGCAAAGATCTTGAGTTCAAAGTCATCAAACTGGACCAGAAACGCAACAACGTTGTTGTTTCCCGTCGTGCAGTAATTGAGTCTGAGAACAGCGCAGAGCGCGATCAGCTGCTGGAAAACCTGCAGGAAGGCATGGAAGTTAAAGGTATCGTTAAGAACCTCACTGACTACGGTGCATTCGTTGATCTGGGCGGCGTTGACGGCCTGCTGCACATCACTGACATGGCTTGGAAACGTGTTAAACACCCAAGCGAAATCGTCAATGTTGGCGATGAAATCACTGTTAAAGTTCTTAAATTTGACCGTGAACGTACCCGTGTGTCACTGGGTCTGAAACAACTGGGCGAAGATCCTTGGGTCGCTATCGCTAAACGTTACCCAGAAGGTACTAAACTGACTGGTCGCGTTACCAACCTGACTGATTACGGCTGCTTCGTAGAAATCGAAGAAGGCGTTGAAGGTCTGGTTCACGTTTCTGAAATGGATTGGACTAACAAAAACATCCACCCATCTAAAGTTGTTAACGTGGGCGATGTTGTTGAAGTTATGGTTCTGGATATCGACGAAGAACGTCGTCGTATCTCCCTGGGCCTGAAACAATGCAAAAACAACCCATGGCAGCAATTTGCAGAAACCCACAACAAGAACGACCGTGTTGAAGGTAAAATCAAGTCAATCACTGACTTCGGTATCTTCATTGGTCTGGACGGCGGCATCGACGGCCTGGTTCACCTGTCTGACATCTCCTGGAACGTTGCAGGCGAAGAAGCAGTTCGTGAATACAAGAAAGGCGACGAAATCGCAGCTGTGGTCCTGCAAGTTGACGCAGAACGTGAACGCATCTCCCTGGGCGTGAAACAACTGGCTGAAGATCCATTCAATAACTACCTGTCTGTTAACAAGAAAGGTACTATTGTTACTGGTAAAGTCACAGCAGTTGACGCCAAAGGTGCTACAGTTGAATTAGCTGGCGGCGTAGAAGGTTACCTGCGCGCTTCAGAAGCTTCTCGCGACCGTATTGAAGATGCAACTCTGGTTCTGAGCGTTGGTGATGAAGTTGAAGCTAAATTCACCGGTGTTGACCGTAAGAACCGTGTAGTAAGCCTGTCCGTCCGCGCTAAGGACGAAGCAGACGAGAAAGATGCAATCGCTGTTGTTAACAACAAACCAGCAGAAGAAAGCAACTTCTCCAACGCTATGGCTGAAGCATTCAAAGCGGCAAAAGGCGAGTAATGACGGGGGGCGGCTCTGTCGCCCCGAAACGGTAGTTTAGCTGCAAAGCTTGGAGGTACTATGACCAAGTCTGAACTTATTGAAAGACTTGCTGGCCAGCACTCTCATATCCCGGCGAAAGCTGTTGAGGATGCAGTGAAAGAGATGCTTGAGCATATGGCTGCAACCTTGGCTGATGGTGAACGCATCGAAATCCGTGGGTTTGGCAGTTTTTCTCTTCACTACCGTGCTCCGCGTGTGGGGCGTAACCCTAAAACGGGCGATAAAGTTGAGCTGGACGGCAAGTACGTTCCTCACTTTAAGCCAGGTAAAGAGTTGCGTGATCGCGCGAACATTTATGGCTAAGGTTTATTCCTGAAACATAAATGACTGCCTATAGCGAATACAAAACGGTGCCTTTAAGGTGCCGTTTTTTTTGGCAATTTTAGACCTCAAGACTGTTTTCTTTTTCTCTATTCTGCTGATTATTTGCGTAATGCCTCGCATCGATTCCTTCTGATACTTGTCCCTTTTCTGCTCGAAAACCATACTCCAGCCCAGACGTTGATCTGAATTTCAGGCCGTTTAACGCTGAGGGTAAAAACATCAAAATCTCAATGGATGAGGTCGCAGTTGCCGTTATCACCGGCGTGGTGCCGCTGATCTTTATCGCCACAATTCCACCGATTGCTCAGCTTGTTGCTTTATTTCTGATGGCTTGTCTGCTGTTCGTACCTGAACGAAAAACATTCAGTCTTATTGCCATCACATTACTGAGCTTCTGTTGGGCTGCATATCAGGGGCAAATCCAGCTGCAACAGATTTCATCCCTTCAGGGCGTTAAGCGTGAAGTTATTGCCGAAGTGCAAACGATGAGTCTGGGAACGGAAGGGGCTTCCCGCTTTTTTACGATCGAAAGAGAGAATGGTAAACGCGTTTTTCCTCCCGTCTTATTCCGGGCTAAATGGGAAGGGGAGAGTGCGCCTCTGTTAGCCGGGCAACGATGGAAAATGCTTGTCAGCTTGCGTCCGGTTCATAGCCTGCTCAATGAAGGTGGCTTTGATGCACAGCGATGGGCGTTGTCGCAGCATGCGCCGTTGACAGGCACAATCTTTCGCGGGGATCCACTGGACACGGAGGCTAACTGGCGTCAGCAATTTATCCAACGCGTCATGCAGAAGATGCCAGAACTTACGAATGCGCCGGTGCTGATTGCATTGGCATTTGGTGAGAAAGGGTTGATTCAAAAACCAGAGATGTTGGTGTTGCAGCGTACCGGGATTGCGCATCTGGTCGCCATTTCCGGCCTGCACATTGGGATTGCCGCATTGTTTGGTGGATGGCTGGCGCGGATGTGCCAGTGGTTTATGCCTGTAAGATTAATCGATTATCGCTTTCCACTGGTAGTCAGTGAGATTTTCCTGCTGGTTTACACGTGGCTTGCCGGTTGTAATGCGCCTGCTTTGAGGACAGCGATGGCATTTTCGTTATGGATCCTGCTGCGTTATTTTCGGGTTCGCTGTCATCCCTGGCAGGTCTGGTTATGGGGCGTGGCACTTTTGCTGATAACTGATCCGATGAATGTATTGTCGGACAGTTTTTGGTTGTCGTGTTTTGCCGTTGCTTCTCTGGTTTTCTGGTACCAATGGATGCCATTACCAGCGAAGTTTCAGAAGCACTGGTACTGGTGTGTGATTCGCTGGGGGCATTTACAGGCCGGAGTGACCCTGCTTTTGTTGCCCCTGCAAACAGGCATTTTTCATGGGGTCAATATCGCCTCATTCCTGGCAAATATGTGGGCTGTACCGGTGGTATCACTACTCACGGTCCCTTGCGTTCTGGTCGTCCTACTTCTAAACATCTTCCCGGCAGGCTGGCTGACGGAGGTCCAGACTTTACTCTGGCAGGGCGCAGATTACACATTGAGTCTGGCAATGTGGGGCGTAAGACCTTTCACCGGCAGCTGGTTTGCGCTCGGGGAAAACTGTCTTTTTATTAGTCTGTTGGGATGGCTGGCTATTATTTTTTGCCGCATCGGGCACGTGAAACAATGGCTTTCGATACTGGTCTCGTTTTGCGCGTTATCAGTAGTTTGGTACGGACGTACCCCTGCTGAGGGCTGGCGTGTTGATATGCTGGATGTCGGGCATGGTTTATCGGTACTCATCAGCCGGAATGGGAAAGGTATTCTCTATGATACGGGGAATAAATGGGAAGGTGGGTCAGCGGCTGAACAGAATATTATACCGTTTTTAAATTGGCGCAATATCGAATTAGAACAGATAATTATCAGTCACAATGATATGGATCATCGTGGTGGCCTGCCATTTCTGCAATTGCGATATCCTCAGGCCAGTTTGCGGGAGAGTTCCATGTCAGAGGGGTATCTGGCGTGTGTGGCCGGAGAACATTGGCAATGGCAGGGGCTGAATTTCAACGTTTTATGGCCGGAGGCAAAAGTTGTTGATGCCCGAAATGATGACAGTTGCGTCATCCGCATTGATGATGGCTCATTCAGCCTTCTGCTGACCGGTGATATTGAAGCCGGTACGGAAAAGGCCTTGATCAGGAAATGGCGGGAGGAGTTGCACTCTACCGTGCTTCAGGTCCCTCATCACGGCAGTAATACGTCGTCTTCACCGCCTTTTATGCGCGCTGTTTCGCCGGAATCGGCGCTGGCCTCAGCAGCACGTTTCAATAAATGGCATCTGCCCGCACATAAAGTTGTTAGCAGATACAACAAAGCCCGCTATGACTGGCACTCCACTTCGGATTCCGGTCAACTGAGCCTGTTCATTTATGGTGATTATTGGGCAATTAAAGGCTTACGTGAGCAATTAAACCCCCGTTGGTACCACCGCCGGTTTGGAGTATCAGTAGATAATGAGTAGAATAGGCCGCTATTTCTTTCGATGCTGGTTGATATTGCATGATGAACGATAAAGATCTCTCCACGTGGCAGACATTCCGTCGCCTATGGCCGATGATCACACCTTTTAAAGCCGGGCTGATTGCTGCGGCTATTGCGCTGGTTGCCAACGCCGCCAGTGATACCTTCATGCTGTCTTTGCTGAAACCGCTTTTAGATGATGGATTCGGAAAAGCAGACCGCTCAATTTTACTCTGGATGCCATTGGTCGTTATCGGTCTGATGATTGTTCGCGGCGTGAGCGGGTACATTTCGAGCTACTGCATTTCCTGGGTATCGGGCAAAGTGGTTATGCATATGCGCCGCCGCCTGTTTGGTCACATGATGAGAATGCCGGTCGCATTCTTTGACCAGCAATCCACCGGTACCTTGCTTTCCCGTATTACCTATGACTCTGAGCAGGTGGCTTCATCGTCTTCCAGCGCTCTGGTCACCGTCGTGCGTGAAGGGGCCTCAATCATTGGCCTGTTTATCATGATGTTTTACTACAGCTGGCAGCTTTCGGTGATCTTGCTTGTCATAGCTCCGATCGTTTCAGTTGTTATCCGCGTGGTATCTAAACGTTTCCGTAACATCAGTAAATCGATGCAAAACACGATGGGACAAGTGACGACCAGTGCAGAGCAAATGCTGAAAGGGCACAAAGAAGTTCTGATCTTTGGTGGCCAGAAAGTTGAAACTGAGCGTTTTGATAAAGTCAGTAACCGTATGCGTCAGCAAGGTATGCGTATGGTTTCTGCTTCATCGATTTCTGACCCGATTATTCAGCTGATTGCCTCTCTGGCGCTGGCTTTCGTGCTGTATGCTGCAAGCTTCCCATCTGTGATGGAAACACTCAGCGCCGGTACGATCACCGTCGTCTTCTCCTCGATGATTGCGCTGATGCGCCCGCTGAAGTCCCTGACGAACGTCAACTCCCAATTCCAGCGCGGTATGGCAGCTTGCCAGACGCTGTTCTCTATTCTGGATATGGAGCAGGAAAAAGACGAAGGCAAACTGGAAGTTAAACGCGTTAAAGGCGAGGTTGAATTTAAGAATGTTACTTTCACATACCCTGGCCGCGATGTCCCTGCGCTGCGCGATATTTCTTTCGCTCTGCCAGAAGGGAAAACTGTTGCGCTGGTGGGGCGTTCCGGATCCGGTAAATCGACTATTGCCAACCTGCTGACACGTTTCTATGACATCCAGGAAGGTAAAATCCTGATGGACGGTCATGACCTGCGTGAATATACCCTGTCATCGCTGCGCGATCAGGTTGCACTCGTATCGCAGAATGTTCATTTGTTTAACGACACGATTGCCAACAACATCGCGTATGCCCGTACTGATATGTATTCCCGTGAAGAAATCGAGAAAGCCGCAACAATGGCTTATGCGATGGATTTCATCGGTAAGATGGATAAAGGTCTGGACACGGTGATTGGCGAGAATGGTGTCCTGCTTTCTGGTGGTCAGCGCCAGCGCATCGCGATTGCTCGTGCATTGCTCCGCGACTCGCCGATTCTGATCCTCGATGAAGCGACTTCTGCGCTGGATACCGAGTCAGAACGTGCAATTCAGGCCGCTCTGGATGAATTGCAGAAAAACCGTACCTCTCTGGTGATTGCACATCGTCTGTCGACCATCGAAAAAGCCGATGAGATTCTGGTGATTGAAGATGGTTGTATTGTGGAACGTGGCTCACACACCGCATTGCTGGAAGAACGCGGTGTTTATTCGCAGCTTTACCGGATGCAGTTTGGCCAATGATTGAGCGTATCTGGTCAGGTAAATCACCGCTCTATCTGTTGCTGTTGCCTTTGTCCTGGCTGTACGGGTTAATCTCGAATTTAATCCGTTACAGCTATAAATCAGGGCTTAAAAAAAGCTGGCGGGCGCCTGTGCCCGTCGTGGTGGTGGGGAATCTCACTGCCGGAGGCAATGGCAAAACACCGGTGGTTATCTGGCTGGTCGAAACGCTACAGCAGCATGGTTTCCGCGTGGGCGTAGTTTCACGCGGTTACGGCGGTAAGGCTGAAAGCTATCCGTTGGTATTAACAGCGGATACAAAAGCGGCTCAGGCGGGTGATGAGCCTGTATTGATCTTCCAGAGAACCGGTGCGCCCGTTGCGGTGTCCCCGGTTCGTTCTGATGCCGTTAAAGCATTGCTGGCCGCGCATGAGCTGGACGTCATTATCACTGATGATGGCCTACAACATTACGCGCTTCAGCGTGATGTTGAAATTGTGGTGGTTGATGGCGTCCGGCGCTTTGGCAACGGCCACTGGTTGCCTGCCGGACCGATGCGCGAACGTCAGGCGCGTTTGCGTTCTGTTGATGCGGTGATTACTAACGGTGGCACTGCGCTTGCCGGTGAGCTGTTTATGGTTTTACAGCCGGGAAAAGCCGTAAATCTGGTGACGGGTGAACAGCGCGATGCAGCGATGCTGAAGAATGTGGTGGCGATGGCCGGAATCGGTCATCCGCCGCGCTTTTTTGCGACACTTAAACAACTGGGTGTAGATTTGCAAAAGGAAATCGCTTTCGCCGATCATCAGGCGTACACCCCTGAACAGATTTCAGCTACAACACAACCCGGTCAGCAGCTTCTGATGACGGAAAAAGATGCCGTAAAATGCCGCTCTTTTGCTCAGCCGGACTGGTGGTATTTGCCCGTCGAAGCAAAAATTCAGGGTTTACAGGCTGAGAAATTATTGCAAAAAATAGCTGATCTTATTTTGGAAACCCATCTCTAAGCCGCCTAAATTTTCGAAACCTGCATCAAATATTCGAAATTTACGTAAATTTATAATTTCAATACGACTGATTTTAAAGACTTATTTGCTTAAATATTATTTCTCCTTAAAATTATTAAGTATCGTGCCTTGCTATTGTTTGCAGGTTATGAGTAAATGCATACAGCCTGTGTTACAGCGCTATTTATGTATGAGTGTAGAGTAAAGCAGTTCCTCCCAGACGTTATCTCTTTCCCGATGATTCCGCTTCCAAGACGAACCTTCTAAGTCCCTCCCATAAGTAATTGTCTGAACTATTGGCCAAGATTGCCGAATGGCAGGATCTTATTAAGTAAAAATTGAAAGGTTTTAAATATGTCTAAGAAAATGGGTCAGGTTAAGTGGTTCAATGAAAGCAAAGGCTTTGGTTTTATTGAGCAAGCTGATGGCGGCAAAGATGTTTTCGTACATTTCTCCGCAATCGCAACGGATGGTTTCAAAACTCTGGCGGAAGGTCAGCGTGTAGAATACACCATTCAGGACAGCCCGCGCGGCCCGGCTGCTGCTAACGTTATCGCTCTGTAATCAGACAATAATGTGGTGATATGAAATGACATGAATTGTCTCTCATATCAGCAGAGTAAAGCCCGCCAAACGGCGGGTTTTTAGTGCCCGTAAAGAAATTAGTTTTAAAGAAGTACGCAGTAAAAATAATCGTTAAACAAATTCGCTCATTAGAGGTTTTTTATAAAAAAATAACTTAGATATGGGCAAACGCATCCGAACAATAATAAAAAAGTGTGTTCATGGATGCCCAAAAGAAAGGATAGAAAATATGATGTTAAAAATGGGTTTAGTTAAATGGTACAACCAGGCTAAAGGCTACGGTTTTATATGCCCTCTGGATGGTTCTTCTGAGATTTATGTTCAGCGTACCTCCATTGCCAATACCGGTAATAAATCACTGAGTGCTGGTCAACGCGTAGAGTTCACCACTTACCGCAGCGTAGCACATGGCCCTTCAGCGGCTGATGTTATCGCGTTCTAAGTCTGGTTTTTGTAATGCGCCGTTGAGCTGAATTTTACGCTCCGGCAAAAATATGTTATCGGTATCCACAGTTTATCGCTGCCACGGATACCGATATGTCTCACCCGGTTATATCTCTCAGTTCGGCCCGCACCCTGCATTTATCTGCACAAAATCTTCTTAAACCTCTGACCCGCAAACCGTCTGCCGGTGATGTTGTCGATTCCATTCAGAATATGGGATTGCTGCAAATCGATACGATCAGCGTGGTTGCCAGAAGCCCTTACCTCGTATTGTTCAGCCGCCTCGGAAACTATTCCCCGCAATGGTTGGAAGATGCGTTATCTGAGGGAAAAATTTTTGAATACTGGGCGCATGAAGCCTGTTTTATTCCTCGCGAGGATTACGGGTTATTGCGGCACAAGATGCTGAATCCGCAGGGCATGGGATGGAAATTTTCTCAGGACTGGTTTGATGAACATCACGCTGATATCCATGATCTGCTGAGCCATATTGCAGAAAATGGTCCGGTGCGTTCTGCGGATTTCAGTGCCGAGAAAAAATCAAACAGCGGCTGGTGGGACTGGAAACCTCATAAAAAACATCTGGAAACTCTGTTTACTTCCGGAAAGCTGATGGTATCCGAGCGGCGTAATTTTCACCGCGTGTACGATCTTGCAGAGCGCGTCATGCCCGGCTGGGATGATGCGACGCAGGCGCTTAGCCAGGAAGCGGCGGAATATCAAATGATGTGTCGTTCGGCGCAGTATCTGGGGATATTCAAAGCGGAATGGCTGGCAGATTATTATCGCCTTAAACGTGTTGATACCCGAAAAGTGATTGAAACACTCCTGGAAAATGGAGAAATCACGCCGGTTGAAGTCAGCGGGCTGGAGGGAAATTATTATGTCCATCAGCAACAATTTTCCCTGTTGCAAAAAACGCGTGAGTCACGCATCAGCTCAACGGTCACGACACTGCTTTCACCGTTCGATCCGGTGGTGTGGGATCGCAAGCGCGCCTCGACTCTCTTTAATTTTGATTACCGGATTGAATGTTACACGCCGGAAGCAAAACGTCAGTACGGGTATTTCACGTTACCGCTCCTTCACCGCGGTGAACTAATCGGGCGCGTTGATGCCAAAATGCACCGGAAGGAAAAAATTCTGGAAGTGAAGAGTTTGCATCTTGAGCCAGAAGTTACGATGACGTCCCGGCGTACGCAGGACATTCATGGCGCAATTACGCGCTTTGCTGCATGGCAGGGGGCAGAAAATGTGCTGCTGACGAAAGGGCCGGACGCTTTAACAGCGCTATGGCAAACTGGCTGGCAGGTCTGATTTAGAACGTAAAACGGCTGCATCAGGCAGCCGTTTA
>NZ_JBKEZJ010000030.1:0-26534 GCF_046449555.1 Rahnella selenatireducens
ATTAAGAGCAAAAAAAGGGTGCTTCGGCACCCTTTTTTATCGCCGAAATTTTATGAGGGAAGTGCATAAACAATATTTGCAATAATAACCATTCTCATTTACAGTTAGCGTAAGATTTAGACGAAGTGTGGTTTATATGTACGTGTGTTTATGTAATTCAGTCAGTGATAAAACGATCAGACAGGCCGTCAGGCGCTACCAGCCACAAACGTTTCAACAGCTTAGAAATTTTCTTCCGGTAGGAACGCAATGTGGGAAATGTGTGCGGGCTGCACGACAAATAATGGAAGATGAATTACAGCAAATTCCTGAGTTCAAAAACATCGCGTAAAAATACTTCGTTAAAAAGTGTGCCTTTTTTTTGACTTACTCTGTACCGGATCTACGCTTTAGATACCGGAACGGAGGAGTTACCTATGAAAGGCGATAAAAAAGTCATTGCTCATCTCAACAAACTTCTAGGAAATGAACTGGTTGCAATTAACCAGTATTTTCTGCACGCCAGGATGTTCAAAAACTGGGGCTTAATGCGCCTGAATGGTATCGAGTATCATGAGTCTATCGACGAAATGAAACATGCCGATATTTACATTGAACGCATACTTTTCCTCGAAGGCATCCCAAACCTGCAAGATCTCGGAAAGCTCAACATTGGCGAAGATGTTGAGGAGATGCTGAAGTCAGATTTAGTACTTGAACTCGATGGGGCCAAAGACCTGAGAGAAGGGATTGCTTACGCTGATTCAGTCCATGATTATGTCAGCCGTGATTTAATGATCACTATCCTTGCAGATGAAGAGCACCATATTGATTGGCTCGAAACTGAGATCGAATTAATTGGTCGTATTGGATTGCAAAACTACATCCAGTCGCAGCTAAAAGAAGCATCTCAATAAGCAGTAAGACAGTACTGATTACATCAGCCAGACAACTCCACTCCTCTGGCTGATGTAGATAAGAAGTCCAGATAGTGAAAGGGCAGGGCCAAAAGGAATTAAACCATCATGCCGAAAAAACCGTCCCCACATCACTGCATAAAAAATTCCGATTAATGCCGCCAGCGTACATACAGCAGGTAATGCTTCCCAGCCTGACCAGGCGCCTATCGCCGCCAGCAGTTTGAAATCACCGAATCCTATCCCCTCTTTCTTAATTAAAATCATTAAACACCAATACAGAAACCAAAGAGAGAGATAGCCTGAAGCTGCGCCAAAAATAGCCGACTCAACGGGCACACCATAACCCAAGGTACTTATCAGCAGGCCAAACCAGAGTAATGGCTGCGTTAAGGCATTCGGTAAAATGAAAGTGAAATAGTCGATCACACTCAACGCTAAAAGAAACCACATAAACAGGCAAGCGATTAGCCAGGAAACTGGGTTATGGAAGAGGAATGACATTCCTGAAAACAAGAGCGTGGAAATCCCGACGATAACCAGGGAACGGGGCGAAAACTGGTCATGGTAAGGGGAACCGGATTCACGAACAATCCTCTGCCGGGCTAATGGAAGTTTTAGGAATAACTCGGGTTCATAAGCGCAACCTGAATATGATGTATCGGGCCGAGCAAAAGGAATCTTAGGAGAAGATGGCGAGTCTGACGTGTACAGCAGGATAAATCGGGCGACTACGGCGTTAAGCAACACACCGGCAATTAAGCCGGTGAGAACAGCCGCACAGTGAGCAACTCCCGAGAATTGGTCTTCAGAAAAAAATAAACCTTGCAGAGAATACCTCCCAGAAACAAGCTAAAACCATAACGCTTTTGTGACGGATGATATTGGCACCTGAAGGTTCGATGGACTACCGAATTCATGATTAATAAAGACCAAAACAGGATGCTGATATTTCATTCAGTTGTAATACAGCCAACGTATGCATCAAGAGATGGAACATCTGACGAGGCAGGTAACGTAAACGTTGACGGTAGTGCAAAATAAAAGCAGTTCATTTGGTAATGCTTGTTGCTTATTCTCCTTGTTTACGTATAATGCGCGGGCTTACCTAATCTTGGTAGGTCTGGTTCGATTAGAATCAGCTGGCCGATAAGTTTACTTGTCGGTCGACAATACTCCCGATATGGGGGTTATGTTAAGAACGATTACACTCTCCCATCAATCGAAATGGGTATGAGGAGTAATCATTTACGTTTAAAATAATTGGAGCTCTGGTCTCATGCAGAACCAAAGAATCCGTATCCGCCTGAAAGCGTTTGATCATCGTCTGATCGATCAATCAACTGCGGAAATCGTTGAGACCGCGAAGCGCACTGGTGCGCAAGTTCGTGGTCCAATCCCGCTGCCGACCCGCAAAGAGCGCTTTACCATTCTGATTTCTCCGCACGTCAATAAAGATGCGCGCGATCAGTATGAGATTCGCACTCACAAGCGTCTGGTTGACATCGTTGAGCCAACCGAGAAAACCGTTGATGCTCTGATGCGTCTGGATCTGGCTGCTGGTGTAGACGTGCAGATCAGCCTGGGTTAATCAGGGTCATTGAGCGATTGAGAGGTTGAAACAATGATTGGTTTAGTCGGTAAGAAAGTGGGTATGACTCGTATCTTCACAGAAGATGGCGTTTCAATCCCTGTAACCGTTATCGAAATTGAAGCAAACCGCGTTACTCAGGTCAAAGATCTGGACAACGATGGTTACCGTGCTGTGCAGGTTACTACTGGTAGCAAAAAAGCTAACCGTGTAACCAAACCAGAAGCGGGTCACTTCGCTAAAGCTGGCGTAGAAGCTGGCCGCGGTCTGTGGGAATTCCGCCTTGCAGAAGGTGAAGAGTTCACTGCAGGTCAGAACATTAGCGTTGAAATTTTCGCAGACGTTAAGAAAGTTGATGTTACCGGTACTTCTAAAGGTAAAGGTTTTGCTGGCACAGTTAAGCGCTGGAATTTCCGTACCCAAGACGCTACTCACGGTAACTCCTTGTCTCACCGTGTTCCGGGTTCTATCGGTCAGAACCAGACTCCGGGCAAAGTGTTCAAAGGCAAGAAAATGGCAGGCCAACTGGGTAACGAGCGTGTAACCGTTCAAAGCCTGGACGTAGTACGTGTTGACGCTGAGCGCAACCTGCTGCTGGTCAAGGGTGCTGTTCCGGGTGCTACCGGTGGCAACCTGATCGTTAAACCTGCTGTTAAGGCTTAACGTCGAGGAGATAGGAATGGAATTAGTAGTGAAAGACGCGCAGAGCGCGCTGACTGTTTCCGAAACTACCTTCGGGCGTGATTTCAATGAAGCGCTGGTACACCAGGTCGTTGTTGCGTATGCAGCAGGTGCCCGTCAAGGTACTCGTGCTCAGAAGACCCGTGCTGAAGTAACTGGTTCCGGTAAAAAACCTTGGCGTCAGAAAGGTACTGGCCGTGCGCGTTCAGGTTCTGTAAAGAGCCCGATCTGGCGTTCCGGTGGTGTAACCTTCGCTGCAAAGCCACAGGACCACAGTCAAAAAGTAAATAAAAAGATGTACCGCGGCGCGCTGAAAAGCATCCTGTCCGAACTGGTACGTCAAGATCGTTTGATCGTTGTCGAGACGTTCTCTGTAGAAGCGCCTAAAACTAAGCTGCTGGCACAGAAACTGAAAGACATGGCTCTGGAAGACGTGCTGATTGTAACTGGCGAAGTCGACGAGAATCTGTTCCTGGCCGCTCGTAACCTGTACAAGGTTGACGTTCGCGACGTAGCAGGTATCGATCCAGTAAGCCTGATCGCCTTCGACAAAGTGGTTATGACTGCTGACGCTGTGAAGCAAGTTGAGGAGATGCTGGCATGATTCGTGAAGAACGTCTGCTGAAAGTGCTGCGCGCGCCGCACGTTTCTGAAAAAGCTTCTACTGCGATGGAAAAGAACAACACCATCGTTCTCAAAGTTGCCAAAGACGCGACTAAAGCAGAAATCAAAGCTGCGGTTTCGAAACTGTTTGAAGTCGAAGTCGAAGATGTGAACACCTTGCTGGTTAAAGGCAAAGTTAAACGTCACGGTCAGCGTGTTGGTCGTCGTAGCGACTGGAAAAAAGCTTACGTCACCCTGAAAGAAGGCCAGAATCTGGACTTCATCAGCGGCGCTGAGTAAGTCGGAGGAGTAAGAACAATGGCAATTGTTAAATGTAAACCTACATCTCCGGGTCGTCGCCACGTTGTTAAAGTGGTTAACCCTGAGCTGCACAAGGGTAAACCTTTTGCCCCGCTGCTTGAAAAACTGAGCAAAAGCGGTGGCCGTAACAACAATGGCCGTATCACCACCCGTCATATCGGTGGTGGCCACAAGCAGCATTATCGTCTGGTTGACTTCAAACGCAACAAAGATGGTATCGCTGCAGTGGTTGAGCGTCTGGAGTACGATCCGAACCGTTCCGCGAACATCGCGCTGGTTCTGTACAAAGACGGCGAACGCCGTTATATCCTGGCGCCGAAAGGCCTGAAAGTGGGTGACCAGATCCAATCTGGCGTTGATGCTGCAATCAAGACAGGTAACGCCCTGCCTATGCGCAACATCCCAGTAGGTTCAACGGTCCACAACGTAGAAATGAAACCAGGTAAAGGCGGCCAGATGGCTCGCTCAGCCGGTGCCTACGTTCAGATCGTTGCTCGTGACGGTTCCTACGTAACTCTGCGTCTGCGCTCTGGCGAAATGCGTAAAGTTCAAGTTGATTGCCGCGCCACCTTAGGTGAAGTCGGTAACTCTGAACATATGCTTCGCGTTCTGGGTAAAGCAGGTGCTGCACGTTGGCGTGGTATTCGTCCTACCGTTCGCGGTACTGCGATGAACCCAGTCGATCACCCACACGGTGGTGGTGAAGGTCGTAACTTTGGTAAGCACCCGGTAACTCCGTGGGGCGTTCAAACCAAAGGTAAGAAGACCCGTAGCAACAAGCGTACTGATAAATTCATTGTACGTCGCCGTAGCAAAAAATAATTAGAGGATAAGCCATGCCACGTTCTCTCAAGAAAGGTCCTTTTATTGACCTGCACTTGCTGAAGAAGGTAGAGAAAGCGGTGGAAAGCGGTGACAAGAAGCCTTTGCGCACTTGGTCCCGTCGTTCAACGATCTTTCCTAACATGATCGGTTTGACCATCGCTGTCCATAATGGTCGTCAGCACGTACCAGTATTTGTTTCCGATGAAATGGTCGGTCACAAACTGGGTGAATTCGCGCCGACTCGTACTTATCGCGGCCATGCGGCTGATAAAAAAGCTAAAAAGCGCTAAGGTAGGAGGAAGAGATGGAAACTATCGCTAAACATCGCCACGCTCGTTCTTCTGCTCAGAAGGTTCGCCTTGTTGCGGACCTGATTCGCGGTAAGAAAGTGTCGCAAGCTCTGGAAACTCTGGCCTACACCAACAAGAAAGCTGCTGGTCTGGTTAAGAAGGTACTGGAGTCTGCCATTGCTAACGCAGAACACAACGATGGCGCTGACATCGATGATCTGAAAGTCACGAAGATTTTCGTAGACGAAGGCCCAAGCATGAAGCGCATTATGCCTCGTGCAAAAGGTCGTGCAGATCGCATTCTGAAGCGCACCAGCCACATCACTGTGGTTGTGTCCGATCGCTGAGACTCTGGAGACTAGCAATGGGTCAGAAAGTACATCCTAATGGTATTCGCCTGGGTATTGTCAAACCTTGGAACTCTACTTGGTATGCGAATACCAAAGAATTCGCTGACAACCTGGACAGCGACTTTAAAGTTCGCCAATTCTTGACTAAAGAACTGGCGAAAGCTTCCGTTTCTCGCATCGTTATCGAGCGCCCAGCGAAGAGCATCCGTGTGACTATTCACACCGCTCGTCCTGGCATCGTTATCGGCAAGAAAGGTGAAGATGTCGAAAAACTGCGTAAGGTCGTAGCGGATATCGCTGGCGTTCCTGCGCAGATTAACATCGCCGAAGTCCGTAAACCGGAACTGGACGCAAAATTGGTTGCTGACAGCATCACTTCACAGCTGGAACGTCGCGTTATGTTCCGTCGTGCTATGAAGCGTGCTGTACAGAACGCAATGCGTCTTGGCGCTAAAGGTATCAAAGTTGAAGTAAGCGGCCGCCTTGGCGGTGCTGAAATCGCGCGTACCGAATGGTACCGTGAAGGTCGTGTTCCGTTGCATACTCTGCGTGCGGATATCGATTACAACACATCTGAAGCGCACACCACTTATGGTGTAATCGGCGTTAAGGTATGGATCTTCAAAGGTGAGATCCTGGGTGGTATGGCTGCAGTTGAACAACCGGAACCGGCTGCTCAACCTAAAAAGCAGCAGCGTAAAGGCCGCAAGTAAGGAGAGTCGCTGATGTTACAACCAAAGCGTACAAAATTCCGTAAGGTGCACAAGGGCCGCAACCGTGGTCTTGCGCAAGGTACGGATGTGAGCTTCGGCACTTACGGTCTGAAAGCTGTTGGCCGTGGTCGTCTGACTGCTCGTCAAATTGAAGCAGCACGTCGTGCGATGACCCGTGCAGTTAAGCGTCAAGGTAAGATCTGGATCCGAGTATTCCCGGACAAACCGATCACCGAGAAACCGCTCGAAGTTCGTATGGGTAAAGGTAAAGGCAACGTTGAGTATTGGGTTGCTTTGATTCAGCCTGGTAAAGTCCTGTACGAAATGGACGGTGTGCCTGAAGAGCTGGCTCGTGAAGCCTTCCAGCTGGCAGCAGCCAAACTGCCTATCAAAACCACCTTTGTAACTAAGACGGTGATGTAATGAAAGCACAAGAGCTGCGCGAAAAAAGCGTGGAAGAGCTGAACACTGAACTGCTGAACCTTTTGCGTGAGCAGTTTAACCTGCGCATGCAAACGGCAAGTGGCCAGTTGCAGCAAACACACCTGTTGAAACAAGTGCGTCGTGATGTTGCACGTGTGAAGACTTTACTGACTGAAAAGGCGGGTGCGTAATGACTGACAAGATCCGTACTCTGCAAGGTCGTGTAATCAGTGACAAAATGGAGAAATCCATCGTTGTTGCGATTGAGCGTGTGGTGAAACACCCGATCTACGGTAAATTCATCAAGCGTACGACTAAATTGCACGTACATGACGAGAACAATGAATGTGGTATCGGCGACGTTGTAGAAATCAGCGAATGCCGTCCACTGTCTAAGACTAAGTCTTGGACCTTGGTTCGCGTTGTAGAGAAAGCGATTCTGTAATACAGTAGCGCCTCTCAAAAATAGATAAACGGCTCATGTACGTGGGCCGTTTATTTTTTCTACCCATAATCGGGAACCGGTGTTATAATGCCGCGCCCTCATATTGTGGGGATTTCTTAACGACCTATCCTGGGTCCTAAAGTTGTAGTTGACATTAGCGGAGCACTAACATGATCCAAGAACAGACTATGCTGACCGTGGCCGACAACTCCGGTGCACGTCGCGTAATGTGTATCAAGGTTCTAGGTGGCTCGCACCGTCGCTACGCAGGCGTCGGCGACATCATCAAAATTACCATCAAGGAAGCAATTCCTCGCGGTAAGGTGAAGAAAGGCGATGTGCTGAAGGCGGTAGTGGTGCGCACCAAGAAGGGTGTTCGTCGCCCGGACGGTTCTGTCATTCGCTTCGATGGTAATGCATGCGTTATTTTAAACAATAACAGCGAGCAGCCAATCGGCACGCGTATTTTTGGGCCGGTAACTCGTGAACTGCGTAATGAGAAGTTCATGAAAATTATCTCTCTGGCACCAGAAGTACTCTAAGGAGCGAACCATGGCAGCGAAAATCCGTCGTGATGACGAAGTTATCCTGCTTACCGGTAAAGATAAAGGTAAGCGCGGTAAAGTAAAAAATGTCCTGTCTTCTGGCAAGGTCATTGTTGAAGGTATCAACCTGGTTAAAAAACATCAGAAGCCTGTACCGGCTCTGAATCAACCAGGTGGCATCGTTGAAAAAGAATCTGCAATTCCGGTTTCTAACGTTGCTCTCTTCAACACGGCTACTGGCAAGGCGGACCGTGTAGGCTTTAGATTCGAAGACGGCAAAAAAGTCCGTTTCTTCAAGTCTAACAGCGTAACTATCAAGTAATTTGGAGTAGTACGATGGCGAAACTGCATGATTACTACAAAGACGATGTCGTAAAAAAACTCATGGCTGAGTTTGGTTACAATTCTGTCATGCAAGTCCCTCGGGTCGAGAAGATCACCCTGAACATGGGTGTTGGTGAAGCGATCGCTGACAAGAAACTGCTGGATAACGCAGCAGCAGACCTGGCAGCAATCTCCGGTCAAAAACCGCTGATCACCAAAGCACGCAAATCAGTTGCAGGCTTCAAAATCCGTCAGGGCTATCCGATCGGCTGTAAAGTAACCCTCCGCGGCGAACGCATGTGGGAGTTCTTTGAGCGTCTGGTCTCTATTGCTGTTCCACGTATTCGTGACTTCCGCGGCTTGTCTGCTAAGTCTTTCGATGGTCGTGGTAACTACAGCATGGGCGTGCGTGAACAGATCATCTTCCCGGAAATCGATTATGATAAAGTCGATCGCGTTCGTGGTTTAGATATTACTATCACCACTACTGCGAAATCCGATGATGAAGGCCGTGCATTGCTGACAGCCTTTAACTTCCCGTTCCGCAAGTAAGGCAGGGTTACTAATGGCTAAGCAATCCATGAAAGCACGCGAAGTCGTTCGCGTAAAACTGGCTGATAAATACCGCGCTAAACGCGAGGAATTGAAAGCTATTATCTCTGGTGTGAACTCATCCGACGAAGATCGTTGGGATGCTGTTCTTAAGCTGCAGTCTCTGCCGCGTGATTCCAGCCCGTCTCGTCAGCGTAACCGCTGCCGTCAAACTGGTCGTCCGCATGCTTTCCTGCGGAAGTTCGGGTTGAGCCGTATTAAGGTCCGTGAAGCCGCTATGCGCGGTGAAATTCCGGGTCTTAAAAAGGCTAGCTGGTAATTGTCACCAATTGAATCACGGGAGTAAAGACAGATGAGCATGCAAGATCCGATCGCGGATATGCTGACCCGTATCCGTAACGGTCAAGCCGCGAACAAAGTTGCGGTCACCATGCCTTCCTCCAAGCTGAAAGTGGCTATTGCCAACGTGCTGAAGGAAGAAGGCTATATTGAAGAATTTAAAATCGAAGGCGACGCCAAACCTGAACTGGAATTAGTACTGAAGTACTTCCAGGGAAGCCCAGTGGTAGAAAGCATTCAACGTATCAGCCGTCCAGGCCTGCGCATCTACAAGAAAAAAGATGAGCTGCCTAAAGTTATGGCTGGTATGGGTATTGCTGTTATTTCTACCTCTAAAGGTGTTATGACCGATCGTGCAGCTCGCCAGGCTGGTCTTGGTGGCGAGATTATCTGCTACGTAGCTTAATTGGGAGGAAAGAATGTCTCGTGTTGCAAAAGCACCCGTCGTCATTCCTGCCGGCGTAGAGGTTAAACTCAACGGTCAGGTTATTTCGATTAAGGGTAAAAACGGCGAGCTGTCACGTACTATCCATGACGCTGTAGTTGTTAAACAGGAAGAAAATACACTGACTTTCGCTCCACGCGAAGGCGCTGTAGACGGTTGGGCCCAAGCGGGTACCACACGTGCACTGTTAAACTCTATGGTTGTAGGTGTTACCGACGGCTTCACTAAAAAGCTTCAACTGGTAGGTGTTGGTTATCGTGCTGCTGTTAAAGGCAACGTGGTGAATTTAGCCTTAGGCTTCTCTCACCCGGTCGATCATCAACTGCCGGAAGGCATTACTGCAGAATGTCCGACCCAAACTGAAATCGTGCTGAAAGGCGCTGATAAGCAGGTAATCGGTCAGGTTGCTGCGGATTTACGTGCCTACCGTCGTCCTGAGCCTTATAAAGGCAAGGGTGTCCGTTACGCCGACGAAGTCGTGCGTACCAAAGAGGCTAAGAAGAAGTAAGGTAACACTATGGATAAGAAATCTGCTCGTATCCGTCGTGCGACCCGCGCACGCCGCAAGCTCAAAGAATTGGGTGCGACTCGTCTGGTGGTACATCGTACCCCGCGTCATATTTACGCACAGGTCATCGCACCAAACGGTTCTGAAGTCATAGTTGCTGCATCTACTGTAGAAAAAACTATCACTGAGCAACTGAAGTATACCGGCAACAAAGATGCTGCCACTGCTGTAGGTAAAGCTATCGCAGAACGCGCATTGGAAAAAGGGATCACTAAAGTATCCTTTGACCGTTCCGGTTTCCAATATCATGGTCGAGTCCAGGCACTGGCAGATGCTGCCCGTGAAGCTGGCCTTCAGTTCTAAGGAAGAGGTTTAAGATGGCTCACATCGAAAAACAAGCTGGCGAACTGCAGGAAAAGCTGATCGCGGTAAACCGCGTATCTAAAACCGTAAAAGGTGGCCGTATCTTCAGCTTTACCGCACTGACAGTAGTTGGTGATGGTAACGGTCGCGTTGGTTTTGGCTACGGCAAAGCACGCGAAGTTCCGGCAGCGATCCAGAAAGCGATGGAAAAAGCCCGTCGCAACATGTTGAATGTCGCGCTGAATAGCGGCACCCTGCAGCATCCTGTTAAAGGTGCTCATACGGGTTCCCGTGTGTTCATGCAGCCGGCTTCCGAAGGTACCGGTATCATCGCCGGTGGTGCAATGCGCGCCGTCCTGGAAGTTGCAGGGGTACATAACGTATTGGCTAAGGCTTATGGTTCTACAAACCCGATTAACGTGGTTCGTGCAACTATCGATGCTCTGGCAAATATGAAATCCCCACAAATGGTCGCTGCCAAGCGTGGTAAATCCGTTGAAGAAATTCTGGGGTAATTAACCATGGCAAAGACTATTAAAGTTACACAAACTCGCAGTTCAATTGGCCGCCTGCCTAAGCATAAAGCTACTCTGGTTGGTCTGGGTCTGCGTCGTATTGGTCACACCGTAGAGCGCGAGGATACTCCTGCTGTACGCGGTATGATCAACCTGGTTTCCTACATGGTTAAGGTTGAGGAGTAAGAGATGCGTTTAAATACTCTGTCTCCGGCTGATGGTGCCAAACAAGCGCCAAGGCGTGTAGGTCGTGGTATTGGTTCTGGCCTGGGTAAAACCGGTGGTCGTGGTCACAAAGGTCAGAACTCACGTTCTGGCGGTGGCGTACGTCGCGGTTTTGAAGGTGGTCAGATGCCTTTATATCGTCGTTTGCCGAAATTCGGCTTCACCTCCCGCAAAGCTATGATCACGGCAGAAGTTCGTCTGTCTGAGCTGGCTCTGGTGGAAGGCGACGTGATCGACCTGAACGCGCTGAAAGCCGCTAACGTAGTTGGTATCCAGATCGAGTTCGCGAAAGTAATCCTTTCAGGCGAAGTTGGTCGTGCGGTAACTCTGCGTGGTTTGCGTGTCACCAAAGGCGCTCGTGTTGCTATCGAAGCTGCTGGCGGTAAAATTGAGGAATAAGTAGCAGATGGCTAAGCAACCGGGATTAGATTTTCAAAGTGCCAAGGGTGGACTAGGCGAACTGAAGCGCAGACTTTTGTTTGTTATCGGTGCGCTGATTGTTTTCCGTATCGGCTCTTTTATTCCGATCCCTGGTATTGATGCCACTGTACTTGCCAAATTGCTCGAGCAGCAAAGAGGCACCATCATTGAAATGTTCAACATGTTCTCTGGTGGTGCTCTCAGCCGTGCTTCAATCTTTGCTCTGGGGATCATGCCGTACATTTCGGCATCGATCATTATCCAGTTGTTAACGGTGGTTCATCCAGCGTTAGCGGAAATTAAGAAAGAAGGGGAGGCTGGCCGTCGTAAGATTAGCCAGTACACCCGTTACGGTACGCTGGTATTGGCGGTGTTTCAGTCTATCGGTATTGCTACCGGTTTGCCGAACATGCCTGGTATGCAGGGCCTGGTGTTAAATCCAGGCTTCGCATTCTACTTTACGGCTGTTGTGAGTCTGGTTACCGGGACAATGTTCCTGATGTGGCTGGGTGAACAAATTACTGAACGTGGTATCGGCAACGGTATTTCGATCATTATTTTTGCCGGTATTGTAGCGGGTCTTCCGCCAGCAGTTGCCCATACTATCGAACAAGCTCGGCAAGGCGACCTGCACTTCCTCCTGTTGCTGTTGGTTGCAGTTTTAGTGTTTGCAGTGACTTTCTTTGTTGTGTTTGTAGAACGTGGTCAACGTCGTATCGTCGTTAACTACGCCAAGCGTCAGCAAGGTCGTCGTGTCTATGCAGCACAGAGCACGCACTTACCGTTGAAAGTGAACATGGCCGGGGTTATCCCAGCAATCTTCGCTTCCAGCATTATTCTGTTCCCTGCCACGATAGCATCATGGTTCGGGGGCGGAACTGGTTGGAACTGGCTGACTACGATTTCGCTGTATTTGCAGCCTGGACAACCGCTTTATGTGTTACTCTATGCGACTGCAATCATCTTCTTCTGTTTCTTTTATACTGCGTTGGTGTTCAACCCGCGTGAGACAGCAGATAACCTGAAGAAGTCCGGTGCATTTGTACCAGGAATTCGTCCGGGAGAGCAAACGGCGAAGTACATCGATAAAGTAATGACTCGCTTAACCTTAATCGGTGCGATGTATATTACTTTCATCTGCCTTATCCCGGAGTTCATGCGTGACGCGATGAAAGTTCCATTCTACTTTGGTGGTACTTCGCTACTAATCGTAGTCGTTGTCATTATGGACTTTATGGCTCAAGTGCAAACTCTGATGATGTCAAGTCAGTACGAGTCTGCATTGAAGAAAGCAAACCTGAAAGGCTATAACCGCTAATCTGGTGCGTTTGCGAAGTTACGGAGAGTAAAAATGAAAGTTCGTGCTTCCGTCAAGAAATTATGTCGTAACTGCAAAATTGTTAAGCGTAACGGTATCGTTCGCGTAATCTGCAGCGCAGAACCGAAGCATAAACAGCGTCAAGGCTGATTATCTCGCATATTTTTCTTGCAAAGTTGGGTTGAGCTGGCTAGATTAGCCAGCCAATCTTTTGTATGTAAGCAGCAATACTATTTGAGTATCCTGAAAACGGGCTTTTCAGAATGGTATTGCCGTATATAAAATAGTAGGAGTGCATAGTGGCCCGTATAGCAGGCATTAACATTCCTGATCAGAAACATACCGTGATCGCATTAACTTCGATCTACGGTATCGGCAAAACCCGCTCACAGTCTATCTGTGCTGCATCAGGTATTGCTGAAAATGTTAAGATCAGTGAGCTGTCTGAAGAGCAAATCGAAAAACTGCGTGACGAAGTTGCCAAGTTCATTGTTGAAGGTGATCTACGTCGTGAAGTCACCCTGAGCATCAAGCGTCTTATGGACCTTGGGACTTATCGTGGTTTGCGTCATCGTCGTGGTCTTCCAGTACGCGGTCAGCGTACCAAGACTAACGCACGTACCCGTAAGGGTCCGCGTAAACCGATCAAGAAATAATCGGGGTGATTGAATAAATGGCAAAGGCACCTGTTCGTACACGTAAACGTGTAAGAAAACAAGTCTCTGACGGCGTGGCTCATATCCATGCTTCTTTCAACAACACCATTGTTACCATTACCGATCGTCAGGGTAATGCTTTGGGTTGGGCAACAGCTGGTGGTTCCGGTTTCCGTGGTTCTCGTAAATCCACTCCGTTCGCAGCTCAGGTTGCAGCAGAGCGCTGCGCTGACGCAGTGAAAGAATACGGTATCAAGAATCTGGAAGTTATGGTTAAAGGACCTGGTCCTGGTCGTGAGTCTACTATCCGCGCATTAAACGCGGCTGGTTTCCGCATCACTAATATTACTGATGTGACTCCTATCCCTCATAACGGTTGTCGTCCGCCGAAAAAGCGCCGCGTATAACGCTGCTTTTTTAGGTTTGTTGGAGAGAGAAAATGGCAAGATATTTGGGTCCTAAGCTCAAGCTTAGCCGTCGTGAGGGCACAGATTTATTCCTTAAATCTGGCGTTCGCGCGATCGATACCAAGTGTAAAATTGAACAAGCTCCTGGTCAGCATGGTGCGCGTAAACCGCGTCTGTCTGACTACGGTGTACAGTTACGTGAAAAGCAAAAAGTTCGCCGTATTTACGGTGTTCTGGAGCGCCAGTTCCGTAACTATTACAAAGAAGCAGCACGCCTGAAAGGCAACACCGGTGCAAACCTGTTGCAACTGCTTGAAGGTCGTTTGGACAACGTTGTTTATCGTATGGGCTTCGGCGCTACTCGTGCGGAATCGCGCCAGTTAGTTAGCCATAAAGCTATCATGGTAAACGGTCGCGTTGTTAACATCGCTTCTTATCAGGTATCTCCGAATGACGTTGTCAGCATCCGTGAGAAAGCTAAAAAGCAATCTCGCGTGAAGGCCGCTTTGGAGTTGGCTGAACAGCGTGAAAAGCCGACTTGGCTTGAAGTTGATGCTGCTAAGATGGAAGGTGTGTTCAAGCGTATGCCTGAACGTACTGATCTGTCTTCCGACATTAACGAACACCTGATCGTCGAGCTTTACTCCAAGTAAAGCTTAGTACCAAAGAGAGGACACAATGCAGGGTTCTGTGACAGAGTTTCTAAAACCGCGCCTGGTAGATATCGAGCAAGTCAGTTCGACGCACGCCAAGGTGACCCTTGAGCCTTTAGAACGTGGCTTTGGCCATACTTTAGGCAATGCACTGCGCCGTATTCTGCTTTCATCCATGCCGGGTTGCGCGGTGACCGAGGTTGAGATTGATGGTGTACTGCATGAGTACAGCACCAAAGAAGGCGTACAGGAAGATATCCTGGAGATCCTGCTCAACCTGAAAGGGCTGGCGGTGAGAGTTCAAGGGAAAGATGAAGTTATTCTTACCCTGAATAAGTCTGGCATTGGCCCTGTGACTGCAGCCGACATTACCCATGATGGTGATGTCGAAATCGTCAAGCCGCAACATGTCATCTGCCACCTGACCGATGAGAACGCTGCTATTAGCATGCGTATCAAAGTTCAGCGCGGTCGTGGTTATGTGCCGGCGTCTGCCCGAATTCATTCGGAAGAAGATGAGCGCCCAATTGGTCGTCTGTTAGTAGACGCATGCTACAGCCCTGTAGAGCGAATTGCCTACAATGTTGAAGCCGCGCGTGTAGAACAGCGTACTGATTTGGACAAGCTGGTTATCGAAATGGAAACCAACGGTACGATCGATCCTGAAGAGGCGATCCGTCGTGCGGCAACCATTCTTGCTGAACAACTTGAAGCTTTCGTTGATTTACGTGATGTACGTCAACCGGAAGTCAAAGAAGAGAAGCCGGAATTCGATCCAATCCTGCTGCGCCCTGTTGACGATCTGGAATTGACTGTCCGCTCTGCTAACTGCCTTAAGGCAGAAGCAATCCACTACATCGGTGATCTGGTACAGCGTACCGAGGTTGAGTTACTTAAAACACCTAACCTGGGTAAAAAATCTCTTACTGAGATCAAAGACGTACTTGCGTCCCGTGGTTTGTCTCTGGGCATGCGCCTGGAAAACTGGCCACCAGCAAGTATTGCTGACGAGTAACCGGATCACAGGTTAAGGTTTTACTGAGAAGGATAAGGTCATGCGCCATCGTAAGAGTGGTCGTCAACTGAACCGTAACAGCAGCCACCGACAGGCTATGTTCCGTAACATGGCCGGCTCTTTGGTTCGTCATGAAATAATCAAGACGACCCTGCCGAAAGCGAAAGAGCTGCGTCGCGTTGTTGAGCCGCTGATTACTCTTGCCAAGACCGACAACGTTGCAAATCGTCGTCTGGCATTCGCCCGTACTCGTGATAACGAGATCGTGGCAAAACTGTTTAATGAACTGGGCCCGCGTTTCGCGAGCCGTGCCGGTGGTTACACTCGCATTCTGAAGTGTGGTTTCCGTGCAGGCGACAATGCGCCGATGGCTTACATCGAGCTCGTTGATCGTGCAGAGTCACAAGCAGAAGTAGCAACTGCTGAATAATCTGTAGATGCATGAAAAAGCCGGGCTCTGCCCGGTTTTTTTACGTCTAAATTTTGATGCTTTAAATTTCATCACCTCTTGCACCATTCATCCAGAATTTCTCCTCTTTCCGCGATATGCTACCTTAAAGTTGTGAGCTAACCGTTTGGTTGAGGCAAAATCATGTTTCTGATCGACCAGTGGGTTGAAAAACACATTAAAGAGGCCCGGGAAAATGGTGAGTTTGATAATCTTCCGGGTGCTGGCCGACCTCTTATACTCGATGATGACAGCGGCATTCCTGAAGAGCTAAGAACCGCTTATCGTATTCTTAAAAACGCAGGTTATTTGCCTCCTGAGTTACAGGACCGAAAAGAAGCGATCGAATTAGATCATATGCTTAATGTTCTAAGGCGAGATGATCCTCAGTTTTCAGTTGTTGAAAAGCGTCTCAAAGTTCTCCAACTGCGTTTGCAGCAAGCGGGAATGAATATCGATTTTCTTAATGAGCGCTATAAAGATGCGCTAAAGGATAAATTTAGAGGTGAGTGAATATGTATAAAATTGGTGAGCTAGCTGCTTTGGCGGGGGTCTCTACGGATACTGTTCGTTATTATGAAAAACAGGAAATGATGGCGGCGGGTTTACGAACTTCCTCCGGTTATCGTCAATATGATGAAAACGACTTACAACGGTTGCGTTTCATTAGGTATGCAAAATCTACCGGGTTTACGCTTGAAGCAATTAAAGAATTGCTTTCGATTCGGGTCGATCCTGTACATCATACATGTCAGGAATCAAAGTCTATTGTTGATGAGCGTCTCGCTGAGGTTGAACTGAAATTACAGGAACTCACCCGGATGCGGGAATCTTTGAAAAGATTGAGTGCTGCCTGTTGTGGTTCTGCACATACCAGTGAAAGCTGCTCAATCTTAGAGGCGCTTGAGGATGGGGCAGGTAAAGTGACCTGAGTCGTTCAGATGTTACGAAAAGTACTACCGGTTGGAAATTAAAGGCAGTATGATGCGCTGGCATTTTAGCCTATTTGTAATTCTGGAGTTCGAGGAATCTATGACTCAATATAAGCACCAAAAAGGGAACATTCAGGATAATGCTTTACAGGCCCTTCTTCATGATCCGTTGTTTAAACAGCGTATTGAAAAGAATCAAAAGGGTAAGGGAAGTTATCGTAGAAAAGAAAAAAATGGGAAAGGGAATTATCTGGAGGGCAGTGTTGAGTGTTTAATCGAATATTCAACACTGCCCTTCTAAAACCGAACACTACAGCAACTTTGTTATTCGTTACAATTTCGGTGTCTGCTGCTCTTTAAGTAGATCACGAATTTCTGCAAGCAAAGTTTCTTCTGCAGTCGGTTTCGGAGGCGCCGCAGGGACATCTTCCTGTTTACGGCGCATTTTGTTCATCAATGTGATCGCACAGAAGATTGCCAAGGCAACAATGACGAAATCAAAAATATTTTGGACAAACACGCCGTAATGCATGACAACTGCCGGTACTGTACCTTGCGCATCTCTGAGTACAAAAGCGAACTGCTTGAAATCGACGCCACCAATCAGCAGGCCCAGCGGTGGCATAATAATATCAGCAACAAATGATGACACTATCTTGCCGAAGGCTGCACCAATGATTACACCGACAGCCAGGTCAACCACGTTGCCGCGCATGGCAAATTCACGAAACTCTTTCATAAAACTCATAAATTACTCCTTGGCAAATTCATCAAATGTGTCCAACAAAGTAAAGACCATATGTCGCGTCTTTGCTACAAAAGTTCTTTACTGGATCCCGCTAAGTGGCAAATATTATCGGCAACTCATCAATTTACAAGAAGAATGGGCTCGGTTGGAACAGGCGTTCCACATCCCTGACAAATTTCTTATCCGTAATGAACATCACCACGTGATCACCTTGTTGGATCCTGCTTGTCCCATTCGCAATGATGACGTCATTCCCGCGGACGATCGCGCCGATAGTCGTGCCTGGCGGTAATTTAATTTGTTCCACCGTACGACCGACAACTTTAGATGTTGTCTCATCGCCATGAGCAATCGCCTCAATCGCTTCAGCGACACCACGACGCAACGACGAAACGCTGACAATATCTGCTTTTCTGACGTGTCCAAGCAGTGCTGAAATTGTTGCCTGTTGAGGTGAAATCGCAATATCAATCACGCTTCCTTGCACCAAATCCACGTACGCGCTGCGCTGAATGAGGACCATGGCTTTCTTGGCACCCATACGCTTTGCAAGCATTGCTGACATGATGTTTGCTTCATCATCATTGGTGATCGCAATAAACACATCAACTTGTTCGATATGTTCTTCTGCTAACAACTCCTGATCAGAAGCATCGCCGTAGAAGACAATCGTGTCCTGCAGCAACTCGGCCAGTTCAGCTGCCCGCTGCTGATCGCGTTCGATCAGTTTTACGCTGTAATTCTTCTCAAGCTTCTGTGCCAGCCCGGCACCGACATTACCGCCGCCGACGATCATGATGCGTTTGTACGGTTTTTCGAGCCGTTGAAGTTCGCTCATAACCGCACGGATGTGCTGAGAGGCGGCCACAAAGAACACTTCATCACCCGCTTCAATAATGGTTGAGCCCTGCGGACGAATCGGACGGTCCTGGCGGAAGATTGCCGCAACGCGAGTTTCGATGTGCGGCATATGTTCACGCATTGAAGAGAGCGCATTACCTACCAGAGGGCCGCCATAATAGGCTTTCACTGCGGCAATGCTCACTTTCCCTTCTGCAAAGTTCACAACCTGTAATGCGCCCGGATACTCGATTAGTTTGTAGATGTAATCGGTAACTAATTGCTCAGGTGAAATCAGATGGTCAATCGGCACAGCTTCAGGATGGAAAAGCTTTTCGGATTCACGGATGTATTCCGTGGAGCGGATGCGTGCGATGCGGTTTGGGGTATTGAAAAGCGAATACGCAATCTGACATGCCACCATATTGGTTTCGTCAGAATTAGTCACAGCCACCAACATATCGGCATCTTCAGCTCCGGCTTCGCGGAGTACGCGTGGGTGAGAGCCATGTCCCTGCACAACGCGCAGGTCAAATTTGTCCTGAAGCTGACGTAACCGAACGGTATTGGTATCGACAACGGTAATGTCGTTGTTTTCACCCACCAGGTTTTCAGCGAGCGTTCCGCCGACTTGTCCGGCACCGAGAATTATTATTTTCATATGACTCTCTGCTTGGCTTCGAAGATTTCAGCCTGAGTAAGTAGCATTAATACCAAACAATCAGCTTTTGATCAGTTTAGCGTAATAGAAGCCATCACCGTCTTCGGCGTGCGGAAGATTTTGTCTGCCAGGATTTTCCATCGTGCCGGTCTCAACCAATGTCGCATCCGGGTGGGATTTCAGGAATTCCGCTATTTGGAGGCAGTTTTCTTCGGGTAAAACTGAGCATGTTGCGTAAACCATTACACCTTTACTTTTAAGGCGTGGCCAGACGGCTTCCAGGATCTCTTTTTGCAAACCTGCAAGCTCAGCAATATCGCTGTCTCTGCGCAACCATTTTATGTCGGGATGCCGGCGGATAACGCCGGTGGCCGAACACGGCGCATCAAGCAGAATACGGTCAAAAATACGGTCGCCCGCCCAAACCTGCGGCTCACGGCCATCGCCCTGTTTCACTTCCGCATTGAGTTTTAAACGTTGCAGATTCTCATGCACACGTTTCAGGCGTTGTTCATCCACATCAACGGCCAGCACATGAGATTTAGGCGCAGCTTCAAGTATGTGGGTCGTTTTGCCACCCGGCGCGCAGCACAGATCGAGGATCATCTCGCCATCATGCGGATCCAGCAGATCAACACTGGCCTGTGCCGAGGCATCCTGAACCGTCACCCATCCTTCTGCAAATCCAGGAAGCAGACTGACCTGACAAGGCGTGACCAGACGTAATGCATCGGAATATTCAGGATGTGGAACGGCTTCAATTTGGGCTTCATTCAATAAGTGAAGGTAATCGTCGCGGGTATGATGTCTGCGATTTACACGCAGCCACATTGGCGGTCTTTGATTATTTGCATCAACAATCTTTTCCCAGGCGTCAGGGTAGGTTTTCTTCAGACGATTAAGAAGCCAGCTCGGATGAAGATAGTGGTTGTCGTTATAGGCCATACGTTGCAGCAATTCTTCCTGCTGACGCTGGAACTGACGGAGAACGCCGTTGATGAGACCTTTTAGTTGAGGGCGCTTTAGTGCCACTGCACCATCAACGGTTTCTGCCAATACTGCATGAGCGGGAATTCGCGTATGAATAAGCTGATACAAGCCAACCATCAGTAAGTAATGCAGCGTCCGTTGCTTTCCCTTCAACGGTTTTGCCATGAGTTGTTGCAGGCACCCTTCGAGCTGAGGCAATACCCTCAACGTGCCGAAACATAATTCCTGCAACAATCCGCGATCTTTTTCTGAAATATTTTTTTGCAGACCTGGGAGGACCGTCGACAAAGACAAACCTTTGTCTAAAACCTGGCTGATGGCTTGAGCTGCAATACTACGGAGATTATAGGCTGTTTTCATTGTTCAAATGGCTGAATGGATCAGCATTATCAAAGAGATAAGGCCCGACGAAATATCGGGCGTAGTCGGAAGTGTCAGGCTAAACGAGAGCCTTCGATAAACCATTCACGACGAGAGTTCAGCAAATCCTGCGCAGACATGGCCTTTTTACCTGAAGGTTGCAGTTGGGTAATATTCAGGATGCCGTCAGACGTAGCAATCTGGATCCCCTTTTTATCCGCAGAAACAATCGTGCCGGGCAGGGCACTGTGACTTACAGATAAACTTTCAGCTGACCAGACTTTCACGGGCTGGTCATCAATCATAAAGAAGCTGACTGGCCACGGATTAAATGCACGTATGCAACGTTCCAGCTGGTCAGCGGAAAGCGTCCAGTCTAAACGCGCTTCCTCTTTGCTCAGCTTTTCAGCGTACGTAACAAGCCCTTCGTTCTGAACTTCTGGTTGAGCCGTGCCGTTAGCCAGCTGCCTGAGCGTTTCAAGCATCCCTTCCGGGCCGAGCTCAGCCAGTTTGTTGTACAGGGATGCACTGGTATCTTCCGGAAGAATGTCGCATTCCACTTTATGCAGCATGTCGCCGGTATCCAAACCCACATCCATCTGCATGATGGTGATACCTGTTTTGGTATCGCCCGCCCACAAAGAACGCTGAATCGGCGCGGCACCACGCCAGCGCGGCAACAGGGAACCGTGCACGTTAATGCAACCCAGTTTAGGCATATCCAGCACGGCTTTAGGCAGAATCAGGCCATAAGCCACGACCACCATCACATCAGCTTCCAAATCGGACACTAACGACTGGTTTTCTTCAGGGCGCAAAGATTTCGGCTGAAACACGGGAATATCATGAGCCAGTGCCAGCGTTTTGACCGGGCTTGCGGTCAGCTTATTACCACGGCCGGCCGGGCGGTCGGGTTGGGTAAATACACCTACAACCTGATGGTCTGATGACAAAAGCGCGTCAAGATGACGCGCTGCGAAGTCTGGGGTACCGGCAAATATGATCCGCAAAGGAGTGTCCTGTATAACTCGAATATTAGTCAGCCCGTGCGTTCAGCTTGGCCATTTTTTCCATCTTCTGGCGAATGCGCTGACGTTTCAGTGGCGACAGGTAATCCACGAATAATTTACCCACCAGATGATCCATTTCATGCTGGATGCAAATCGCCAGTAAATCATCAGCTTCCAGCTCGAAAGTTTTACCCTCACGATCTAAAGCGCGGACTTTCACTTTTTCAGCCCGTGGCACCAGCGCACGTTGATCAGGGATCGACAGGCAGCCTTCTTCAATACCGGTTTCGCCGCTTTTTTCCAGCAGCTCCGGATTGATGAGAACCAGGCGTTCGTCGCGATTCTCAGAGACATCGATAACGATAATACGTTGATGAATGTCTACCTGAGTTGCAGCCAGGCCAATGCCTTCTTCTGCATACATGGTTTCAAACATATCATCCACGATCTGCTGAATTTCGGCGTTAACTTCTTTGACCGGTTTTGCGGTAATGCGAAGCCGCTCGTCTGGGAAATGTAATATCTGTAATACGGACATATTTTTCTGGATCTTTATTCAATTGATTGAAGATATATAGACTCTATTCTAGACATTTCCTGCTCCGATTGACAGCATCCTCTGCCAATTGAATCCTTAGTCGAAAGGCATTGAACAGGGGCAGGATAATGACATTACAGGAAGTGTGGATACGTTTATCAGCCGTCAGGCGTCTTGATGCTGGCCGCGCAGAAGGCATTATTCGGACGTTATTTTGCCTGGGACAATATGGCCCTACTGAATTATTCTCGTGCGGACTTACCGCTGAACAAATGGAAGATTTCAGGAATATCAATAAGCAATGGCTATCCGCGTCGCTGAACTGGCTTGAAGGGGATAGCCGGCACCTTATCACATTTAGCAGCGCGCTCTATCCGCCGCTGTTAGCGCAAATTCCGTCTCCGCCATTGATCTTATTCGTCGAAGGAAACCCTGATTTACTGTTATCTCCTCAAATAGCGATGGTGGGAAGCCGCCATTACACCCATTACGGTGAGCAATATGCGCAGGTTTTTGCCAGCGGGCTGGTAAGCAGCGGCTTTACCGTGACGAGCGGGCTTGCGATGGGAATCGATGGTATAAGTCATAAAGCCACACTGGAGGCTCAGGGAAAGACTATCGCGGTTCTTGGCAGCGGGCTGATGAAACGTTATCCATCCCGTCATTTGAAGTTAGCCGACAGCATTCTTGAGCAAGACGGGGCGCTGGTTTCGGAGCATCTGGTGACGGTACCACCACTTGCGGCCAACTTTCCGCGCCGGAACCGCATTATCAGTGGTCTCAGCGTGGGTGTTCTGGTTGTTGAAGCAACGTTACGCAGCGGGTCGTTGATCACCGCCCGTTATGCACTTGAACAGGGAAGAGAAGTTTTTGCTTTGCCCGGGCCACTAGGCAGCCCGACGTCTGAAGGAACCCACTGGCTTATCCAACAGGGCGCTTACCTGGTTACTGAGCCTAATGATATTGCCGAGCATATTGGCAGCGGCTTAACCTGGTTTCCGACTCTGCGAATCCCCGAACGGCCAAAAGTACCCTGTCATAAGCCCCCAAAGGCGTCAGAGGCGATTATTTGTGCACAAGAATGCGAAGTTGAATTGCCATTTGCTGATGTGTTGGCTAACGTAGAATATGAGGTGACATCTGTTGACGTCGTCGCCGAACGTGCCGGCCAACCTGTGCCAGAAGTGGTAGGTAAACTACTCGAGCTGGAGTTAGCAGGATGGATCGCAGCTGTATCCGGCGGCTATGTCCGAATTAAGAGGGCAAGCCATGTTCGACGTACTAATGTACTTATTTGAAACTTACATTCACAACGAAGCGGAGATGAATGTTGACGAGGATAGGTTAACGGATGACTTGACCGAGGCTGGTTTTCACCGGGCCGATATTCACAATGCGCTGAATTGGCTTGAAAAACTTGCGGATATGCAAGAGGGTGGAACCCCATCTTATATGCTGGATTCAGATCCTTCAGCATTACGTGTTTATACCGACGATGAAACGAGCCGGTTAGATAGCAGTTGTCGTGGATTTTTGTTGTTCCTGGAACAGATAAAGGTTTTAAACTTCGATACCCGGGAAATGGTTATCGATCGTGTTATGGCTCTGGACACTGAAGAATTCGATCTTGAGGATCTTAAGTGGGTGGTGCTGATGGTTCTCTTTAATATTCCCGGATATGAAAGTGCATATCAGCAAATGGAAGAGCTGTTATTTGAAGTTAATGAAGGTTATCTGCACTAAGAGATAACAGGTAAAACGTAACATATGACAAAAGCAGCACTTTTTGCTGAGAAGCAAAATGAATCCTGTCCGGAATGTGGGGCCGAACTGGTGATCCGTAGTGGTCGCCACGGCCCTTTTCTCAGCTGTTCATCCTATCCACAGTGCGAATATATCCGCCCCCTGAAATCACAGGCTGACGGACATATTGTAAAAATCCTGGACGGGCAGTTATGTCCTAAATGCAGCGCCACGCTGGTGCTTCGCCAGGGGCGTTATGGGATGTTTATCGGGTGCAGCGAGTACCCGGAATGTGATCATATTGAAGTCATCGATAAACCCGAAGAAACCAGCCTTGGTTGTCCGCAATGTGGTAAAGGGCTTCTGCTGCAGCGTAAGTCTCGCTTTGGTAAGCTTTTTCACGCCTGCGACCGCTACCCTGACTGCCAGTTTGCCATCAATAATAAGCCCGTTGCCGGTGAGTGCGCGCACTGCCAATATCCTTTATTGATGGAAAAGAAAACGGCGCAAGGTATAAAACTATTTTGTGCCAGTAAACTGTGCGGCAAAGCCGTAGAAATAAAAGATAACGAAGAAAATGAATAAAGAAGCAGAAAACTCACTTGCGAAGGTACTTGAAGCATTACATCAACAGCAGGTTATCGCTTATCCGACTGAGGCCGTATTCGGGTTAGGTTGTGATCCTGACAGCGAGCCGGCGGTTGAGTCTCTTTTGGCTCTTAAAAAACGTCCTAAAGATAAAGGGCTAATTTTAATCGCCGATAACTATCAGCAACTTCTCCCTTTTATTGATGATTCATCATTAACCCATCAGCAACTCGAACATATCTTGTCGTTTTGGCCTGGACCGGTGACCTGGGTGATGCCTGCAAAACCCTCTACGCCTGACTGGCTGACCGGGCGCTTCTCGTCGCTGGCGGTTCGCGTAACCGATCACCCGCTGGTTAAAGAGCTCTGCCAGCAATTTGGAAAACCGTTGGTTTCCACCAGCGCGAACCTGAATGGCCAGGAACCCTGCCGATTTGCTGATGAAGTCCGTCTCCAGTTTGGTGAGGATTTCCCCGTGCTTAACGGTCAAGTGGGTGGAAGAGAAAACCCATCTGAAATCAGGGATGCCCTCACCGGCGATCTCATTCGTCAAGGCTAAGGAACGAAAGTCATGCCATCTTTCGCGGTATTCGGTAATCCAATCAGTCACAGCAAATCCCCACGTATTCATGCATTGTTTGCTAGCCAGACAGGTCTTGAACACAGTTATGGAACGATGCTGGCGCCAAATGAAGAGTTTGAAGAAACGCTGCGATCCTTTTTTGAAAAGGGTGCCAGCGGGGCAAACATTACCGTGCCTTTCAAAGAACGGGCATTTGCTGAGTCGGATGAACTGACCGACCGCGCGGCGATGTCTGGCGCTGTAAATACTCTCAAAAAACTTGAAGATGGAAGGCTGCTCGGGGATAACACCGACGGCATAGGAATGTTGAGTGACCTGGAACGTCTGGCGCTTATTCAGCCCGGCGATCGAGTATTGCTGATAGGCGCTGGCGGAGCTGCGCGGGGAGTGATCCTTCCGCTTTTATCCTACGGATGCTCTGTCGTCGTCACCAACCGTACTTTTGAACGTGCACAACATCTCAGTCATATATTCGAGAGCAAAGGTGATATCCGGGCTCTTGCGTTCAGCGATCTAGCCGGCGAGACATTCAATCTGGTTATCAATGCTACGGCATCAGGTATTAATGGTGAAATCCCGGCTATCTCTGAGCAGATTTTGACTGTACAGACGCGGGTTTACGATATGTATTATCAGGCCGGTCTGACGCCTTTTCTTTACTGGGTTAAAGACAACGGTGTGACCCGTTATGCCGATGGTTTGGGAATGCTGGTGGGACAGGCCGCTCATGCTTTCTATTTATGGCACGGTGTTATGCCGGAAATAGAACCCGTGCTGGCGCAGTTAAAACAAGATTTACTGGGCTAACTGAAAGAGCCTGAACAGCCTTGTTGCATACGCTGTCCAAGCTCGTTAACTATTTAATCGCCAGATAGACATCTTTCCATGTGACATAGTTATTTGAAGAGTAGGTCAGCCCCGCAAGTTCATCGGCGGTCAGTTCGCGGATCTGCTTAACTGGGCTTCCTAGATAGAGATAGCCACTTTCGAGCCGCTTTCCTGGGGGAACCAAACTTCCTGCGCCAATCATCACATCATCTTCTATGATCGCTCCATCCAGCAGTATTGATCCCATTCCTACCAGAACCCGGTTTCCGATCGCACAGCCATGTAGCATTGCTTTATGCCCGACCGTGACGTCTTCGCCAATAATAAGAGGATGCCCTTCAGGATTCTGACGGGACTGATGAGTCACATGCAACACACTGCCATCCTGCACATTTGATCTGCAACCCACCGAGACACTATTTACATCACCGCGTATGACAACCAGCGGCCAGATACTGACATCATCCGCAAGAGCAACATCCCCGATAACAACACTGGAAGGATCCACCATCACCCTTTCACCCAATGTTGGCGTTAATCCCTGATAAGGGCGTAAAGCCTGAGACATAGGTAAGTACCTCATAATTGAGTTTTAGCCTTGGCAATATAGTCCTGGCCGTAGGAAATACCAATTCAGGAGAGATAAGATCGGTGTCAAAATCAGCGGATCGGACGAGATCTCCGCGAAAGGGTCGAAAAATACGCAGTCGATCCTTTTATTCAAAAAAAGGCTTGTGCAAAAAATTCGGATCCCTATAATGCCGCTCCATCGACAGGGAACAACGTGAACAACATCACGAAGTGACCGGGTCGGAAAGATTAAAAACAGCGGCAACCGGATG
>NZ_JBKEZJ010000031.1:0-24207 GCF_046449555.1 Rahnella selenatireducens
CTCATTGAAGGTCGTTTTTTTGCTTTGGCAACGCAGCCACAGCTCCGATCAGACTGGCGGCAACTCAGATAACGGCCAGCGCGGGCGTACGGTCACACCTAAGTCCGGCGTTGCACCCGTTTTCAGACGCACCATACCCGCATAAGCGATCATTGCACCGTTATCGGTACAAAACTCAGGGCGTGCATAGAATACTTCGCCCCCACGTTTGGTCATCATTTCTGCTAACTTCGCGCGCAAGGTACGGTTTGCGCTGACACCACCGGCCATAACCAGACGTTTAAAACCAGTCTGATCCAGCGCGCGTTTGCACTTGATTGCCAGCGTATCCACCACGGCATCTTCGAATGCGCGGGCAATATCGGCATGGGTTTGTGCGTCGCTGTCATTGCCACGGATCGTGTTGGCAGCGAATGTTTTCAGGCCAGAAAAACTGAAATCCAGCCCCGGACGATCGGTCATCGGGCGCGGGAACATAAAGCGCCCGGCAACACCCTGCGCCGCCATTTTTGACAGCAACGGGCCACCCGGATAATCCAGCCCTAATAATTTGGCTGTTTTATCAAACGCTTCGCCTGCAGCGTCGTCGATGGACTCACCGAGCAGGGTATATTCACCGATGCCGGTCACGCTGATTAACTGCGTGTGACCGCCGGAAACCAGCAACGCGACAAACGGAAAATCAGGCGGATTATCTTCCAGCATCGGGGCCAGCAAATGGCCTTCCATATGATGAACAGGCACCGCCGGCACATTCCAGGCAAACGCCAGAGAACGCCCGATGGTTGCGCCGACCAGCAACGCACCGACAAGCCCCGGACCGGCGGTATACGCCACGCCATCGATATCCTGAGCGGTCAGCCCGGCCTCTTTCAGCGCAGCCTGAATAAGCGGTACTGTTTTACGTACATGGTCACGCGAGGCCAGTTCAGGCACAACACCGCCGTAATCTGCATGCAGTTTTACCTGACTATACAGTTGGTTGGCTAACAGACCGGCTTCGCTGTCATAAACTGCAATTCCGGTTTCATCGCAGGACGTTTCTATACCCAGTACTCGCATCACTCTTTCCGTCATAGTTTCGCGCTAACTCGCGGCGCGCAGTTTAGCACACAAGCCCCGACCAGTGCTGCACTGGTGAAGGAATTACTCACGTGACTGGCAATTAATGTCGAGCAATTTGGATTGATTGGTATATAATCGCCGCCCGACGCAAAAGCGAGCGCACTATGTTGCAGAAGGGTTGCAAAAGGCGCCCGCTTCAATTTGCCGTTGTGCTTTACAAGACGACGCGAATTGGAGTAAAATTCCGCACCATTTTGAAATGTGCTGGTACAACATCAGCAAACAAACCGATTTTATCGAGGTGAGAGGCACATGCCTGTAATTAAAGTACGTGAAAACGAGCCGTTCGACGTAGCTCTGCGTCGCTTCAAGCGTTCCTGCGAAAAAGCAGGTGTTCTGGCAGAAGTTCGTCGTCGTGAATTCTATGAAAAACCGACTACCGAACGTAAACGCGCTAAAGCATCTGCAGTAAAACGCCACGCCAAGAAACTGGCTCGCGAAAACGCACGCCGCACTCGTCTGTATTAATCTTCGGGGGCAACCCCAAATCGCGTGATTTGCAATATTAAGAACGCGCAGACTGCGTAGTAGCATACGAAGGCCGTGCTTTCCGAAAGGAATGCGCGGCTTGTTCTCGTTTATAGGCTAGTGAGTAAGGGGCTTATGGCTGGGAGAATTCCGCGCGTATTTATCAATGACTTGCTGGCTCGCATCGATATCGTCGATTTGATCGACGCTCGTGTAAAGCTCAAGAAACAGGGTAAAAATTATCACGCGTGCTGCCCTTTCCACCATGAGAAAACACCCTCATTTACCGTAAATGGCGATAAGCAGTTTTATCACTGTTTCGGCTGTGGTGCCCACGGCAATGCCGTCGATTTCCTGATGAACTATGACAGACTTGAGTTTGTCGAAAGCATTGAGGAACTGGCGACAATGCAGGGTTTGGAAGTGCCGTACGAAGCAGGCACGGGCCCGACTCAGATGGAGCGTCATCAGCGTCAAAGCCTCTACCAGTTGATGGCACCGCTTAGCGAGTTCTATCAGCAATCACTTAAACAACCCGCAGGTGCACCGGCCAGAGACTATCTTGCCCGGCGCGGTTTAAGTGAAGACGTCATCAATCATTTTGCCATTGGTTTCGCCCCCCCGGGCTGGGACAACGTGTTAAAGCGTTTCGGTAAGAATGCCGATGATAAAGCGTCTCTGATCGACGCCGGTATGTTGGTCACCAATGACAACGGACGCAGCTATGATCGTTTTCGTGAACGGGTAATGTTCCCGATACGCGACAAACGTGGCCGTGTGATTGCATTTGGTGGCAGGGTTTTGGGCAACGATACGCCGAAGTACCTGAACTCACCGGAAACCGAGATTTTCCATAAAGGCCGCCAGTTGTATGGCCTGTATGAAGCACAGCTGAAAGCCCCTTCCCCGGCGCGTTTGCTGGTCGTTGAAGGGTATATGGACGTCGTCGCACTGGCGCAGTTCGGCATCGATTATGCCGTTGCGTCGCTGGGAACCTCTACGACGGCGGACCACATTCAGCTGATGTTCCGCAGCACGGATAACATCGTTTGTTGTTATGACGGTGACCGCGCGGGGCGTGAAGCCGCGTGGCGCGCACTGGAAACGGCATTGCCGTATCTCAACGATGGGCGTCAGCTGCGTTTTATGTTTTTACCCGACGGCGAAGATCCGGACACGCTGGTGCGTAAAGAAGGCAAAGAAGTGTTCGAACAAAGGATGGAGCAGGCGATGCCGCTTTCCACTTTCCTGTTTGATTCGCTGATGCCGCAGGTTGATTTGAGCAGCCCTGACGGGCGGACCAAATTGAGCATGCTGGCATTGCCGCTGATCCGCCAGGTTCCCGGTGAAACGTTACGGATGTATTTGCGTCAGCAATTAGGGAATAAGCTCGGCATTTTAGATGACAGCCAGTTGGAAAAGCTGATGCCTAAACAGGCAGAAGGGAGCAATGTCTACCAGGCCCCCCAGCTAAAACGCACAACCATGCGTATACTTATAGGGTTACTGGTACAAAACCCACAACTGGCTACACTTATACCCTCGCTGCAAGGTTTGGAGCAAGCGAAGCAACCAGGATTGGATCTGTTCAGCGAGTTAGTTACCACTTGCTTAGCCCAGCCGGGGCTGACAACAGGCCAATTACTGGAACTTTATCGTGACAATAAGTTCTACCAGCAACTTGAAACTCTGGCGACATGGAACCACATGATCGTAGAGGAGATGGTCGAAGAGGAATTTCGTGCCACGCTAGCCAGCCTGTATGACTCTATTTTAGAGCAGCGGCTTGAAACCCTGATAGCAAAAGCCAGGACGCATGGCCTGAGTCCGGAGGAACGCACAGAAGTCAGTTCCCTGAACCAGGTACTCGCGAGGAAGTCTTAAAAAATAAGAACATTAATGATAGCGCGTGAAGCGTTATCACAGAAAACACGGCTTAAGTGCCGATATATAGCGGGGCATGGCCCTGCGCAGAGCCGCCCTGGTGGGCCGCGGCACAATAAACGCCCCTAACGTTATTGTTGGCGATGTTACCCGACCGACACCAACCCAAATACTCTGAAGTGTGGATACCGTCTTATGGAGCAAAACCCGCAGTCACAGCTTAAGCTACTTGTCACCCGTGGTAAGGAGCAAGGCTATCTGACCTATGCTGAGGTCAATGACCATCTGCCGGAAGATATCGTCGATTCCGACCAGATCGAAGACATCATCCAGATGATTAACGACATGGGCATTCAGGTTCTTGAAGAAGCGCCTGACGCCGATGATTTGATGCTGGCCGAAAACCGCCCTGATACCGACGAAGACGCTGCAGAAGCGGCGGCGCAGGTACTTTCCAGCGTTGAATCTGAAATTGGCCGTACCACCGACCCTGTGCGCATGTATATGCGCGAGATGGGTACCGTTGAACTTCTGACCCGTGAAGGCGAAATCGACATCGCTAAACGTATCGAAGACGGTATCAATCAGGTTCAGTGCTCCGTTGCTGAATATCCTGAAGCTATCACTTATTTGTTAGAGCAATATGACCGTGTTGAAGCAGGCGAAGTTCGTCTGTCTGACCTGATCACCGGTTTTGTTGACCCTAACGCCGAAGAAGAAATCGCGCCAACTGCAACTCACGTGGGTTCTGAACTGACCACAGAAGAGCAGAATGATGACGACGAAGACGAAGATGAAGACGACGATGCTGAAGACGACAACAGCATCGACCCGGAACTGGCCCGCCAGAAGTTCACCGAACTGCGTGAACAGCATGAAGCGACGCGTCTGGTCATCAAGAAAAACGGCCGTAGCCACAAGAGCGCAGCAGAAGAAATTCTGAAACTGTCTGACGTGTTCAAGCAGTTCCGTCTGGTGCCAAAACAGTTCGATTTCCTGGTTAACAGCATGCGTTCCATGATGGATCGCGTTCGTGCTCAGGAACGTCTGATCATGAAAGTGTGCGTTGAACAGTGCAAAATGCCGAAGAAAAACTTCGTCAATCTGTTCGCCGGTAACGAAACCAGCGATACCTGGTTTGATGCCGCTCTGGCTATGGGTAAACCGTGGTCTGAGAAGCTGAAAGAAGTGACCGAAGACGTACAACGCGGTCTGATGAAACTGCGTCAGATCGAAGAAGAAACCGGCCTGACTATCGAACAGGTTAAAGATATCAACCGTCGCATGTCGATCGGCGAAGCGAAAGCCCGTCGCGCGAAGAAAGAGATGGTTGAAGCAAACTTACGTCTGGTTATTTCTATCGCGAAGAAATACACCAACCGTGGTCTGCAATTCCTCGACCTGATCCAGGAAGGTAACATCGGCCTGATGAAAGCCGTTGATAAGTTTGAATATCGACGTGGTTATAAGTTCTCAACTTATGCGACATGGTGGATCCGTCAGGCTATCACCCGCTCCATCGCTGACCAGGCGCGTACCATCCGTATCCCGGTACATATGATTGAGACAATTAACAAACTCAACCGTATTTCCCGTCAGATGCTGCAAGAGATGGGCCGCGAACCTACGCCGGAGGAGCTGGCTGAGCGTATGCTGATGCCGGAAGACAAAATCCGTAAAGTGCTCAAAATCGCGAAAGAGCCAATCTCCATGGAAACGCCAATCGGCGACGATGAAGATTCGCATCTGGGTGATTTTATTGAGGATACTACCCTCGAGCTGCCACTGGATTCTGCAACGTCTGAAAGCCTGCGTTCTGCTACGCACGACGTTCTTGCTGGCCTGACCGCACGTGAAGCGAAAGTTCTGCGTATGCGTTTTGGTATCGACATGAACACTGACCACACGCTGGAAGAAGTGGGCAAACAGTTCGACGTTACCCGTGAACGTATCCGTCAGATCGAAGCGAAAGCGTTGCGTAAACTGCGCCACCCAAGCCGCTCCGAAGTGCTGCGCAGCTTCCTGGACGATTAATCGTCATCAGGCTGTCAGCCGTTAAAAAGCCCCGCCTTTCTCTGGAAATGGCGGGGCTTTTTTATCCGGACTCGCCAGAAGTTCAGGGATTCAGTGACGCGTACAGTTCACGATATGAAGCGACCAGCTCATCGAGCGTTGCGCGGTTCAGCCCGCTGGGATTCGGCAAAACCCAGACCTCAGTCCGGCCAATTTTCAGAGCCTGATGTCCCCAGTTCACTTTGCTGATGCCAAACGCTTTACTGAAAGCTTGTTTACCCAGAATGGCTAACGCACGCGGCTGATAACGCAAGATTTTCTCTTTTAAAACCTCACCGCCATCACGCAATTCATCACTTTTCAGCTCGCTGGCTTCCACCGTCGGACGCGCCACTAACGCCGTGATACCACAACCGAATTCCTGCAACTGCAGCCACTCTTGCGGCGCTAACTGACGCCCGGTAAATCCCGCCTGATGAATGACTTTCCAGAAACGGTTACTGCCATTAGCAAAAGGATACCCTTTGTGAGCAGAAGAAAGACCGGGATTAATGCCGCAAAATACAACCTGGAGATCCTCCACGAGGATATCTGTAAGCATAATGTTTTCCTAAGACGTATTTGCTCGAGTTATGGGTAAAAAAGTCCGCGAACACAACATACTAGAACTGTGCACAAAACGCGCATACGAACCGAACACATATAGACCTGTAAGCAAGGTTTACCGTATAATCCCGCACCTCGGCCCTTTAGCTCAGTTGGTTAGAGCACGCGACTCATAATCGCTTGGTCGCTGGTTCAAGTCCAGCAAGGGCCACCAAATTTTGGTTTCAGATTCAAACGATTAAGCCACTTCGCAAGAAGTGGTTTTTTTGTTTCCATAACTCCCTTCTTAACCAGACCTTTACCCTTATTCTCCCCCTCCCGCGATTGACCCCGCCTCGCTCAAATATAATAATGAGAACCATTAACATTAAAGATTAGGGAATGGATCCAATGATTAGCGCTGGTTTTCGCATTTTTGCAGGGATCGCCGGGCTGTTTTTATCACTGATTTTCAGCACTCACGCCTTTGCGGAAGGCTGGCCTCGCGAGATAAAAACTTCGCATGGCATCCTCACATTGCAGCAACCTCCTCAGCGAATTGTGTCTACCAGCGTAACGGTCACGGGGACATTACTGGCCATCAACGCGCCTGTGATTGCCAGCGGGGCTTCCGGGCCAAACAGCCGATTTGCCGATCAGCAGGGCTTCTTCCGCCAGTGGGGAGATGTCGCGAAACAACGCGGAGTTGAACGTCTGTACATCGGTGAACCGAATGCCGAAGCCATTGCCGGTCAGGCTCCAGACTTAATTATTATTGCTGCCACCGGCGGTGATTCCGCCCTGAAGCTTTATGATCAGCTTTCCGCGATTGCGCCGGCCATGGTGGTTAATTATGACGACAAAAGCTGGCAGGATCTGGCGAAGGAATTAGGTCAGGCAACCGGCAAGGAAGCCGATGCTGCTGCCGTTATTGCCCGGTTTGAGGCGCGCGAAACCGCATTAAAAAAAGCCATGAAACTGCCGCCACAGCCTGTTTCTGCACTGGTTTACAGCGCCGATGGCAAAACAGCAAATCTCTGGACCCCCGCCTCGCCGCAGGGACAGTTGCTGCAAGAGTTAGGGTTTAAAATGGCCTTGGTGCCTTTGAATATCGCCGCCAGCCTGAGTCAGGGCAAACGTCATGACATCATTCAGCTTTCCGGCGAGAAAATGCCGGACGCGCTGAACGGCCAGACCCTTCTGCTGTTCTCCGCCAGTCAAAGCGACTCGGAGCGCCTGCTGAGCAATCCTTTCCTCGCGAAATTACCTGCCGTAGAAGGCAGGCACGTTTATGCGATGGGTGATGACACTTTCAGGCTGGATTATTACAGCGCCAGCAACATGCTGACGCAGCTTGAAACCCTGTTCGCCGCCCGCTGATGCCTCGTCTTATGCACGCAATTCCTGCGCCCCGCGTTTCATCGCCGGGGCAGTTTTCGCGACAGGCCACCAGAATACTGTTTGCCGTGCTGCTGCTTGCTCTGATGATGGCGCTGAGTCTGTTGCTGGGCGCGAAACCTCTTTCACTCAGCACAGTAATCTCAGCACTCAACGGGCACTGCGCCAGCGCTGACTGCGTGATCGTAACCGACGCCCGTCTGCCGAGAACGCTGGCAGGTTTACTGGCGGGAATGGCGCTCGGATTATCAGGCGCGCTGATGCAAATCCTGACCCGAAATCCGCTGGCCGACCCTGGTATTCTTGGCGTTAACGCCGGCGCCGGGTTTGCGGTCGTTCTCGGGATTGCCTTCTTTGGTGCCACAGATGTCAGCGGTTATCTGTGGTTCTCGTTTGCCGGAGCCTTATCAGCGACGCTGCTGGTCGCCATGATTGGCGCACTCGGGCGCGGTAGGCTGGATCCCGTTCGTCTCACGCTGGCGGGCGTTGCGCTGGCGGCCGTTCTGGAAGGGTTCTCATCGGGAATTTCCCTGCTGAATCCGCAGGTTTACGATCAGCTGCGCTTCTGGCAGGCCGGTTCGCTGGATATCCGCAATATGGCGGTGATCCGTACCGTCACACCGCCGATCCTTTTCGCCATTTTCCTCAGTTTGCTGATGACCCGCTCCCTGAATAATCTGACGATGGGCAGTGAACTGGCGACCGCGCTGGGCACTAAAATCATCACGACCCAGCTGCTGGGATTACTGGCCATCACGCTGTTATGCGGCAGCGCGACAGCGGCCGTCGGCCCCGTCGCATTTGTGGGCCTGATGGTGCCGCATATGGCGCGCTGGATTTGTCGTGCGGATCGCCGCTGGCTGTTGCCGTGGACGCTGGTTCTCACGCCAACGCTGTTGCTTGCGGCGGATATCGCCGGGCGGCTTCTGGTCACCGGTGAGTTGCGGGTTTCTGTCGTCGTCGCCTTTATCGGCGCGCCGGTGCTTATTTTTCTGGTTCGCCGCCCCGGCGGATTGCGCAGAGGTTAGCCATGAGCCAGAGAGAATCTGAATCCCGCACGCTGAAAAGAAACACGCTAATTTCGCGGCCATTTCTGACGGCGCTGGCGTTAGCTTTATGCACACTCTTACTGGCGATATTTGCGCTGGGCAGCGGCGCGCTGGCGCTGAAACCGGCTCAGGTCGTCAGCGCCCTGCTCGGCGATGGTCCGAAAAATCTGCACATCATTGTGACTCAGTGGCGTCTGCCGCGCGTGGTGATGGCGCTGGTCCTCGGCGCAGCGCTGGCCGTCAGCGGTGCGATTTTCCAGTCGCTGCTGCGCAATCCACTGGGCAGCCCGGACGTCATCGGTTTTAACACCGGCGCCTACAGCGGCGTTTTGCTGTCCATCGTGTTATTCAACGCCAGCGCGGGTGAAACCCTGATTGGCGCCATGGCCGGAGGCATTGTCAGTGCGCTGCTGGTTTATGCGCTGGCATGGCGTCAGGGCGTCGAAACCTTCCGCCTGATTATTCTCGGTATCGGCGTGCGAGCGCTGCTGATTGCGGGCAATACCTGGTTGATTATCAACGCGTCGCTGGAATCTGCGCTCACCGCCGGGTTATGGCATGCGGGTTCGCTCAACGGGATTACGTGGGAAAAAAGCCTGCCGGTGATCGCCCTGATTGTCGTGGCGCTGTTCCTCACCCGGCAGCTTTCCTCGCGAATGCGTCTGCTGGAAATGGGTGACGATTCCGCGTGCGCGCTGGGTGTCCCGGTGGAACGTTCGCGTCTGCTGCTGATGCTGGCGGGCGTGGCACTAACCGCCGCTGCAACGGCGCTGGCCGGGCCCATTTCCTTTATCGCGCTGGTGGCACCGCAGATTTCTCGCCGCCTGTGCGCCAGCCAGCAGCACGCGTTATTTTTTGCCGCACTGACCGGCGCACTGCTGCTGCTCGCGGCTGACGTCGCGGCGCAGCGTCTCTTCCTGCCTTATCAACTGCCCGTCGGCGTGCTCACCGTCAGTCTCGGCGGTATTTATCTGATTGGTTTGCTCATCCGGGAGTCCCGCCGCTCATGAAGACTGAACATTTTTCACCGCTGTATGCGCAGAACCTGACGCTCGGTTACGACAAAAAAGTCATCGCACGGGATTTGTCGGTGTCGATTCCGGAAGGAAAACTGACGGTGATTATCGGGCCTAACGCCTGCGGAAAATCGACGTTATTACGTACGCTGAGCCGCCTGATGCAGCCGCAGTCCGGCACGGTTTTTCTCGACGGAAAACTGATTGGCGATTACGGCACGAAAGACGTGGCAAAACGGCTGGGCTTATTACCGCAAAGTTCGACCGCGCCGGGCGATATCACGGTGGCCGATCTGGTCGGTCGCGGGCGCTATCCGCACCAGAATCTGTTCAGCCGCTGGAATGTGCAGGACACACAGGCTGTCGATGACGCGATGCGGGCAACCGGTGTTTATGAACTGGCGGAAAGCACGGTGAATTCACTGTCCGGCGGTCAGCGCCAGCGGGTGTGGATTGCCATGGTGCTGGCGCAGCAAACGCCGCTGCTGCTTTTGGACGAGCCGACGACCTGGCTGGATATCGCTCATCAGATTGATTTGATGGAGTTGATGTGTCGCCTGAATCAGGAAAATGGTCGGACGCTGGTCGTCGTGCTGCACGATCTGAATCAGGCCTGCCGCTACGCCGGGCATCTTATCGCCATGCGCGACGGAAAAATCCTCGCAGAAGGCGCGCCTGCCGATATCGTGACGCCGGAACTGATTGAGCAGGTTTTCGGATTGCGTTGCTCAATCATCGACTGCCCGGTGTCACATACGCCGTTAATTATTCCGCTCGGTAATTTTGCCGTTTGACGAAGGATCCCCGGCGGCCCACTGTGTCTCATCCCACAGACTGCAGAGGCCGTCGAGCAAACCTCCGCGCCACCACAGCGCGTCGTGCCCGCCTTCCAGCACACGGTAATGCACCTGATTGGGGGTCGGTTTCAGCAGCGCCTCCATCTGATTATTCACGTCATAAATCAGCTTTTCGTTTCTGCCGGCTTCCATAAAGATTTTCAAATGGCTGCGTTCCCCCAGTCCTTTTTCAACCTGGGACAGGATGCTTTCCGCTTCTTGCTGATCATCACTGGCTTGCTGACGATGGCGGCGCGGCCACCAGAAAGACCCCGACTGACTCAGCACGCAGCCGAAACGTTCGGGCCAGTGCAAACCGGCGTACAGCGAAGAAAGGCCACCAAAACTCTGCCCCGCGACCACCGTTTTTTGCGCGTTATCGCTGTGCGCGGCCAGTTTTTTCACCTGCGGCAATAACTCGTCCTGCACCGCCAGCCAGAACTCCGGATTGCAGGTCAGCTCGCGGCTGCGAGTTTGAATATCAATAACATCAATCAGCACGTAGACCGCGTCGGGCAGTGCCCCTTCGCGCGTAAGCTGCATCAGCGGCTGCCAGACGGGCATCTGTTTCGCCCAGAACTGGCCGTCGAGCAGGATCGCCAGCGGGCGCGAAGCAGGCTCCTGGCTTGCGCCGGTGGTAAACACCCAGACGTTTCGCATATTCCCCAGACGCGCACTTTTCCAGCGGAATGTTTCTAACGCAGCCGGAGCTTGCGGCGCTTTCGGGCCATGAAGATCAAACTCTGCCCAGGCGGGCTGCGGCAATGCTTCCGGCATATGCAGGCCGGACAACGCATGGGATTTTGCACCGGGCCACGGGCGATGCGGATTCAGCGGATCGTGCGTCGCGTGGCGGAAGAGGTTTTTCCACCATTCGCGCGCGGCAAGCATGCTCTGATAATCATCGTTATTTTGCGGAAATTCAGCGCCGGATTCGGTACGCGGGATCATGCTGTAGCTTCCGCGCCAGTCCGCACGCAACTCGGTCTGCCAGTGCCAGACATCCGTTCCGGCCAGCCGCTGCAAACTCTGCGGCGGCGACGACTGATGGTGATCGGTGATGCCGTTGATGTTGATCCAGACACGCTGGGTCTCCGACGTCGTTTCGTCGCCCTGCGGATCCCGCCAGAAGAACGTCACACGACAAAAACCATCGCGCGAAGGTTCTGTCCACGGCGTTCCCCGCGTAGCAATTTCATTCCACCACGCGGCACTTCCGGCCAGAGGTTCCAACAACATGGCCTGAGCAATAGGCTTTTCCGGATGCTGATATTTCATCATTTTTTACGCTTTACAGCCTTCTGGCAGACAAGAAAAAACATTCCCGGTACGGCGCTTTACACTTTCCCTACAAATTAGGAATGCCAATCGCATTGATAATTATTTTCATTTGCAATAATGTGTTACCGCCCGTAACGCGGGTCAATAAAAACTACACACACAACAGGCCATCCTCCTGTTCAATCTCGCTATTTTTCAGGAAAGGATGGAATTTCAGGGCAGAATCCGACATGAAAAGCAGGCTACCACACTATTCGCTGGCAACCTTAATCGGGCTGGGATCAGCGCTTACTTTCCCCGTCAGCGCAGCAGAAACCTCCGCAACAACCGCAACAGAAACCGGGACTACGGCCGCAGAAACGCCGAAAAAAACCGAAGACACTCTAGTCGTCACCGCTGCACAGCAAAACCTTCAGGCTCCGGGTGTTTCCACCATCACGTCTGACGAAATCCAAAAACGCCCACCGGCACGCGACATCAACGAACTGATCCGCACCATGCCCGGCGTAAACCTGACCGGCAACTCCACCAGCGGCCAGCGCGGCAACAACCGCCAGATTGATATCCGTGGCATGGGCCCGGAAAACACCCTGATCCTGATCGACGGTTTACCAGTGAACAGCCGCAACTCCGTACGTCAGGGCTGGCGCGGTGAGCGTGATACCCGCGGCGATACCAGCTGGGTTCCGCCAGATATGATTGACCGCATCGAAGTGATCCGCGGCCCGGCGGCGGCGCGTTATGGCAACGGCGCGGCAGGCGGCGTGGTGAATATCATCACCAAAAAAGACACCAGCGAATGGCACGGTTCATGGAATACCTACATGAACGCGCCACAGCATAAAGAAGAAGGCTCAACGAAACGCACCGATTTCAGCCTGTCCGGCCCGCTCAGCGACCAGTTCAGTTTCCGTCTGTTTGGCGGCTACAGCAAAACGCAGGCTGATTCGCAGTATATCAACGACGGCCATCAGTCCGAACGCACCGGCACCTATGCCGACACCGTTCCGGCAGGTCGCGAAGGCGTCATCAATAAAAATATCGACGCCATGCTGCACTGGGATTTCGCCCGCATGCAGTCACTGGAGTTTGAGGTGTCCAACAGCCGTCAGGGCAACCTGTACGCCGGTGACACGCAAAACACCAATACCAGTGCGCTGGTTAAAAGTATGTACGGCAAAGAGACCAACCGTATTTACCGCCAGTCCTACGCCCTGACGTACAAAGGCGCATGGGACAACGGCGTTTCCACCACCAACTATGTGCAGTACGAAAAAACCCGTAACTCACGCATGGATGAAGGTCTGGCGGGAGGCACCGAGGGGATTTTCTCTGACGACAGCTTCAACACCATCGCGCTGGGCGACATTCTTGCGCACAGCGAAGTCAGCATTCCGTTTGATTTAGGCGTGCCGCAAACCGCCACGTTAGGCACTGAATGGAACCAGCAGAAGATGAAAGATCCGTCTTCCAACGTTCAGTCTATGCTCGGCGGTGCCATTGACGGTATCGACAGCACCGGCCGCAGCCCGTATTCGCAGGCGGAAATCTTCTCGCTATTTGCGGAAGACAACATCGAACTGACCGACAGCACAATGCTGGTTCCGGGCCTGCGTTTCGATCATCATTCTATTGTCGGCAATAACTGGAGTCCTTCCCTGAATCTGTCTCAGGAACTGGGCGATGATTTCACGTTGAAAATGGGGATCGCGCGTGCCTACAAAGCGCCAAGCCTGTATCAGACCAACCCGAACTACGTGCTTTACAGTAAAGGCCAGGGTTGTGCAGCCAGCGGCGGTGGCTGTTATCTGGTGGGGAATAAAGATCTCGATGCAGAAACCAGCATCAACAAAGAGATCGGTCTTGAGTTCCACCGCAACGGCTATCAGGCGGGCGTGACGTACTTCCGTAACGATTACCGCAACAAAATTGAAGCGGGCTATCTGCCAACCGGCACATCAACGACGGGTACTACTGACGTTTATAAATGGCAAAACATACCTAAAGCCGTCGTTCAGGGTCTGGAAGGGACGTTGAATATTCCGGTCACCAGCACTATTTCCTGGAATAACAACGGAACTTACATGATTGAAAGTAAAAACAAAGAGACCGGCGATTATCTGTCGATCATCCCTGAGTTTACGATCAACTCCACGCTGAGCTGGCAGGCAACGGAAGATTTCTCCGTGCAGTCCACCCTGACCTGGTATGGCCGTCAGAAGCCGAAAAAATACAACTACAAGGGTGAAGCCGTAACCGGAAGTGAGAAGAATGAAGTCAGCCCGTATTCAGTGGTTGGCCTGAGTGGCACGTACGTGGCGACTAAAAATGTCAGCATAACCGCAGGTATTGATAATGTGTTCGACAAGCGTCAGTTCCGCGCGGGCAATGCCCAGACAGTGGGTAACGCCACCACTAACGCCTATATGTACGGCGCGGGTGCAGCAACCTACAACGAACCGGGCCGGACTTTCTACATGAGCCTGAACACGCACTTCTAAGCACAGCCTCTGACCTGAAAAAAAGCCACCTGCAAAGGTGGTAATGCCAGTCAGTTAAGCAACTGACTGGCTTTTTCCCCGTGCTTTTGGATACTTCCGGGGTCTCTCTTTTACCACTCTTGGGAAGGCCCTTTCTCTTCTTGTCGGCAGCTTCACCATCTGCGCCATACTCTCCAGATTACGCAGCAGTTCTGGGATCCGGCCCGGTGATGCGCCCTGAAGCGTCATTAACATCCTCATCACCAGACTGCACGAGTCTGAGAAGCTTAGCTGGTTCGGCCAGTAACCCTTAAGGTTTTTCGCCATCTTAATCATCTGATAACGAACAAGATTATAAGCCAACAGCACGCCCCATAACTCCTGCTCGACAAGCTCTGGTTTTTTACTTCTCAGCGTTAACCGACTCAGTAACATCGTCTGCTTGATTTCACGATAACCCAGTTCGATCTCCCAACGGTGGCTGTAGAGTTCAGTCATTTCTCCCCCCGGATATCCGTACATGATGATCCTGTGCATGGGCCTGCTGAAAGCCATTCCCGACGATCTGTACGAAGCTTCTGCAATGGACGGCGCGACGCCGATGCAGAACTTCTTCCGCATCACGCTGCCGCTGTTAATCAAGCCGCTGACGCCGCTGATGATCGCCAGCTTCGCGTTTAACTTTAATAACTTCGTGCTGATCCAGCTGCTGACCAACGGCGGCCCGGACATGCTCGGCACCACCACACCGGCCGGACACACCGATTTGCTGGTCAGTTATACCTACCGCATCGCCTTCGAAGGCGGCGGCGGGCAGGACTTCGGGCTGGCGGCGGCGATTGCCACGCTGATCTTCCTGCTGGTTGGCGCACTGGCTATCGTGAACCTGAAAGCTTCACGCATGAAATTCGACTGAGGAGAAACACAAAATGCCAATGGTTAAACCTAAGTCGCAAAAAGTCAGATTACTGGTGACGCACCTTTTGCTGCTGTGCTTTCTGGCACTGATCCTGTTCCCGCTGCTGATGGTATTCGCAATCTCGCTGCGGCCGGGTAACTTTGCAACCGGCAGCCTGATCCCCGATCAGGTCTCGTGGGATCACTGGAAACTGGCGCTGGGAATTACAGTGACCAACAGCGACGGCAGCATTACGCCGCCGCCGTTCCCGGTCATGCTGTGGTTGTGGAACTCAATCAAGATCGCCGGGATCACCGCCGTCGGGATCGTGGCGCTTTCCACGACGTGCGCCTACGCCTTTGCCCGCATGAAATTCCGTGGCAAAAGCTCGCTGCTTAAAGGGATGCTGATCTTCCAGATGTTCCCGGCGGTGCTGTCGCTGGTGGCGTTATACGCCCTCTTCGACCGCCTGGGCATTTACGTACCGTTCCTCGGGCTGAACACCCACGGCGGCGTCATTTTTGCGTACATGGGCGGCATCGCGTTACACGTCTGGACCATCAAAGGGTATTTCGAAACCATCGACGGCTCGCTGGAAGAAGCCGCCGCGCTGGACGGCGCCAGCCCGTGGCAGGCCTTCCGGCTGGTACTTTTGCCGCTGTCCGTCCCGATTCTGGCGGTGGTCTTTATTCTGTCGTTCATCGCCGCGATTACCGAAGTGCCGGTGGCATCGCTGTTACTGCGTGACGTAAACAGCTACACCCTGGCGGTGGGTATGCAGCAATATCTCAACCCGCAAAACTACCTGTGGGGCGACTTTGCGGCTGCCGCAATTCTGTCTGCCATCCCGATTACGGCAGTGTTCCTGATAGCCCAACGCTGGCTGGTCGGCGGCCTGACGGCAGGCGGTGTGAAAGGTTAACTGTAAGACTAATGCGCTTACCTCCAAAATAATTCGAGGTGCAGAAAGGCGGCAAGTGAGTGAATCCCGATGAGCTGAGAATAAATCAGTGATTCGGGTGAGCGAGTGCAGCCAACGCATCTGCAGTTCGAAGTATGAAGGAGGGTTTGATTTCCCTGTGTCTTCAGCGGCTTAATAGGCCGCTTTTTTTTATTTGAGAATTATGATGACCTACAGGGTGCTGAGGCGGGTTGCGATATCGCGCATGGCATTTCGCGCCGTCTGGCTGATTCCGCCAAGCTGGAAAAAACCGTGGATAACGCCCGGATAACGCTGCGCTGTACAGCTGACGCCCTGTTCCGTCAGGCGGGTAAACAACATTTCACCTTCATCGCATAACGGATCGTATTCGGCTGTAATGATATGCACCGGCGGCAACCCGGAGAAATCATCACGCCATAACGGGCTGACTTCAGGATGCATAAAATCCGTGTCAGGATAATAAGCTTCAAAACCGCTGAGCAACGTGTCGCTGGTGAGGACGTAATCAAAACCATTACGCTGATGGCTGGCAGATGACGCCGTGGCGTCAATCATCGGGTAAATCAGAACCAGCTGCTGAGGTAACCACTGCCCCGCATAGCGCAGGCGAAACGCTGTTATCAGGGCAATATGTGCGCCCGCACTGTCCCCCGCAAAGGCAATGCGGCGGCGATCAACGCCCAACCTCCCGGCATGTTCCCGGATCAGATTTGCAGCTCGTTCCGCATCATCGTGCGCCGCCGGATAAACGTGCTCAGGTGCCAGACGGTATTGCACCGCAATCACCCGACAGCCGCTGAAAAAGGCAAGCTGACGCAACTGATTTTCATGCGTCGCAAAACCGCCACTCACAAAACAGCCGCCATGAAAATAGATCACAGCAGGCAGTATTTCATCCGCATTTAAAGGCGACACCACCCGCAATGAAATGCCATCGATAACCACATCTTCAACATTTACGCGCTGCTCGATCTCCCCCGCCAAAACCGTGCTGGCAACATACCCGGCACGACGCGCCTCATAAGTCTGACTGCGTGATGACGGACGACCTGCGGCGATAAAATCATTAACGAGGGAGGCGATTTCGGGTTCCAGAGGCATGGGGGATCTTCCTGAGTGTGGGGGAATTTAGGAGTGTAATACTGCTGGGCCAAAGAGGAAATAGCTTGAATTCACTATGACTAATGTCACACCCCAATATTTATATGATTATATATATCAAAATATTGCGGCAATCTTACGGATAAAATAGAATACTCAGATTATTAAAAAAGAAGGATGTTATGATGAGCATTAAATACCTTAATATATTAAAATTAATTGAGATTGAAGAAAAAAGAAAGAGAGTCAAAAAAGAAAAACATGACTCTGACGTATTTATTCTATTGTTATGCATTGTATTAGTTACCGTTTCTGTAATATTAGCTTTCCTCTATCATCTAAATAAAAATGATTGGCTAAAATTATCGAGTATAGTTCTGCTTCTACTGGCTTATATCACCCTTCCTGTCATGAATGCATATACAATCTACTCGCATCGAGCAAAAATAAAGAGGTCATTTTCTCTGCCTTTTCGAGATTCTGTTGATCTCAATATAAAAACTGAGTTTTTTGTAGATGGAAAATATCTCCCATTCCTTATTAAATTAAAAAATGATGAATTGCGACTGGGACTTTTAGAGGTCAAACATGAAAGATCATGCCTGGAAAAACGAATGACGCTTATGATCGGACCTATTGATAAGTTCGGTATTCTTCCTGGCATCGTGGCTACAATAGCAACATTAATCAAAATCCCAGGTACCTATAATTGGGTATCCGCTATCGCTTACGGGTATATAGGACTAACCTTTATCTCAATATTTTTCTATCAGCTAATAATGCGATATGACCGGATGATCGCACTGACTGAGTTAGCGCTCGAAATTAAATCTGAAGCCTCGGACATTTAAGCGAGGCTGAGTAGCTACTTTATGTGGTCTGATTATATACTAGCTCATCCTAAAGCTTTATAAACTGCATCAACAGGTTCTGAATAGAAGCTGATTTGGAATTTTGAGAACAGTTCTGCTGGAACCGATGGAATATCCATCGCGGAGGCCATGGGTAGTAAAATTCTCTTCGCTCCACTATCAAATGCAACCTGCAAGCTGGCAGTAAGATCCTGAACGGACTTAATAGCGCCACCTAATGTCATACTACCCAAAACTACCATTTGCTCTTGAACCGGTTTACCCAGCAGTACGGAACAAAAAGCAATCAGCGCAGCAAGGCTGGAATGACTCCCAGACCCAATACCATGCAACTCGATGACATGCAGATGATATTCATGTTCAGAGAATTTTGCCGCAGCGCTGATGCGATTAAAGTTTCCTTTGAAGTAATCAAATCCAACTCTGATCGCCTCATTGGCAATCGTATTTACCCCTAATCCGGAGAGGCTATGTTTACTACTGCCAGCCATCATCCGAGTCTCAAAGCGATACAGTCCCGTTAATCCGGAATCCGCCTGAGTGACTAAGTGGATGACGCCAGGTTTAGGTAACCCCGGGGGGATTAGTTCACTACCGCCTTGCTCAGGTACGCTTGGCCTGCTGACCTGCTCACCGTCCTGACTACTACGATGCCCGGGCACACAGCTATACCGATGTGATTGCTGAAATCATTCGCCTGGCGGAACTGAAGTCAAATAAAACGGTTCGTTCATTTCTGTATCGTCAAGCGCTCAGGGAGACCCGGCATTTTCTGGGGTTGTACCGTAATCATGTATATGACCGGTCTGGGCTTAAAGTGACGTTCAGGCACAGGATATCTAAGGTCAGTCTGGCCCGCGTAATAAGCAGTATGAGCATGGTTTTTTTCTGTTGAAATTAACTATTACGCTTCTTTAATTGGCCAACTCGTGGTCCCCCCGATCGGAAGGAGATCCCACATCTGATTAGTTTGCAAACTAAGCAGTAGAGTAAACGAACCCGGCTCCTTTTCATAAGCCTCAGCGCTCACATAGTTAAGGATCATTGTGGTGTCCCGTATCCGCACGAAGGGAGTTAGGGTGACTTATCCTAATTCTAAATTTTTTTGTATAGTCACTGACCATTTTATTGATATTTTGTACGTAAAGTGTAAATTTATGAAAATAAGTAAGACATAAAAAGGGATGTTTTGCGTTCCATACATAAGGATATGTTGTGATTTACCCTGCTCATCTGGCGCGTTGCCGCCCCTATTTTGCCCTGCTGGCGCTATGGTCATTGCCTTTGTTTGCCGCCTCCGAGGTTCCTACACCTCTGATGAATTCAACGGTGCCAAATGCTGCGGGAAATAACCCTGAACGTGCCCTGACCGCCGGTGACCGGCAGCTTATTCATCAGCAGGAACAGCAGCGGGCGTTAGAGCAACGCCTGACCCCCAACGCACCTGACGTTCGCCTTTCTCCGCCTTCGGGGAGTTTTGGTCGCATCATTTTCCCGCAGGAAACTCCGTGCTTTACAATTTCGCAGGTCACCCTTTCGGGCACAGACGCCCTGCCGCACTGGTTGCCGTTACAGCACATCAGTAATCAGGCACTGGGCCACTGTCTGGGCGGGAAAGGCATCAACCTGCTGATGAGCACGTTGCAAAACCGCCTGGTGGATCATGGCTACATCACTACCCGCGTGCTGGCTCCGCAGCAGGATCTCAACAGTGGTGAACTCAAACTGGTCGTGGTCCCGGGTAAAGTCCGCCAGGTAAAACTGACGCCGGACAGCGGTCACTACATCACGTTGTACAGCGCGTTCCCCGCCCATGAAGGCAAGCTATTAGATCTGCGCGATATCGAACAGGGGCTGGAGAATTTACAGCGGCTGCCTACGGTGCAGGCCAACATGGAAATCGTGCCCGGCAGTCAGCCGGGGGAAAGTGATATTGCCCTGCACTGGCAGCAGCAGCGCATGTGGCGGGTGGGTGCTTCACTGGATGATTCCGGGACCCGCAGCACCGGGCGTTATCAGGGCGGCCTGACGCTGTCGCTGGACAACCCTTTTTCACTCAGCGACTTGTTCTATCTTTCCGGCAGCAGCAGTCTGGAGAGTAAAGGCGGAAAAGGTTCGGATAACGTCACGGGTCACTATTCCGTACCTTTCGGATACTGGATGTTTGGCCTCACGGCCAACAGCTATGACTACCACCAGACAGTGGCCGGTCTGAACAGTGATTACCGCTACAGCGGTAAAAGCAACAACGTCGATTTCCAGGTCAGCCGCGTTCTGCATCGTAACGGCAGCCAGAAAACCACCCTGACTTACGATGTGCTGGCCCGCGAGTCAAAAAACTACATTGATGATACGGAAGTCGAAGTGCAACGTCGTCGCACTGCCGCATGGCGCGTCGGTCTGCAACATCGTCACTATATTGCCCAGGCCACCCTGGATGCGGGCATCAGTTACCAGCGCGGCACCCGCTGGTTTGGTGCGATGCCTGCGCCGGAAGAGAGTTTCGGCGATGCCACGGCACTGAGCAAAATCGTACAAATCTCGTCTCAGCTCGACATTCCTTTCGCGCTGGCTAACCAAAAATTCCATTACAACCTGCAATACCAGCGACAGTTCAGCAATACGCCGCTGACGCCGCAGGATCAGTTTGCTATCGGCAACCGCTGGACGGTCCGCGGTTTTGACGGCGAGCGCACACTGAACGCCGATCGTGGCTGGTTTGTGCGTAATGATATCGCCTGGGCTACGCCGGTTCCGGCGCAGGAACTTTATCTGGGCGTTGACTACGGCGAAGTCGGCGGCAATGGCACGCAATATCTGGTGGGCAACCACCTGGCCGGGGGCGCTATCGGTATTCGCGGTGCGGCATTTAAAACAGGTTATGACCTGTTTGCCGCCGTGCCGTTCTCCAAACCCGATGGCTTTAGCACCGATCCAGTTTCGCTGGGCTTTAACCTCAACTGGCAGTATTGAGAGGCAGGGATGCAAATAGGGCCTTATGACGTTCATTCACCCATGATCATTGGTGGGGATATGAGTGAAGCTGAAGTTTTCGGTGCAGCCGTCTGGTTATGGATGCACTCGGCTCAACATCGCGACCTGCCTCTGCATGCGCTGCCGACGGTGCTTCTGCCCATTATTAAAAGGCAGCAATATGCCTTAGTCAGCCGCGACGCGACGCCGCTGTTTTTCCTCAGCTGGATGTGGCTGGACGACATCGCCGAGCAGCGCTACCTGACACAACCGGCGATCAGCGTACAGGATCGTGACTGGGCCAGCGGCGAACGTATGTGGATCCGCGACTGGATCGCGCCTTTTGGCGACACCATGACCATGAGCCGCCTGGTCTGCAGTACCCTTTTTCCCGAACGCTGCTTCCGGGCGCTTTATCACCGTGGTGCTGAAAAAGGCCAGCGGGTCATCAATTTCAAAGGCGACCGTGTCAGCCATCAGCAGGCCAGAGCCTGGCGTGCTGATAATCCATTATCGGTTTCTCTTCACGAATCCCCGCCTGCTGATGCTTGGCAGGGATTGGAATGACCTCAAATCACTGCTATGGCAGGCTCTACACACTAAAAGGATAAGGCAATGAAAACGTTATTGATGGTTCCGGCCCTGGTCGCCATTCTGGGCTTCAGTTCGCAGGTTCTGGCAGATCAACAAACTGTCTCGATAGGTTATGCGCAAAGTAAAGTGCAGGGACTGAATAATATTAACGGGGTGAACCTCAAGTACCGCTATGAGTGGGATTCACCTGTCAGCGTCATTGGCTCTTTCACCTACATGAGCGGGAGTGACGATTATTCCTACCGTCTGACGAGAGACATCATCAGCAACAACGTGGATATTAAATATTACTCACTCTCTGCAGGCCCCGCATATCGCTTTAATGAGTACATCAGCATCTATGGCCTGCTCGGTCTCAACTATAACAAAGTGGATTACAGGTCATCCTGGACCAACTATGAATCAGGTTCTTACCGCTACATGGGCAGCGAAACCGGCAATATCAGCAAGACATCCCTGATGTACGGCGTGGGTCTGCAGATTAACCCGATGGAAAACGTGGCAGTGGATATCGGTTACGAAGGCTCCAGCCTGGATGCGGCTGACCAGTCTCACAGTATCAACGGTTTCAATATCGGTATTGGTTACCGCTTCTGATGCCATCGCTCCCGGTATCGGCCGGGAGATCTTCTGATGACCTGAAACGATATCGTCTCCGGAACGGAAACGCAAGATAGCGTTCTCTATACGCCTTACAGCCAGTTTCGTCATAAAAGCGGGCTGCTTAAATACGAAAAAGAGTGGCCGGAACGGTATTTTCATACCCGGATGCAACGTGGCCCGCACGGACTTAACGATACCGTTCTGATGCTGGGCGGCAGCGCCTTCGAGCAGGATAGGCTGGAAGAAGACCCGACGTTGTTTCTAAACATGACCTGTACCAACGGTAACTACCCGCGCATGGCACTGCAAAGTGCGGTATTTGATGGTCGTGCTGTAGTCGGCAACCTGACGTTGCACTGCCGCACGCGCCATGCTCCTACGTTGCCAGGCTATCCGCCAACTACTGAGCGATACCAATGGCAAGTTATGTCGCTGCTGCATCCGCAGGCGCTGGCAAATCTGATGGAGACCGAATCACTTCGCCATGCCCTAAGCTTGCTGAACTGGACGCATGATCCCGACAACGCACGGCGAATCGAAGGTATCCAGCATGTGGGTTATAAACAGATCCACTATCCGGGCGAGGGCTGGCACGGCGTGGCTATCAGCGTGACTCTCGATGAAAACCAATACAGCGGAATTGGGGATGCACGACTTTTCAGTGAGATCCTTGAGCAATTTTATACCCAATACGCCAGTATCAGCCGCCTGACTCAGCTAACAGTTACGCTAAAACATTCAGGTATCGTTTGGGCATGGCCGGAGAGACGTTTGAAGCGGGTGCTGTTCTGATGAGTGACCGCAACGATGATGACCATCCCGACGCACTGCCTGCTTTCTGGCAAGATGCAGAGGGCAAGGACCGGACACCGGAGTTTAACTTCTACCGTTTTTGCCAGATTCTGGAAGAACTGACACCGGAACGTCCCCCACTCGGCAGCACCTTTAATCCCAACGACGATCCGGTACGCTTTCGCCCACATCCGGGGATGGGTTTTCCGGTCAGCGAACTCAAACAGGTTGAAACAGACCCGGAATGTCCAAACGACCCGCCTACGGTTAGAACCACATTTCATGGGCTGTACGGCATCGATTCGCCCCTGCCGACCAGCTACATCGATGACATCACGCAACAACGTGATGGTCATGACGTCGTGGAAGCCTTTCTGGATATCTTCAACCACCGGCTTATGACCCAGTTCTATCGGATCTGGCGTAAATATAGCTATCCCGCCACCTTTGAAGCGGGCGGCACCGACAATATGTCGCAAAATATGATGGCCCTGGCGGGTATCACACATCCCGACACGCCGCCGGCCTCGAGGCTGCTGGCGCTATTACAGCCACTGGTGCGCCCTACCCGCACCGCTGAAGGCATCGCCAGCGTTATTATGTCGCAGGCTCCGAATACCCGAGTCACCGTCAGGCCCCATCAGGTCGCGATAATGCCTGCGGCGAACAGGGCCAGATTCTCATTTTCGGACAAACAACGCTTAGGTGACCATCTGGTTCTGGGCAGTGAAACAGCGGACGTGAACTACCGTATTGGCGTGGAGATGTACACCGAAGATCCGGAGGAAGCCAAAGGCTGGTTGCCGGGCGGGCAGCTGCGGGAAGATGTATTTACTTTGTTGCGTGTGTATTTGGGTTGCGATTATGACGCCAGCCTAAAACTGACGATTCCGATGAAGCTGGCACCGCTGCCGCGGTTGGGCGACCGTTCATTGCTGATGGGATATAACGTCGTAATGGGATTAAGGGAGGATAATCTCGATAAAATGCCGGAGAAGGTGACGATGAAACTGGGTCGGATAAGGGATAAAAACGTTGAAATAAAGAAAATGTTTACCGGTTAACGCTGGACGCCCTTTTCTGCCTAAATATTCGGCGCATCGCTGCCGATGTATCGGCTCTGAGAAAAACGGGAATATAGATCGCAACATCTGGGGTTGAGGTATTGGATACTCTGACGGGAGCAAAAAGGCACATTTCGATATTGAGACCGAAGTCGCAAATATGTAGTCAAAGAGGATTGTGTTAATGACGCAGCGTTACACACCGGAACAAGCTGTAATGGTCTAATCAAAT
>NZ_JBKEZJ010000032.1:0-14671 GCF_046449555.1 Rahnella selenatireducens
CCCCGGAAGTATCCAAAAGCACAGGGAAAAAGCCAGTCAGTTGCTTAACTGACTGGCATTACTCCTTTGGGGGGCGGTTTTTTTTGCCTGAAATATCGATGCGTTGGATTTATGGACAGAAAAAAGAGGAGCCGGAACAGGAAACTGGACGATAACCTATTCCGGCTGGTTGGAAGCAGCGCCGGGATGCGTGGCGCTGGCCGGCTGCGATGATGCAGCGACAACGGCACGGTAACCTTCCCGGCGTGCAGGCGCGAGGGGCAAAATTGCTTTATGGAATACCCATTCCTGAGAGATTACCGGCTTGCTGTCTGGCGACATTTCCCTGCGGCGCACGCCCCAAAAAACTGTCCCAGTCTTTCCATACCGGCTGTAATCCGGATTGCGTTAATGCCTCGGCGACCCGCTGCGGTGAGCGGTTATCATGCGGCGCGAATTGTTCGAGTTCCGGATGATCGTCGGCATAACCCCCTGGCTGAGTTTTGGATCCTGCACTGACCGTGTTGATTGCCAGAGGAATGACATGATCGCGGAAATACGGAGATTCGCGTGTCGACAGGGAAAGCTCGACGTCCGGCGACAGCATCCTGAATGCGCAAATCAGCTGCACCAGCTGGTTTTCCTCCAGCAATGACGCTGGTTCGATTCCGCCGGTACAAGGGCGCAATCTCGGGAACGCCACCGAATAGCGGCTTTGCCAGTAGGTTTTTTGCAGGTAGAGCAGATGCTCGGCCACCATGAAACTGTCAGTTCGCCAGTTTCCTGAAAGCCCGAACAACGCTCCGAGCCCGATCTTATCGATTCCCGCACGTCCCAGCCGGTCAGGGGTTTCCAGCCGCCAGAAGAAATCCTGTTTTTGCCCGCGCAGATGATGCAGCGCATACGTCGGCGCGTGATAGGTTTCCTGATAGACCAGAACGCCGTCCAGCCCCAGCGTTTTTAACTCGGCGTATTCTTCCTGCGGCAGCGGCTGCACTTCAATCATCAGTGAATCAAAATGACTGCGGATAGCAGGGAAATGCCGGCGGAAATAATCCATACCGACTTTCCCTTTGTGTTCGCCCGTAACCAGCAGCAGATGTTTGAAGCCCAGAGCATTCAGTGCCTGACATTCAGCACGGATTTCCGCTTCATTCAGCGTTTTGCGTTTGATCTTATTGCTCATCGAGAAGCCGCAATAAGTGCATTCGTTGGCGCAAAGGTTGGAGAGATAAAGAGGCGCAAAGAAATTCACGGTATTGCCGAAACGCTGGCGCGTGAGTTGTTGCGCGCGCTGCGCCATTTCTTCGAGATAGGGCAACGCAGCCGGAGAAATCAGTGCCATAAAATCATCACGGTCGATTTTGTTCCTGCTTAGCGCCCGTTCGACATCGCTGGTGGTTTTGCTGTTAATTCGCAGGGAAATATCGTCCCAGTCAAGCGTAGACCAGACATCGGTAAAGTTGCTCATAAGGTTGCCTGCGGGGAAGTCAGAAATCCGGTCAACGGGCTGGATGCGCTGGCGTGCCGCTGGCGTCCGCCTAATCCGCTTTGGCGGGCCAGGACGCCCGCTTCAACGGCCAGACGGAATGCCGTCGCCATGGAAACCGGATCGCGCGCAACGGCAATTGCCGTATTCACCAGCACAGCGTCGGCACCCATTTCCAGCGCCTCAGCGGCCTGACTGGGTGCGCCGATCCCGGCATCCACGACAACGGGCACCCGCGCTTGTTCGATAATAATTTGCAGAAACTCGCGGGTTTGCAGCCCCTGATTTGAGCCAATCGGTGCACCGAGCGGCATTACTGCCGCGCATCCTGCTTCTTCGAGACGTTTGCACAGCACCGGATCTGCGCTGCAATAAGGCAAAACGACAAATCCTTGCTTCACCAATATCTCTGCGGCTTTCAGGGTTTCGATGGCATCGGGCAGCAGGTATTTCATGTCCGGATGGATTTCCAGTTTTACCCAGTGCGTGCCCAAAGCTTCGCGTGCCAGTTGGGCGGCAAACACCGCTTCTTCTGCCGTTTTTGCCCCTGACGTATTGGGCAACAGGCGCACGCCAAGTTGCTGCAAAGGTGAAAGGATATCATCGCCGCCGCGCCGAAGATCGACGCGTTTCATCGCCATCGTCACCAGCTGAGAACCGGATGCCGCCAGCGATTGCTGCATCACAGATGCGTTAGCGAATTTTCCTGTCCCGGTGAGAAGGTGTGAGGTAAACGTAGTATCAGCAATTTTTAACATGTTTCATCCTCCGGCAATGGCCTGAAAGAGCAATACCTGATCGCCATCGTCCAGCAAGTGGACAGTCCAGTTATCACGTGGAATTATGACCTGATTGACCGCAAGCGCACTGCCCGACGGGTTCAGGTCCAGCAGGTTGAGCAGGGTAAACAGCGTCAGCGGCTCGGCGAAATGGTGAGGTTCATCATTGACATGAATGTTCACGATGGCCTCCGCAAACCGAACAGGCAGATGAACGGGTGAGTTGCAGGGAACGCCAGTTTTGTGTTTTTCCGTCGAACAGCCGCAGCTTTCCGCTAAGAGAACTCGGCAAACCCGCCAGTATTTTCAGTGTTTCCAGCGCCTGCAGCGTGCCGATGGTGCCGACGACCGGCCCGAGAACGCCGGATGTCCGGCAGTTGCGTTGTACGGTTTCCTGATCCGGATATAAACAGGCATAGCAGCCATGAAGATAGGGCGCTTCGATGACCAGAAGCTGGCCGCTGAATCCGACCGCGCTACCGCTGATCAAGGTTTTGCCCATATCCACGCAGGCTTTGTTTACCGCGTGGCGGGTTTCCATATTGTCGCTGCAATCTAAAATGATATCGGCATTGCCAACGGCTAGAAGCAGCGTATCTCCTGCGAGCCGTTCCGTAATAGTAACGGCTTCACAAAGTGGATTCAGGCGCAGCAGCTCGCGTTTCGCCAGGCTGGCTTTCGGCTGATCAAGATCGGTGGTGCGGTAAAGGATTTGCCGCTGAAGATTGGTAATGTGCAATGTGTCGTCATCAGCCAGAAACAACGTCCCGACGCCCGCCGCTGCCAGATAAAGCGCCGCCGGTGAACCCAGCCCGCCGAGCCCCACAATCAGCACTTTGGCCACCAGTAATTTTTCCTGCGCCTGCGGACCAAATTCTTCCAGCATCAGTTGACGGCTGTAGCGCATAAAGGCGGCGTCGTTAAGCATCTTCCGGAACCTTGCTGGCGCATAAGGCCAGCAATTCTGCGGTGACTGCGCGCCAGTCCGCGGCCTGCGTTATGGCGCTGACGACGGCAATACTGCCGACGCCGCAGTCCAGAACCGACGGCGCGCGGCCAATACTGATCCCGCCGATGGCGACTGTCGGGAAGCTGCCGTTCAGCTGCGTAATGTGTCGGGCTAATTCCGACAAACCCTGCGGTGCTGACGGCATATCTTTGGTCTGCGTCGGGAAAATATGGCCGAGTGCGATGTAAGACGGATTGACCGCCACGGCGCGCGCCAGTTCCTCATCGTCATGCGTCGATATGCCCAGACGTAAACCGGCATCAAGAATGGCCTGCAAATCGGCGGTATCCAGGTCTTCCTGGCCCAGATGCACGCCGTACGCCTGATGTTTTACTGCCAGACGCCAGTAATCGTTGATGAACAGCCGTGCGTCAAATTTTCGCCCCAGTGCAATAGCGTGGATAATGGCGGGTTCGACTTCTTCATCGGGTAAGTCCTTCACCCGCAGTTGCAGCGTTTTAACGCCCGCATCCAGCAGACGGGCAATCCATTCGACAGAATCAACCACCGGATATAACCCCAGATGGAAAGGAACGGACGGGAATGTTTTAACGGGCTGATTCATTTACTGATCTCCGGAGTGGAATGGCTGGCAGGGTGATAAAGCTCGCTGCCGCGCGAACGGAATTCCGCAGACATTTGCGCCATGCCGGATTCCACGAGTTCGATGGGCTGGGCTTTGGCTTCCAGCGCAGCGGCGTAATCGCGAACTTCCTGAGTAATTTTCATCGAGCAGAATTTCGGCCCGCACATTGAGCAGAAGTGTGCGACTTTTCCGGATTCCTGCGGGAGTGTTTCGTCGTGATAAGCGCGGGCTGTGGCTGGATCGAGCGCGAGGTTAAACTGATCCTCCCAGCGGAATTCGAACCGCGCTTTAGACATGGCGTTATCACGGATTTGTGCGCCGGGATGGCCTTTTGCTAAATCTGCGGCGTGCGCCGCAATTTTGTAGGTAATCAAACCCTGCTTAACGTCTTCTTTGTTCGGCAGGCCAAGATGCTCTTTTGGCGTGACATAGCACAGCATCGCGCAGCCGAACCAGCCAATCATTGCAGCACCAATGCCGGACGTGAAGTGGTCATAACCGGGCGCAATGTCGGTTGTCAGCGGCCCGAGCGTATAGAACGGCGCTTCGTGGCAATGTTCGAGTTCTTCCGTCATATTGCGGCGGATCATCTGCATCGGCACATGCCCCGGCCCTTCGATCATCACCTGCACGTCATATTCCCAGGCGATTTTCGTCAGTTCGCCCAGCGTGTGCAATTCTGCAAACTGCGCTTCGTCATTGGCGTCCTGAATCGAGCCGGGACGCAGGCCGTCACCGAGAGAAAGCGCGACATCGTAGGCGGCGCAGATTTCGCAAATCTCACGAAAATGCTCGTAGAGGAAACTCTCGCGATGATGCGACAGGCACCATTTCGCCATGATCGAGCCACCGCGTGAGACAATACCGGTCAGGCGTTTGGCGGTCATCGGCACGTAACGCAACAACACGCCTGCATGAATGGTGAAGTAATCCACGCCTTGTTCCGCCTGCTCCAGCAGGGTGTCGCGGAACATTTCCCAGTTCAGGTCCTCGGCAATGCCGTTCACTTTCTCCAGAGCCTGATAAATCGGAACTGTGCCAATCGGAACCGGGCTGTTACGCAGGATCCATTCGCGGGTTTCGTGGATATAGCGGCCGGTGGAGAGATCCATAACGGTATCCGCGCCCCACCGCGTTGACCATACCAGCTTTTCAACTTCTTCTTCGATAGAGGACGTCACCGCTGAGTTACCGATATTGGCGTTCACCTTCACCAGAAAATTGCGGCCAATGATCATCGGTTCGGATTCCGGATGATTGATGTTGGCGGGGATAATCGCGCGACCGGCGGCCACTTCCTGACGAACAAATTCGGCTGTGATATTCGCGGGCAGGTGCGCCCCGAAGCTTTCACCGGGATGTTGCTGGCGCAGGACTTCTCCGCGGATCCGCTCACGCCCCATGTTTTCGCGAATAGCGATGAATTCCATCTCAGGGGTAATCATGCCCCGGCGCGCATAATGCAGTTGTGTGACATTTTTACCTGCAATGGCTTTTCGCGGGCGCGGAAGATGTTCGAAGCGTAAATGATCCAGCCCTTCGTCGGCCAGGCGCTGCTGAGTAAAACCGGAGCTGACTTGCGGAAGTTCTTCGGTATCAGCGCGTCCGGTTATCCAGCGGGCACGCAATTTTTCAAGACCGGTATGCACGTCGATGGTCGCAGACGGATCGCCATACGGTCCGGCGGTGTCATAAACCGGAATCGCTTCGTTTTCTTCAAACTGCGGGTTGTCTTTTCCGCCGCCAACCAGCGTCGGGCTGAGCTGGATTTCACGCATAGGGACACGGATACCGATACCGGCATCGTTGCCCTGAAGATAGATACGTCGGGAATTGGGGAAGGCTTCGCCCTGCAGGCTATCGATAAATGACTGTGCCTGTGCGCGTTGTTCACGGCGTTTAGCGGGCTTTTTTTCGGATGTAACGGGTTTCTGGGTACTCGACATAGCAAATTCCTTGTGTTGTTTTCACGGCAAAAAGCGTGACAGAACGTAATGGAAAATTGCTTGTCTGGAGGTTTACGGCAGGAGTAAAAATGGGCGGTTGAACGCTGGCGGCCGTTTGCAGGCTGATGCCAAATCGCGCTAAACGCATAACATTACTCTTGTTCCCTTCGCGGGTACTAACCCGATCAGGTTCCGCGGATCCCGAATTAACGGTCTCAGCCTGGCATTATCTCCGCGAGGAAATTTTGCACGAGGCACTCCGACAAGAAGCCTCAATATAGGAGGCCGTTTTAAAAACTACAACCCTGAGCAGGGTTTTTATTGTGGCAACGTGTTGTGCAGGAGTAACACGTTACGCGGGTCTGGCAAGATGCTCTTCGTTTGCAGAAGGCAATTCTTTGCGACTTTCCGGATCAAAGGCCAGAATGATCAGTTGATCTTCAAGCTGAAAACGCGCATCCAATGCTTCACCCACATCGGATAATGCATAATGAAATGCGAAAGCATTGTCATCATCAATATCATTTTCGGTGTAACTGTCATGGAAAGCCATGATAGCTTCAGTATTGAGCTCAAGTGCAGGGTATATTTTCGCAGCCTGTAATTTTATCTCTGCACCTTCCACTTCATCGATGACCCGTTGATAAAGGTGGAAATGACCGGCAGAAAGGTAATCCACCAGGTTATGGCAAAAGTTGTCCAACGCTTTTTCATTCAGCGGTGTATGTTTTTCTTTATTGGGTTTCAGGCCGACCAGTGTGCAGTAAGACACCAGCAGTTCTTTACGCGCGTGCAGCCATTGATCCACTAACTCATTACTGCCACCAACGCGTTGGGTCAGTCTTTCCAGACGATTTAGCATGGTTGACTCCGTGAGCGAGAAAAAAGTAACCAAAAGTTACTAATATGTAAATATCCACCCCAGATTGTCAGTCTCGTCGAGGTTATGCAACAACAATTATGGAATTACAGATCACAGAAGAACATACCGGCTGGTGGGTCATCAGCTTTGAGGGCAAGCTGTGGCTACCCGAAGGTGAACTGCCGAATGGCAGCGCTGCGCAATTTTCTCTCACGGGCAAAATCGGGCGTCAGATTGGTGAATGGCAGGGCGAGCCGGTGTGGATGGTGCGTCAGGCGATGCACAATCACATGGTGTCCGCGCGGCAGATGCTCGATCAGGATCGCGGGCTATTCCAGCTGGTCGGGCGCGGTGTGCAGCTGTCGGAATTTTACCGTTCGCACAAATTTTGCGGCTACTGTGGGCACGAGATGCACGTCAGTAAAACAGAATGGGCCGCGCTGTGCGGGCATTGCCGTGAACGCTATTACCCACAAATTGCGCCCTGCATCATTGTCGCAATCCGCCGCGGTGATGAGATTTTGCTGGCGCAGCATGTCCGTCACCGTAATGGCATCCACACGGTACTGGCCGGTTTCGTTGAAGTCGGGGAAACCCTTGAAGAAACCGTGGCACGCGAAGTTATGGAAGAGAGCAATATTCGCGTGAAGAACGTCCGGTACGTCAGTTCTCAGCCCTGGCCGTTCCCGAATTCGCTGATGATGGCGTTTATGGCCGACTATGACAGCGGTGACATCGTGCATGATCCGAAAGAGCTGCTCAACGCAGGCTGGTATCGTTTTGATCAGCTGCCACAGTTGCCGCCGCCGGGGACCATCGCCCGCAGGCTGATTGAAGATACAGTTGCGCTGTGCCGCGCAGAAAGCGATGAAGACGACGTGTAGCAGGAGTGTTGCATGTTAGAATGCCGCCAGATTATTTTCGGGCGAACCGAATATTGAAGGAAAAAGACAGAATGAATGAGTTGAAAAATGACCGCTACCTGCGCGCCCTGTTACGCCAGCCTGTGGATATCACACCGGTCTGGATGATGCGTCAGGCAGGCCGTTATTTGCCAGAGTACAAAGAAACCCGCGCTGTAGCCGGTGATTTTATGTCGCTTTGCAAGAATGCGGAGCTGGCCTGTGAAGTGACCCTCCAGCCACTGCGTCGCTACCCGCTGGATGCCGCGATTCTGTTCTCTGACATCCTGACCATTCCTGATGCCATGGGGCTGGGATTGTATTTCGAAGCCGGTGAAGGCCCTCGTTTTTCTTCCCCGCTAACTTGCCGTGCTGATGTGGAAAAACTCCCCGTTCCCGATCCGGAAATGGAACTGGGATACGTCATGAACGCGGTTCGTACTATCCGTAAAAACCTCAAAGGTGAAGTACCGCTTATCGGTTTTTCCGGCAGCCCGTGGACACTGGCGACATATATGGTGGAAGGTGGCAGCAGCAAGGCCTTCACAAAAATCAAAAAGATGATGTATGCCGATCCGCAGACTTTGCACCTTTTGCTCGATAAAGTGGCTGACAGCGTCATTCTCTACCTCAATGCTCAAATAAAAGCGGGCGCGCAGTCTGTCATGATTTTTGACACCTGGGGCGGCGTGCTTACACCTCGCGATTACCGCGAGTTTTCCCTGAACTACATGCATAAAATTGTCGATGGCCTGATCCGTGAAAACGAAGGTCGCCGCGTGCCGGTGACGTTGTTCACCAAAGGCGGCGGACAATGGCTGGAAGCGATGGCGGCAACCGGTTGTGACGCACTGGGCCTCGACTGGACAACAGATATTGCCGAAGCCCGTCGTCGCGTGGGCGACAAAGTGGCGATTCAGGGCAACATGGATCCTTCCATGCTCTATGCTTCTCCGGTACGTATTGAACAGGAAGTGGAAACCATTCTGGCAGGTTTTGGTAAAGGCAACGGTCATGTGTTTAACCTGGGCCACGGTATTCACCTGGATGTTCCACCAGAAAATGCGGGGGCGTTTGTGGAAGCAGTACATAGCCTGTCCCGGCAATATCACGAGTAAATCCGGCGTATGATTGATACCCGCGCATTACGTGAACAACAACGGATCCTTGCAGATCAAATTGAACTGCAGGATCTCCCTGATTTCAGTACACCAGCGCTGATCGCGGGTGTGGATGTCGGTTTCGAACAGGGTGGTGAAGTGACGCGCGCCGCGGTTGCGGTTCTGCGTTATCCGTCGCTTGAGCTGGTGGAATACCAGATAGCCCGGATTCCAACCGTCATGCCTTATATTCCTGGCTTCCTTTCTTTCCGGGAGTTACCGGCGCTGTTGCAGGCCTGGAAGCAAATCAGTGCGCGACCCGATCTGGTGCTGGTTGACGGGCAGGGTATTGCGCATCCGCGCCGTCTGGGCGTCGCCAGCCATTTTGGACTGATGATCGACGTGCCAACGATTGGCGTAGCCAAGAGCCGCTTGTGTGGCAAATTTCTGCCACTCGGGGAAGAGCAACACAGCAAGCAGGCGCTGTATGAAGGCGATGAGCAGATTGGCTGGGTCTGGCGCAGCAAACTGCGCTGTAATCCGCTGTTTATCTCGCCGGGCAATCGCATCAGCATGGAATCGTCACTTTACTGGGTTGAACGCTGCATGCGGCAATATCGTTTGCCAGAGCCAACCCGCTGGGCGGATGCTGTGGCATCAAACCGGGCAGCGTTTCAACGCTGGCAACGGTTGAGTGATGATCTTTAGGAATCAAGGAATAGGGATATTGATTTATTTCAGGTAAACTCCCGCGCAGAAAAGTTAACGAGATCAACTCATGTTACGTAATCCAATTCATTTACGTCTGGAAAAGCTGGAAAGCTGGCAACACGTGACGTTTATGGCGAGCTTGTGTGAACGTATGTACCCGAACTATCAGGCTTTTTGCCTGGAAACCGGGTTCGGCGAGGCACAGCTTTACCGCCGTATCCTGGATTTAATCTGGGAAACGCTGGTGGTAAAAGACGCCAAGGTCAATTTTGACTCACAGCTCGAAAAACTGGAGGAAGCCGTGCCTTCTTCCGATGATTACGACATTTATGGTGTTTACCCGGCCATCGATGCGTGTATCGCATTAGGCGAACTGATTCATTCACGTCTGAGCGGCGAAACGTTGTCTCATGCGGTTGCCGTGAGTGAGACATCAATTCGTACTGTTGCGATGTTGGAAATGACTCAGGCCGGTAAAGAAATGACCGATGAAGAGCTGAAAATCATTCCTGCTGTTGAAGAAGAATGGGACATCCAATGGGAGATTTTTCGCCTGTTGGCTGACTGTGAAGAGCGTGACCTGGAATTAATAAAAGGGTTACGTTCTGACCTGCGTGAAGCCGCTGTCAGTAACATTGGCATAAATTTAGCGCAATAAGGCTAGAAAACGTGATTTAACGCCTGATTTGTCGTGCCTTAAGGCTTCACATCCGCACCCTGTCTGGTCTACATTTGGGGTGCGTAAAAAAAGTGGCTATCGGTGCGTGTATGCAGGAGGGTGCTGTCAATCGGCATATCCGTCGCACTCGATGCTTTGCAAACGATAAACACACTGTAAAGGATAACTTATGAACAAGACTCAACTGATTGATGTAATTGCTGACAAAGCTGATCTTTCCAAAGCACAAGCCAAAGTTGCTCTTGAATCTACTCTGTCTGCTATTACCGAGTCTCTGAAAGAAGGTGATGCTGTACAATTGGTTGGTTTCGGGACTTTCAAGGTAAATCATCGTAACGAGCGTACTGGTCGTAACCCACAGACTGGTAAAGAAATCAAAATCGCAGCTGCAAACGTACCTGCGTTCGTTTCTGGTAAAGCTCTGAAAGACGCTGTTAAGTAATTGCTTGCAGTGAAAAGAATAAGCGGAGGGGCCTGTAAGCCCCTTCAGTTTATCACCCCCAGACTGGTGGCAGGTTTACTGGTTCTCGGTCTGGTGGGTTGCAGTTCTAAAAACTCCTCTGAATTATTCTTTGCCAGCGGGTATGTTGCCGATCAGGGTATCAACCGGCTCTGGCGCGAAGACAACGCACAAAACCAACCTCAAACTATTCTCAACGTATACAGCCCCTATTTTGGCGGCGATACGGTCATTACCCGTTATGAATTCCAGCAGGGACAATTGCACCTGATTAAAGAAACGCATGCGACGCAAACTGATTTAGGTGTGATGCTGCGTTTTGACGATAGCGGGCATGTCAGCTTTATGCAGCGGCAGCTTCCTGAGCGCCGGGAAAAATTATCGTCAGATGATATCGAGCGCTATAAATATGAAGCGACAAAAATCCTCGATCTGAGTAATGCGCTGCGCGTGGGCAATGTCCGGCTGGTGCAGGCTAACTGGCGGCAGGGTCTGATCACGACTTGTGCAGGCGAACAGGTGACGCCAAAGCTGACCGTCCGTTCGCAGGTCTGGCTGGCTAAACGCGCCAGTCGCAGTAACGACAATCTCGGCCTTGCCTGGCTGACCGCACCGGAAGGCAACGAATTGCTACTGGTCGCAAATGAAGATTTCTGTAAGTGGGAACCTAAAGAGTCAGATCTCTGATCCCGCTTGCTAACATATATAAAGGAAAGGCACGCCGAAGCGTGCCTTTTTGATCGTCAGGTTCTGATCGTCAGATGAACGCGATTACTGATTGCGTTCGCGGTCAATGGCCCGATAGCCGATATCCTTGCGGCAGAAGCTGCCTTCCCAATGAATATCTTTCGCTAAATCATAAGCACGTTGCTGAGCGGCTTCGACAGTTTTACCCAGCGCCGTCACACAGAGTACGCGTCCGCCATTTGTCACCACGCGTTCATCTTGCAAACGGGTTCCGGCCTGGAAGACTTTGCCGTCCGGGACTTCTTCCAGCGGTAAACCGTGGATCACATCATCGGTTTTGTAATCGGCAGGATAACCGCCGGCGGCAATCACAACGCCCAATGAGGGACGCGGATCCCACTCAGACGTTTTCTCGCCCAGACGGCCTTCCGCACCGGCCAGACAAAGATCGACCAGATCCGAGCGCAGACGCAACATGATCGGCTGAGTTTCCGGATCTCCGAAGCGGCAGTTAAATTCGATCACTTTCGGCTGGCCGTCTGCGGAAATCATCAAACCCGCATACAGGAAACCGGTGTAAGTATTGTTCTCAGCCGCCATGCCGTGCACGGTTGGCCAGATAACCTGATCCATAACACGCTGATGAATTTCATCCGTCACAACCGGTGCCGGAGAATAAGCGCCCATACCGCCGGTGTTCGGGCCGCTGTCGCCATCGCCAACACGTTTGTGATCCTGGCTGGTTGCCATCGGCAGAACGTTCGTGCCGTCAACCATTACGATGAAGCTCGCCTCTTCGCCATCCAGGAATTCTTCGATAACGATACGGTGGCCAGCGTCGCCAAACGCATTTCCTGCCAGCATATCGTGGACTGCATCTTCTGCTTCTTTCAATGTCATCGCCACGATGACACCTTTGCCCGCAGCCAGTCCGTCAGCTTTAATGACGATCGGCGCGCCTTTGCTGCGCAGATAAGCCAGTGCCGGTTCGATTTCGGTGAAGTTCTGGTAATCCGCGCTTGGGATATTGTGGCGAGCGAGGAAATCCTTGGTGAAAGCTTTTGAGCCTTCCAGCTGCGCCGCTTCCTGCGTCGGGCCAAAAATTTTCAGACCCGCAGCGCGGAATGCGTCGACCACACCAATCACCAGCGGGGCTTCCGGGCCGACAATCGTCAGGCCAATATCATTGCTTTTGGCGAACGCCAACAGACCAGCGATATCCGTTGCGGCGATATCGACATTCTCCAGCAGAGGTTCCAGTGCGGTACCGGCGTTTCCGGGGGCGACAAAAACTTTGTCCGCCAGAGGAGATTGCGATGCCTTCCATGCCAGTGCATGTTCACGCCCGCCGTTACCGATAATTAAAATATTCATTCGAGGACTCCGGGTGAGCGGGCGCATCGCACCCGCTAAAAGAAAATTAATGACGGAAATGGCGCATGTCGGTGAACAGCATTGCGATACCGTGTTCGTTTGCGGCCGCGATAACTTCGTCATCACGGATTGAACCGCCAGGCTGAATCACACAGGTAATACCTACCGCCGCAGCGGCATCAATGCCATCGCGGAACGGGAAAAAGGCATCGGATGCCATCACGGAACCAGCGACTTCCAGACCTTCATCAGCGGCTTTAATCCCCGCGATTTTTGCAGAATAAACGCGGCTCATCTGGCCTGCGCCAATACCGATAGTCATTTTGTCGCGTGCATAAACGATAGCGTTCGATTTAACGAACTTGGCGACTTTCCAGCAGAACAGTGCATCCGTCAGTTCCTGCTCCGTTGGCTGGCGCTGAGAAACAACGCGCAGGTCACCGCCATCAACCATGCCCAAATCACGATCCTGAACCAACAGGCCGCCATTGACACGTTTGAAGTCCAGCGCTTTCTGGCGCCCTTGCCATTGGCCGCAAGTCAGAACGCGGACGTTTTGTTTTGCCGCAGTCAGGGCCAGCGCTTCAGGGCTGACTGACGGGGCGATGATCACTTCCACAAACTGGCGGCTGATAATTGCTTTCGCGGTTTCAGCATCAAGCTCGCGGTTGAAGGCAATAATGCCGCCGAAGGCAGAAGTCGGGTCCGTCTGATAAGCACGTTCGTAAGCAGCCAAAATGTTGTCGCCGATGGCAACGCCGCAAGGGTTCGCGTGTTTAACGATGACGCAAGCTGGCTCTGCAAATTCCTTCACACATTCCAGTGCCGCATCGGTATCTGCAATATTGTTATAGGAAAGGGCTTTGCCTTGAAGTTGGGTCGAAGTAGCAACGGAAGCTTCGCTGACGCTTTCTTCTATATAGAAAGCGGCGTTCTGATGGCTGTTCTCGCCATAACGCATATCTTGTTTCTTTATATAGCTAAGATTCAGGGTACGCGGGAACTGACCAGACGCGGATTCGGTATCGCCGTGATAAGCCGGAACCATGGTGCCGAAATAGTTGGCAATCATGCTGTCATAAGACGCGGTATGCTCGAAAGCTTTAATCCCCAGATTAAACCGGGTTGCCAGCGTCAGTGAGCTGCTGTTGGCATCCATCTCTTCAATAATAGAAGCGTAGTCACTGCTCTTCACCACGATCGCCACGTCTTTGTGGTTCTTTGCCGCTGAGCGGACCATCGTTGGGCCGCCGATATCAATGTTTTCTACTGCATCTTCCAGTGAGCAATCCGGGCGGGCGACGGTTTGCGCGAACGGATAAAGGTTTACGACCACCATGTCGATTGGCGCGATCGCATGCTGCGCCATAATGTCATCATCTTTCCCGCGTCGGCCGAGGATCCCACCGTGAACTTTCGGGTGCAGGGTTTTGACGCGTCCATCCATCATTTCCGGGAAACCCGTGTAGTCAGAAACTTCTGTGACTGGCAGACCGGCTTTTGCCAACAGGCTGGCGGTGCCGCCAGTGGAAAGTAATTCAACGCCACGCGAAGAGAGTGCCTGGGCGAATTCTACGATACCGGCTTTATCAGAAACACTGAGCAGGGCGCGGCGGATTGGACGAGATTGTTGCATGGTGGTTTATATCCTTGGCTTTGGAGTCGCAATAAAGAGCGTTATCGGAATTCAATGAGCGTTTTCTTCTCTCTATATAGAGCAATTTGCAGAAAAACGCGCATTGAGCTCAGATAACTCCCCTCTGGCGACTTACTTTTCATTTATCACCCGTAACAGGTGTCGAAAACTGACGCGCGAAATTGTAGCGAAAACGATTGCGCGACGCTCGCAAAATTTGAGATTCCTGCGCGTCTGTGGATAAATCTGTGCAAAACACGGTATAAGCGGTGTGTTTGCTGTGTAATGCAGCAAACGGTATTTTTTCTTAAAATTAGCCCTTGCGGCCCGCTGAGAACTCCCTATAATGCCGCTCCATCGACAGGGAACAACGTGAACAACATCACGGAGTGACCGGGTCGGAAAGATTAAAAACAGCGGCAACCGGATGAAATAAACGGTTGACACTGAATGAGGAAGGCGTAATATACGC
>NZ_JBKEZJ010000033.1:0-14494 GCF_046449555.1 Rahnella selenatireducens
GAATAAATGAAGTTAATTGAGGATAAACTCCCCGGCCAATGGTCGGGGAAAATCAAGGCAAAAAAAGTATTCTTTACCAGTCCTGCGGCATTTCTTCCTGCCCGGCGCGGAACTGGCCGCGGGGCATGATATTTAATGTTTCATGCAGTTCTGACCAAACCAGCACGATCTCGCCGCTTTTCAGCTGGCGTTTCACGTCATCCACTTTTTGTTCAAGAGATCTTTCCTGCTCGCCGTAGTCGGTGCCTTCGCGTAAAACGAAAGATTCCACCACGCTGGTGAGCAACTCTGCGTCCAGTTCCTGCCAGGGAATTATCACAACGTTATTTCCTTTGTTTTTTCTTCGGTGTGTTCAGTGATGGGGTTTGCTGCTGTTTCTAAATGCGGCGCAAGCCATGCCGGAATGCGTTGTTCCAGCCACATCTGCGGATTACGCAGGCTGCCGGAAACGAAACCCACGTGTCCACCGTGTTCGGTCAGCTGGTATTCAACACAATCCGGTAAATCCTCAGCTTTCGGGATTACGTCAGGCGTCATAAACGGATCGTCTTTCGCATGGATAATCAGCAATGGCGTCCGGACCTGCGCGAGTAACGGCATTCCGCTGCACTGACGATAATAATCCAGCGCGTCGGCAAAACCGTGCGCCTTTGAGGTAATCGCATCGTCGAAATCCCGGATGCGGCGCATGGCTTTCAGTTGCGGCAGCGTGACGGGAAGGGTGCCGGGATATTTCGCCAGTTTCCGTGATGCGTTTCCTTTGAGCTGATCCAGCAGGTAGCGCTGGTAAATCCGCGATGTGCCCTGTTCCAGCCGGTAAGCGCAAGGTTCGAGCATCAGCGGAGCCGACACCACGACGGCGGCTTTCAGTGTACAATTTTCGCCTTCCTGCCCGAGATAACACGCCAGCATATTGCCGCCGAGCGAAACGCCCACTGCGCCGGTCGGCACTTCACCGTAGGATTCATTCAACCAGCGAATGAAAAAGCGGGCATCTTCAGTTTCACCGGAATGGTAAATGCGCTGAAGTTTATTGGGTTCGCCGCTGCATCCGCGAAAATGCATGACCACACCGAGCCAGCCGCGTTCTTTCCACGCCTGCAATAATCCGTGGGCATACGGGCTGTAAAAACTGCCTTCCAGCCCGTGAAACAGGATCATGCGTGGCTTATGGCGCGCCTGTTCCGGGTTTTCGCTCCAGGCTAAATCCAGAAAATCGCCGTCCGGTGTGTCCAGCCGTTGCCAGTGAGGTTTGAGTTTTGCATTGCGCCGGACCAGCCGTGGAAGCAGTGTCTGGATATGCGGGTTGCTGGCCCCGCGCAGGGGGCGAAAGGATTCATACATAAGATGAATAAATTTCTCTTAAGGGGCTCTTGTGCGATCAATATCACGCTGTTAGCTTCAATGCTATCGCACATCTTTCGGGTCGGAGAACCCAAATTAAATGGAACTTGGTTTATTTTTATCGATGCTTGGATTTTTATGGGTCGCCGCTATCACTCCTGGCCCGAATAATATGTTGTTAACCACGTCAGGCGCTAACTTCGGTTTCTTCAGGTCACTCTGGCTGATGGTCGGCATTATGCTCGGCATGCAAAGCATTTTGCTGCTGGTGGCGTTCGGCGTCGGCGGACTGATTACCGTTTATCCTGCGCTGCACCTTTTCCTCAAAATCGCCGGGAGCCTTTATCTGCTGTGGCTGGCGTGGAAAATTGGAACGTCTGCGTATGAAACACTGGAAACCGGCGCACCGCCGCCGAAACCGATTCGTTTGTATCAGGGCTGGTTGCTGCAATTTCTGAATCCGAAAGCCTGGCTGATGGGACTTGGCGCTGTCGCCAGTTTCAGCCTGGCCGGTGCGGCTTATAACCATTCCATTGCCGGGATCAGCTTGGGAATGTTTATGGTGAATCTGGTTTCCGGGGTTATCTGGCTGGGCTTTGGCACCGTGATAGGCCGCCTGCTGCGTAGTAAACGCGCGTGGTATACCTTCAATATCGCGATGGGGATCCTGACCGCCGCCTGTGTGTTGCTGATCTGGCACTGATGACTTCAGATAAACGCTTCAGATATAAAAAAGGAGCCGTAATGGCTCCTTTTACTATTTTACAGCAAACTCAGCTTTCTATATCAAACGCTTTTGACATCTCTTCCAGCTGTTCCTGCGCATCGAGCCAGGTCATTTCGGTTTCATCCAGCGCGCCTTTCACTTTGGTCTGCAGTTGCAGGCATTCGGTGAGATCGGCTTTACGGCTGATGTCGTAAATCGCGGAATCGGCCAGACGTTCTTCAATCGTCGCCAGTTCGGTACTCAGTTTTTCCATCTGCGCTTCGAGTTTGGTGATTTGCTTGCGCAGCGGCTGAGTCTGGTTGCGGAAATCGGCTTCGCGGCGTTTCTGGTCTTTACGCGACTGCGCGCTGTTCACGCCACCGTCTTTGGCCGGTGCATCCTGCTGGCTTTCCTGACGCTGAATATCCACCAGCCATTGCTGATAATCTTCCAGATCGCCGTCGAACTGTTCCACTTTGCCGCCGTGAACCAGATACAAATCGTCGGTGGTCGAACGCAGTAAGTGACGGTCATGTGAGACGACAACCATCGCGCCTTCGAAGTCGATTAATGCTTCCGTCAGCGCCTGACGCATATCGAGATCCAGGTGGTTGGTCGGTTCATCGAGCAGCAGCAGGTTAGGGCGCTGCCAGACGATGAGTGCCAGCACCAGACGCGCCTTTTCGCCGCCAGAGAAACGCCCGGTCGGATCCGTCACTTTGTCGCCGTGGAAACCAAATCCGCCCAGATAATCACGCAGCTGCTGTTCCGTTTCGCGTGCGGCGAGGCGGGTCAGATGTTGCAGCGGCGATTCGTCAGCACGCAAAAACTCCAGCTGATGCTGGGCGAAGTACCCGAGTTTCACGCCTTTCGCCAGGCCGATGTCGCCCTGAAGCGGCGGCATGGTACCGGCGAGCAGTTTGATCAGCGTCGATTTGCCCGCGCCGTTACGGCCTAACAGGCCGATACGCGAGCCCGGCACCAGATTCAGTTTGATGGAATCCAGAATGGTGGTGTCGCCGTAGCCTGCGCTAACTTTTTCCATGCGCAGCAGTGGATCGGGTAAACTTTCCGGCGAGCGGAAGCTAAAATGAAAAGGATTGTCGACGTGCGCCGGTGCAATCAGTTCCATGCGCTCCAGCATTTTTATGCGGCTCTGCGCCTGTTTGGCTTTGGTCGCCTGAGCACGGAAACGGTCGATGTAACTTTGCAGATGCGCCACTTTTTCCTGCTGACTTTCAAACAATGCCTGCTGTTGCGACAGTTTGGTCGCACGCTGACGTTCGAAAGACGAGTAGTTGCCGGTGTATTCGTTCAGCGATTGCTGTTCGATATGCAGAATTTTATCGACAATCGGATCCAGGAAATCGCGGTCATGGGAAATCAGAACCAGCGTCCCGGTATAGCCTTTCAACCACTTTTCCAGCCAGATGACGGCGTCTAAATCCAGGTGGTTGGTCGGTTCATCCAGCAGCAGTAAATCAGAACGACAAATCAGCGCCTGCGCCAGATTCAGACGCATACGCCAGCCACCGGAGAAGGATTTTACCGGCTGCTGTAACTGATTCTGGCTAAAGCCCAGACCGCTCAGCAGGCTGGCCGCGCGCGCCGGGATCGTCCAGGCATTAATCGCATCGAGCTTGCCGTGCAGTGTGGCGATAGCGTGGCCATCATCACGCTCATTGGCGTGCTGTAATTCGGATTCTAACTGACGAAATTCGCGGTCGCCGTCGATAACATACTCTATCGCCGGCTCGTCGAGTGCCGGTGTTTCCTGATTGACCCAGGCCAGCGCCCAGTTACCGGGAAAAGTCAGGTTGCCGGCGTCGGCGCTCATTTCACTTTTCAGCAGCGAAATCAGGGTGGATTTACCGCAGCCATTTTTGCCCACCAGTCCGACTTTCTGGCCGGGATTGATGGTCGCAGACGCGTTGTCCAGCAGCACATTGGTGCCGCGTCGGATTTGTAAGGAGGAGAAAACAATCATAAAGCGCCGTGTTGAGAGTATGTTAAATTGTCATGATAATGATTTAAACAAGACGTATCGCGTCCCATTTAGTCTTTGCGAAGCATGGTAACGGAAAAACCGCACCCTGACGACGCTTTGGAGGTATTGATGTCGCAGCCACCAAAGGTTTTGCTGCTTTACGCTCACCCGGAATCACCCGATTCGGTCGCCAACCGCGTTTTACTGCAACAAGCCCGGCAGCTCGAACATGTCACCGTGCATGATTTGTACGCCCACTATCCTGATTTTTTTATTGATATCCACCGAGAGCAACAACTGCTGCGCGAGCACAAAGTGATCGTTTTCCAGCATCCTCTTTATACCTACAGTTGCCCGGCGCTGTTGAAAGAGTGGATGGATCGCGTTCTGGCGCGTGGTTTCGCCAGCGGGGCGGGCGGGAATGCGCTGAACGGAAAATACTGGCGTTCGGTTGTGACGACCGGCGAACCGGAAGGGGCGTATAAAGCGGGCGGCTATAACCGCTATCCGATGTCCGACATTATGCGTCCGTTCGAACTGACGTCGGCGATGTGCCATATGCACTGGATGACGCCGATTATCATTTACTGGGCCCGCCGTCAGAAACCTGATGTGTTGCAAAGCCACGCCGAAGCGTATGGCGAATGGCTAAAGTCCCCGCTGCCGAACGGAGGGATTGCCTGATGGATGGTTCTAATTTACCCGCCGCGATCCTGCTGTTTTTATTTGCGGCCGTGGTTGCGGTTCCTGTTGCCCAGCGTTTAGGAATTGGCGCGGTGCTCGGCTATTTGCTGGCCGGGATCGCCATCGGCCCGTGGGGTTTGGGCTTTATCCGCGACGTCGATGAAATTCTGCATTTCTCCGAGCTGGGCGTGGTGTTCCTGATGTTTATCATCGGGCTGGAGCTGAATCCGGGGAAACTGTGGGAACTGCGGCGGCAAATTTTTGGCGTCGGCGCCGGGCAGGTGATTCTGACCGCGCTGGTGCTCGGCGGTTTATTGTGGCTGACGAAATTCTCCTGGCAGGCGGCGGTGATCGGCGGCATCGGGCTGGCGATGTCTTCAACGGCGATGGCGCTGCAGCTGATGCGCGACAAAGGCATGACGCGTAATGAAGGCGGTCAGCTGGGTTTCGCCGTGCTGCTGTTTCAGGATATCGCGGTGATCCCGGCTTTGGCGCTGATCCCCATTCTGGCGGGCGGCTCTGAAGGCAGTAATAACTGGGAGATGATCGGCCTGAAAGTGCTGGCTTTCGGTGGCATGTTAATCGGCGGCCGCTATCTGCTGCGGCCGATTTTCCGGCTGATTGTCGCTTCTGGCGTCCGCGAAGTCTTTACGGCGGCGGCGCTTCTCGTGGTGCTCGGTTCTGCGTTGTTTATGGATACGCTGGGCTTTTCGATGGCGCTCGGAACATTCATCGCCGGTATTTTACTGGCCGAAAGTGAATATCAGCACGAACTGGAAATCGCGATAGAGCCATTTAAGGGTTTACTGCTCGGGCTGTTCTTTATTTCCGTCGGCATGGCGCTCAATCTCGGCGTGCTTTACACCCATATTCTGCTGGTGCTGGCGGGCGTCATTATTCTCGTAACTGTCAAAGGCGCTGTGCTTTACGCGCTTTCGCGGATATTCGGATTGCGTACGTCGGTTCGGTTGCAGTTTTCTGCCGTTCTCAGCCAGGGCGGGGAGTTTGCCTTCGTGCTGTTCTCGGCGGCGGGGGCGCAGAAAGTTATTTCCTCTTCTCAGCTTTCGCTGTTGCTGGTGGTGGTGACGTTATCAATGATGACCACGCCGCTGCTGATGCAGTGGGTGGATCGCATTCTGGTTCGCCGTTACAACGACGGTGAAGAAAGCGATGAAAAACACTTTGTGCAGGATGATGAACCGCAGGTGATTATTGTCGGGTTCGGGCGTTTCGGGCAGGTAATTGGCCGTTTGCTGATGGCGAACAAAATGCGCATTACCGTGTTGGAGCGCGATATCAGCGCTGTTGGCCTGATGCGGACTTACGGCTACAAAGTGTATTACGGCGACGCGACTGAACTGGAATTGCTCAGGGCGTCTGGCGCGGAAAAGGCGAAGTCGATCGTGATTACCTGCGATGAGCCGGAAGACACGATGACCATCGTGCATTTGTGCCAGCAGCATTTTCCTCATCTGAATATTCTTGCCCGCGCCCGGGGGCGTGTTGAAGCGCATGAGCTATTGCAGGCCGGTGTGGCGAACTTCTCCCGCGAGACGTTTTCCAGTGCGTTGGAATTAGGAAAAAAGGCGCTGGTGACGTTGGGCATGCATCCGCACAGCGCCTACCGCGCTCAGCAGCATTTTCGCCGTCTTGATATGCGGATGCTGCGTGAACTGGTGCCGCAAAACCGTGGCGACGTAGCGCAGATTTCCCGAGTGAAAGAGGCGCGGCGCGAACTGGAAGACATCTTCCAGAGCGAAATGCACAACGAACGACGTCAGCTTGACGGCTGGGACGATGATGAATAGTCCGGCAGACGAAAATTTTTTGTGCCGTCTGAATGAAAAATGACCGGAAGCAATGTCGAAAATTTCAGGAGAATTAACATGGCGTCTACCCGTAAACGTTTCATCGCTGGTGCGGTGTGCCCGAAATGTAAGGCGATGGATACACTGGCTTTATGGCAGGAAGATCAGGTCGAAGTGGTGGAGTGCGTGAAGTGCGGACACCATCAGCGGCAGACCGACGCGCAGGTCACTAAGAAGCTGCGCCCGGAAGAGCAGGTGATTGGTATTTTCGATCCGAAGTAGCGTTATCGCTCGCGTTTTTTTATGCTGTTAAGTACAGAGACGCGGATTTCCGCTACACTCTTCGCCAAATTTATCCGGCGGTGATTTTCAGGATGATCTCATCCAAAAGACGCCGTCACTGAATTAGCCTTAAGCGAAGTTGCGATCGTTCCCGAAACGTTCGCAGACAACAAATTGAGTATCCAACGGTAGGAGTTATCATGAAAGTAGCAAAAGACCTGGTCATCAGTGTGGCATATCAGGTACGTACAGAAGACGGTGTGTTGGTTGACGAATCTCCGGTGAGTGCGCCGTTGGATTACCTGCACGGCCACGGTTCCCTGATCTCCGGTCTGGAAACTGCACTTGATGGTCATGCTGTTGGTGACGTGTTCGATGTGCATGTAGGCGCAAACGACGCTTACGGCAACTACGACGAAAACCTGGTTCAGCGCGTACCGAAAGATGTCTTCATGGGCGTTGATGAGCTGGAAGTTGGCATGCGTTTCCTGGCAGATACCGATCAGGGCCCGGTTCCTGTCGAAATCACTGAAGTTGACGGCGACCACGTTGTGGTTGACGGTAACCACATGCTGGCGGGTCAGGATCTGAACTTCCACGTTGAAGTGGTTGCTATCCGCGAAGCGACGGAAGAAGAACTGGCTCACGGCCACGTTCACGGCGAACACGGCCATGACCATGGTCACGACCATGAACACGGTGACGGTTGCTGTGGTGGCCACGGTCACAGCCATGATCACGACCACGACCATGACCACGGTAAGAAAGGTGGTTGCGGCGGTAACGGCGGCTGCGGTTGCCACTGATCGTTCTGTCAGCAGAGTGGTCAAAAACAAAAGGCGCCTTCAGGCGCCTTTTTTGCTGCGTGCAATGGCGGAAATCAATAGTGCGGTGGCGGCGTTTCTTCCGACTGATCGGCAATCATTGACGGCTGGCTGGCGCGCAGTTTGTCTGTCAGCAGGCGCAGGTGATCGTGCAATCTGCTCATTTCCAGCTGGTGCTGCGTCACAATCAAATTCAGTTCTTCGATGGTGATTTCCTGAAAAGCCAGTTTGTTTTCCAGCATCTCCAGACGTTGTTCAACGGTATTTGAGTCCATCATCATTCCCTCATTGTGCGTCCCAAGCCTCTCAGATTGAGCGCTGACCGGAACCTCATTCTGTATTGTAGACCGGCGATTCTACCCGTAAACCCGCCTGATTGCCTGACCTGCGGCGCTTTATCTGTTCGTCCTGATAATTTTAGGAAACTAATTGATGCAAAAAAGGTCGGAATAAGACGCTAATGGCGTGTATAGAGATTGTTTTGTCGTGAGACGGACAGTTATAGTAACCGCCGAACTTTCGTAATTATTACCAGAGGTCTCACACTTCTGGTCTTGGAGAAATGGATGAAATCACTGTTTAAAGTAACTCTGCTGGCAACTACCATGGCGATCGCCCTGAATGCCACTCAGGTTATGGCTGCTGAAGCCACAGCACCGGCCGCTGCTGCCCCTGCGCCAGCCGCTGCAGCTGCACCGGCAGCAACAGATAAGACCAAGTTCAAAAGTGATGACGAGCAGGCAGCGTATGCACTGGGTGCATCTCTGGGCCGTTACATGGACAATTCACTGAAAGAACAAGAAAAACTGGGTATCAAGCTGGATAAAGACCAGCTGATCGCCGGTGTTCAGGACGCGTTTGCAAACAAAAGCAAACTGTCTGATCAGGAAATCGAGCAAACTCTGCAAACCTTCGAAGGCCGTGTAAAAGCATCTGCACAGGCCAAAATGGAGCAGGACGCTAAAGCTAACGCTGACAAAGGCGACAAATTCCGTGCTGATTTTGCCAAAGAAAAAGGCGTGAAGAAAACTGAATCTGGTTTGCTGTATCAGGTTGAGAAACCAGGTACCGGCGCAGCGCCGAAAGACAGCGATACCGTTGTTGTTAACTACAAAGGCACCCTGACCGACGGGACTGAGTTCGATAACTCTTATACCCGTGGCGAGCCACTGTCCTTCCGTCTTGACGGTGTTATCCCAGGCTGGACCGAAGGCCTGAAACACATCAAGAAAGGCGGCAAAATCAAGCTGGTCATCCCACCAGAACTGGCCTACGGCAAAACTGGCGTCCCGGGGATCCCGGCTAATTCCACTCTGGTGTTCGATGTTGAACTGCTGGACGTGAAAGCAGCGCCAAAAGCTGATCCTAAAGCCGCTGAGAAACCTGCTGAAGCAGAAGCTGCGCCGAAAGCTAACTAAGCTGCCGCACAGTTGCTGTATAAAACCGTCGCTTAACGCGGCGGTTTTTTTTCGTCAGTAACTTTTATTTGAACCCGCCCCTCTTTTTATTGCGGTTACTCTATGATGATAACTTGACGCTTTTGCCCGCCCGGCATAACGTCACAGATCCATATACTCGCAAGGCCGTTTTTTCTGTACGTTTGATACAGTAACGACCCTGAAATGATGAATAATGCGCTCTGACTCCCGTTGGAAGGCGCGATATAGAGGGTGGTAGCTTCGATGTCTAATTCGCTTATAACTGGCGAAACCGGCGATCTGGATTTGCTGGACCAACGTCCTTTCAGTCAGGTTGACCATGAAATTTTGTCTTCATATGAGGCCGTGGTGGACGGGCTTGCAATGCTGATTGGTGAGCACTGCGAAATTGTTCTGCATTCACTGGAAGACCTGAAATGCTCAGCCGTTCGCATCGCGAATGGCGAACATACCGGCCGCAAAATCGGCTCGCCGATTACAGATCTTGCTCTGCGCATGTTGCATGACATGACCGGCGCTGACAGCAATGTCTCTAAAGCTTATTTCACACGCGCAAAAAGCGGTGTGCTGATGAAGTCGGTGACTATTGCCATCCGCAACCGTGAGCAGCGTGTCATCGGGCTGCTGTGCATCAACATGAACCTTGATGTGCCTTTCTCGCAGATCATTCAGACCTTCATGCCGCCGGAAACGCAGGAGGTGGCTTCTTCGGTTAACTTTGCATCGTCAGTTGACGATCTGGTTGCTCAGACGCTGGAATTCACAATTGAAGAAGTGAATGCGGACCGCAATGTTTCTAACAATGCGAAGAACCGCCAGGTTGTGCTGAATCTCTATGAGAAAGGTATTTTTGATATTAAAGATGCCATTAATCAGGTGGCTGACCGTCTGAATATTTCCAAGCACACTGTGTATCTTTATATCCGCCAGTTTAAAAGTGGTGACCTGGTGGGGAACGAACGTTGAAGCTCCGCTACTGCCTTTTGGTAACCGGTCCGGCATATGGAACTCAGCAAGCCAGTGCGGCGTATCAGTTCGCACTGGCACTCATTGCCAGCGGGCATAAGCTCGATAGCGTTTTTTTCTATCGTGAAGGCGTACTGAACGGCAACCTGCTTTCTGCACCTGCCTCCGATGAATTCGATTTAGTGAGATCCTGGCAGCGGATGGCCGCTGATCATCAGGTGGCGCTCAACGTGTGCGTCGCCGCGGCATTGCGTCGCGGTGTGATTGACGAAACGGAAGCCCATAATCAGGGGCACGGTCAGACAAACCTGCAACCGGGTTTTCATCTGACCGGGCTGGGCAGTCTTGCCGAAGCCTCATTAACCTGTGACCGTATGGTGCAGTTCTGATGTGCTATTGCAGAGAATAAAAATGAAGAAGGTAGCGTTTATATTTACGCAGGGACCTCACGGGTCTTCCGCCGGGCGCGAAGGCCTCGACGCATTGCTTGCCACATCAGCGCTGACCGAAGATATTGGCGTCTTTTTTATGGCAGACGGCGTTTTTCAGCTAATGCCTGCGCAGCAGCCTGAAAAAATTCTGGCCCGTAATTATATCGCCACGTTCGGTGTGCTGCCCCTTTATGATGTCGACCAGTGCTTTGTCTGCACCGAGTCGCTGAAGGCTCGCGGTTTATCTGCCGGGCATGAATGGGTGCTGGACGTTGAACCGCTGTCTGTGGCTGAAATCCGCGGCCGGCTGGCCGGTTTTGATGTGGTGATGACGTTTTAAATCAGGAAACCCCATGCTTTTTACCCTTTCCAATTCTCCGCAACATTGTGATTTTTCATTGCTTCTTAAGATGGTTGCACCGGATGATGCGCTTTTGCTGATGCAGGATGGTGTACTCGCGGCGCTCCATGACAGTGAAGCCTGCGAACTGCTGAGGCAGCACGTTCAGTCAGTGTATGTATTAAGCGAAGATCTGGCTGCACGAGGATTGATTGGTCAAATTTCGCACAAAATTACCCTGATCGACTATACTGGTTTCGTTGCGCTGACTGAGAAGCATGCACAGCAAACGGCATGGTGAATCAACGATGTGCTGTATATTTCTTGACACCCTCTAAGGTCAGCCCTAAAATTCTGCGTCCCCATATTAGCTAATGCTTTTTATGGGGCGATTTATCACGCGTTTACAAAGTAGTTTATGAACCAAAATCCAGGAGCTTTTTAATGGCAACAATTAATCAGCTGGTACGCAAACCACGCTCTACGAAGGTTGCTAAAAGCAACGTTCCAGCGCTGGAAGCTTGCCCGCAGAAACGTGGCGTATGTACTCGTGTATATACTACCACCCCTAAAAAACCAAACTCCGCACTGCGTAAAGTATGCCGTGTGCGTTTGACTAACGGTTTTGAAGTTACCTCCTACATCGGCGGTGAAGGTCATAACCTGCAGGAACACTCCGTGATCCTGATCCGTGGCGGTCGTGTAAAAGACTTGCCAGGTGTGCGTTATCACACCGTCCGTGGCGCACTGGACTGTTCAGGCGTTAAGGATCGTAAGCAATCTCGTTCTAAATACGGCGTTAAAAAGCCGAAGTCTTAATGGTTCTCCGTTAAGTAAGGCCAAACATTTTCACATTACTGTCAAAATAAACTCTTAGAGTTTTGGACAATCCTGAATTAACAACGGAGTATTTCCATGCCACGTCGTCGCGTCATTGGTCAACGTAAAATCCTGCCAGATCCTAAGTTCGGATCCGAACTGCTGGCAAAATTCGTAAACATTCTGATGGTAGATGGTAAAAAATCTACTGCAGAAGCAATCGTCTACACTGCTCTTGAGACCCTGGCTCAACGTAGCGGTAAAGGCCACCTGGAAGCTTTCGAAGTCGCACTGGACAACGTTCGTCCGACTGTCGAAGTTAAGTCCCGCCGCGTAGGTGGTTCTACTTATCAGGTTCCAGTTGAAGTCCGTCCGGTTCGTCGTAATGCTCTGGCAATGCGTTGGATCGTTGAAGCTGCTCGTAAACGCGGTGATAAATCCATGGCTCTCCGCCTGGCGAACGAACTTTCTGATGCTGCAGAGAACAAAGGTACTGCAGTTAAGAAACGTGAAGACGTTCACCGTATGGCTGAAGCCAACAAGGCGTTCGCCCACTACCGCTGGTAATCACTTCGCAGTAGTTATGCTAACCAAGCGGGCGCTTCAAGAAGCCAACCCGCTTGGGTTAACCGAACTTGAACGTCCTAGTAATAGAGGAATCAAATGGCTCGTAAAACACCCATTGAGCGCTACCGTAACATTGGTATCAGTGCTCACATCGACGCCGGTAAGACAACTACTACCGAACGTGTTCTGTTCTACACCGGTGTAAACCACAAAATCGGTGAAGTTCATGACGGCGCTGCAACCATGGACTGGATGGAGCAGGAGCAGGAACGTGGTATTACCATCACGTCCGCTGCGACTACCTGTTTCTGGTCAGGTATGGCTAAGCAGTTCGAACCACACCACATCAACATCATCGACACCCCAGGGCACGTTGACTTCACCATCGAAGTTGAACGTTCCATGCGTGTTCTTGATGGCGCGGTAATGGTTTACTGTGCTGTTGGTGGTGTTCAGCCACAGTCTGAGACCGTATGGCGTCAGGCAAACAAATATAAAGTTCCACGTATCGCGTTCGTTAACAAAATGGACCGTATGGGTGCTAACTTCCTGAAAGTTGTTGATCAGATTGAAAAACGTCTGGGCGCAACTCCGGTGCCACTGCAACTGGCTATCGGCGCGGAAGAAAAATTCACCGGTGTTGTTGACCTGGTGAAAATGAAAGCTATCAACTGGAACGAAGCCGATCAGGGCGTGACCTTCGAATACGAAGAGATCCCTGCTGATATGCAAGAACTGGCTGAAGAATGGCGTCAGAAACTGGTTGAATCCGCAGCTGAAGGTTCTGATGAGCTGATGGAGAAATTCTTTGGTGGCGAAGAGCTGACTGAAGAAGAGATCAAAACTTCTCTGCGTAAGCGCGTTCTGAACAACGAAGTTATCCTGGTTACCTGTGGTTCTGCGTTTAAGAACAAAGGCGTACAGGCAATGCTGGATGCGGTTGTTGAGTATCTGCCAGCACCAACTGACGTTGAAGCTATCAACGGTCTGTTGGATGACGGTAAAGACACTCCAGCAGTTCGCCATTCAGACGATGCTGAGCCGTTCTCTGCTCTGGCGTTCAAAATCGCTACTGACCCATTCGTGGGTAACTTGACGTTCTTCCGTGTTTATTCCGGTCTCGTCAACTCAGGTGACACTGTATTTAACCCAGTGAAATCTCAGCGTGAACGTCTGGGTCGTATCGTTCAGATGCATGCTAACAAGCGTGAAGAGATCAAAGAAGTTCGTGCAGGCGATATCGCTGCAGCGATCGGTCTGAAAGACGTGACGACTGGTGATACCCTGTGTGATCCGGATAACGTGATCATTCTGGAGCGTATGGAATTCCCTGAACCGGTAATCTCTGTTGCTGTAGAACCAAAAACCAAAGCTGACCAGGAAAAAATGGGTCTGGCTTTGGGTCGTCTGGCGAAAGAAGACCCATCATTCCGCGTTTGGACTGATGAAGAGTCTGGTCAGACAATCATCGCAGGTATGGGTGAACTTCACCTGGACATCCTGGTTGACCGTATGCGTCGTGAGTTTAACGTTGAAGCTAACGTCGGTAAGCCGCAGGTTGCTTATCGTGAAGCAATTCGCGCTAAAGTTACTGATGTGGAAGGTAAACACGCTAAGCAGTCTGGTGGTCGTGGTCAGTACGGTCACGTTGTGATCGACATGTACCCATTAGAACCTGGCACGAATCCGAAAGGGTATGAGTTTGTCAACGAAATCAAGGGTGGTGTAATTCCTGGCGAATTCATCTCCGCGATTGACAAAGGCATCCAGGAACAGCTGAAATCCGGTCCACTGGCGGGTTACCCGGTAGTCGATCTGGGCGTGCGCCTGCACTTCGGTTCTTACCATGACGTTGACTCCTCCGAGCTGGCGTTTAAACTGGCCGCTTCTATCGCCTTCAAAGATGGCTTTAAGAAAGCGAAACCAGTTCTGCTTGAGCCGATCATGAAGGTTGAAGTAGAAACTCCGGAAGAGAACACTGGTGACGTCATCGGTGACCTTAGCCGTCGTCGTGGTATGCTGAAAGGCCAAGAATCTAACGCTACTGGTGTTGTGATTCATGCCGAAGTTCCGCTTTCCGAAATGTTCGGTTACGCGACTCAGCTGCGTTCACTGACTAAAGGCCGTGCATCTTACTCCATGGAATTCCTGAAGTATGATGATGCGCCGAATAACGTGGCCCTGGCCGTTATTGAAGCTCGTGGCAAATAAGCCACTGGTTTAAACACAATGATCCCGTGCTCTCTCTTTGAAGGGAGAGCACAAGAGTAAGGAATATAGCCGTGTCTAAAGAAAAA
>NZ_JBKEZJ010000034.1:0-12495 GCF_046449555.1 Rahnella selenatireducens
TAACTGATCCTTAACTGATCGGCATTACCCCCCAAAGGAGCGGTTTTAAACGTTTCGACAGCGTACGATTACTCGTCGTTGTTACCGAAACCTGCGTTCAGCAGTTCAGCCAGGTTAGCCGTTGCTTCGTCCGCGCTGACTTGCGGTACAACTGGCACTTCGCCTTGGGCTTTACGGCGTGCACGATCCTGATGATAAGCGTAACCGGTACCGGCTGGGATCAGACGGCCAACGATAACGTTCTCTTTCAGGCCACGCAGTTCATCACGTTTACCGGCAACAGCCGCTTCGGTAAGAACGCGCGTGGTTTCCTGGAACGACGCTGCAGAGATGAAGGATTCGGTCGCCAGGGATGCCTTGGTGATACCGAGCAGGTCACGGGTAAAGGTTGCCGTGATTTTGCCTTCAGCTTCCAGCTGACGGTTAGCGATTTTAACGCGAGACATTTCTGCCTGCTCGCCTTCCAGGAAGTCTGTGCCACCAGCGCTAACGATGGTGCCTTTACGCAACATCTGACGAACGATAACTTCGATGTGTTTATCGTTAATCTTAACGCCTTGCAGACGGTAAACTTCCTGCACTTCGTTGGTGATGTAGCGTGTAACCGCGTGAACACCACGAAGACGCAGAATGTCGTGTGGAGATTCAGGACCGTCGGATACGACGTCACCACGTTCCACAACTTCGCCTTCGAACACGTTCAGCTGACGCCATTTTGGAATCATTTCTTCGTAAGCATCGCTGCCATCTAACGGAGAAATTACCAGACGACGTTTGCCTTTGGTTTCTTTACCGAAGGAGATGATCCCGCTGATTTCAGCAAGGATTGCAGGCTCTTTCGGACGACGCGCTTCGAACAAGTCAGCAACGCGTGGCAGACCACCGGTGATGTCCTTGGTACCGCCGGATTCCTGAGGAATACGCGCCAGGGTGTCACCAGAATGAATCTGAGTACCATCTTCCAGCTGAACGATCGCTTTACCTGGCAGGAAGTATTGAGCAGGCATATCAGTACCTGGGATCAATACGTCGTCGCCTTTAGCATCAACGATTTTCAGTGCCGGACGCAGGTCTTTACCGCTACCAGTACGTTCTGCAGAATCCAGAACAACCAGAGAGGACAAACCGGTCAGGTCATCTGTCTGACGGGTAATGGTCTGAGTATCAACCATATCGGCAAAGCGAATGAAACCACTCACTTCACTGATAACTGGCATTGTGTGCGGATCCCAGTTAGCAACGGTTTCGCCGCCGTTAACAGATGCGCCATCACCTTTGCCCATCACGGAACCGTAAGGCACTTTATAGCTTTCTTTGGTACGACCGAATTCGTCGATCAATTTCAGCTCAGTGTTACGAGAAGTGATAACCAGTTTGCCGTTAGAGTTGCTAACGTGCTTGTGGTTGCTCAGTTTAATGGTACCGGTGTTTTTCACCTGGATGCTGGATTCAGCAGCCGCACGAGATGCCGCACCACCGATGTGGAACGTACGCATCGTCAGCTGAGTACCCGGTTCACCGATGGACTGTGCTGCAATAACACCGATCGCTTCACCTTTGTTGATGATGTGACCACGTGCCAGGTCGCGACCGTAGCAGTTTGCACACACACCAAAGTCGGTTTCGCAACTTACGACTGAACGTACTTTCACGCTGTCGACTGAGTTCTCTTCTAACAGATCACACGTCTTCTCGTGAAGCAGGGTGTTACGTGGAACCAGGATATCTGCCGTACCCGGCTTGATGATATCTTCTGCAGTTACACGACCCAATACACGTTCACGCAGTGGTTCTTTAACGTCGCCACCTTCGATAACCGGAGTCATCATGATGCCTTCGTGAGTGCCACAGTCGTCTTCGGTAACAACCAGATCCTGTGCCACGTCAACCAGACGACGGGTCAGATAACCGGAGTTAGCCGTTTTAAGTGCGGTATCCGCCAAGCCTTTACGAGCACCGTGAGTAGAGATGAAGTACTGGAGTACGTTCAGACCTTCACGGAAGTTCGCGGTGATTGGCGTTTCAATGATGGAACCATCCGGCTTAGCCATCAGGCCACGCATACCGGCCAGCTGACGAATCTGTGCAGCAGAACCACGCGCACCCGAGTCGGCCATCATAAAGATACTGTTGAAGGAAACCTGCTGTTCAACAACACCGTCACGGTTGACGACGTCTTCAACAGACAAGTTTTCCATCATTGCCTTAGCAACACGTTCGTTGGCCGCAGCCCAGATGTCGATCACTTTGTTATAGCGTTCGCCAGCAGTTACCAGACCAGACTGGAACTGTTCCTGGATTTCAGCAACTTCTGTTTCTGCTTCTTCGATGATCTCTGCTTTTTTCGCAGGGATTACCATGTCATCGATACCTACTGATGCGCCTGAACGGGCAGCGTAAGCAAAACCGGTGTACATGATCTGGTCAGCAAAAATAACGGTCGGCTTCAGGCCCAAAATGCGGTAACAAGTGTTCAGCATTTTGGAGATAGCTTTTTTGCCCAGAGGCTGGTTGACGATAGAGAACGGCAGACCTTTTGGTACGATCATCCACAGGATGGCGCGACCAACAGTCGTGTCGATAATCGACGTCTTGTGCGTAACTTCGCCTTCGGTGTTTTTGATCTCTTCGGTAATACGCACTTTGACACGCGCATGCAGAGAGGCCAAACCGGCGCGGTAAATACGCTCAGCTTCTTTAGGACCGGTCAGAACCATGCCTTCGCCTTTGGCGTTAACACAGTCACGGGTCATGTAGTACAGACCCAATACAACGTCCTGAGAAGGAACGATGATTGGCTCGCCGTTCGCAGGTGACAGGATGTTGTTGGTAGACATCATCAACGCACGCGCTTCCAGCTGGGCTTCCAGCGTCAGCGGTACGTGAACAGCCATCTGGTCACCATCGAAGTCGGCGTTATATGCCGCACAAACCAGCGGGTGCAGCTGAATTGCTTTACCTTCGATCAGAACCGGTTCAAACGCCTGGATACCCAAACGGTGCAGGGTTGGTGCACGGTTCAGCAGTACCGGGTGTTCGCGGATAACTTCGTCCAGGATATCCCAAACGACAGCTTCTTCGCGCTCAACCATTTTCTTAGCGGCTTTGATAGTGGTGGCCAGGCCACGCAGCTCCAATTTTCCGTAGATGAACGGTTTGAACAATTCCAGTGCCATTTTCTTCGGCAGACCACACTGGTGCAGACGCAGGTATGGACCTACGGTGATAACGGAACGACCCGAGTAGTCGACACGTTTACCCAGCAAGTTCTGACGGAAACGACCCTGTTTACCTTTAATCATGTCTGCCAGAGATTTCAGCGGACGCTTGTTAGAGCCGGTGATAGCACGACCGCGACGGCCGTTATCCAGCAAAGCATCTACCGCTTCTTGCAGCATACGTTTTTCGTTACGTACGATGATGTCTGGCGCAGCCAGATCCAACAGGCGTTTCAGACGGTTGTTACGGTTGATAACGCGACGATACAGATCGTTCAGATCTGACGTTGCGAAACGGCCGCCGTCCAACGGAACCAATGGACGCAAGTCTGGTGGCAGTACCGGCAGCACGGTCAGGATCATCCACTCTGGTTTGTTACCAGACTGAACGAACGCTTCCAGCAGCTTGATACGCTTGGTCAGCTTCTTACGTTTGGTTTCGGAGTTGGTTTCGTTCAACTCTTCACGCAGTTGTTCGCATTCTGCTTCCAGATCCATGTTTTTCAACAGAGCCTGGATTGCTTCAGCACCCATCTTCGCGTCGAACTCATCACCAAACTCTTCCAACGCATCCAGATACTGCTCTTCAGTCAGGATCTGGCGTTTTTCGAGGTTAGTCATGCCGCCTTCGATAACCACATAGGATTCGAAGTACAGAACACGTTCGATGTCACGCAGTGGCATATCCAGCAGCAAACCGATGCGCGATGGCAGCGATTTCAGGAACCAGATGTGTGCAGTCGGGGAAGCCAGTTCGATGTGGCCCATACGCTCACGGCGTACTTTAGTCTGGGTCACTTCAACGCCGCACTTCTCGCAGATCACGCCGCGATGTTTTAAACGCTTGTACTTACCGCACAGGCATTCGTAGTCTTTTACTGGTCCGAAAATACGGGCGCAGAAAAGGCCGTCACGTTCAGGTTTGAACGTACGGTAGTTAATGGTTTCTGGCTTCTTAACTTCACCAAAAGACCAAGAACGGATCATGTCTGGCGATGCCAGAGCAATTTTGATCGCATCAAACTCTTCGGTCTTAGTTTGCGCTTTCAGAAACTTTAGTAAGTCTTTCACGGATTGGCTCCCGTCGGGTTAGACCTGTTAGGCACCTGCTGACTGTCTCCAGCCAGACAGGTGCCCCTGTGATCATTGCGAATTCGAGTACTTACTCGTCTTCCAGCTCGATGTTGATACCCAGAGAACGGATTTCTTTCAACAGTACGTTGAAGGATTCCGGCATGCCAGGTTCCATACGATGATCGCCATCTACGATGTTTTTATACATCTTAGTACGGCCGTTAACGTCATCGGACTTAACAGTCAGCATTTCCTGCAGGGTATAAGCGGCACCGTATGCTTCCAGTGCCCACACTTCCATCTCACCGAAGCGCTGACCACCGAACTGCGCTTTACCACCCAGCGGCTGCTGAGTAACAAGGCTGTAAGAACCGGTAGAACGCGCGTGCATCTTATCGTCAACCAGGTGGTTCAGTTTCAGCATGTACATGTAGCCGACGGTAACCTGACGCTCAAATTGCTCGCCGGTACGGCCGTCAAACAGTGTGATCTGGCCAGAGGTTGGGATTCCGCCCATTTCAAGCAGTTGCTTGATCTCTGTCTCTTTCGCACCGTCGAAGACTGGTGTTGCGATTGGCATACCTTTTTTCAGGTTCTCAGCCAGACGCAATACTTCGTCATCGGTGAAGGTGTTCAGATCAACTTTCTGACGTACATCGTCGCCCAGATCATAGGCACGCTGGATGAACTCGCGCAGCTTAGAAACTTCTTCATGTTTCTTCAGCATGGCATTGATTTTTTCACCAATACCTTTCGCGGCCATACCCAGGTGGGTTTCCAAAATCTGACCAATGTTCATACGTGATGGAACGCCCAGCGGGTTCAGTACGATATCAACAGGAGTCCCGTTTTCATCGTAAGGCATATCTTCGATCGGGTTGATCTTGGAGATAACACCTTTGTTACCGTGGCGGCCTGCCATCTTGTCACCAGGCTGAATTTGACGTTTAACCGCCAAATACACTTTAACGATTTTCAGCACACCGGGTGCCAGATCATCGCCCTGAGTGATTTTACGACGCTTAGCTTCGAGTTTTTTCTCAAACTCGGATTTCAGTTCGTCGTACTGTTCAGCAAGCTGTTCCAACTGATTCTGTTTATCTTCGTCAGTCAGTGACAGTTCTAACCAACGATCGCGAGGCAATTTGCCCAGCTTGTCAGCTTCAACACCGCCAGCAACCAGCGCAGACTGGATACGTGCAAACAGGCCTGCTTCCAGGATTTGCAGCTCTTCAGTCAGGTCTTTCTTAGCCTGTTTCAGCTGCATTTCTTCGATTTCTAACGCACGTTTGTCTTTTTCCACGCCATCGCGGGTGAAGACCTGCACGTCAATAATCGTACCGGAAACGCCGTTTGGTACACGCAGAGAAGAGTCTTTAACATCAGACGCTTTCTCACCGAAGATCGCACGCAGCAGTTTCTCTTCCGGAGTTAGCTGAGTTTCACCTTTAGGTGTAACTTTACCAACCAGAATGTCACCACCAGTCACTTCAGCACCGATATAAACGATACCGGATTCATCCAGTTTAGAGAGCGCAGCTTCACCCACGTTAGGGATATCAGCGGTGATCTCTTCAGGCCCTAACTTGGTGTCACGGGACACACATGCCAGTTCCTGGATGTGGATAGTTGTGAAGCGATCTTCCTGCACAACACGTTCGGAGACCAAGATGGAGTCTTCGAAGTTGTAACCGTTCCAAGGCATGAACGCGACACGCATGTTCTGACCCAGAGCCAGCTCGCCCAGATCTGTTGACGGACCATCTGCCAGCACGTCGCCGCGCTCGATTGGTTCGCCCAGATTCACACACGGCATCTGGTTGATACAGGTGTTCTGGTTAGAACGGGTGTATTTGGTCAGGTTATAAATGTCGATACCGGCTTCGCCCGGGTACATCTCTTCTTCGTTAACACGAATAACGATACGGGATGCATCCACGTACTGAACAATACCGCCACGTTTGGCTACGGCAGTAACACCGGAGTCAACTGCTACAGCACGTTCCATACCAGTACCCACCAGCGGCTTATCAGCACGCAGAGTTGGAACTGCCTGACGTTGCATGTTCGCACCCATCAATGCACGGTTGGCGTCATCGTGTTCCAGGAATGGAATCAGAGAAGCACCAACGGATACGATCTGCTGGGTAGAAACGTCCATGTAGTCAACCTGATCGCGGCTAAACAGGCTTGATTCGCCTTTGCTACGACAAGTGACTAAGTCTTCCAGGAAGCGGCCTTCTTCGTCCAGGTTGGAGTTCGCCTGAGCGATTACGAAGTTGCCTTCTTCAATGGCTGACAAATAGTTAATTTCATCGGTAACCATACCTTCACGCACACGGCGGTAAGGGGTTTCCAGGAAACCATACTCATTGGTCTGTGCATAAACAGACAAGGAGTTGATCAGACCGATGTTTGGACCTTCTGGCGTTTCGATTGGACATACGCGACCGTAGTGAGTCGGGTGTACGTCTCGAACTTCAAAGCCAGCACGTTCACGGGTCAAACCGCCCGGGCCCAATGCAGAGATACGACGTTTGTGCGTAATCTCAGACAACGGGTTGTTCTGGTCCATAAATTGTGACAGCTGGCTTGAACCGAAGAACTCTTTCACCGCAGCCGAGATCGGCTTAGCGTTGATCATGTCCTGAGGCATCAGAGTGTCGAGGTCGCCAAGAGACAGACGCTCTTTAACCGCACGCTCAACACGAACCAAACCTACACGGAATTGGTTTTCAGCCATTTCGCCGACAGAACGAATACGACGGTTGCCTAAGTGGTCGATATCATCCACTTCACCCTGACCGTTACGGATGCCGATCAGCTTTCTCATGACCTGAATGATGTCGTCTTTGCTCAGGATACCTGAACCTTCGATTTCATCACGCAGCAGAGAGCGGTTGAACTTCATACGGCCAACAGCAGACAGGTCGTAACGATCTTCTGAGAAGAAGAGGTTTTCGAACAGGCTTTCAGCTGCTTCACGCGTTGGTGGCTCACCAGGACGCATCATGCGGTAGATCTCAACCAGTGCGCTCAGGCGATCGCTGGTTGGGTCGACGCGAATGGTCTCGGACATGTACGCGCCATGATCGAGGTCGTTGGTGAACAGCGTTTCAATGGTTTTGTGACCGGACTGGCTCAATTTAGCCAACAGATCCAGAGACAATTCCATGTTAGCAGGGACGATCAGCTCACCGGTATTGGTGTCGATGTAGTCTTTAGAAACGACTTTCCCTGCGATGTACTCAACAGGAACTTCGATGCGCTGAATTTCGTCTTTTTCAAGCTGACGAATATGACGTGCAGTGATGCGGCGGCCTTTTTCAACATAGACTTTGCCGTCAGCTTCGATATCAAAGGAAGCTGTTTCACCGCGCAGGCGCTCAGGTACCAGCTCCATCTGCAACTTGTTGTCGCGGATCTGGTAAGTCACCTTGTCAAAGAACAGGTCAAGGATCTGTTCAGTCGTGTAATTTAATGCACGCAGAATGATGGTCGCTGGCAATTTACGGCGACGGTCAATACGCACAAACAGGTTGTCTTTCGGGTCAAACTCGAAATCCAACCATGAACCGCGGTAAGGGATGATACGTGCGTTGTACAGCACTTTACCCGATGAGTGGGTTTTACCCTTATCGCTGTCGAAGAATACGCCCGGACTACGGTGCAGCTGAGATACGATAACCCTCTCAGTACCGTTAATCACAAAGGTACCATTTTCGGTCATGAGCGGAATTTCGCCCATATAGACTTCTTGTTCCTTGATGTCTTTGACCGTACCTTCTGGTGCTTCACGTTCGTAGATAACCAGGCGCAGTTTCACGCGCAATGGCGCGGAGAACGTCACACCACGGATCTGGCATTCTTTAACGTCGAATACTGGCTCACCAAGACGGTAGCTAACGTATTGCAGCTCAGAGTTACCGCTGTAACTCTTGATAGGAAATACAGAACGGAATGCAGCTTCCAGACCGTACTGGCCTTCCGGATCTTGCTCGATAAACTTCTGGAACGAGTCAAGCTGGATAGAAAGGAGATATGGAATGTCCAGAACTTGTGGACGTTTACCAAAATCCTTACGAATGCGTTTTTTCTCGGTATAGGAGTAAACCATAGGGTTCCTCAGCTCGCTGATCAGTGACCCAATCTTGTCTGCCCTGAGAAGGACAGTTCATGCAACACCGTTTATGTCGATCGGAAAGCAGAATCGCTTCCCGCATACCTGTTCTCTATCACGCTCAAATCATTTCGTTGTGCATTATCTGTGGATGAGCCACAGCAAGGGGCATCAATATATTAAGTCGTCAAATAGAAAGAGGTATTAGAGTAGTTCAGTGCTCAAACAGTGTGAAACACCACTGACACTCTATATAGCGCAAAAAGGCTGGTGACTAAAAAGTCACCAGCCATCAGCCTGTCAGGACAGACTGTACTCCGGGAAGTTAAACTTATTTAACTTCAACAGAAGCACCAGCTTCTTCCAGAGATTTTTTCAGAGCTTCAGCGTCGTCTTTGCTGATGCCTTCTTTCAGAGCTGCTGGAGCAGACTCAACCAGGTCTTTAGCTTCTTTCAGACCCAGGCCAGTTGCGGTACGAACAGCTTTGATAACTGCAACTTTATTCGCGCCAACAGCAGCCAGAATAACGTCGAACTCAGTTTTTTCTTCAACAGCTTCAGCGGCAGCAGCAGGACCTGCAACAGCAGCAGCAGCAGAAACGCCGAATTTTTCTTCCATAGCGGAGATCAGTTCAACGATTTCCATTACAGACAGAGCTGCAACGCCTTCAATGATTTGTTCTTTAGTGATTGACATTTCAAGTGTTCCTAGAATTCAGAAATAGTTTATACGTAAGCAAGTAAACGAGAAAAGAAAGGCTGATTAAGCAGCTTCTTTCTGATCGCGTACAGCAGCCAGAGTGCGAACCAATTTGCCTGCAGAGGCTTCTTTCATGGTTGCCATCAGGCGTGCGATCGCTTCTTCGTAAGTAGGCAGAGTTGCCAAGCGGTCGATTTGAGCCGCAGAGATAAACTCACCTTCAAAGGCCGCAGCTTTAACCTCAAATTTTGCATTCGCTTTAGCGAAATCTTTGAACAGACGGGCAGCAGCGCCTGGGTGTTCAGTAGAGAATGCAATCAAGGTTGGACCGACAAACGTGTCTTTCAGGCACTCAAACTGAGTACCTTCTACGACGCGGCGCATCAAGGTGTTGCGAACAACACGCATGTAAACGCCAGCTTCACGACCTGCTTTACGCAGTTCAGTCATTTTATCTACAGTTACGCCACGGGAATCCGCAACAACCGCAGACAGCGCGCCTTTGGCTACTTCGATGACTTCAGCAACAATCGCTTGTTTGTCTTGAAGATTTAATGCCATTAGCTTTTTGCTCCTGGATTTGGCCGGGGAAAATCCCCGGAACTCACATCACTTGTTATCGAGATCGATATCAAGCGTTCAAACACGGTGAGCAGAGAATCCAGCAAAGACAAATCTTAATTCTTTTTAAAAAAGACAAAGAAATATTTTCTTCAGGCTCTGTCACCGTCTACGCAGGAAGAATTAAGTCCCTTTCAGGACACCTGCGGTCTTGGACGGAGGCCTGGATAGGCCAGGCTCCAACCGAAAAATCTTGGTTTCGCATTAACGAAACAACGGGCCATAGATTCTAGACAAATCTATCGCCCGCGTAAAGCGATAAACGCAGGTTGCTAACTTAGTTAACTGCCGCGCTCAGGCCGCTTTGATCAACTGAAAGACCTGCGCCCATGGTAGTGGACAGGCTTACTTTCTTGATGAAAACGCCTTTAGCCTGAGAAGGCTTCGCTTTTTTCAGAGCGACCAACAGAGCTTCCAGGTTTTCTTTCAGCTTGTCGGATTCGAAATCAACCTTACCGATAGTGGTATGGATGATGCCGTTTTTGTCGTTACGGTAACGAACCTGACCTGCTTTAGCATTCTTAACTGCTTCAGCAACGTTAGGAGTTACAGTACCAACTTTAGGGTTAGGCATCAGGCCACGTGGACCCAAAACCTGACCTAATTGGCCAACAACGCGCATTGCATCCGGGGATGCGATAACAACGTCGAAGTTCATTTCGCCTTTCTTGATCAGGTCTGCCAGGTCTTCCATACCAACCAGTTCAGCGCCTGCAGCTTTAGCAGCTTCAGCGTTTGCACCTTGGGTGAAGACGGCAACGCGAACAGAACGACCGGTGCCGTGTGGCAGTACGGTTGCGCCGCGAACGTTTTGATCAGATTTACGTGCGTCGATGCCGAGGTTAACAGCAACGTCCACGCTTTCTACGAATTTAGCAGTGGCCAGCTCTTTGAGCAGAGCAACGGCTTCGGTGATGTCATACTGTTTAGTAGCATCAACTTTGTCACGGATCACGCGCATGCGCTTGGTCAGCTTAGCCATTCTATTAATCCTCCACTACCAGGCCCATGGAACGAGCAGTACCTTCGATGGAGCGAGTCATCGCTTCAACGTCAGAACCAGTCATGTCCGCAGCTTTGGTTTCTGCGATTTCACGAACCTGAGCACTCGTTACTTTACCCACTTTGTCTTTGTTCGGCTTGCCGGAACCAGACTTGATACCAGCCGCTTTCTTCAGCAGTACTGCTGCAGGAGGGGTTTTGGTAACAAAGGTGAAAGAACGGTCAGAATAAACAGTAATAACAACAGGAATTGGCAGGCCTTTTTCCATGCTATCAGTCTTAGCATTGAACGCCTTACAGAATTCCATGATGTTCACGCCTTGCTGACCCAGAGCTGGACCAACTGGCGGACTTGGGTTTGCCATACCGGCTGCAACTTGCAACTTAACGTAGGCTTGTACTTTCTTGGCCATGGTAAATATCCTCGTTTGGGTAATATCGCCTGTTTGAAGAGGCTCCCCGTTATCTACAGTACTTTATACTTTTCACACGCAGAGGCTGCGCATAAAAACAAAAGGCGCGAAATTATAGTTCAATTTCGCGCCCTGTACAACATCTGTTCTAATGAATATTCAGAACAGTGTTATTAGCCTTTTTCAACCTGCCCGAAATCCAGTTCGACCGGTGTTGCACGGCCAAAGATGGAAACAGACACTTTTAAGCGGCTCTTTTCGTAATCGACTTCTTCAACCACACCGTTGAAGTCCGCGAACGGACCGTCGTTAACACGTACCAGTTCGCCTGGTTCAAACAATGTTTTCGGACGTGGCTTATCACCCACTTGCTGCAGGCGATTCATGATCGCATCGACTTCTTTATCGCTGATTGGTGCAGGACGATCTGACGTTCCGCCAATGAAGCCCATCACACGAGGAACGCTGCGAACTAAGTGCCAGCTGGCGTCATTCATCACCATCTGTACCAGCACATAACCCGGGAAGAATTTACGCTCGCTTTTACGGCGCTGGCCACCACGAATCTCAACCACTTCTTCGGTCGGAACCATGACTTCGCCAAACAGTTCTTCCATGTCATGTAATTTGATGTGCTCACGCAGCGATTGCGCTACGCGGCCTTCAAAGCCAGAAAACGCCTGAACGACGTACCAACGTTTTTTAGGTGCTTCAGACATTTAGAACCTCAAGCCAGTAATGAAAGATACCAGGCGGACTAAAATACCATCCAGCCCCCACAGAATCAGAGACATAACGGCAGTCACCGCAGCAACGATCAGTGTGGTATGCAATGTTTCCTGGCGCGTAGGCCAAATGACTTTACGTACTTCGGTGCGCGCTTCACGAGCAAACGCAACTGTCGCCTTGCCTTTGGTGGTCAGTAAAGCCACTGCGCCTGCAATTGCGATAATAACTACTACGGCTAACGCGCGTAACGGCAGGCTGTATGCACGGTAATAATAGTTACCGACAATAGCTACAACCAACAAAACGGCAACAACCAGCCACTTTACCGCTTCCAGGCCGCGCCCGCTCCCTTGAGCCTCGGTATTCGCACTCATAAACCAACCCGTCACAATGATTCAGAACAAACAACTTTGCCTCGCATTGCGAGGCAAACCAAACCGATCGATGCTCTACTCGAGCGCAATTCGGTGTTTTACGCTATATCTCAGAGCCTATCTCACCAGTGATTATGACGTATAAATCGCTGATGAGATAGGTTCTAGCACCACAGCGTAGAAAAAAGGGCATCGAATGATGCCCTTTTCGGGTGTGTTGCGTCAACGTATAGTGACAAAAAAC
>NZ_JBKEZJ010000035.1:0-5945 GCF_046449555.1 Rahnella selenatireducens
CGTTTGTTCAAGGATATGCTCATAAGGTCTACAATGATGTGCCTAAGTGGGATAAAAATTTATGGAAAGAAGTTATTGAGCTTCACTGTGAAAAGGCTGAGCGTTTACTTAGAGGTGAGGTTTCTTACCCAGAGAATGTTATCGAGCAGGATTCTATTTTAACTAAGCAGATTGAAATTGAATCTCAGTCTAATGCAGTCATTGTCCTAAATGCATTCCCTTTGATGCTCTGGTATCACTTTGGTTTAAAATTACCTGATATATTAATGCGTTAAGTATATTTTTAAACTGGATCTTCTTGGATCCTTTGTTGATGCGTGATAATCTTTAAAACGAAAAAACCACCCGGCAAGGTGGTTTTTCGAAGGTTCAGTAAACCGGCAAGTTTCTGAACCGTGGTAACTGGCTTAAACGGAGCACAGTCACCAAATCTGTCCTTTCAGTGTAGCCGTAGTTGGGCTTCCACTTCAAGAACTCCGTATTTACCGCGTAAATACATATCTGCTCCGTAAACCAGCTACCAGTGGCTACCGCCAGTGGCGATTCGTCGTACCTTCAGTGATTGGACTTCAAGAGAACAGTTGCGCTGAAGGTGTGGTAGTCGGGCTGAACGGGGAGTTCGTGCTTACAGCCCAGCTTGGAGCGAACCACCTGTCCGGATCTCAGCATCAGGCGTGGAATGAAAAAACGCGGCCATAAACAGCGGAGTGATGCGGGTAAATCCGTATGGTGGGAACAGGAGAGCGCACGAGGGAGCCGCCGGATGGAAACGTTCGGTATCTTTAAGTCCTGTCAGGTTTCGCCACTTCTGATTTGAGCGCCGGTTATCGCAAGATTTCTGTGAAGCTCGTCAGGAGGGCGAAGCCTATGGAAAAACAGCCCTCCGGGCTGCTCTTTTTCCTGTCTGTCCGTCTATTACATCTCATTCGTCTTTTTCTGATCCGCAACGCTCGCCGCAGTGTTGACTAGCGAAGTCTGTCAATGCGAGGAAGCGTCAGTGCTTCATCATTTCATGCTTGCACGGTCACTCCCTACCTTTTGTGTCGTGTCTTTTTTCTTTGTTCTATACTGTGCCAAAAAATGAGGTGATCTATGGCATGGCATTCTGTGGCACAGTCTCAAAAGTTGGTTTCCAAGAGCCGGAGGACGCTTTATCGTGATATGGCTTCCGGCCTTGTTTCTTATAGGACTAACGATAAAGGTCATCGTGAAATCGAAACGTCTGAGCTTATTCGTTGCTACGGCGACATTGCACACGTTGGCACACCTAAACGCCACTCTGTGGCACATGGCGATGGCACACAAAAAATGGATGTCTTACTGGACGAAATACGCCTGCTCCGCAAGGAGTTGGCAGATATGAAGGCGGAAATGTTGCGCATTGAGCTGAAGCAGGAAAGTGCTTCAGCTATTCAAACGAAAAGCCGTTGGCAATTCTGGAAAAATTGACCCCGCTTGTGTAGTGCCATCATAGGCCAATATGGCACAGTGTTTTTTCGCCCGAGCTTGGCTGGATTTCTCTCACAATACCGCCGCTTTTAAACGACGCTCCAGTACCACACCCCACGCAAGACCATATCTTGCTGAATTATCCTTTTAATACAGTAAGTTGATTCGATTTTAAAATGTTTTTTTTACAGTGTCTTGAGCTAAAGTGACATTGCAGTGCCTGATTGTGGCCTAAAAGTGGCCTAATCCGGCACTGCAATGTGGCCTAAAAGTGGCTAACTAGATAATTCAGTATGTTAGTTAGGCCACAATCAGGCACCGGTGCTTGATTGACACACCTGTAAACCACAAAAAACGGCGAGTAGTGCCTGATCAACACACCTCGGAGACAGCGATTTTTTCCGACAACAGTGCCTGATCCAGCCACTTTTTCTTCATTCCACAAAACGTCGGCGTTTTGTGCGTTTGGCTTTGATGTCGTGTTGTGCCAAAAAGAGTGCCAGTTAGCGGACAGGAAATGTTTTGTGTCCACCGCCGGTGAGCTGGCGGCGATCATCAAAACGCCTGGTCAGGGTTTCCCCCAACACCCATAACTTCCCGTGACCGCTATTTGTCACCCGGTTAGCCTGATCAACGTTCCCCAGAAAAAATCCTGATACGGATAACTCAGCAAAAAGTGGTGCGCATGCGCAACGTTCTGCCGCGCCGGCGGCTTGGCCAACGCCTCGTGGCCGCGCAATAAATTCCGCGACCGTTCACCGTTTCCCACTGAACCCCTTCATCTTATTTCGACGCATCTGCCCGGGCACAATAGCCGCATGGGTAATGGCGGGTGCACTCTCATCCCCAACAGTGGATCAAAAAAATCCCACTAAATACCGTCGTGACGCAACCATAGAGTGAAACTCAGGAGGGCAGCATGAAATTTTTAAACATGGTGAAACGGGCGTTGCAGTGCCTGAAGCTGGCGATGGACTTGTGGGACCGGTTTGGCGGTGGCAATCATCACTTTTGAACCGTTCGCCGGATTTTAGCCGCTAAAATCCGCGCCGCAGGTTTCGGTGCATAGCTATTCACGCGCCCAGAATTCATCTGCGCCGTTTTGGGCGGTTTTGGCGGGGTAAGCCGGGCATATTTCATCGTCTTCAGGGGAAATGCGCGCTGAGGGCGTCGGGGGCGGTACGGTAAACCGGTGTTATGTTCAATTCACCCCGGTTAGCAGTCACAAAAAAGGCCACCCGCAGGTGACCCTCTCTGGCCGTTCCGTCAGCAGTCATGAATCATTTGTACAGAATGGCGGTGCCGTGCAGGTGGTTCTGACCGCCCGCTTCGATGATTTTATAAGACGATGCGCCTGCCGCAGCGGCTTTGGCCGCGAAGGTGGACTCCAGGCCGTCCAAGGTGTTACCTGTCGCGGTGACGGTGCCGAGGTCGGCGGCGAAGCTTCCGAAAGACACGGTGGTGAGGGTAGCAGCTACAACGAAAGTTTTGATGGATTTCATGGTCAAATTCCTTCTCAGTGATTGTTTGGGAAGAGGCATCGTGCCTCCGATGAGACGAATATTAGTCCCATGTCGGGAAGATGAATAGTGGAGGGATTTGCTGATAAATATCAAAAAAACTGAATAATGTTTAAGCGTTCAATGCCGAAGGGCAGAATAGATATGTTACGGTTATAAACCCAAACCAATAAGGATTGATTTCTATGGCCTCTGTAACGCAACACATAGACACTGTTGATGAGCTGTATTTATACATAACCACCGGTAGGGAGTACGAAACCCCACTGTCAACAGTTGAGTTCAGCACTTTGGAAGAGTTAAAAAATAAATTCAAAAAAGAGGGTGTTGAGCTTTCTGTTTTAGAAGAAAATGGCCTTTATAAATTCAAGATATAAGAAGCGTAATATCGTCTGTGGCGATTGGGGCTGTCGTCGCCTCACTACGTGAGTGGGATGTTACTAGCTGGTTCAGATGTGAAAAAGGCCGCCCACAGGCGGCCTTTGATGTGAAGAAATTATTTTTATTTTGTTTTTGTCATCACGATCAGTTCCCAGCGGATTTCCCCTGCTGAAGGACTATGCTGTGCGTGATTTTGGGGGGGGAGCGGATCACCTTTATTGCAGGTCACTTCATCACCACAATTGCGGCAGCGGTAAATGCCGGAAGCTGGACATTCAGTCGCAGGACTGAATAGGCTGCGCCAGACGCTGCCATCCGGTTCAGTGGTCTTCTTTAGGTAATCTTCTGTACTATCAACATAATACGCCATGAGTTAAGTCCTTAAATAACAGTTGATTGGGTTTTTAGGCCTCTTGTGAGAGGCCTAATTTTATTTTTTCTGTTCTTGATCTGAATTGACTGGGATCTTGAACATTCCCCCGTTGGGGCGGGTGATTCTCTTACCCTTTACTGTTATGTAAGGGCGAAAAATGTATGCTTGAGACTCTTCTGTCTTCATCTGGCATCACTCTGATTTCGCCATTCGAGTGTTGATTTCTGCTCTGGAAATTGTACTGTAGCATCAACAAATCTTGTGGCTGGTTTCGTTAAGCACTTGAGGTGGTACTCAAGCGCCACATTTGCGTATGGTTTGTTAGGGTTAGTTCTGGTGGTACAGGCTAACCCATCTATCCTTATTTTTTTCTAATAGCTCCTCCTCCTGTTTTTCTTTACCGATATCAGCAATTAATAAGTCTCCACGGAAAAATATGGAATGAATACAAATAAAAAGCAATAAATCAATGACTTACACTTAAATCTTCCTTGCTTCCCCAAAGCGTTAGCTTTACTTCCTTTCATGAGCTGTTACAAAAACCAGTGTACATGCTTCGTTTTTTCAGTCAATATTTGCCGTAAAAAAAATACGGCAATATGCTAGACTAAGGGAATCGATGCGAGGAGTTATTTATGTTAAAGATATTTGAGGTTTGCGGTTTTAGGGGGTTTGAGGAGAATTTCATTCTGGATTTGACTCAAAGAAAGAATTACGAATTTAATGATGAGGCTGTAAGTAACGGTGTTATTAAAACCAGCATAATTTACGGTAAAAATGGGACAGGGAAAAGCAACCTAACCCATGCAATATTTGATCTTGTTTCTCAATTAAGTGAAGCAGCAAAGTTATCTAGTTTTTTCTCAAAAAACTATTTAAATGCCAAGAATTCAAAAGGAGTGGCATCTTTCAAGTATCACTTTAAGTTTGGTGAGGATGAGGTGACGTATTCTTACGATAAAAAAAGTGCAAGAAAGATAGTTATGGAATCCTTAGATATAAACGGAAATAACTATGTAAAAATAGATCGAAGGATTAGTAATATTGCAAAAATAGAAATTCCGGGAACTGAAAATTTAAATAATGATTTTACAGAAGCGGAGGAATCGGTGTCTGTAATATCCTATATAAACAATAATACCATATTTCCTGAAGGGCGAGTAACATCCGCATTTAGAAAGTTTACGAATTATGTTAAAGGGATGTTGTTCTTTAGGTCATTACTTGAAGGTAATTCTTACATCGGGGTTGAGTCTTCAGGAAAGAAAATATGTGAGGATATACTCGAACACAATAACATAGAAGAGTTTGAGAATTTTTTAAATGCGAATGGTGTTGAATGTAAACTTAAAGAAATAGATGGTCTGAATGGAAAGGATATTGCTTTCGACTTCGATGGAGTAACAATTCCGTTTTATGAAATTGCATCAACGGGAACCAAGTCTTTGGGACTTTTTTTCTTTTGGATGCAAAGAATGGAGCAGGTATCCCTAATATGCATTGATGAGTTTGATGCATTCTATCATCATGAATTATCTGAAGCTTTGGTCAGCATTCTTAAAGAGAGTCCTGCCCAGGTTATATTGACGACTCATAATACTAGCGTAATGAGTAATGATATATTGAGGCCTGATTGCTATTTTGTCATGGATCATAAGGATGTTAAAGCTCTTCCTTATCTAACGGATAAGGAAATAAGACTTGCACATAATTTAGAAAAGATCTACAAAGCTGGTGGCTTTAAAAAGAAAAAAGAGATAGTCTGATGGCTGAAAAAATACTTTTTGTTTTCGAAGGGGAAAAAACCGAGCATGTATTAACAAAGAACCTTATTGGCAACTATATCCAAAGTGAGGATAATGCGGTAGTCAAAGTTTCATTTTGCGGTGAAATATATCAACTTTACAGAAAAATGATTACCGACGATTTTGGTATGGAGTATGTTGATGTTTTTCCTTTTCTTAAAGAACGTGATAAAAATCTTTCTCAATATGAAAGAAAAGATTTTTCACAAATATATCTTTTTTTTGATTATGATCCACACGCAACTGATGCAGATGCAGAAAGCTTGATGGATATGTTGCGTGTTTTTAATCAGGAGACTGAAAAGGGAAAGTTATTTATCAGTTATCCAATGGTTGAATCTCTGCGATGTTTCAATGGAAATAAAGAAGAATTTTTTGGTCTGAAAGTATTACTGAGTGATGTTTCATCTTTCAAGT
>NZ_JBKEZJ010000036.1:0-5834 GCF_046449555.1 Rahnella selenatireducens
CTCGTAAGAGGCCTTTTTTATGGAAAAAATTTTGTATGACGAGTATCAGTGACCGATCAGTCTTTCGCCGCGTCTTTGCCGTCTGTCAGCAATTTGTCCAGCGCATCGCCGCCAACGTGACGGAAATCTTGCCCTTTCACGAAGTAGAAGATGAATTCACAAATATTCTGGCAACGGTCGCCGATACGCTCAATGGAGCGGGCGCAGAACAACGCGGTCAGGACGCTTGGAATGGTACGCGGATCTTCCATCATGTAGGTCATGAGCTGACGCACAATGCCTTCGTATTCCTGATCCACTTTCTTATCTTCACGGTAAATACGCACCGCTTCGTCAAGATCCATACGCGCGAACGCGTCGAGCACGTCATGCAGCATTTCTACCGTATGGCGGCCCAGAGATTCCAGGCTGACCAGCAGCGGCTGATGCAGATGCGAGAATTTCTCCAGCGCGGTACGGCAGATTTTATCCGCCACATCGCCGATACGTTCCAGTTCAGAAATGGTTTTGATAATCGCCATCACTAAACGCAAATCGCTGGCGGTCGGCTGGCGCTTGGCAATAATTCGCACGCAGGCTTCGTCGATCGCCACTTCCATTAGGTTAACTTTGTCATCACCTTTGATGACTCGCTGCGCCAGTTCGGCATCCTGATTGTGCATCGCGGTGATCGCATCAGTCAGTTGCTGTTCAACCAGCCCGCCCATCGCCAGAACCTGCGTACGGATGTGCTCGAGCTCGGCGTTAAACTGGCCGGAAATGTGTTTGTTTAAGTTCAGGTTGTCCATCGTTCTTACCTCAACCGTAGCGGCCAGTAATGTAATCTTCAGTCTGTTTGCGCGCTGGCGAAGTAAACAGCGAGTCGGTATCACTGTATTCGATCAGCTCACCCAAATACATAAACGCAGTGCGGTCTGAACAACGCGCAGCCTGCTGCATGTTGTGGGTCACGATCACCACGGTGTAATCAGATTTTAGCTCGGTGATCAGCTCTTCGATACGGCCGGTTGAAATCGGATCCAGCGCCGAACACGGTTCATCTAGCAGGAGAACATCAGGACGGATAGCAATGCCGCGCGCAATGCACAGGCGCTGTTGCTGGCCGCCGGACAAGCTGTAACCGCTCTGGTGCAGCTTGTCTTTGGATTCATTCCACAAAGCGGCTTTGGTCAGCGCCCATTGCACGCGCTCATCCATGTCCGTACGGGAAAGTTTTTCAAACAGACGGACACCAAATGCGATGTTGTCGTAAATCGACATCGGGAACGGCGTCGGTTTCTGGAAGACCATGCCGACTTTGGCACGCAGCAGCGCGATATCTTGTTTATCGACCAGAATATTTTCGCCATCGAGCAGAATTTCACCTTCTGCATGCTGCTCAGGGTAAAGCTGGTACATTTTGTTAAACGTACGCAGCAGCGTGGATTTACCACAACCTGACGGGCCGATGAATGCCGTGACTTCGTTCTTAGCGATATCCAGGGAAATATTTTTCAGCGCGTGGAATTTACCGTAATAAAAATTCAGATCGCGAACCTGAATCTTGCTGTTGGATGCGTCAGTCATTCGACTCATTAAGACATCTCTCTTTTGCGCGCGCCGCTGTGCGACGCCGGGTAAACAGTGAAGGCAGAGTGAAAAACTCTGCCTTCAGTAATGAATTAACTTACTGCTTCTTCGCGGCGAAGATCACACGCGCCAGAATGTTCAGCAACAGCACACACACTGTAATCAGCAGCACGCCTGCCCAGGCCAGTTGTTGCCATTCGCCAAACGGGCTCATCGCAAACTTGAAGATGGTCACCGGCAGGTTGGCGATCGGCTGCATCATGTCGGTGCTCCAGAACTGGTTGGAGAGCGACGTAAACAGCAGCGGTGCGGTTTCGCCGGCGATGCGGGCGATGGCCAGCAAAATACCAGTGATAATGCCGGAAACAGAGGCTTTCAGGGTGATCGCAGAAATCATTTTCCATTTCGGCGTCCCCAGCGCATAAGCCGCTTCACGCAGGCTGTCCGGCACCAGTTTCAGCATGTTTTCCGTGGTACGGATAACAATCGGGATTTGCAGCAACGCCAGCGCCAGTACGCCCGCCCAGCCAGAGAAGTGCCCCATTTTCGCCACCATGATGGTGTAAACGAACAGGCCAACCACAATGGAAGGAGCAGAAAGCAGAATGTCGTTGATGAAGCGAATGAATTCCGCCAGCCAGGATTTACGGCCATATTCTGCCAGATAAATCCCCGCCATCACGCCCAGCGGTGTACCGATAACCGTCGCCCATAAAATCAGCAGTCCGCTTCCTGCAATGGCGTTCGCCAGACCACCGCCAGCCGTATTTGGCGGCGGTGTGTTTTGGGTAAACAGTGCCAGAGACATGCCGTCTACGCCTTTCACGACGGTCGTGAACAGGATCCATACCAGCCAGAACAAGCCAAAAAGCATGGTCAGCATGGAAATCATTAGCGCCAGACGGTTCTTCTGACGGCGCCATGCCTGACGTTTGCGACGTGATTCCAGTAAGGCTGCGTTACTTTGCATTTCGAGTGTCGTCATCTTAACGGCCCTCTTTCTTAGCCAGACGCAGAATCATGACTTTCGACAGCGCCAGAACAATAAAGGTGATAACAAACAGGATAAGGCCCAGTTCCATCAGCGCAGAAGTGTGCAGACCCGCTTCAGCTTCGGCGAATTCGTTCGCCAGCGCCGAGGTAATACTGTTGCCGGGCGCGTAAAGCGAAATGCTGTCGAGCTGGTAGGTGTTACCGATAATGAAGGTCACCGCCATGGTTTCACCGAGCGCACGGCCAAGACCGAGCATGACACCGCCGATGACACCATTTTTAGTGAACGGCAGCACGATGCGCCAGATCACTTCCCAGGTCGTACAACCAATTCCGTAGGCCGATTCTTTCATCATGACCGGCGTCTGCTCGAACACGTCACGCATGACGGAGGCAATATACGGAATGATCATGATGGCCAGAATGACGCCTGCCGCCAAGATGCCAATACCAAAACCCGGGCCGGCGAAAAGCGCGCCAACAATCGGGATACCAGAAAGCACATCACCGACCGGTGTCTGGAAATACTGCGCAAACAGCGGAGCGAAAACGAATAAACCCCACATGCCGTAAACAATACTGGGGATCGCCGCCAGCAGCTCGATGGCAATACCCAGCGGACGTTTCATCCAGTTAGGTGCCAGCTCGGTGAGGAATAATGCGATACCAAAACTGACGGGAACGGCAATCAGTAAGGCGATAATCGAGGTCACGACGGTACCGTAAATAGGCACCAGTGCGCCGAACTGCTGATTCGGGGCGTCCCAGGTTTTCGTCCACAGGAAGGATAATCCGAATTTTTCAATGCTAGGCAGCGAAGCAATAAACAGCGAGACGATGATTCCGCCCAGCATTAATAACACGATCAGCGCAGCCAGTTTGACCAGCGCGCCGAAAAGGATGTCACCGTTTTTGCTTGGTGCTTTGATAGCCGGCTTGTATTCAGCCATACCACTCTCTTTTAATTAAGATTTAATTCCCTCCCCGGCCGGAGAGGGAATGAAGCAGAAGACTTGTACTCTATATCAGACGAGACGTCAGATCCTAGTAAAGTGCTTTGCCGCTGCTATCTTTGATATTTGCTTTCCAGGCTGCACGAACCTGCTCAACGACTGAAGGTGGAAGCGTTGCATAATCCAGGTCAGTCGTCAGTTTGTTGCCGTTTTTGTAAGCCCAGTCGAAGAACTTCAGAACTTCAGCACCTTTGGTCGCATCCTGCTGATCTTTGTAAATCAGGATGAAGGTGGTGGAGCTGATTGGCCAAGCGTTGTCGCCTTTCTGATTTGTCAGGTCCTGAGCGAAAGTTTTGCTCCAGTCAGCGCCTTTAGCCGCTGCGCTGAAGGATTCTTCTGTCGGGCTGATGGATTTGCCATCCGCATCAACCAGCTTGGTGTAAGCCAGGTTGTTTTGTTTAGCGTAAGCATATTCTACGTAACCGATTGAGCCCGGCAGACGCTGTACAAATGCGGCCACGCCATCATTACCTTTGCCGCCCAGACCGGTAGGCCAGTTAACTGTTGAGCCTGAACCGATTTTCTCTTTCCACTCGTTGTTCACTTTTGCCAGATAGCTGGTGAACACGAAAGAAGTACCAGAACCGTCAGCACGACGAACAACGGCGATATTGGTATCTGGCAGTTTCACGCCTGGGTTCAGCTTAGTGATCGCCGCGTCGTTCCACTTTTTGATTTTACCCAGGTAAATATCACCCAGCGTTGCGCCGTCCAGCGTCAGCTGACCTGATTTGATACCCGGGATATTCACAGCCAGTACCACGCCACCGATCACGGTAGGGAACTGGAACAGGCCGTTTTTGTTCAGATCTTCTTCTTTCATCGGAGCATCAGATGCGCCGAAATCAACGGTTTTGGCGATGATTTGTTTCACGCCGCCGGAAGAACCTATGCCCTGATAGTTAACCTGAGTGCCGGTTGCTTTCTGGTATGCATCCGCCCACTTAGCGTAGACAGGTGCAGGGAAGGTGCCGCCAGCGCCAGTCAGATTACTAGCAGCGAAAGCAGACATTGCTGTGAGGGAGAAAGTCGCTGCTACAATACCGGCGACGGTGTTACGCATCAATTTCATGTTCCACTCCTAGTGGTTTTTTTTGTTCGACCCAGGTCGAGATTTATAAAGTGTTTGGCACAGGAGGAAAATAGGACAGTTTGGTGACAGTAAAATGTACGTTATATGACAGTTTTATGACACTGGTCACAATTTAGGCGATACGGGCAAACTGAAGCGGAATGATCAGATAAAAACCGGCCCGAAGGCCGGTGGCAGCGGAAAGGGATGCCGAATTAACGCCCTTTCTTTTTACGCCCCGGCTGCGCAAAACGTTTACGGGACGCTGAATTTCCGTCGGGTTTCTCGGTATTTTTCGGTTTTGTGACAACCGGTTTTTTAGCCTGAGGAGGTTTAGACGGCGTTTTTTTGGCCGGCTTTTCTTCCGAAGTCGAGTTTTCAGTGAGTCTGAATAATTCGACCAGCTCATCGTCCGTCAAATCACGCCATTCCCCCAAAGGCAGGCCTTTCAGATTGATGTTCATGATCCGCACACGCTCAAGCTTGGTGACTTCAAAGCCAAAATGCTTACACATACGCCGGATCTGGCGGTTAAGCCCCTGAACCAGCGTGATACGAAATACAAAGGGCGCTTCTTTCTTCACTTTGCATTTTTTGGTCACCGTGCCTAGCATGGGGACACCCGCGCCCAGACCGGTTATAAACTCATCCGTCACCGGTTTGTTGACCGTTACGACGTATTCTTTTTCGTGGTCGTTGCCCGCACGCAGGATTTTATTGACCAGATCACCGTGGTTGGTCAGTAAAATCAGGCCCTGAGAATCTTTATCCAGACGCCCGATAGGGAAAACGCGTTTGCTGTGGTTAACGAAATCACTGATGTTGTCCCGCTCACCGTCTTCCATTGTGGTGACGATCCCCACGGGCTTATTGAGCGCGATAAGCACTAAATCTTCTTCATCACGTGGTTCAATCAGCTGGCCGTTAACTTTCACCACATCACCGGCAAATACTTGTGCGCCCACGGAGGCGCGTCTGCCATTGATAAAAACGTTTCCCTGTTCGATGTAACGATCGGCATCACGGCGCGAGCAGATACCGCTCTCGCTAATGTATTTGTTGAGACGAATGGAGGGGTTGGACAGCATTCAGCAAATCACCTTCGTAAAAAGGCGGACTATACCTTATCCGCGACGGCTAACGAAGTCTGAGAGAGGAGAATCGTGACCACGCCTCAGCCTTTTGGA
>NZ_JBKEZJ010000037.1:0-4925 GCF_046449555.1 Rahnella selenatireducens
CTTTTCTTTAGACATCGATTGTCCCTCTAAGACACGGTTAAATCGGTGGTATCACCACATCAACCAAGCATTTGCTTGACGAATTAGTTTACAGAAAGAAAATCAGGAGGGAGAATTTGGAAGTGGTGCTGATAGGCAGATTCGAACTGCCGACCTCACCCTTACCAAGGGTGCGCTCTACCAACTGAGCTATATCAGCACATACTTGGAGCGGGCAGTGGGAATCGAACCCACATCATCAGCTTGGAAGGCTGAGGTAATAGCCATTATACGATGCCCGCATCCTGGAACTCGGCTACCTAATTTTTCTGAAGAACTCGAAGACGGGGAAAAGGACGTGAGACACTTAATTCCTCACCTTCACTTAAAGCGACTCTTTCACTTTAAGTTGCTTCATTGCTGAAGCTTGTATGGTGGTGGGGGAAGGATTCGAACCTTCGAAGTCGATGACGGCAGATTTACAGTCTGCTCCCTTTGGCCGCTCGGGAACCCCACCTAATTGTTAAGTACTTGAATGGTGCCGGCACCAAGAGTCGAACTCGGGACCTACTGATTACAAGTCAGTTGCTCTACCAACTGAGCTATGCCGGCATCAAGTGCTGCGCATTCTAGGGAGAGTTTACGGGGTATGCAACAAATAAATTGCATGTTTTGCTCTAACGCTCATGTTTTATTCAAAAAGTAGGCTTTTGCCCGTATAAATACGTTTAAAGGCTCAAATAATGTGCAATAAACGTCGCCTCAGGCCTGGCTGTCGAGCCGATACATGAGTTTTTCCTCACCGTTCATCTTTATAAAAAACCTTCATGCCGCCTGCCAGTGCAATTTATGCACTTAAAATGTGCTGTTGCCTCATCAAAGATCATCAACCGGCTATTTCTTTTCGGCCAATACTGTTTTAACGGCATTTTTTATTGGCGCAATTTTTGCAGTCTTCTTTTCGAACGCGCTGTTTTCTTATCAGGAGTGCTGCAATGAAAATAGTCATGCTTAATGCGGCGACATTACCTATCTACCGGGGTGAACTGGCACAACTTCTGGTAGATGCCAACAGCGAGGGAGGCTCTGCTGGGTTTCCCTACGCCATGGAACTGATAGACGCCGAAGATTCCTTTAATGATTTGCGGCCCGCACTTGCCCAAAATGAGCGTTTGCTTTGGATAGCTCGTGATGAGCGAGGCGTTATCGGAACAGTCCAGCTGGATTTAACACACCTGGCAGATTTACCACATGAGGCAGAAATTAATACCCTGTTGGTTCGCGCACATGCAAGACGACATGGCGTCGGCAGATTGTTAATGCGTGAACTGGAAAACACCGCTCAGAACCTGCGTTGCACCGTTTTGTCTTCCGATATGCAATCAGGCTCTGAAGCAGAAGCCTTCTATCGCGCACAGGGTTACCGCTGCGCGCCCTTCAAAGCTGAATCCGCCCGCTACACTCGAAAAAGTGAAGTCGTCTACTATAAGCGGCTTTCTGCGTTTGCCTGTTCTCCTACTTCTCTCTTCTAATTAGCCAAACGGGGCGGCAAAACCCTCCCCGTGTTAATGCAACATCTTCCTTGTTTGCATAACTTTCTTAAAAATTTTTAAACTCAATCAAAGAAATCGATAAGTTATAAGAAAAAGATCTCTCCTGAAAATTAAGGTGTCTATAATATGCTGCTGGTTTACTGTCTGGAGTTGGCGTGATCGCCTTTCCTGACCTGCGCTAACAGGCAGACTTTAACTTATGAAAAAAAGAGACCCATCTTTGGCAACTCCTTATCTGCAGTTCGATCGTGCGCAGTGGGCAGCCTTACGTGATTCAGTACCGCTAACGCTCAAAGAAGCGGAAGTCGTGAACCTGAAAGGTATCAACGAGGATTTATCCCTCGAGGAAGTCGCTCAGATTTATCTGCCGCTTTCACGCCTTCTCAATTTTTACATCAGTTCCAACTTGCGCCGGCAAGCTGTGCTTGAACAGTTTCTCGGCACAGACGGACAGAAAATACCTTATGTCATTGGCATTGCGGGAAGTGTTGCTGTGGGCAAGAGCACAACAGCGCGTGTCTTGCAGGCATTACTCAGCCGCTGGCCCGAGCATCGCTCCGTGGAGCTGATCACCACCGATGGATTCCTCTATCCCAATAAGACATTGCAAGAACGTGGGATTATGAAGAAAAAGGGGTTCCCGCAGTCGTACGACATGCATCAGCTGGTAAATTTCGTTTCTGAAGTTAAATCAGGCGCTAAGCGTGTAACTGCTCCGGTATATTCGCATCTGATCTATGATGTGATACCCGATGGGAATAAAGTCATTGAGCAGCCAGATATTTTAATTCTTGAAGGGCTCAATGTTTTACAAAGTGGAATGGATTACCCTCACGATCCGCATCATGTATTTGTTTCTGACTTTGTGGATTTCTCAATATATGTTGATGCGCCGGAAGATTTATTACAGGGTTGGTACATAAATCGCTTCCTGAAATTCCGTCAAGGTGCATTTTCTGATCCCGACTCCTATTTTCATCACTATGCAAAGCTGCCGGAAGAAGAAGCAGTTAACATTGCAACCCAGTTATGGAATGAAATTAACGGATTGAATTTAAAAGAAAATATATTGCCCACACGTGAAAGAGCCAGCCTAATCTTGACGAAAAGTGCGAATCATGCCGTTGAAAGCGTCCGGTTGAGAAAATAAGAGTTTTACAAATGAATAAAGGAGAGCTGGTGCTCTCCCTTTAATTTTACTCAGACACCGCGCAGTGATATCTCGCCACCAATATACGGTTTAATTTTACCTTCTTGCTCAAGCAACAATGCGCCCTGCGGATCAATTCCCCGTTCGATGCCATGAATTTCCTGATCACCAATCAGCAATTTGACCGGCCGGTCGAGGAAATTATCTAAACCCCGCCAACGGACAATAAACGGTGTTAAACCTTCCTGTTCAAAATGAACTAAAGCTGAACGCAGCTCTTTCAACAATGTTGCAGTGAGTTCGTTGCGGTCAATATTCACGCCCGCTTCTTGTAAGTTGATCCATCCCTGATTGATGGTATCGGTCGCAGGTTCACGCATTTTGAGATTGATGCCTGCCCCGATAACCAAATGGGCAGCGTCCCCGGTTTTACCCGTTAACTCAACGAGAATACCCGCCAGCTTACGGTCATTGAGATAAAGATCGTTAGGCCATTTGACCCGGACATTTTCTGCTCCGAGGTGATGAAGTACTTCCGCCATGACAATCCCGATCACCAGGCTCAGCCCCATTGCCGCTGCGGGACCTTGCTCCAGTTTCCAGTACATAGAAAGATAAAGATTGCTGCCGAAAGGTGAAAACCACTTACGGCCACGGCGACCCCGGCCAGCCTGCTGGTATTCTGCAACGCAGGCATCACCCGAATTCAGCTGGCTAATTCTGTCCATCAGAAACTGATTGGTAGAATCAATAACAGGCAGGACACTTACCCCACCAGCCGGAAGCATTGCAAGAATCTTCTCTTCTTCCAGCAACTGAATAGGATAAGGTAAGCTGTACCCTTTCCCGGGGACCGTGAAGATATCGACACCCCAGTCCCGTACAGTCTGAATATGTTTATTAATTGCCGCTCGGCTCATTCCCATGACAGTACCTAACTGTTCACCAGAATGAAACTCACCGTCGGCCAAAATCGAAATCAGTTGCAATGGCACTGTAATATCCTTCATGAAAGTATCTCCACTGCATTCACTTCACCTTCTGCGGCAATGAAACGGACTTCAGGCTCAAGCCAAATACCAAATTTTTCCGCAACTGCATCACGAACATATTTCGCCAACGCGCGGACATCACCGCTGCTCGCATGGTCTTTATTAATGAGTACCAGGGCCTGTTTCTCATGCACTGCAGCGCCGCCAATGTTAAAACCCTTCAGGCCGGACTGTTCAACTAACCAACCCGCGGCAAGTTTTACCTGCCCATTGGCTTGTGGATATGATGGCATTGAAGGGTACTGGCTGCTGATTTTATCTGCAACTAAAGCACTAACGGTTGGATTTTTGTAGAAGCTGCCCGCATTCCCGGTGACGGCAGGATCCGGTAATTTGCTGCGTCGCATTGAGCATACTGAATCAAAGATCTTCTGCGGTGTTACGGTCTGAGGATCCAGACGAGTCAGGTCACCATAAGTAAGTTTCGGCAACCATTGTTTCGTCAGCTTCAAACCGACGGCTACGATTGCATAACCGTTTTTATAAGAATGTTTGAATATGCTTTCGCGATAGCCGAACTGGCAATCTTCGTCACTTAAACGCACTAGTTTTTCGGTTTGCAGATCTAAAACATCAACATAATTACAGATGCTTTGAAGCTCAATTCCATAAGCACCAATGTTCTGAATAGGCGCAGAGCCTACACACCCAGGGATCAGGGCCAGGTTCTCCAGCCCCGGAATATTGCGTTCCAGTGCGTAGCAAACCAGCTCATGCCAGTTTTCTCCGGCACCGACATGCAATAGCCATTCATCAGCGTTTTCAGCCAGTTCAATACCTTTTATTCGATTCAAAACGACCATACCGGCAAAGTCTTCAAGAAAAAGAACGTTGCTTCCTTCACCTAAAAGCAGGAAGGGTTGCTGCTTTTCTTTCGCAGACTTCCAGGCCGTGATCAGCTGTTCTACACTACAAACACTCACGATTTCAGCAGCCTGTGCAGCAAGGGAAAAGGTATTTCGGGATTGAAGAGAGGTGTCGTCAATCGACATAACTAGATTACTCATTGGTGACTTATTTGAGCTTAGTTTAACCGATTCGTCGCCCTCTGACGCACAGTTTTCTGGCGGAGAACCCGTCAAGAAAAGGCGAAAGTAAAGTAAATGACCTTCAGCGACCTCTGATTTTCCCGATTTTCCCATAGCAAAAAGCCCTGTACGTCAGTACAGGGCTTTCCACTTATTTGATGCC
>NZ_JBKEZJ010000038.1:0-3478 GCF_046449555.1 Rahnella selenatireducens
CGCGCGTCGTCTGGCCGACAGCGGTATCTCGTACTTCTTTGAATACGATGAAGAAAACAACTGCGACGTGATGGTGCTGGCCGACCATTCCTACGCCTGGCCTGAGAGTATTGCCATTCCGTTCCGCAACCCGGCGGGCATGTTCGACGGCGGGCTGGAATCGGTCTGGGAGATGTCGGTCAGCCGCAAATCCATTCCCAAGTCGGTGACGGTTAACGACGATTATTACCCGGCGGCGCAAAGCGATATGACCGCCACAACCGCCACTAACCCGGATTATCCGGCGCTGGTCGCCGAAGATTACCGCTGGGGCGAGTATTATCCGGAGACCGGCAAGGAATACAGCAACGAACCCGGTCAGGGCATGTGGTACGCCAGACGCCGTCAGGAGCGCTATCTCACCGAGCAAATCACGTTTGAGGGCAAATCCAACTGCATGACGCTGCGCCCCGGCATGGTCATCACCACGCCGGGCAAGGACTGGCCGGAAGCGCCGGACGGTTTGCTGATTGTTTCCACCGAGTCTCAAAACGTCGCCCGCGACACGGCGTATTTCGTCACCTTTACCGCCGTTCCGCGCAACACCCAGCATCCGTACCGCCCTGCTCTTTTGCCGTGGCCGACCGTCACCGGCACGCTGCCCGCCCGAATTTCCAGCGCCCATCCCGATGAGCCCTACGCCCACATCAACGCCGACGGTTTATACCGCGCCCAGTTTGGCTTCGACCGCGCCGAATGGCAGAAGGGTTTTGAAAGCTGCTGGCTGCGTTTAGCCAAGCCTTATTCCGGTGATACCTACGGCTTCCATATGCCGCTGCTGGATTCCACCGGCGTGGCGATTGCGTTTGAGAATGGCGACGTGGACCGGCCTTACATCGCTTACGCGCTGCATGATTCACGCCATCCGGACCATGTGGCGCTGCCGAATTACAAGCGGAACGTGATACGCACACCGGCCAATAACAAGCTGCGCCTCGACGATACGCGGGGCAAAGAGCACATCAAACTCTCGACGCCTGCCAGCGGCAAAAGCCAGCTGAACCTCGGTGCGCTGGTCGATGATAAGCGCAAAGACCGCGGACACGGCGCCGAGTTGCGCACCGATGACTGGGTGTCCGTTCGCGGCGGCAAGGGCGTGTTTATTTCTGCCGACGTGCAGGCTTCCGCCGGGGGGCAGCAGCTGGACATGCAACAGGCCAAAGCCCTGCTTTCCGGAGCACTGGTAGAAATGCAGAGCCTGTCGGCCAGCGCGCAACAGGCGCAGGCGTTAGCCGCCGACATCGACCGGCAACAGACTTTGTTACAGCAAAAACTCGACAAACTTCAGCAGGCCGTTTTGTTGCTGAGCGCACCCCAAGGCGTCGGCATTGTCAGCGGTGAAAGTATGCAAATTTACGCCGAAGACAGCCTGACGCTGACCGCCGGTCAGCAGGTGGATATCGGCGCGGCGAAGAAATTCACCGTGGCAGCCGGTGAGCAAATCAGCCTTTACAGCCGTCAGGGCACCAAAATGTTTGCCGCCAAAGGCGACATCGACGTTCAGGCGCAGGGCGGGAAATTCACCACCTGGTCAACGGACGATACGCATGTTGCCAGCGGTAAAAAAATGACCGTAACCGCGCAGGACGAACTGGTTCTGATCTGCGGCGGAGCCTATATCAAGCTGAAAGGCGGAAACGTTGAGATTGGCGGACCGGGGAAATTGCGGGTGAAAAATGGCGGCATCGTCAAACAAGACGCGGCCAGCATGCAGGGAGTGATGAAGTCGTTTGAGCCTGAAAGCTTCGATGAAAAGTTTGTTGTCAGCCATGCCCTGACGGGGCATCCCATCAGTAATATCCCTTATCGGATCACGATGCCGGATGGAAAAATCATCGAAGGCATCACCTCTGCCACCGGAGAGACTGATTTAGCGCAATCAGAAATCGTAGATGACATGGTATTAACCTTTTTGCCTGCAGGAAAGTAACAATTAAAAGGAATTTATAATGAAAGATGAAAATAAAAGTAGTGACACTCGAGATGCTCTGAAGGTAGTGAGTATTATCGCTGCTCTATTTTTTGGTCTATGGCTCCTGTGGAACGTGGTGGTTTCAATGCTCCCGACCATAGGCGGCAGTTTTGGCGCGGGTTTCCCCAGCGGTTCCGGCGGCCGGGCTATCCGGGATGTTGAAATCGACGTAGAACCTCAGGTTATTTATCGCATTGATGGCAACCGTTTCTTTACGCTTGAAAAATATATGGATTGTAACCTTGGAGGATTTGTTTATTACAACGACACCAAGAAAAAAATTAAGGTGCTTGCTGGGCCAGAAGGTTCAGACCAAGACCCCCAAGATGAAATTTCAATTTTACAACCTAATGGCCCTCTTTCTTTTTCTGGCAAGTTTATTTATGCAGCCAGTGACGATGTGATTGCTTACCTTGAGCGACATGAAAATTCCAAATATGGACTTGTAACTTACTCTATCGTATACACCGATATTAGCACCCCCTCAAAGAATGCGAAACTCGAGGTTTCACCATCAATTTACAATACGAATACCGTCACAGACGATGCTATTTATGTTCAGGTATCAAATCGAAAAGAACAATATCAAAAATACTCTATTCCTAAAATATCGGATGATCCTGAGTGGATTAGTTCCTCAGATGTCAAATTCAACAACGCATCTCAGGATGACCATTTTTATTGTGACAACACGATTAAACCGCGAAGTGTGAAATATATTTCAAACTAACAGGGACGTAACAAAAATGACAATAGTCAACAGTAAAATGGAACTTGATTATGAATGAACAAAAGAAAAGTGAAGGCACTGAACTTGGGTTGAAAATTGTCATGATCATTGCCGTGGTTATCTTTGTGACATGGGTATTGTGGAACGTTGTGGTTTCAATGCTCCCGACCATAGGCGGCAGTTTTGGCGCGGGTTTCCCCAGCGGTTCCGGTGGCCGGGCTATCCGGGATGTTGAAATCGACGTAGAACCTCAGGTTATTTATCGCATTGATGGCCACCGTTTCTTTACGCTCGAAAAATATATGGATTGTAGCAGAGGTGGATTTGTTTACTACAACGACACAAATAAAAAAATTAAGATTCTGGCTGACTATGAGGGAGCAGATAAAATACCTCAAAATGAAGTCACCATTACTCAACTTAATGGTCCTCTATCTTTTTTCGGAAAATTTATTTATGTCGCCAATGATGATGTAATTGCCTATCCTATGCGATATGAAAGTTATAAATACGGATTTATGAATTACTCTATAGTATATAAAGGCATCAATAACCCTTCAAAAAATGCAGAGTTTGAAGTTTCAGCATCAGAATATCGCACAAACATTGTTGCGGATGATGCTATTTATGTTCAAGTGTCAAATAGAAAAGAAATATATCAAAAATACTCTATCCATAAAAAACCGGATGACCCTGAGTGGATTAGTTCCTCAGGTGTTAAATTCAACAACGCATCT
>NZ_JBKEZJ010000039.1:0-3119 GCF_046449555.1 Rahnella selenatireducens
TGTCTTTAAGACACCTTCGGGTTGTGAGGTTAAGCGACTAAGCGTACACGGTGGATGCCTAGGCAGTCAGAGGCGATGAAGGGCGTGCTAATCTGCGAAAAGCGTCGGTAAGGTGATATGAACCGTTATACCCGACGATACCCGAATGGGGAAACCCAGTGTGTTTCGACACATTATCGTTAGATGAATACATAGTCTAACGAGGCGAACCGGGGGAACTGAAACATCTAAGTACCCCGAGGAAAAGAAATCAACCGAGATTCCCCCAGTAGCGGCGAGCGAACGGGGAAGAGCCCAGAACCAGCATCAGTTTGTGTGTTAGTGGAAGCGTCTGGAAAGTCGCACAGTATAGGGTGATAGTCCCGTACACAAAAATGCACAGACTGTGAGTTCGATGAGTAGGGCGGGACACGTGACATCCTGTCTGAATATGGGGGGACCATCCTCCAAGGCTAAATACTCCTGACTGACCGATAGTGAACCAGTACCGTGAGGGAAAGGCGAAAAGAACCCCGGCGAGGGGAGTGAAATAGAACCTGAAACCGTGTACGTACAAGCAGTGGGAGCCTCCTTTGTGGGGTGACTGCGTACCTTTTGTATAATGGGTCAGCGACTTATATTTTGTAGCAAGGTTAACCGTATAGGGGAGCCGTAGGGAAACCGAGTCTTAACTGGGCGTCAAGTTGCAAGGTATAGACCCGAAACCCGGTGATCTAGCCATGGGCAGGTTGAAGGTTGGGTAACACTAACTGGAGGACCGAACCGACTAATGTTGAAAAATTAGCGGATGACTTGTGGCTGGGGGTGAAAGGCCAATCAAACCGGGAGATAGCTGGTTCTCCCCGAAAGCTATTTAGGTAGCGCCTCGTGAACTCATCTTCGGGGGTAGAGCACTGTTTCGACTAGGGGGCCATCCCGGCTTACCAACTCGATGCAAACTACGAATACCGAAGAATGTTATCACGGGAGACACACGGCGGGTGCTAACGTCCGTCGTGAAGAGGGAAACAACCCAGACCGCCAGCTAAGGTCCCAAAGTCATGGTTAAGTGGGAAACGATGTGGGAAGGCATAGACAGCCAGGATGTTGGCTTAGAAGCAGCCATCATTTAAAGAAAGCGTAATAGCTCACTGGTCGAGTCGGCCTGCGCGGAAGATGTAACGGGGCTAAACCATGCACCGAAGCTGCGGCAGCGACGCTTATGCGTTGTTGGGTAGGGGAGCGTTCTGTAAGCCGTCGAAGGTGGTCTGTGAGGGCTGCTGGAGGTATCAGAAGTGCGAATGCTGACATAAGTAACGATAATGCGGGTGAAAAACCCGCACGCCGGAAGACCAAGGGTTCCTGTCCAACGTTAATCGGGGCAGGGTGAGTCGACCCCTAAGGCGAGGCTGAAAAGCGTAGTCGATGGGAAGCTGGTTAATATTCCAGCACTTGGTGTTACTGCGAAGGGGGGACGGAGAAGGCTAGGCTAGCCGGGCGACGGTTGTCCCGGTTCAAGCGTGTAGGGGTGTAGTCCTGGTAAATCCGGATTACTTTAACCCTGAGGCGTGATAACGAGCCACTACGGTGGTGAAGTAGTTGATGCCCTGCTTCCAGGAAAAGCCTCTAAGCATCAGGTAACACGAAATCGTACCCCAAACCGACACAGGTGGTCAGGTAGAGAATACTCAGGCGCTTGAGAGAACTCGGGTGAAGGAACTAGGCAAAATGGTGCCGTAACTTCGGGAGAAGGCACGCTGGCGCGTAGGTGAAGGGACTTGCTCCCGGAGCTGAAGCCAGTCGAAGATACCAGCTGGCTGCAACTGTTTAATAAAAACACAGCACTGTGCAAACACGAAAGTGGACGTATACGGTGTGACGCCTGCCCGGTGCCGGAAGGTTAATTGATGGGGTTAGCAGCAATGCGAAGCTCTTGATCGAAGCCCCGGTAAACGGCGGCCGTAACTATAACGGTCCTAAGGTAGCGAAATTCCTTGTCGGGTAAGTTCCGACCTGCACGAATGGCGTAATGATGGCCAGGCTGTCTCCACCCGAGACTCAGTGAAATTGAACTCGCTGTGAAGATGCAGTGTACCCGCGGCAAGACGGAAAGACCCCGTGAACCTTTACTATAGCTTGACACTGAACATTGAGCCTTGATGTGTAGGATAGGTGGGAGGCTTTGAAGCGTGGACGCCAGTCTGCGTGGAGCCAACCTTGAAATACCACCCTTTAATGTTTGATGTTCTAACTCGGCCCCGTGATCCGGGGTGAGGACAGTGTCTGGTGGGTAGTTTGACTGGGGCGGTCTCCTCCTAAAGAGTAACGGAGGAGCACGAAGGTTAGCTAATCACGGTCGGACATCGTGAGGTTAGTGCAATGGCATAAGCTAGCTTGACTGCGAGAGTGACGGCTCGAGCAGGTACGAAAGTAGGTCATAGTGATCCGGTGGTTCTGAATGGAAGGGCCATCGCTCAACGGATAAAAGGTACTCCGGGGATAACAGGCTGATACCGCCCAAGAGTTCATATCGACGGCGGTGTTTGGCACCTCGATGTCGGCTCATCACATCCTGGGGCTGAAGTAGGTCCCAAGGGTACGGCTGTTCGCCGTTTAAAGTGGTACGCGAGCTGGGTTTAGAACGTCGTGAGACAGTTCGGTCCCTATCTGCCGTGGGCGTTGGAAGATTGAGAGGGGCTGCTCCTAGTACGAGAGGACCGGAGTGGACGCATCACTGGTGTTCGGGTTGTCATGCCAATGGCATTGCCCGGTAGCTAAATGCGGAAAAGATAAGCGCTGAAAGCATCTAAGCGCGAAACTTGCCTCGAGATGAGTCTTCCCTGTGGCTTTAAGCCACCTGAAGGGACGTTTAAGACTAAGACGTTGATAGGCTGGGTGTGTAAGTGCAGCGATGCATTGAGCTAACCAGTACTAATGACCCGAGAGGCTTAACCTTACAACACCAAAGGTGTTTTAGATTGACTCTGTGATAAACGTAGATTTTTCAGCTGATTGTTCCGAGATTGGTTCGTAGTGCAAGCCTGAGCTAGGTTGAGCGTTACGGATGAAACAGAATTTGCCTGGCGGCAGTAGCGCGGTGGTCCCACCTGACCCCATGCCGAACTCAGAAGTGAAACGCC